>NZ_JAFCGW010000001.1:0-1065825 GCF_018604485.1 Sphingobium sp. BHU LFT2
CATGGCGAGACATGGGTTTCCATGGTCGAATTCGGCACGCCGATGAAGGCCGTCGGCCTGATGAGCTATGGCAATAGCAGCCAGCCCGGTTCCCGGCACAATAGCGACCAGTTGCAATTGCTGGCCGACAAGAAGTTCCGCACCCTTTGGATCAGTCGTGCTGACGTGGAAGGGCATCTGGAAGAGAAGACCGCGTTCTGACAAGGAGCGCGCGCCGGGGTGCAGGTGCTGCATCCCGGCGCGCGCGAATGGATGCGGCTGTGCTGCATCACGCAGGCACAAAGCCGCTCCCCTTTTACCCCTCTTCGCCCATCAAAGCCTCGCCGTCGCAACCCGGCGTTGCGGCTCAGTGATGCGCACGCCCCCTGCCCAGACCGCTCGCCATCCGAAAATATGACCCTCCACGCATATTTGCGTTGACTTCAATCAACTGCGTTAATATCAAAATTGCACTGTCGGATAAAAATAAGCCGAGAGGATGGTGAGAAGTGCAATGCGAGGACGAGCGTCTTCATTATTCCTGACGGGTACCGCCCTGTTCACGATGGCCAGCGCGGCCGCCGCCCAGGAGGCCACGCCGCCGACGGACGCCCAGAGCGGACAGGCATCAGCCCAGGATATCGTCGTCACCGGAACCCGCATCGTGCGCGATGGCTATACCGCGCCGACGCCGGTGACCGTCGCATCGACCGAAGAGCTGGTAAAGGCGACCCCATCCAACATTCCCGACGCGCTCAACAAGCTGCCGCAGTTCCAGAACTCGTCCAGCCCGTCGCGCAGTTCGATGAACTTCGCCAATACCGCGGCGCACGGCAATGTGCTGAACCTGCGCGGCGTCGGGCCGTTGCGCACGCTGATCCTGTTCGATGGCCAGCGGGTGGCGCCGACCACCTATCTCGGCACGGTCGATGTCAATGTCATTCCAAACCTGCTGATCAAGCGGGTGGACGTGGTAACGGGCGGCGCGTCGGCGGCCTATGGCTCCGACGCGGTCTCGGGCGTGGTGAACTTCGTGCTCGACAAGAAATTTACCGGCCTGACCGGCGTTGCCCAGGGGTCTACCTCGCAGCGCGGCGACAATCAGGGCTATCGCTTCGGCATCGCCGGCGGCTTCGACTTCGGTGGCGATCGCGGCCATTTGTTGCTGAGTGCCGAGACATTCCGAAATGACGGCATGCTGCGCAGCGACCGCAAGCTGGGGCGCGGCGCCTACAGCTATGTCGGCAGCACTGTCGGCTGCACCAATCCCAATGCTGCGGCCGATCCCACCGCCTGTTCGCCCGGCGGCACGCTCAATCCCTATATGATCGCATCCGGCGTGACGCTGAGCGCCGCATCGGAATATGGTAAGATCACGTCAGGGCCGTTCACCAATTACCGGTTCGACGCCAATGGCGCGCTGGTGCCGTTCAGCAACGGCACGGCAACCGGATCGCCGGGCTATTTTGTCGGGGGAGACGGGTATGCGATCTCGCCCGATACCCAGGCGGTCGCCCCGCTGCACACCTATCAGGCCTTTGGCAGGGCGAGCTGGGACTTCACGCCGGACGTGACCGGCTATGTCCAGGGCAGCTTCTCGCGCAGCGACCTGTCCTACACCTCGCTGGCCAACAGCCTGGTGCCGCCAACGGCCGCCACGCTCTACAGCGGCAATCCCTATCTGCCGGCCGAACTTCAGGCCGCCTTCACCCCGACCAGCCAGTCGATCACCCTCGCCCGCTATGGCGCCAATTCGCCGCGCCCCCACACGACGGAACGCACCGATTACTGGATGGTCAATGCCGGGTTCGAAGGGACGCTGGCGGACAAATGGAAATGGAATGTCGCCTTCAACCATGGCGACTCCAATTTCTCGGTCGCACAGGAAGGCGTCTGGGATTGGCAGCATTTCTATGCCGCGACCGATGCCGTGCGCAATGGCAGCGGCCAGACCATCTGCCGGGCCAGCCTGAGCGCCGATCCGACGATCGCTGCCCGCTACGCCAACTGCCAGCCTTTCAATCTGCTGGCCACCGGCGACGCCTATGCCAGTCAGCCTGGCTATGACTATGTCGTGGGTACGTCGCGTTACCGCGCCCGCATCTGGCAGAACGCCATGTCGGCCAGCATCCAGGGCGCCCTGTTCGACCTGCCCGCCGGTCCGGTCGACGTCGCGCTGGGTGCGGAATATCGCCGCCAGAGCCTGCGCCTGACCAGCAATGCCAACCCCGCCGATCTAGACACGACAGCGGAACGCAGCGCCTATTTCGCCGGCCTGCGCGGCGTGCCTTCGTCGGTTTATCATTATTGGCTGACCAATGTCGGCGAGGCGTCGGGCGACCTGAGCGTCAAGGAAGTGTTCGGCGAACTGGCGGTGCCATTGCTCAAGGACCAGCCCTTTGCGCAGGAACTGAGCCTGAATGCGGCCGGCCGTTACACCGATTACAGCACGTCGGGATCGGTCAAGACCTGGAAGCTGGGCGCCACCTGGAAACCGATCAGCGACCTGCTGCTGCGCGGGTCGGTCTCGCGCGATATCCGCGCACCCAATCTGTTCGAGCTGTTTGCCGGCGACCAGAGCGCGATCAGCCTGCTGGTCGATCCGGTCAGCGGCATCACCGCCAATGTGCCGCAGGTGACGGGCGGCAACCCCGATCTGAAACCGGAAAAGGCCGATACGCTGACCTTCGGCGCAGTCATCACGCCGTCCTTCCTGCCAGGGCTCAGCCTGTCGGTCGATTATTACCGGATCAAGATCAAGGATGCGATCGGCACGTTGAGCCTGACCCAGATCGTCAACAATTGCAGCCAGAGCGGCGGCACCGCGCCCGAATGTGCGCTCGTCACCCGCGACACGCCGACATCCTTCCCCAGCCAGATCCGGGTGGCGCCCGCCAATATCGCCTTCCTGGAAACCAGCGGCATAGATTTCGACGCGTCCTACCGGACCGAACTGGCCGGCGGCAATCTGGGCCTGCGCCTCTATGCCAGCTATCTCGACACCTATCAGACCCAGCAGTCGTCGACCGCGCCCGTGCTGGAATATGCCGGGATCAGCACGATCAGCAGTACACCGGAGGGCCGCCCGCGCTGGCGTGGCACGCTTAGCGTCAATTACGAGATTGGCCGGGTCGGCGTCTTCCTCAACCAGCAGCTGATCGGCAAGGTGAAGCTGGGCATCCCCGGCGGCCTGGAAAATGGCCTTGACCAGACGATCGGGGCGGTCGGCTATACCGACATGACGCTCAGCTACCGCTTGCCCGTGTCCAACGGTCATGTCGAATTCTTCGGCACCGTCAACAATCTGTTCGACAAGGATCCGCCGTTGATCCCCGGCACCATTCCGGGCGTCAACATCGCCACCAATTTCGCGCTTTACGATACGGTGGGCCGTGCATTCACAGGTGGCATCCGCTTCAAGTTCTGAAAGCCGGACGGCGGCCTGGTGCCGCCGTATCTCTCTCCCTGGGCGCCGGCTGCCAATGCAACCGGCGTCTCTTTTTTGTCCAAGGAGGTCGCCTTGCCCCATGCTTCGCCCCGTCCCGTCCGTCGCCCGTCCAGCAGGGGCTTGAGCGCGGCATCCTCCCTGGCGCTGCTCATGGCGCTCTCAGCGCCTGCCGTCGCCCAGACCTCCGATGCTTCGGCCGCGAAAATCTATGGCCGCACGCCGGCGGAATCCTCGCCGCCCATCTGGCCTCAGCCAGTCCGCGCCGCCAACGGGGCTCCCAATATCCTGATCGTCATGACCGACGATGTCGGCTTTGGTGCCAGCAGCACCTTTGGCGGCCCGATCCCCACGCCGACCTTCGACGCGCTCGCGCAGGCCGGACTGCGTTATAACCAGTTCAACACCACCGCCATCTGTTCGCCGACCCGCGCCTCGCTGCTGACCGGGCGCGATCCGCAGGCGGTCGGCATGGGCTATGTCGCCAACTGGGCGACAGGCTATGACGGCTATAACAGCCTGATCCCCAAAAGCGCCGGCACCATGGCCCAGATCCTGAAGGAAAATGGCTATAATACAGCGATGATCGGCAAGGGGCATGTCACCCCGGAATGGGAAATGAGCCGCGCCGGACCATTCGATCGCTGGCCCACGGGCCTGGGTTTCGAATATTTCTACGGCTTCCTGGGCGCCGACAGCAGCATGGCCGAACCCAATCTGGTCGAAAATACCGCGCATGTGCAGGCACCAGCCGATCCCGCCTATCATCTGGAACATGATCTGGCCGATCATGCGATCCGCTGGATCGACGAGCAGCATGCAGCCGCCCCGGACAAGCCCTTTCTCCTCTATTATGCGACCGGCACCGCCCATGCCCCCAACCAGCCGCCCGCCGACTGGATGGCACGCTTTCGCGGCAAATTCGATGCCGGCTGGGACGCGATGCGGGCGGAAACGGTCGCCCGGCAGAAGCGGCTGGGCGTGATCCCGCAGGGGGCGGACGATGCGCCCCGGCCCGACACATTGCCGCGCTGGGACAGCCTGACCGCCGATCAGAAGCGTCTCTATGCCCGCTATATGGAGGCTTATGCAGCCTCGCTCGCCTATGCCGACGCGCAGATCGGCCGCGTCATCCAGCGGCTGCGCGACAATGGCGAGATCGACAACACGCTGATCATCTATATCCAGGGTGACAATGGCGCGAGCGCCGAGGGCAGTTTCGACGGCAAGCTGTTCGAGCAGTCGGCGCTGAGCGGGGTGAAGGAAAATCCTGATTATGCCCTTGCCCATATCGACGATATCGGCACGCGACATGCCTATAATCTGATCCCCGGCGGATGGGGCTGGGCGCTCAACGCTCCCTTCCCCTGGGCCAAGCGCTATGGCTCTCATTTCGGCGGCACACGCAACGGCATGGTCATGTCCTGGCCGCGCCATATCCAGGATCCGGGCGGGCTGCGCAGCCAGTTCCACCATGTCAGCGACATCATGCCGACCGTGCTGGAGGCTGCGGGGGTGAAGGCGCCCGAGATACTGGACGGCATACCGCAAAAGCCCATCACCGGGATCAGCATGGGTTACAGCTTCGCCGCCAAGGACGCCCCCTCGCACCGCACGACCCAGGTGTTCGCGATGGCGCAGAATCTGAGCGTCTACAAGGATGGCTGGGTGGCTGCGACCGCGCCGATGGTGACGCCGTGGGAACGCACGCCGCCGCCGCCCGTGCCGATCGACCAGCGCGTCTGGCAGCTATATGATACCCGCTCGGACTTCAGCGAAGCGCATGATCTGGCCGCTGCCAATCCGCAAAAACTTGCCGCGCTCAAGGATCTGTTCTGGGCCGAAGCGGCGACCGCCGGCATCCTGCCGATCCATGGCAGCGAAGGCGGGCAGAAGGGCCGACCTGACCATAATGCCGGGCGTGTCCTGTTCACCTATCATGGCCCGATCGGTCCCATTCCGGAAAGCGCGGCGCCGGGATTGGTTAGCCATTCCTTCACCATCCGCGCGCAGGTGAGCGTGCCGGCCGATGGCGGCCGGGGCGTCATCGCCGTGCATGGCGGCCGTTTCGGCGGCTACAGCCTGTTCCTGGACAAGGGGCGGCCCAGCTTCACCTATAATCTGACCCCGGCCCATATGAGCCGGATTGCCGGCACCGCGCCCCTGACGGCGGGGCGGCACGATATCGGCCTGCACTTTGTCATGGACCGGGAAGCGCCGACCAGCGGCGCCACCGCCACGCTGCTGGTGGATGGAAAGGAGGTCGCGCGCGGCCGGATCGACCGCACCTTCGCGCTCGTCGTGTCGCATACCGAGGATTTCGAGGTCGGCCAGGACAGTGTCAGCCCGGTCGATCCGGCCTATGATGTGGCCAGCAGCCACTTCACCGGGACGATCGAGCAGGTGGATATCAGCCTGCCCTAGGGGCCCTTTGCTTTCCGCATATTGCCAGCCGTCAACTGTGCCAGCTGACTTCAAAATGCTCTAGCAATAGCGCGCCAGCCAGGCCTCCACCGACACCGGCAGTTCGGCGTCGCCCGGCGGGGCCAGCAGGCTGGCGCGCGCGCTCATCATCACGTCGCGAACATGCGCCTCCAGCGGCACGGTGCGATCCTCGGGCGGCATATGGTCCCAGCGAACCAGCAGGCTCTGCAGCATCATGTTGCACAGCAGGATACGGTTGCGCGCGACGTCGGGATGCACCCCCTCCATCAGCGCGCGCAGATGGCCGATCACCCGGAACAGGTTCTGTGCCCTGTCCTCGACCGCCGCGAACAGGCTGGAGGTCAGCGACCAATATTGGGTCGCGAAATGCAGCAGGAAATGGGCATAGGGATGGGATCCGGCCTCATCCTTCAGGTCGAGCTGCGGCAACAGCAATATGCCCAGCAATGCCATCGGATCGCGCAGATGGCCGCTGGCTTCCGCCCGCGCCAGCATCCGGCCGCGCACCGGATCCATCTGTTCCACGCGAGCGCCGAAGACGGCGGCGAGCAGCCCATCCTTCGACCCGAAATAATAGGTGACGGCATTGGTGTCGCCACAGCGGGCGGCCGTGGCAATCTCGCGCATCGACACGGCATCGATGCCGCGCGCCGCGAACAATGTTTCGGCGGCACGGACGAGCCGCACCATCGGCGGCTCTGCATGGCGCACCCGCTTCCTGGCGGCGCTCAACTCTGGCAAGGCAATCCTCTCCCGGCAATTGCAGGTCAAATTATTGCCGGATGGCGCTGGAAACCAGCCCCTTTCGACAAGCGGGGAGCGCGGAATTTAGCAGCACCGGCCCGCTTTCGCGCATCGCGCCGCCGCCAGGATCATGCCCCCCTGCGCATCAGATAGATGTCCATGATCCAGCCATGCCGGGTCCGTTCCTGCACGCGGAGCCCCGCGATCCTGTCCCGCACGACCGCCAGCGGCCCTTCGACCAGGAGTTGATGCTCCATGCCGAGATAGGCCCCCCACCAGATATGGATGCCGACGGGATCGAGCGTGTCGAAGGCGCAGCCCTGATCCAGCATCACGGCGACGCTGTCGCCGTCGGCCGGCCAGCCATCGTCGCGCAGCCGGCGCCCGGTGGTGATGACGACCGGCGCGCCGAGCCGGTTGAGCGGGATGGCGTGGGCGGCGGTCAGCGCCTGCAGGCTGGTGATGCCCGGCACGACGCTTACCCGGATCGCCAGCCCTCTCTCCGCCAGCCGGTCGGCGATCCGCAGGCTGCTGTCATAAAGGGAGGGATCGCCCCAGACCAGCAGGGCAAGGCGACCGCCATCGGGCAGGTGGCGCGCGATCTGTCCGGCCCAGGCCTGGGTGATGGCATCGTGCCAGTCATGGACGCCGCCCATATAGTCGCCGCGCGCATCGCGCACGGGCAGGTCGAACTCCACCACGCGCACCGCCCGCGTCAGCACGGCCGCGCAGATGGTGCGGCGCAGGTCGACAAGGTCAGACTTGGCACGGCTCTTGCGCGGCAGCAGGATGAGGTCGGCGCTGTTCATCGCCCGCACCGCCTGGGCCGTCAGATGATCGGGATTGCCGGTGCCGATGCCGATCAGATGCAGGTCGATCATCATGCGCTCGCAATCATGTGGAAGAAGGAACCGCTGGCCCAGCCGCGCCGCGAGCCGGTTTCCGCGACCGCCGCACCATCGGCATCGGTCACCCGCATCAGCGGCGCGTCATCTTGGCCCAGGATGGTAGAATAATGGAACTCATGGCCGCGCAGCATGGTGCCGGCGCGCAGCCCCGCGACAGGCGCCAGCAGCTCCGCCCGCCGATAGCCCAGATGCAGGCGGCGATCCGCATGGCTGGTGACAAGGCCGAGCAGCCCGGCCATGCGATGGGCGGTGCCGTCCCGGTCGATCAGCGCATCGCCCAGCACCATATAGCCGCCGCATTCGCCATGGACCGGCCGATCCTCGGCATGGCGGCGCAGGCCCGTCAGGAAGTGCTGCGCGCCGGCGATGGTCCCGGCGTGCAGTTCGGGATAACCGCCGGGCAGCCAGATCAGGTCGGCATCCTCCGCTGGCGCCTCATCGGCCAGCGGGGAGAAGGGCATGATCTGCGCCCCGCCCTGTCGCCAGCCTTCGAGGAGATGCGGGTAGAGGAAGGAGAAAGCCACGTCCTGCGCCACGGCGATCCGTTGTGCCGGGGGATCGGGCAGACGCCCGCCGGCCGTGACGCCGTCCGAGCGGGCCGCGTCCCGAACCGCGGCGAGATCGACCCGCTCCCGCATGAGCGCGCCATGGCGCTCCAGCGCCTGATCGAGCCCCTCCTGCTCGCCGGCCTGCACCAACCCCAGATGCCGTTCGGGCAGGCTGAGGTCCGCGTGCCGGGGCAAGGCGCCGAACACCGCAACGCCCGCCGCCGCCAGTCCCGCGCGCGCCAGCCGTTCATGGCGCGGGCTCGCCACGCGATTGAGGATGACGCCCGCAATCGTCACATCGGGATCGAAACGGGCAAAGCCCAGCGCCGTCGCCGCACAGGATTGCGCCTGTCCGGATATGTCGAGCACCAGCAGCACCGGCCAGCCCATGCGGCGCGCCACGTCGGCGGCGGTGCCATGGCCGGCCGCACCCCGACCCGCCACCCCGTCGAACAGGCCCATCGCCCCTTCGGCCACGATCATGTCGGCATCCCCGGCCTCGGCCGCCACACGGTCCAGCAGCGCGCCGTCCATCGCCCAGCTGTCCAGGTTGAAGGACGGCCGGCCACAGGCGGCGCGATGGAAGGCCGGGTCGATATAGTCCGGCCCGCATTTGAACGGCTGCACCGTCACGCCCGCGTCGCGCAGCGCGCGGAGCAGGCCGAGCGTGACGGTCGTCTTGCCGGTGCCCGATGCGGGCGCCGAAACGAGCAGGCCCGGCACCGTCACTCGGACGACCCGGCGTAGCGCGATCCGGCATGCTGGGGCCGGAAACGCCGGTCATAGCCCTGCGCGTAGAGGCTGCTTTCGGCAAAATCCGCCGCATCCAGCGCCGGGCCGACCAGGATGATGGCGGTGCGCTCCATGCTGCCCGCGACCGCCGCCTCGATCGACGAGAGGGTCGCCCGCACGATCCGCTGGTCGGGCCAGCTTGCCCGCCACACGACCGCGACCGGGCAGGATTGCCCATAGGCCGGCATGAGATCGGCCACCACCTGCGCCAGATTGTGGATCGACAGATGGATCGCCAGGGTCGCGCCCGTCACCGCGAAATTGGTCAGGCTCTCGGCCGGCGGCATGGTGCTGGCGCGCCCCGGCGTGCGCGTGAGGACGAGCGACTGGGCCAGTTCAGGCAGCGTCAGTTCCACCTCCAGCGCGGCGGCCGCCGCAGCGAAGGCCGGCACGCCGGGCGTCACGGTGAAGGGGATGTCCAGCGCCCGGAGGCGGCGAATCTGCTCGCCCATGGCCGACCAGACCGACAGGTCGCCGGAATGGAGCCGCGCCACATCCTGCCCGGCGGCGTGGGCGGCGGCGATCTCCGCCATGATGGCGTCTAGGTCCATGGACGCGGTGTTGACGATGCGCGCGCCCGGCGGACAATGACCCAGCACCTCCGCCCGGACCAGCGATCCGGCATAGAGGCATATCGGGCTGGCCGCGATCAGATCGCGGCCGCGCAGGGTCAGCAGGTCGGGCGCGCCGGGGCCAGCGCCGATGAAATGGACGGTCATGATGATGCTCCTTGAGCGATGGCGCAGGTCGCCATGCGATCGGGGGAAAGGCTGCGGGCGGCGCGCAGGCGGGCGCCTTCCCCCGCGCCGGCCAGGGCGCAGGCCTCGGCGACGCTGCCGGTGCCGCGCGCGGCCAGAGAGACCGGCGAGCGGGTGATGGTGGGCAGGGACGCGAGGCGATCGGCCGCAATCGGGATGAGCGGCAGGGCCAGTTGGGCGGCGAGTTCCGCCAGTCCCTCAGCCTTGTCCGCCAGCGTGGCGAGATGGGTGACATCCCGTCCGTCACCGGCCGCCGCCAGCGCCGCGCGCAGGGACGCGGTGGTCGCGCCGGCACGGAAGCCGAAGCCTGCGACGATCATAGCGTGACGCTCCACTGCACCACCGGATAGCGCGACCGCCAGCCATGGCGATTGCCGAGCGGCGCGGCGTCGGCCAGTTCGATGCGCAGCAGGCTGCCGCCCCGCCGCACGTGCCAGAGCGCCAGCAGCGCCTCCGACTCCAATGTCACGGCATTGGCCACCAGCCGCGTGCCGGGTGGCAGCAGCGCCTCCAGCCGTTCCAGCAGCGCCTGCGACAGACCGCCACCGATGAAGACCGCCTGCGGCATCGGACCATCAGGCAGCACGTCCGGCGATCGACCGATCATCAGCTCCAGCCGATCCACGCCCAGCGCACGGGCATTGGCGCGGGCGCGATCCGCACGGGCCGGATCGGCCTCCACCGCGCAGGCGCGATTGGCCGGATGAGCCAGCAGCCATTCGATCGCGATCGATCCCGACCCGGCGCCAATGTCCCACAGATAGTCCCCCGGCCGGGGCGCCAGCGCCGACAGGGTCAGGGCGCGCACCGGCGCCTTGGTGATCTGTCCGTCATGGTCGAACAGCGCGTCGGGTCGACCACTGGCGACCGTCAGGACAGGGCCGTCACCGGCGACCTCCAGCCCGACCGCCACGGGATGAACGATGTCGGCCGGTATCGTCGCCCCCGCCTCGATCGACCGGATCCGTTCGCGCGGGCCGCCGAGGCTTTCCAGCACATGCAGGCGCGACGCGCCAAATCCCCTGGCCGACAACCAGGCGCCAAGCCCCGCCACCGCCGCCCCGTCGCGCAGCAGCACCAGCGCCCGCGCGCCCGGCGCGAGGTGCGGACGCAACCGATCCAGCGGCGCGGCATGCAGGCCCAGGCACGCGACATCCTGTATCGCCCAGCCCAGCCGCGCCGCCGCCAGCCCGAAGGTGGAGGGCGCGGGATGCGCGCACCATTCATGCGCCGCCAGATGGCGCGCGATGCTGCTGCCCGCGCCGAACCAGAAGGGGTCGCCCGACGCAAGCACCACCACCGGCCGCCCACGATGCGCCAGCAGCCGCGCGATCCCGTCCGCGAAGGGCACTGGCCATTCGACCATTGGCGCGCTAATCCCGCCCAGCAGCGCGAGGTGCCGGGCCGGCCCCATGACCAGGTCCGCCGCCGCCAGTGCCGCGCGGCTTGCCGCAGATAGGCCGTCCATCCCGTCCTCGCCGATGCCGACGATCGTCAACCAGGGAGGAGAATTCATGTCATCCATGCCCAATATCCTGCTGCTGGGCGGCACGACGGAGGCAAGCGCGCTGGCGGTCCTGCTGGCGGCGCGCGGCATCCGCGCGACCTTCAGCTATGCCGGACGCACGGCCAGCCCGCGGGCACAACCCCTGCCCGTGCGGGTCGGCGGCTTTGGCGGGGTGGCGGGACTGGTCGCGCATCTGCGCGCGGAAGGCATCACCCATCTGGTCGACGCCACCCATCCCTTTGCCGCGACGATGAGCGCCCATGCGGTGGCGGCCGCGCATGGGGCGGGGATCGCCCATGCCGCGCTGACCCGTGCGCCCTGGACGCCCGTCGCCGGCGATCGCTGGCACGCGGTGCCGGACATGGCAGCGGCGGTGGCGGCGCTCGACGGGCCGCCTCAGCGGATCATGCTGGCCCTGGGGCGCATGCATGTGGAGGAGTTCGCCGCCCAGCCCCAGCATCATTATCTGCTGCGCTTCGTCGATGCGCCGGATGCGCCGCCGCCCCTGCCCGATCATGCCCTGATCGTGGATCGCGGCCCGTTCACGGTGGCGGACGACACAAGCCTGCTGCGGGACCATCGCATCGACCTGATCGTCGCCAAGAATGCCGGTGGCACGGGCGCAGCCGCCAAGCTGGACGCCGCGCGTGCGCTGGGCCTGCGCGTGCTGATGATCGACCGGCCCGCGCTGCCCGACCGGCAGGAGTTCCACCGGCCCGAGGATGTGCTCGACTGGATCGCTCATCCCGCCGCCTCGTCGGGGATGCCGCGCGGCGTGTAGAGGATCGGCCCGCGCGCGCGCTCGATGATGCGAGTCCGGCTCGACCCGACGATCACCATGGTGCGCATGTCCGCCATGTCCGCGCGCGCCTGCCCCAGCGGCACGATATGCAATGTCTCCTGCGCGGTGGTGACGGCGCGGGCAAAGAGGATCGGGCGCGCGTCGCCACAAAGTTCCCGCAACAGCGCCAGCGTGCGCACGAACCCTTCCGGCCGCGACGCCGACCGGGGATTGTAGAAGGCCATGGCGAAATCCGCCTCCGCCGCCAGCCGCAGCCGCTTTTCGATCAGGGACCAGGGCTTGAGATTGTCCGACAGGTTGATCGCACAGAAATCATGGCCAAGCGGCGCGCCCGCACGCGCCGCAGCAGCCAGCATCGCGGTGATGCCGGGCAGCACGCGAATGTCGATGTCGCGCCAGTGGGCAGGTCCGGCCTCCAGCGCCTCGAACAGGGCGGACGCCATGGCAAAGACGCCCGGATCGCCCGAGGAGACGACGACGACCCGCCGCCCCTGCGCCGCCAGCTCCAGCGCATGGGCCGCCCGGTCCAGTTCCACCCGATTGTCCGAAGGATGCAACGCCAGCCCCGCACGCGGCGCGACCCGCGCGACATAGGGGATATAGCCCACCACGTCGGTCGCGGCAGCCAGCGCGGCGTCGACCTCCGGCGTCACCAGCGCTTCGCCCCCTGGCCCAAGCCCCGCGATCGCGATCCAGCCCCCCTCTCCCGCCGCAAGATTCATGGCCGGCGCCCTTGGCCGTGGATCAGCAGGATCGAGAAATAGGGCGTGACCCTGTCGACATCGGCCAGCCGGGTCACGCGCTGTTCCGGCATGGCGGCATGTTCGACCAGCCATGCTTCATCGCTGCGCCCGGCCGCCGCCACCGCGCGGCGCAGCTTGGCGAGGTGCCGGCCGATCTTCATCACCACCAGCGCGTCGGTATCGCGGATGCGGCGGACCAGTTCCTCCTCCGGCAGCGTCGCCATCGCCACGGTCAGCACATCGTCACCCCAGGTGATCGGCAGGCCGGTCGCATTCCAGGCGCCCGACATGCCCATGATTCCGGGGACCACTTCGACCGGGACCAGACCCGACAGCCGGCTGTGCAGATGCATGAAGGAGCCGTAGAAAAAGGGATCGCCCTCGCACAAGACGACCACATCCTCGCCCGCCTCCGCGATCGCCAGCAGCCGGCCGGTGCAATCGGCATAGAAGGCGGCAAGGCAGTCGTTATAGCGCGGATCGGTGACCGGAATTTCGGTCGTCACCGGATATTCCATCGCCAGTTCGATTGCATCGTCCCGCAACATGCCCTGCGCGATGCGGCGCGCCTGCCCCGGTCGGCCGGCCTTGCGGAAATAGGCGACATGCCGTCCTCCCCGCACCAGCCGGTCGGCGCGCACGCTCAGCAAGTCCTGCGCGCCGGGGCCAAGGCCCACGCCATAGACGGTGCCGCTCATTCCGCGCGGCTCGCCAGCGCATTGATCGCCGCGACCGTGATCGCGCTGCCGCCAAGCCGCCCGTCGACGACGCAGCAGGGGGCCGGCTGCGCCGCCCACAGTGCCGCCTTGGATTCCGCCGCGCCGACGAAGCCGACCGGGCAGGCGATGATCGCTGCGGGGCGCGGACAGGCCGGATCCTCCAGCATGTCGAGCAGGTGGAACAGCGCCGTGGGCGCATTGCCGATGGCAACCAGTGCCCCAGCAAGATGCGGCCGCCACAATTCCAGCGCGACGGCGGACCGGGTATTGCCCATCGCCCGCGCCATGTCCGGCACGGCGGTGTCGTGCAAGGTGCAGAGCACGGCATTGTCGGCGGGCAGGCGCGCGCGCGTGACCCCTTCCGACACCATGCGCGCATCGCACAGCACCGGTGCCCCTGTGGCCAGGGCCTGCCGCGCCGCCGCTGCAAAGCCCGGCGAAAAGCGGATATGGCCCGCAAGGTCCACCATGCCCGCGGCATGGATCATGCGCACGGCGACCGGCTCCTCCTCGGCAACAAAGTGCCCGAGGTCGGCTTCGGCGCGGATGGTGGCGAAGGACTGGCGATAGATTGCCGCGCCGTCCCTCTCATAATCATGGGGCATCAACAGGCTCCGAAATGGGCAAGAAGGTCGGTGGCGGTGAGGTCAGGACGGACGGGCACCGATCCTGCGCGAGCGTGGAAGGCCAAGTCGTAGCGCCCGTCCCGCCCCGTCAGCACGATGTCGGCCGGAATCGAACTGGCGCAGCCCTTGGCGCAGCCGGAGACATGAAGGCGGCCCGCCACATGGGGGGCCAGCTGGCGGGCGAGATCGCGCGTCTCCACGCTCGCCTGCGGACAGGTAGGTGCGCCGGGGCAGGCCTCCACATGGATCAGCGGGTCGGCAGCGTCGGCGGACAGGCCAGGCACCTGTCCTTCGGCCAGCAGCATGCGCCACGGGGTCAGCCGGATGGCCGGCGCGTCGAGAAAATGCCGCGCATCGATCTGGCCGAAGGGAAGACCATAGGCCATGCCGCCATCCCATGCGCCGGGCATCAGCCGAGCACGCGGCGCCGCCACCTCTACCCTGCCCGTTGCCCAATCCGGCAGGGGCGCATCATGCCGGGCCATGCGCCCCGCGCGCGCGCCGTCGCTCTCCACGAACCATCGGGCGAGCGCGAGCAGCGCATCCACTTCGCCGCCGCTGTCCACCGGCACGCCTTGTGCCCGCCCCTCCGCACGCAAGATCAGGCCGCCGTCCCGCGCCCGCTCGATGCGAAAATCCCCCGCTTCGCCCGACAGGAGCGGTGCGGCGCCGGCATCGATCACGAAGCCCATCTTGCCCGGCAAGTCCGGTAGTTCGTCCAGGCGATCGAGCAGTTGGCGGGCGATGCGATGGCTGTCGTCGCCTTCGCGCCAGTCCGGCACGACCATCATCATGCGCGCGCCCTCGCGCCGGGCATTGCGGTCCACCAGGCCAAGGTCGAGCAGCCGGTCGAGCAAGGGGCGCCAGCTTTCGTCGCGCACGCCGCGGATCTGGAGGTTCGCGCGCCGGGTCATGTCGATCAGGCCGTTGCCATGGGCGATCGCCGCCGCGCCCAACGCCGCCAGGTCGTCGGCCGAAAGACGACCGAGGCGCGGCTTCACGCGCACGATCAGCCCGTCGCCCGCCGCCATCGGGCGCCAGGCATCGGGACACCAGCCCCGAACGGCCGGCCCGTGGGCCACCGCATGGTTCGCGGTCGCCCTATCCCTGCCCGCGCCGGTCTGGCTCACAGGCAAATCCTCCGCGCGCCGGGACGCAACCAGGCGGGGCTTGCCGGCATCGCCGGTCGGCGCGAGGCGGCAGGCAGGCGCGACAGGCGCCCGACACCACGCGGCCGTGCAGCCCCAGCCACACGCTTCGCCGCCCAGACGGAAGAGAGACCGTGCCATGACCAACCCCTGGGTCAGGACAAGAGCGACCGAAACGCCGGCAGGTCTCCTGGCTCGCGGGTCGTTGCGGGATGCACGCCTTCCCGGACGCCCTGTCCAGTGGCTGCCCTCACGGGCTCGTGCATCGCGCTATCCGCTTACAGTTGCAGGGACAGCCACGGAATAAGGGGCCAGGCCCCCGCACCGCATTCCCGATTAAGTTCCTTGCGGAACACCGGCGTCAGTTATGCAATGCGCCAGCATGAACCGGCACATCGTTGATGCCCTAGTCGAAACATCGGGCTTAGCCAAGACGCGGAATGGGTATCGGCAGTCCCGCTGCCGGCTCGACGCCCAAGGCATACCGACGGAAGATGCCGAAACGGAAACCGGAAGCAAGGAAAGCGACGCGGCGTCGGATACCGAAAATTATGGCTGGGGCGGCAGGATTCGAACCTGCGCATGGCGGCATCAAAAGCCGCTGCCTTACCGCTTGGCGACGCCCCAGCAATGCGCCGATCCAAGTCAGCGCGGGACCGCCATATAGCGGCTGATGCACGAAAGAAAAGCCCTCCTGACGATGGACTTCGCCTTTCCCTTTCCTTCCCGCCCAACCCATCTTAGGGATCAACGCCACACCCCCTCCCCTCCAGCCGGAAACCCGCGCCGATGTCCGTCCAAGCCCCCTCGCCCAGCCAGATCGCACCGGCCTCGCCGCTGTTCCTGCGCGAGGACGAGATACGGCGCGGCATCGAGATGCTCTATTTCGGCTATTCCGCGCTCACCCGCTCGATCGACGAGGGGCTGGCGGCGCAGGGCCTGGGCCGCGCCCATCACCGCGCCCTTTATTTCATCTCGCGCCAGCCTGACCTGACGGTGAAGGATCTGTTGCGCCTGCTGGCGATCACCAAGCAATCGCTCGGCCGGGTGCTCAATGACCTGATCGAGCGCGGCTATATCGAGACCCGGCCGGGCAGCAGCGACCGGCGGCAGAAACTGCTGCGCCTCAGCGCCGCCGGCCGCGCACTGGAGGCCGAGCTTTTCCGCGCGCTGCGCGAGAAGATGGCGGCCGCCTATGCCCAGGCCGGACAGGGTTCCGTCACCGGTTTCTGGCGGGTGATGGAGGGTCTGATCCCCGATGCCGACCGGTCGATGGTGTTCGGCCTCAGCGGCGGCTGATCGCGAAACCACGCAACCTTATGGCCGCTGCCGCGCTTTTAGGAGCGTCGTGCGGAAAAGTGGGAACCGGTTTTCCGCTTAAAACGATGCGACAACAAGAGATTAGGCAGCGCCGCGTCAGATATGATGCGGCGCTGCCCAAGCCTTGCCAACGCAATGAGGAGACATCATGCGCGCACCCCTTCTGGCCATCACGGCCCTGTCCGCCCTGGGCCTGAGCCTGTCCGCCTGCTCGGAAAAGGCATCGGACAATCTGGAAAATGCCGGCTCCGCGATCGGCAATGACGTCAGCAACGCCGTCGACGATGCCGGCGCCAAGATCGACAACGGCCTCGACCGCGCGGGCGCCGCGATCGACAATGGCGCGGACCGGATCGGCGCCGCGACCGACCGGGCGGCCGACGACGCCAAGCGCGAGGGCAAGGAAGCCAAGCAGGATGTCGGCGCCTCGCTGGAGCAGGCCGGCAAGGACCTGCGCAACGACAGCCATTGAGACGTGCCGGGCCTCCCCATGGGGAGGCCCGGCCTCGGGCCGCGAGGCTATATCCGGGCGACCTGGACGCGACTGGAAGTGGCTATTTCCCTCTTCGTCATCCCGGCCCCTTCGACAGGCTCAGGACAGGCTTGATCCGGGATCGCTTCAGCGCTCCCTATCTGGCGTAGTGCAGAATGAATCCTGACTTTCGTCAGGGTGACGGATGTGGAGATTGTCGAAATTCGACCAGTTGTAGCCTTTATCGACCTGCCACTTTATTCCTGATTGCAGACATTTGTTCGCTGGTCGATGTTGGTAACATGATTGAAGACAATCTGAATTGGCTAAGCCAGTGGTATCTGGCTCAATGCGACGGCGATTGGGAGCACTCCTATGGAGTGAAGATCGATACGCTCGACAATCCCGGATGGACAATCAAGATCAACCTAACCGACACCCCAATGCAAGACATCGCATTCGAACGTGTTCAGCACGGAAAAATCGGCGACGATTTCGAAGAGTGGCAGCGAAGCGGTAGTTGGTGGGTAGCGCGTGTGGAAGGCCACTCATTCGATGTGAGTTGCGGGCCGCTGGACCTGTCGTCGGCCATAGGTGTATTTCGGCGATGGGTTGAGGCGTCAGCATAGCGGCGTCGGCTTTCGCTTTCTTTGGTTTGGAAACCTGCCATTCCGCTTCCCACCCAACTCCGTCACCCCAGCGAAGGCTGGGGTCTCAGGCGGCAGCAGAAAGAGGCCAGCCGTCTAGCGCTATCCGTTTATGCCGCGTGCGCCGGCCTGAGATGCCAGCCTTCGCTGGCATGACGGGACAAGGGCCAGTCCGCACCCCACCCCTCCCGGCATTTGTCCGCGCTGTCTAGAACACAACGTTGCGCACGAAGCGCAGCAGGTCGATTCCGCGATTGACGAAGACATAGGGGCGGTCGCTGCTGAAGATGAGGAAGTCGCCCGCCGCGATCGTGCGCGTGCCGGAATCCATCTCGACCGTCAGCACCCCTTCCACCACATAGAGCATCTCGTGCCAGTTGGCGGCGTCCGCCTCGGCCGGGTAGCGGTCGCCCGGTGCCAGCGACCAGGTCCATAGCTCCGCCTCGCGCGCGGCCGGCACGGTGCCGAGCAGGGTCGCGCGGCTATGCGCATCCTCGCCCTGCCAGGCGAGGGTATCGATCCGGCTATTGTCCGGCATGTCGGGCGCGCGCACGACGTGCGAGAAACTGACGTCCAGCGCCTGCGCCAACCGGTCGAGCGTCGACAGGCTGACATTGGCCTCCCCGCTCTCGATCCCGACCAGCATGCGCCGGCTGACTCCGGCCGCGCTGGCCAGCGCATCCTGGCTCAGCCCCTTGGCGGCGCGCAGGCGGCGGATATTGCCCGCGACATGGGAAAGAACGTCCGGGCGCGGGACTTCGACTTGACTGTGCAATATATTGCTCATAACGCGATGTGCATTATGTTGCACAATGCCGCCCTCGACAAGAGCCCTGCGCCCCGGCTGATGATCGGCCGTCCCGAACTCGCGCTGATCGGGATCACCGTGCTGTGGGGCGCGACCTTCCTGATCGTGCATCATGCCATGCAGCAGAGCGGGCCGCTCTTCTTCGTGGGGATGCGCTTCGGCACGGCGGCGCTGCTGGCGCTGCCGCTCGCCTGGCCGGTGTTGCGCGGCCTGACGGCGCGCGAACTGCTGGCCGGGTCGATGATCGGCCTTGGCATCTTCTGCGGCTACACGCTCCAGACCTGGGCGCTGCAGACCATATCCAGCAGCACATCGGCCTTCATCACCGCCGCCTATGTGCCGCTGGTGCCGATCCTCCAATGGGCGATATTGCGGCGGCGGCCGCGCTGGACCAGCTGGGTCGGCGTCGCGCTGGCCTTTGCCGGCCTGATCCTGATCGCGGCCCCGCGCGAAGGGCTGTCGCTGGGCAAGGGCGAGGCGCTGACGCTGATCAGCACGCTGGCGATCGCGCTGGAAATCATCTTCATCAGCCTGTGGGCCGGCAAGGTCGACATTGCCCGCGTCACGCTGGTGCAACTGGCGGTCACGTCGCTGCTCGCCTTCGGCCTGATGGCGCCGATGGGTGAGGCGATCCCGCCCTTTTCCTGGACGGTGATCCTGTCGGCCTGTGGCCTGGGCGCGATGACGGCGCTGATCCAGTTCGTGATGAACTGGGCGCAGCGCACCGTATCGCCGACCCGCGCGACCCTGATCTATGCCGGCGAGCCGGTCTGGGCCGGGATATTGGGCCGGATCGCGGGCGACCGCCAGCCGGCCACGGCGCTGGCCGGCGCGCTGCTGATCATCGCCGCCGTGATCGTGAGCGAACTGAAGTTCGAGCGACGGGGCAAGGACTGATCCCTTCCCCCGGCCGCGCTTCGATCAGGCCCGCTTGAAGACCGGCGCGCGCTTTTCGAAAAAGGCCATGAACGCCTCCTGCGCTTCGGGCGAGGCCAGCGCTTCGCGGAACAGCCGGGCTTCTTCGGCGATACGCGCCTGCAAGGCGGCGGGATCACCCTTCATCAGCCGGCGCGTCGCCATCAGCGCCTGGGGCGGCTTGGCCATCAGCGCCGCGGCCTTGGCACGGGCATGGTCGAGCAGCGCCTCCCCTGTCACGATCGCCGTCACGAAACCGGCGCGATCGGCCCCTTCCGCATCCATCGGCTCGCCCAGCATCAGCATCGCGGCCGCCCTGGCATGGCCCATGATCGCGGGCGCGAGCAGGCTGGAGCCGGCCTCCGGCACGATGCCCAGATTGACGAAGGGCATGACGAAGCGCGCGTCGGGCGCGGCATAGACCAGGTCGCAATGGAACAGCATCGTCGTGCCGACGCCCACGGCCAGCCCCTGCACTGCCGCGACGATCGGCTTGTCGAAGGCGGCAATCGCGCTGATGAAATCGAAGGCGGCAGCGCCGCCCTCCGGCCCGGCCATGAAGTCCTTGAGATCATTGCCGGCGCAAAAGGCGTCGCCCCGGCCCGCGAACAGCACCACGCCAATCTCCGGCCGGCTCGACGCATCGGCCAGCGCGGCGATCATCGCGCGGTACATCGGCCCGGTCAGCGCATTCTTCTTGTCGGGCCGGTCGATATGGATTTCGAGCACGCCGTTCGTCTCGATGATGGCGATATGGTCGCTCACGCAAATTCTCTCCCGATACTCTGTGCCAAGGCTGTTGGCCCAGAGGATGGGGCGGCGTCTATCCTTTTCCAAGCCCCTTCCCTATGCCCGGAAACATGATGACTCGCCTGCGCCTGATCCTCGATCCCTTCCTCGTCCTGCTGCTCTGCACCGTTGCCCTAGCGTCGGTCCTGCCCGCACGCGGCCAGGGCGCCCATGTCGCATCGATCGTTGCGGATGCCGGCATCGTGCTGCTTTTTTTCCTGCATGGGGCAAAATTGTCGCGCGAGGCGATCTGGGGCGGTGCCAAGGCGTGGCAACTCCATCTCGCGACTCTGGGCACGACCTTCCTCTTCTTCCCGCTGGTCGGCATCCTGCTGCAACAGATCGGCGCGATCCCGGAGAATATGCGCGCGGGCCTGCTGTTCCTGGCGCTGCTGCCATCGACGGTGCAAAGTTCGATCGCCTTTACCGCGATTGCGCGCGGCAATGTCGCCGCCGCCGTGGTCAGCGCGTCCTTTTCCAACCTGCTCGGCATCGTGCTGACGCCGCTGCTGGTGGCATTGCTAATGCAGCGCGGCGGCAGCAACCTCATCTCCCTTTCCTCGGTCGAGGGGATCATGCTGCAATTGCTGCTGCCCTTCGTGCTCGGCCATCTTGCCCGCCCCTGGATCGGCGGCTTCGTGTCGCGGCACAAGACGCTGGTCGGCCGGGTCGATCGCACCTCGATCCTGCTGGTGGTCTATTCCGCCTTCAGCGCGGCGGTGGTCGAAGGGCTATGGCACCGGGTCTCGCGCGCGGAACTGGCGCTGCTCGCGCTGCTCTGCATCGCCATGCTGGTGATCGTGCTGCTCTTCACCTGGGGGCTTGGCCGGCTGCTCGGCTTTTCCCGCGAGGATGCGATCGTGCTGCAATTTTGCGGCTCGAAGAAGAGCCTCGCTTCGGGCGTGCCGATCGCCGGTGTCCTATTCCCCGCAGCGGCCGTCGGGCCGATCATCCTGCCGGTCATGCTGTTCCACCAGATTCAGCTGATGGCTTGTGCCCTGCTGGCACGGCGCTATGGGGCGCAGGCGGCCGATAGGGCCGATTCGCAGATGGCAACCATATCATGACCCAACCGATCCTGACCGACATTCCGATGGAGAGCTTCCTCTCCCACATCGACGCCGTGGCCGGCGCGATTGCCAAATCGGACTGGCGGCCCGACTATATTGTCGGCGTCGGGCGCGGCGGGCTGGTGCCGGCCACCTATCTGTCCCACGCCATCAGCCAGCCGATGCTGTCAGTCGACCTGTCGGCCCAGGTCGCGGGCTTTTGCGACGAACTGCTCGACAAGCTGGTGGCAATGGCGCTCGAAGGATCGCGCCTGCTGTTCGTCGACGACATCAATGACAGCGGCCGCACGATCAACCAGTTGCGCGCGGCGCTGGCCGGCGCGCCGGCCGATCATCTGCGCTTTGCCGTGCTGATCGACAATGTCAGCTCGGCCGCCAAGGTCGAATATCGCGCGACCACGATCGACCGTGTCGTCACCAAGGACTGGTTCGTCTTCCCCTGGGAAGCGGTCGCCAGCCGCGCGTCGATCCTGTCCGACTGGGGCGAAGTGCCCGAACGGACCAGCTGAAAATAGCTGTCACAAAAATATAATGGAAATTCCCCGACCGCTCGTTATACAAGCGTACAACTGCAATGGGGCATGCGGGGTAGATGGGCGAGACGGGATGCGGACCGGATCCGGACGCGGGCTATAGCCTGCCGGCATGGACCTATAGCGATCCCGAATTTTTCGCCGTCGAAACCCGTCGCATCTTCCGCCCGAGCTGGCAGATCGTCGCCCATGACAGCGACCTGCCGGCGCCGGGCGATTTCCATGTGCTGGACTATCTTGGCGAGAGCGTCATCGTCATCCGCGGGGATGACGGCGAAGCCCGCGCCTTTACCAACGTGTGCCGCCACCGCGGCGCGCGCCTAGTGGACGGGCCCTCGGGTCGCACCAGAAAGCTGGTCTGTCCCTACCATGCCTGGACCTATGGTCTGGACGGTTGCCTGACGGGCCTGCCGATGGCGGGCAGCTATGGCAATCTCGACCGGTCCAGGCATGGACTTTCCCCCGTCGATATCGAGAATTTCCACGGCTTCCTGTTCATCCGGCTTGAGGATGATGGCGGGCCGTCGGTGGCGCAGATGATGGCGCCCTATATCGACGAGATCGCGCCCTATCGCTTTTCCGAACTGCGCGCGCTGGGCCGCGTCACGCTGCGCCCGCGTGCGGTGAACTGGAAGAATATCGGCGACAATTATTCCGATGGCCTGCATATCGCAGTCGCCCATCCCGGCCTCAAGCGGCTGATGGGCGATGGCTATGGCGTCGAAGCCAGCCCCTATGCCGACAAGATGTGGGGGCCGATCCTCGATCGCCCGTCCGCCAACCTGTCCGAGCGCGCCTATCAGCATTTCCTGCCGGCCGTCCCGCATCTGCCGCCCGATCGGCAAAGGCTTTGGACCTATTTCAAGCTCTGGCCCAATTTCGCCTTCGACATCTATCCCGACCAGGTGGATTTCATGCAGTGGCTGCCGGTCTCGCCGACCCAGACGCTGATCCGCGAGATCAGCTATGCGCTGCCCGATAGCCGCCGCGAGATGAAGGCTGCGCGCTATCTCAACTGGCGCATCAACCGTCAGGTCAATGCCGAGGATACGGAACTTGTCGCCCGCGTGCAGGCCGGCATGGCGTCGGACAGTTTCACCGTCGGCCCGCTGAGCGACCAGGAAGTCGCGCTGCGCCATTTCTGCGCGCGGATGCGCACCATCATTCCGCAGGCGCGTCAGCATCGCGCCCCTGCCCCCGGCTGGAGCCACATCGCATGACCAAAGCCTATGACGCCGTCATCATCGGCGCGGGCCATAATGGCCTTGTCTGCGCCTTCTACCTGGCCCGTGCCGGCTACAGGGTGCGCGTGGTGGAGCGCCGCGATGTCGTCGGCGGCGCGGCGGTGACCGAGGAATTCCATCCCGGCTTCCGCAACTCGACCGCCAGCTACACGGTCAGCCTGCTCAATCCCAAGGTCATCCGCGACATGAAACTGGCCGATCATGGCTATCGCGTGATCGAGCGGCCGATCAGCAATTTCCTGCCCCAGCCCGATGGCGGCTATCTGAAGCTGGGCGGCGGGCTGGAGCGGACGCAGGCCGAGTTTGCCCGGTTCAGCGCGCGCGACGCCGCCACTCTGCCGGCCTATTATGACGAGCTGGAAGTCGTCGCGGACGTGTTGCGCGACTTGGTGCTGAAAAGCCCGCCCAATGTCGGCGATGGCCTGACCATGGTGGTCGAGGCGCTGAAACAGGGGCGCCGTGTCGCCGGGCTCGATATCGAACAACAGCGCGACGTGCTCGACCTGTTCACCAAATCGGCCCGAACCTTCCTCGACAGCTGGTTCGAGAGCGAGGCGGTCAAGGCGGCCTTCGGCTTCGACGCTGTGGTCGGCAATTTCGCCTCCCCCGACACGCCGGGCAGCGCCTATGTACTGCTGCACCATGTGTTCGGCGAGGTGAACGGCAAGAAAGGCGCCTGGGGCCATAGTGTCGGCGGCATGGGCACGATCACCCAGGCCATGGCGAAGGTCGTGCAGGCGATGGGTGTCGAGATCAGCCTGGAGGCGCCGGTCGATCATGTGCTGGTCGATGGCGACCGCGCCGTCGGCGTGAAGCTGGTCAGCGGCGAGGAAGTGATGGGCGCCAGCATCATCGCCAATGTCGGCCCCAAGCTGCTCTATGAGCGAATGATGCAACCGGCCGATCTGCCCACGGACTTTCTGAAGCGCATCAGGGCGTTCAAGGCGGGATCGGGCACCTTCCGCATGAATGTCGCGCTGTCCGCCCTGCCCGACTTCACCTGCCTGCCCGGCATTGGCGAGCATCACCAGTCGGGCATCATCATCGCGCCGACGCTCGACTATATGGACCGCGCCTATCTGGATGCGAAGCGCGACGGCTGGTCGAAGGCGCCGATCGTCGAGATGCTGATCCCGTCGACCATCGACGACAGCCTGGCGCCCGAGGGATGCCATGTCGCCAGCCTCTTCTGCCAGCAATTCGCGCCCGAACTGCCCGATGGGCGAAACTGGGACGATGAGCGCGAGGCCGCGGCCGACCATATCATCGCCACGGTCGAGGCCCATGCGCCGGGCTTCGCAGAGAGCGTGATCGCCCGCCAGATCCATTCGCCGCTCGACCTGGAACGCAAGTTCGGCCTGGTCGGTGGCGACATCATGCACGGCAATCTGACGCTGGACCAGATGTGGGCGGCGCGGCCTGTGTTGGGGCATGGCGCGTATCGCGGGCCGGTGAAGGGCCTCTACATGTGCGGCGCGGGCACCCATCCGGGCGGCGGCGTCACCGGCGCGCCAGGCCATAATGCCGCGCGCGAGGTGCTGAAGGATCGCGCCCTGTGGGGGAAATGGCGCGGCCGGGCCTGATCGGGTCTTTCCCCGCCTTGCCCCAACCGAAAGCCTGGCCTAAAGACCCGGCTCATGCCCGACATCTTCATTCCTGATGCAACGCCCGAGCTGACTGGCCGGGCGCTGTTCCCGCACCGGCACCTGCTGTCGATCGCCGACCTCAAGCCCTGGGAAATCCGTTTCCTGCTGGACGAGGCCGAACATTGGGCCCGCACCAACAAGGGCCAGGCGCGCAAGCATGACGACCGGCTGGCGGGCATGACCCAGATCAACGCCTTTTTCGAGAACAGCACCCGCACCCTGCTGTCGTTCGAGATTGCCGGCAAGCGGCTGGGCGCCGACGTCGTCAACATGCACGCCGGCCAGTCGAGCGTGAAGAAGGGCGAGACCCTGATCGACACCGCCATGACGCTCAACGCCATGGCCGCCGACGTGATCGTCATCCGCCATGCGAGTTCCGGCGCGGTCGCGCTAATCGCGGACAAGGTCGACTGCCCGGTGCTGAACGCAGGCGATGGCTGGCACCAGCATCCCACGCAGGCGCTGCTCGACGCGCTCACCATCCGCCGCCGCAAGGGCGGGTTCGAGGGGCTGGTGGTCGCCATCTGCGGCGACGTGCTGCACAGCCGCGTCGCCCGTTCCAACATGCTCTGCCTTGCCGCGCTGGGCGCACAGGTGCGTGCGGTCGCCCCGCCCACCCTGTTGCCGCCCGAGGTCGAGATGCTGGGTGCCACCCCCTATAGCCGGATGGAAGACGGGCTGGAGGGCGCCGATGTCGTCATGATGCTGCGCCTGCAGAATGAGCGGATGGACGGCGCCTTCATCCCGTCGGCCCGCGAATATCACGCACTTTACGGGCTGACGCCCGAACGGCTGGCGATCGCCAAGCCCGATGCCCTGGTCATGCACCCCGGCCCGATGAACCGGGGCGTCGAGATCAGCAGCACGGTGGCGGACGATCCCGATCGGTCGGCGATCACCGAACAGGTGGCGATGGGCGTGGCGGTGCGCATGGCGTGCCTGGATGTTTTGACGCGCCAGGCGCGTGGTGTGGAAGGCTGGGCATGAGCAGGATCGCAATCGTCAACGGCAAGCTGGCCGATCCGGCCGGCGATGCCCTTGCCCCCGGCACCGTCCTGATCGAGGGTGACCGCATCCTGGCCACCGGCGCGGTCGACATTCCCGCCGACGCGCAGCAGGTCGATGCCGGCGGGCTGGTGGTCGCGCCGGGCCTCATAGACCTGGGCGTCTTCGCCACCGACAAGCCGGCCTTCCACTTTGGCGGCATCACCCGCGCCGCGCTGATGCCCGACCAGCGCGCGCCGCTGGATGAGGTCGGCCTGATCCGGGAAGCGACCCGCGCGGGCAAGCCCGATTTCTGGGTCCACCCGATCGCCGCCGCGACCCGCGGCCTCAAGGGCACGGAAATGGCCGAAATGGGCCTGATGCAGATCGCCGGGGCCAAGGCGGTCGGCACCGGTCGCCAGTGGATCGCCGATTCGGGCGTGATGCTGCGCATCCTCTCCTACGCCTCGGGCCTGGGCCTCACCGTCATCGCCCATGCCGAGGATGGCGGCCTGTCCGCCAAGGCGGTGGCGACCAGCGGCGAGACCGCGACGCGCCTGGGCCTGGCCCATGCCCCGGCCTGCGCCGAGGCGATGGCGATCGCGCGCGACATCATGCTGGCGCGCGAGACCGGCGCCGCCATCCATTTCCGTCTGGTCACGACCAAAGCCGGCTTCGACCTGATCCGCGCCGCCAAGGCGGAGGGGCTGAAGGTCAGCTGCGGCATCAGCCCGGCCTATCTGTTCCTCAACGATCAGGCGATGACCGACTTCCGCACCTTTGCGCGCCTGTCGCCGCCGCTGCGATCCGATGCCGACCGCCATGCCAGCATCGCCGCCGTTGCCGACGGCACCGTCGATGTCATCACATCGGGCCATGATCCGCGCGGTCCGGAGGACAAACGCCTGCCCTTCGCCGACGCGTCGCCCGGCATGGCCGGCGCCGAAACGCTGCTCGCCCTGTCGCTCAACCTGGTGCGCGAGGGCCATGTCAGCCTCAACCGGCTGATGACCCTGCTCAGCGCCAATCCGGCGCAGATATTGGGCGTCAATGCCGGCAGCTTCGCGCCCGGCAGCGCCGCCGACCTGATCCTGGTCGATCCCGACGCGCCATGGATCGTCGATTCGGCGAAGATGGCTGCCTCGGCCGGCAACACGCCGTTCGACAAGGTGCCGGTGCAGGGTCGCGCTCGCCGCATCATGAAGGGCGGACAGTTTTTCTAGAGCCTGATCGTCTGTGTTGGAAGCGCTCGGCGCTTTCACCGATGGCGTGAATCAAGGCCTAAGCGATCTGGCGTTGCGGCCCCACAAATCGCAGCCCCTTGCGCTGCCGCTTGTCCGCATAGAGCCGCGTGTCGGCGACATGCAGGACGGCGGCGGCCTCCGCCCCGTCTTGCGGGAAGGTCGCGATGCCGAAACTGCTGCCCACCGACAGGCTGCGCCCCTGCCAGCCTACCGGCGCAGCGATCGCTTGCCGGATGCCGGGCATGCGCCGATGCAGGGCGTCGACATCGGTTTCCGCGTCATGGAGCAGCGCAAATTCGTCGCCGCCCAGCCGCGCAATGCTCACCGCGTCCGGCATCAAGGCGCGCAACCGACCGCCCAAGGATGTCAGCAGGACATCCCCTGCCTGATGGCCATGCTGATCATTGCACTGTTTGAAGCCGTCGAGATCGGCGAGCAGCACGCTGAAGGCTGCGCCCCGCTCCACCCGCTCTTCGATCGCCCGCATGAAGCTCAGCCGGTTGTCGAGCCCGGTCAGCGCATCGGTGCCGGCCAGCCGCGCCAGTTCGCGCTGCGACACCAGCATCGCTACCGTCTCGCGAAACTTGCCCAGCACCAGATTGGCCTGCATCACCGTGACGATCGCCATCATCACCGCCATCGCCCGCACGCCCAGATTGTCATAGAGCGCCATCTTCATCAGGATCGGCAACACCGCCGCGCCCATCGCCCCGATCGCCGCGCGTGGCACGCTGAGCAAGGTCGTCGCCGCAACCAGCGCACCGATGCCGATGAATACCGGCGCCACCATACAATAATAGATTTCGGTTTCAGTGAAGGCGTTGACCGCCCACAGTCCCGCCACCAACCCGGACGCGGTCGCGACATGCGCGACCCGTTTCAGACTGCGCGCCTGCACCCTGGCGTCGGTCGCGATCGGCACGCCGCGCCAGCGCAGCAGGGATATCGCACAGGCCAGGAAGATCAGCGCAGGCGGCGTCACCTGTTGCCACAAGGGCAGATCGCCCATCACCGCGAGCGCCATGGCGACGGCATTGGCCATGATCAGCAGGCACAAAAGCGGCAGCGCCTGATGGAAACGGCGATATTGGGTATCCAGCACGGCCTCGCGCGCGCTGTCCGGCACTGGTGCCGTGAACGGGCCGTCCCAGCCCTTCAGCCGCTGTTGCCAGCGCTTTTCCGCCACTTGTCCGCTCCCTGCCGCCTCGCCGCGAGCGGCCGTTGGTAGCGAAAGGGGGTTAATCCTCCAACAACGGGAAACCCTAACCGGGGAAAACCATGAGAGAGGCGAATCAGGGAACCCTATCGCCGTTCAGGCGCTACCCCTGTTCAGCAGGGGACAATCATGACCGAAACGATCGCCCAGCAGGTGCATGTCGATGCGCCATGGAAAATCCCGCCGCGTGCCTGGTGGGAGATATTGAAGCGCGTCTATGCCGCCATGTCGGCCAATCATCTGGGCCTGCTGTCCGCCGGCGTCGCTTATTATGCCTTCCTGTCGATCGCCCCGCTGCTGGCCGCCGTCGTCCTCACCTATGGCCTGGTCGGAGACCCGCAGATCGTCGCCCGCCACATGCAGGCGATCATCACCGTCGTGCCCGCCGATGCCGCCCAACTGATCAACGACCAGTTGCTGGGCATGGTCAGCGCGCGCAAGCCCGCGATCGGGTTCGGCCTGTTCCTGGCGCTGGGCCTGGCGGTCTATGGCGCCACCCGCGCCGCCTCCGCGATCATGGAGGCACTCAACATCGTCTATGCGCAGAAGGAAGGGCGCAACATCTTCGCCTTCTATCGCGTGTCGATGGGAATCACCTTTTCCGCCGTGCTGGTGGTGGTCGCCGGCGTCGTGACCGCGACGATCATCGGCCTGCTCCAGAAATTGCTGACCAACTGGGGACCGGGCGTGCTGTTCGCGATCAAGGCGACGACCTGGATCTGCGCCGGCCTGCTCGCCAGCAGCATCTTCGGCCTGATCTACCGCTTCGGCCCGCATCGCCGCCGGGTGCAATGGCAATGGCTGACCGTGGGGTCGATCGCCGCGACGCTGTTCTGGCTGGTGGCGACGCTGGGCGTCTCCTTCTACGTCTCGACCTTCGGCGATTACAACAAGACCTATGGCTCGCTCGCGGCCGTGGTGATCCTGCAGCTCTGGCTGTTCGTCTCCGCCTATATCGTGCTGCTGGGCGCCCAGATCAACGCGGAAGCCGAGCGCCAGACCAGCGCGCATATTCTTGTTGAAGAAGTTGCATAAAGTCGCTTGCCCTCCCCGATAGGCCACGCTAAAGCGCCCTCCTTCGCTGGCTCGGGCCAGTGCAGGAGTGTAGCTCAGTTGGTAGAGCGTCGGTCTCCAAAACCGAATGCCGTGGGTTCGAGTCCCTCCACTCCTGCCAAGCGAACTAGCCGCGAACCTTGAACAATCACGGGTTCGCGGCTAAGTGCGCTTAGCGAAGCATCGGTCGCGAAGCGCGACTGCCTCCCCCGACACCGACTTATCGCGGGAAACGGGAGGGCGGACCGCCGTTTCGCGCTTTGGTATTGATTTTGAAGGTGAGCTGACAGCGCGATGGCGAAGACTTCTCCGAGCGAATTCGTCAATCAGGTGCAGACCGAAGCGAAGAAGATCGTTTGGCCGACCGGCCGTGAAACGATCATGACCGCGATCATGGTCGTCATCATGACCTCATTGCTGGGCATCTTCTTCTTCGGTATCGACACCTTCTTCGGTGCGATCGTCCAGTGGCTGCTGAGCCTCGCATCGGGTCGTTGAACGCTCGGCGTTCAAAAGGGAGTTTAAGACGGTAACATGGCGCGCTGGTACATCATCCACGCCTATTCGGGCTTCGAGAACAAGGTCAAGGAATCGATCCTGACCGAGGCCGAGCGCATGGGCCTGTCGCAACTGGTCGAGCAGGTCGAGGTTCCGACCGAGACCGTGACTGAAGTGAAGCGCGGCAAGAAGGTCCAGGTCGAACGCAAGTTCATGCCGGGCTATGTCCTTGCCAAGCTGGCGATGAACGACGACGTCTATCACCTCGTCAAGAACACGCCCAAGGTCACCGGCTTCCTCGGTTCGTCGGGCAAGCCCCAGGCGATCAGCGAGAGCGAAGCCGCCCGCTATTTCGGCGCCCAGAAGGAAGCCGCCGCCGCCCCGAAGCACAAGGTCAATGTCGATTACGAAATCGGCGACAGCGTCAAGGTGCTGGACGGCCCCTTCGCCAGCTTCAACGGCGTGGTCGAGGAACTGGATTTCGAAAAGAACCGGGTCAAGGTGTCGGTGTCGATCTTCGGTCGCGCCACCCCGGTGGAACTGGACTTCGAACAGGTCGAACTGTCGAAGTAACCAGCCGCCGCAAGGCTGTTCAAAAAGGGTCGCCCGCTTTTCAGCCGGCGGCCCTTTTTGTTGGGGAAGCCCTGCGCTTTCGGCCGAATCGACCGAATGACAGACTCCCCCTTCCCTTTGGACAAGAAGGTCGCTATAGGGCCGCGCTTCCATGCCTCCCCTCGGGCGGCTGGACATGTGCGGGAGGTTCCCTTGCGGGAGCCGCTAGACCGCTAAACTTGAACCGGCAGATCTGCCCAGCAGGCCTGCCAGCTATAGAGTGAGTGAAAATGGCCAAGAAGATTACGGGCTATATCAAGCTCCAGGTGCCCGCCGGAGCCGCCAACCCCTCGCCGCCGATCGGCCCTGCCCTGGGTCAGCGCGGCGTGAACATCATGGAATTCTGCAAGGCGTTCAACGCCTCGACGGAAAAGATGGACAAGGGCACCCCGCTGCCGACCATCATCACCGTCTATGCGGACCGTTCGTTCACCTTCGTGACGAAGCAGCCGCCGGCCACCTACCTGATCAAGAAGGCCGTCAACCTGAAGTCGGGTTCGAAGGAGCCGGGCAAGGTCGTCGCTGGCAAGATCACCCGCGCCCAGCTCGCCGAAATCGCCCAGGCGAAGATGGCTGACCTGAACGCGAACGACATCGACGCTGCAACGAAGATCATCGAAGGTTCCGCTCGCGCGATGGGCCTCGAAGTGGTGGAGGGCTAAGACCATGGCAAAGCTGACCAAGAAGGCGAAGGCCCTGGCGACCGCGATCGACCGCGAAAAGCTGCACGGCGTTGACGAAGCGCTGGGCCTGATCAAGACCCACGCCACTGCCAAGTTCGACGAAAGCGTCGAAATCGCGATCAACCTGGGCGTTGACCCGCGTCACGCCGACCAGATGGTCCGTGGCGTCGTCACCCTGCCCGCCGGCACCGGCAAGGACGTTCGCGTCGCCGTGTTTGCCCGCAACGACAAGGCCCAGCAGGCGCTCGACGCCGGTGCCGACATCGTGGGCGCCGAAGACCTGCTCGAATCGATCCAGGCCGGCAACATCGACTTCCAGCGCGTCATCGCCACCCCCGACATGATGGGTCTGGTGGGTCGCCTGGGTAAGGTTCTGGGCCCCAAGGGCCTGATGCCGAACCCGAAGCTGGGCACCGTCACGCCGAACGTCGCCGAAGCCGTGAAGGCCGCCAAGGGTGGTCAGATCGAATTCCGCGTCGAAAAGGCCGGCATCATCCACGCTGGCCTCGGCAAGTCGAGCTTCTCGGCTGAAGACCTGCGCAAGAATTTCGACGCGTTCGTCGACGCGATCGTCAAGGCGAAGCCCTCGGGCTCGAAGGGCAAGTATGTCCGCAAGATCGCCCTGTCGTCGTCGATGGGTCCGGGCGTGAAGGTCGACGTGGCCGAAGTCGCCTCGATCTGATCCCGCTGGGATAAGAATTAAAGGGGCCGCCTTCCCTCCTTGCGGGGGAAGGCGGCCTTCTTATTTTATAGGACCAGCCGCTCACTCAAGAAGCGGCCCGAGGGCCACAAGGCCGGGCAAAGGGGCATTCGCCGCCTGCGCCATAGGGGGACACCCCTCCACCGTCGGCGATGTCGACGGTCCCCCTCCCCCGACAAGGGGAGGATTTTGGAACCAGGGACGCGACCTACCCCTGGGCTCTCCATGGCGGGAGCATGGCAGGTCTTCACGTATCCGTCGGGAATGGCGGGTCGCTTTACCGATGGAAAACGAAAAAATGTCTTTTGAACATCTCCCCTCCATGCTCGCCCAGGCGCTGACCACCAAGGGCTATGAGAGCCTGACCCCGGTCCAGTCCGAAGTGACGCAGGACGAAGCGCAGGGCCGCGACCTGCTGGTGTCGGCACAGACCGGCTCGGGCAAGACCGTCGCCTTCGGCCTGGCCATGGCCGCCGAACTGCTGACCGGCGGCGACAAGCTGCCCGTCGCCGGCCTGCCGCTGGCGCTGGTGATCGCGCCGACGCGCGAACTGGCGCTGCAGGTCAGCCGCGAGCTGGAATGGCTCTATGGCGCCGCCCGCGCCCGCATCGCCACCTGCGTCGGCGGCATGGACGCCGCCAAGGAACGCCGCGCGCTCAGCCATGGCGCCCATATCGTCGTCGGCACCCCCGGCCGCCTGCGCGACCATCTGGAACGCGGCGCACTGGACCTGTCGGGAATGCGCACCGTCGTCCTCGACGAAGCGGACGAAATGCTCGACATGGGCTTCCGCGAGGATCTGGAAGGCATATTGGACAGCGCGCCGGAAGATCGCCGCACCCTGCTCTTCTCGGCCACCATGCCCAAGCCGATCGTCGCGATGGCCAAGCGCTATCAGTCGGACGCGCTGCGCATCTCGACCGTCGGCGAAGAACGCGGCCATGGCGACATCAGCTACCAGGCCGTCACCGTCGCCCCGTCCGACATCGAGAATGCGGTGGTCAACCTGCTGCGCTATCATGAAGCCGAAACCGCGATCCTGTTCTGCGCCACGCGCGACAATGTCCGCCACCTGCATAGCAGCCTGACCGAGCGCGGCTTCGCCGCCGTGGCACTGTCGGGCGAGCATAGCCAGAATGAGCGCAACCACGCGCTCCAGGCGCTGCGCGACAAGCGCGCCCGCGTCTGCGTCGCCACCGACGTCGCCGCGCGCGGCATCGATCTGCCCAGCCTGACGCTGGTGGTCCATGTCGAACTGCCGCGCGACGCCGAGACGATGCAGCACCGTTCGGGCCGCACCGGTCGCGCCGGCAAGAAGGGCACCGCTGTCCTGATCGTCCCCTATCCGCGTCGCCGCCGCGTCGAATCGATGCTGCGTGGCGCCAAGATTCCCGTCGAATGGGGCACCCCGCCCAGCAAGGAAGCGATCCTGGAACAGGATAATGCCCGCCTGCGCTCGACCCTGATGGAAAAGGCCGAGCTGGACGAGGCCGATTGGGCACTGGGCGCCGAGCTGCTGGCGGAAAAGTCGGCCAAGGAAATCGCCGCGATGTTGGTGAAGAGCGCCCGCGCCTCGCTGCCCGCGCCCGAGGAACTGCTGGACCGCAGCGAAGCGCCGCCGCGCCAGGAAGGGCCGCGTCCGGGCTTCGAGGATACCCAGTGGTTCCGCATGGACATCGGCCGTCGCCAGAATGCCGATCCGCGCTGGATCCTGCCGCTGATCTGCCGCCGTGGTCATGTGTCGCGCGGTGACATTGGCGCCATCCGCATCACCACCAACGAAACCATGTTCGAAATCCCGCGCGCGATCGCCAGCCGCTTCATGTCGGCCGTCAAGCGCTCGGGCGAGGCCAATGACGAGGGCGCCGACGTGGCGTTCGAGATGATCGACGGCGCCCCGCGCGAGCAGGCCCGCGACAATCGCCGTCAGGGCAATCGCTCGAACGATCGTGGCCCCCGCCCGGCCGGTTACGCCCCCCGCCCCTTCAAGGGCGGACCCAAGCGTCCCGGCGGCCCGCGCAAGCCGCGCGGCTAAGGCCCGTAACATGACGTCCTGAAAAGGGCGGTGAACGATCGATCATCGTTCACCGCCCTTTTTCTTTGTCCCTCAGCCGACGCCGCAAAGCTGCAGCATGCGCCCGGCCAGTTCGCGTTCGCCCATGACGACATGGCGCACGCCCAGCGCTTCGAGATGCGCGACCTCGGCATCGCTATGGGCGCGGGCGATCACCTGCAGATTGGGGTTGAGATGGCGGGCATGCTCGTTGATCGCGCCGCCCTCGAACCCTTCGGGCACCGCGATCAGCAGATAGCGCGCCTCGCATATGCCCGCCGCCAGCAAATGCCGGTCCTCCAGCGCATTGCCGCGCACCACCGACAGGCCGGCCTCTTCCGCTTCCTCGACCCGTTCGGGATCGCCCTCGATCACCACGAACTGGACATGGCGCTCGGCCAGCCGCTTGGCGATCAGCTTGCCGACGCGGCCATAGCCGACCAGGATGACATGGCCGAGGCGCGGCTGATCGGTCGCGGTGTCCGCCTGCGTCTCATCTTCCTCCTTCTTGTGATCGCGCACGATCAGCGAGAAGAGGATCGGATTGATGAAGATCGACACGATCGCACCGGCAAGGATCAGGTCGCGCGCCTCCGCCGGCAACACGCCCAGCCCCGCCCCCAGCGACGCCAGGATGAAGGAAAATTCGCCGATCTGCGCCAGGCTGGCGGCAATCGTCAGCGCCGTGACATTGGGATGGCCAAAGGCACGGACGATGCCCCAGGCGGCGATCGACTTGCCGACGACGATAATGAGGACCGTTGCCAGCAGCGGCAGCGGCTGCTCGATCACCACCGCGGGGTTGAACAACATGCCGACCGACACGAAGAACAGCACCGCAAAGGCGTCGCGCAGCGGCAGCGTCTCCTCGGTCGCACGGCGGCTGAGCGGGGTTTCGCCCAGGATCATGCCGGCAAAGAAGGCGCCCAGCGCAAAGGACACGTCGAACACGATGGCGGCACCGAAAGCGACACCCAACGCGATCGCCAGCACGGCGAGGCGGAACAGTTCGCGCGATCCGCTATGCACCACCCAGTGCAGCGCCCAGGGGATGAGGCGACGGCCCACCACCAGCATCAGCACGACGAAGCCGACGACCTTGAGCAAGGTGCCGACCAGCGGCGCAATCAGCGCGCTCGCCCCGCCGCCCGCATCGGCATTGTTCATCACCCCCGCCAGCGCCGGCAGGAGGACGAGGGCAAGGACCATCACCAGATCCTCGACGATCAGCCAGCCGACCGCAATGCGACCCCGCCGCGTTTCCACCAGGTCCGCCCCCTGCAACGCGCGCAGCAGCACGACCGTGCTGGCGACCGACAAAGCCAGGCCAAAGACCAGCCCGCCCATCAGCGGCCAGCCCATCAGATAGCCAAGGCCCATGCCGAGCAGGGTCGCGACCGCGATCTGCACGATCGCGCCGGGCACGGCGATCGCCTTGACCGACAACAAATCCTTGAGCGAGAAATGCAGGCCGACGCCGAACATCAGCAATATGACGCCGATTTCGGCCAGTTCATTGGCCAGGCCACTGTCGGCGACGAAGCCGGGGGTGAAGGGGCCGACCATGATGCCGGCGACCAGATAGCCGACCAGCGGCGATAATTTCAGGCGATGGGCGATGGCACCCATGATGAAGGCCACGACGAGGCCGGCAACGATCGTCCCGATAAGGGGCGTGTGGTGAGGCATGAATATCCTTCCCTGTCCGCCGGCAGCAGGCCTTCATCCTGCCGCCGGCGCGGAACATTGTCTATTATTCGACGATGCCGAGCATCGCGATCGAGAGCAGGGCGCCGGCGGCACCGAGCCCTGCCATGACGACGGGCATGAACCAGCCGGGCGGATTGCGCCGGCCACCGCGCATCTTTCTTTTGCGGGGCATGATCTCAATTCCTTCTGTCTGACGGACGCCCGCCATGGCGGGCGGGAAAAATGTCAGAGGAAGGCGGGCGGGGCGCGGGCGCGGCGACTCCGCGCGCGAAGATGGCTGTAGCGGCCTGCCGGCAGCGGCAGGGGCGCGTCAGGCGCCAGACGGCGCCAGGAGAGCATGAGGGCGAGCGCCGCCGCCAGCAGCCAGGGCAAGGCCACCCCATCCCCATCAGGGCGGGGCGCACGTGCCAGATGCGGCGCAGGCAGCGAGCGCGCCTTGAGCACAACGCCGGTCGTGGCGGAACTGAAGGCGGAGCCATTGAGCTTGCTGGAAGGCGGGCCGTCCGGCGCGATCGCACACAGAAGCGCGACCAGGATCGCAGCCCACAGCGATGCGATGAAGGGCAGCCTGCCCTTGCCGGTCGCATCCTGGGGATGTAATCTGCTCATCGGCGCTTATATTCCCTTCCATCACCGATGTAGGAAGACTAAGAGCCAAAAACCAGCCCACAAGCTGGGCCCATGGCGGTTGACAGAATCGAGTCATTCCACTACCGGGCCACATTCCCGCGCGGGTCGAACAGGCTTTTTGTCCTCGACGATCTGCGTAAAGCAGATTTGAACGAGAAGAGACCAAGCCATGTTCGCTATCGTGCGCACGGGCGGCAAGCAGTATCGCGTCGCCGCCGGAGATAAGATCGTCGTTGAAAAGCTCGCTGGCGAAGCCGGCGACAAGGTTACGCTGGACGACGTCCTGCTGGCCGGCGAAGGCGGCGACCTGAAGGACGCAGCCAAGCTGACCGTCGCAGCCGAAATCATTGCGCAGGCGAAGGGCGAAAAGGTCATCGTCTTCAAGAAGCGTCGTCGTCACAACTATCGCCGCAAGAACGGCCACCGCCAGAATCACACGATCCTCAAGATCGTGTCGATCGCCTGAGCGCAGCTTAGATAAGGAGTTTAGGTCATGGCACATAAGAAAGCTGGCGGTTCGTCGCGTAACGGTCGCGATTCTGAGTCGAAGCGCCTTGGCGTGAAGAAGTTCGGCGGTCAGGAAGTGATCGGCGGCAACATCATCATTCGCCAGCGCGGCACCCGCGTATATCCCGGCCGCAACGTCGGCATGGGCAAGGATCACACCCTCTTCGCCCTGGGCGAAGGTCGCGTCGTGTTCCACGACGGCAAGCTCGGCCGCAAATATGTATCGGTCGACGCGGTAGCCGCGGCAGCCGAATAACGGACGATCGATGACGGGTCGTCCTTCGCAAAAGGGACGTCCCGCCTGATCGGCTTCGCACATAAGTGCGCCGATCGGGATCGAGGGAAAAAAGGGCGCCCCTTCACAGGGAGCGCCCTTTTTCCGTTCTGACGAACATCACCGGGCACTCCTCCCGATTTCCCTCAAACCTCTGGAACTACTGACCTTCTCGCGCGTCGTGCGGGCGGGGCTCAGCCAGAGAAGACCGTCGTCAAGCCGTCATGATTGGCAGCTATTGGCGCGCACGAAGAGGAGAGACGTGAATGTTCGCCCGTACCCCCCGCCTGCTGCTGCGGCCAGGCTGGATGGAAGATGCCCCCGCCCTGGCCCAGGCCATCGGCAATGACGCGGTCCTGCGCAATCTGAGCCGCGCACCCGCCCCCTATGGCCTGGCCGATGCCGAAGCCTTCCTGGCACTGCCGCAGGATTCGCGCATGCCGCGCCTGCTGGCCTTCACCCGCACCCAAGGCGCGCCGCGCCTGGTGGGCGGCTGCGGCATCCACGAGGCCGAGGATGGCACGCCGGAACTGGGCTACTGGATTGCCCGCCCCTATTGGGGCCTGGGCTTCGCCACGGAGGCGGCCCGCGCCGTCATGAGCATCGCCCGCGCGCATAATCTGCCCGCTGTCCGCGCCGTCCATTTCGCCGACAATCGTGCGTCGGGCCATGTCCTGCGCAAGATCGGTTTCCGCGCCAACGGCACCATCGAGCGGCGCTATAGCCCCGCTCGCGGGGCCGAGGCCGACTGCCTGGTGTTCGACGAGGGCGAGGCCGCCCGCATCAGCGTGGACTTTGCGATGGACCTATATGGCGACGCGCTGCCGGCGCTTGCCGCTTGACTGAAGTGCGCGGGCGCCGATCAGGGCGCCCGCCCCTCACCTCTGACAGGGCCGATCGAATACACGGGTCGGTGCGCCATGGAAATCGACTTCGGCCAGCGCGGCAAAGCCCAGTTTCTCCGCCACCTTGATCGACCCGCCATTGTCGGGCGCGATGATGCAGCGGATCGACGGCACATCCAGATGCGCATCGGTCCAGGCAAAGATCGCCGCCATCGCCTCGGTCGCGATGCCGCGCCCCCAGGCGGCCGGCCCCAGCACCCAGCCCGCTTCCGGCACGCCGTCCAGTTCAGCCAGGCCCCGCGCCGCGCTCAGCAGCCCCGCCTCGCCCAGCAATTCGCCATTGGTGCGATCCTCGATCGCCCACATGCCATAGCCGAGCAGCGCCCACATGCCGGCATAGCGCAGGATGCGGAACCAGACCGCCTGCGCATCGAGCGCCGCGCCGCCGATGAAGCGCACCACGTCGGGATCGGCCCATAGCGCCTGGCAGGCAGGATAATCCTCCACCCGATGCGGGCGCAGGATCAGGCGGTCGGTGGTGAGGATCGGTGCATCGGTCATCGCCAATCTATGGGCGGCCGCGCAGGGGCCGGTCAAGCAACCCCGCACATGGCTATGGCCTTCCCCCCGCCCCTGTGTCATGGGCAGGGCACGTTGCCCGAACCGATCCCCCTCAAGCGCTCGCGCCTCAGCCCCGACGAAAGTCGCCTGATTGCGCTGGAAGCCGCCCGCGACCTGCTGCTGGAAGCAGGGCCGCAGGCTGTCACGCTAAAGGCGGTGGGCAATCGCATTGGCCGTACCCACGCCAATCTGCTCCATCATTTCGGATCGGCCGCCGGCCTGCAGAAGGCGCTGGCCGGCTATCTGGCCGATGCCATCACCGCCACGATCGGCGACGCGGTGAATGCTGCCCGGCGCGGCGAGGTCGAGCCCCGGCGGATCGTCGACATGACCTTCGACGCGTTCGACGCGGGCGGCGCCGGCGCGCTGGCCAGCTGGATGCTGGCGTCGGGCAATGAGGATGCGCTCGACCCGGTGGTCGATGCGATCCACCGGCTGGTCGACAAGCTGGCCGCGACGGCGCTCCGCCCGCAACTGGCCGAGGTGATCCGCGACAATACGCTGATGCTGGTCCTGCTGGCGCTGGGCGATTCGCAGATGGGCGGCCCGATGGCCGCTGCGCTGGGCCTCAATCGCGAGAAAGCGCGCGAACTGGCGGCCCGCAGCCTGGTCTCCGCCCTGACCGAAGAAGCGCGGTTGACGGCGACGGCAAAAGTGTCGCAAGCTAAGGTTTAATTTTGCCCAAGAAGACGCTATGGGCGCGCCATGCATTTTCTCGATCAAGCAAAAATCTATATCAAGTCCGGCTGGGGCGGTCCCGGCGCGGTCAGCTTTCGGCGTGAAAAATATGTCGAATATGGCGGCCCGGACGGCGGCAATGGCGGCAAGGGCGGCGACATCATCTTCGAGGCCGTGGCCGGCCTCAACACGCTGATCGACTTCCGCTACACCCAGCATTTCAAGGCGCAGCGCGGCATGCCCGGCATGGGCAAGAACCGTTATGGCGCCGGCGGCAACGACCTGATCGTCAAGGTGCCGGTCGGCACCCAGATATTGTCCGATCCCCAGCCGATCGAGGGGACCGAGGACGAAGACGGCTATCCCGAATATGAGGAACAGGAAATCCTGGCCGACTTCACCGAGGTCGGGCAGCGTGTGAGCTTCCTGCGCGGCGGCGACGGCGGCCGTGGCAACCTGTCCTACAAGACCAGCACCAACCGGGCGCCGCGCCAGCATGGCACCGGCTGGCCGGGCCAGGAAATGTGGGTCTGGCTGCGGCTCAAGCTGCTGGCCGATGTCGGCCTGGTCGGCATGCCCAACGCCGGCAAGTCGACCCTGATCAACCAGGTGACGAACACCAAGGCGAAGGTCGGCGCCTATGCCTTCACCACCACCAAGCCGCAGCTTGGCGTGGTGCTGCACCGTGATCGCGAATTCGTGCTGGCCGACATTCCCGGTCTGATCGCGGGCGCGGCCGAGGGCGCGGGCATTGGCGACCGGTTCCTGGGCCATATCGAACGCTGCCGCGTGCTGCTGCACCTGATCGACGCGACCGGCGACGACCCGGTCGAAGCCTTCCGCATCGTCACCGACGAACTCGCCGCCTATGGCGGCGGGCTGGACGAAAAGCCGCAGATCGTGGTGCTCAACAAGGGCGACCTGCTGGGCCAGGAACTGATGGAAGACATTGCCGAACAGTTGCGCGAGCAGGCCGGCGTGGAAGATGTCTTCATCATCTCCGGCGCGACCGGCGAAGGCGTCACCCCGTTGCTCGACGCCGTGCTGGAAATGCTCGACGAGGATCGTGAAGAGGACGACGCCGACGACAGCGACGGCGAAGCCACCTGGTCGCCGATCTGAACGGATCACCCCGCCCTCCTATTCAGTAGCGATCATGACCGACACTCTGTCCGGCTTTCCCCCTGCCCTAGTCCGCCGCCTGGTCATCAAGATCGGGTCGGCGCTGCTGGTCGATCCGGCCGGGGAAGTGCGCGTCGACTGGCTGCGCACGCTGGTGGCCGATGTCGCCGCGCGAAAGGCGGCCGGGCAACAGGTCATCATCGTGTCGTCAGGCGCAATCGCGCTGGGCGCGCGCCGGCTGAAGCTGCCCAAGGGCGGGCGCGGCAGCCTGGAGGATGCGCAGGCGGCGGCCGCCACCGGCCAGATCGCCCTGTCGCAATGCTGGGCCAGCCTGCTGCATGAAAAGGGCATTACCGCCGCGCAGATGCTGGTGACGCTCGACGATCTGGAGCATCGCCGCCGCTATCTCAACGCATCCGCCACGCTGGAGCGACTGATGGCGCTCGACGTCGTGCCGGTGGTGAACGAGAATGACAGCGTCGCCACGGCGGAGATCCGCTTTGGCGACAATGATCGGCTCGCGGCGCGCATCGGACAGGCGGCACGGGCCGACGCGGTTGTGCTGCTGTCGGACGTGGACGGGCTTTACACCGCCAACCCGCACGCCGATGCGAATGCCATGCTGATCGAGAGGATAGAGCGCATCGACGCGCGCATTGCCGCCATGGCCGACACCGGTTCGGCTTCGGGCATGGGGTCGGGCGGCATGGTGTCGAAAATCCAGGCGGCCCAGATCGCCACCGGCGCCGGCGCCCATCTCGCCATCATTTCGGGCAAGGTCGACGCCCCGCTCAGCCATTGGGCCAATGGCGGCCGCGGCTCCATCTTCCTGGCCGCCGAAAGCCAGGGCGCGCGCAAGGGCTGGCTCTCGGGCCGCCTCACCGTGCTCGGCCGGATCATCGTCGATGCCGGCGCCGAAGCCGCTCTGGGCAAGGGCAACAGCCTGCTCCCGGCCGGCGTCGCGCAGGTCGAGGGTGTGTTCGCGCGCGGCGACGTGGTCGACATTCTCAATCAGGACGGCCGGGTGATCGCCCGTGGCCTCACCGAATATGACAGCGAGGCCGCCGCGAAGATCGCCGGCCGCCGCAGCGAGGACATTCCCGCCCTGCTCGGCGAAATGTCCCGCACCGTGCTGGTCCATCGCGACCATATGGCGATGGTCTGACCTATTATGTCCCTTAGAATTGCCATGACCGGCGCGACGGGTTTCGTCGGCGCCGAAACGCTCGATCAGGCGCTGGCCGCCGGTCTTCAGGTCAACGCCCTCACCCGCCGGGCGCAGCCACCCCGCGCCCATCTCAAATGGGTGCCCGGCTCGCTCGACGATACCGCCGCGCTCGACACGCTGGTGCGCGACGCCGATGCCGTGATCCATATCGCGGGCGTGGTGAACGCGCCCGACCGCGAGGGGTTCGAGGCGGGCAATGCGCGCGGCACGATGGCCGTGGTCGACGCCATGCGCAAACGCGGTGTGCGCCGGCTCGTCCATGTCTCCTCGCTCGCCGCGCGCGAGCCGGGCATGTCGGACTATGGCTGGTCGAAGGAACTGGCCGAACGCCATGTGAAGGCCAGCGGCCTCGACTGGACGATCGTGCGCCCGCCCGCCATCTATGGCCCCAATGACCAGGAGATGCTGGAGCTGTTCCGCATGGCCAAGCGCGGCATCATGCTGCTGCCGCCCGGCGGCCGGCTGTCGGTGATCCATGTCGCCGATCTGTCCCGCCTGCTGCTGACGCTCGCCTGCGAAAAGGAGCAGAGCCAGACCCGCACTTATGAGGCGGACGATGCGACGCCCGGCGGCTGGGACCATCAGGAATTCGGCCAGGCGATCGGCCGGGCCGTGGGCCGCAATGTCCGCACCTTCGCGACGCCGCAATGGCTGCTGGCGACCGCCGCCCGGCTCGACCGGCTGGTGCGCGGCCGCAACGCCAAGCTGACCCCCGACCGGGTCGATTATTTCTGCCATCCCGACTGGGTCGTCGCCAAGCGCAAGCAGCCGCCCAAGCGGCTGTGGACGCCGCAGATCCCGACCGAGGAAGGGCTCAAGGCCACCGTCGAAGCCTATCGCGCCAAGGGCTGGCTGTAGCCCGCCCAAGGACACGGGCCGCGCGGGTCACGACCGAAGTTCATAGTGTAAACGGCCTTTTCCGGGCATTTGCACCTGCTTCGCTCCCATGATGCACCGCCCACGCGCCGGTAACGCGCCATGGCAGGTTCGGCAGACGCGCCCGGCACGCCCCGACAAGGCCCCACCCGCGCACCAGCGCAGCGACAACGACGCACCCGTCGCGCGCCATTTGCATGGATAGCGGAGGCAGGATGAGCGGCAGCGTCATGCCCCAGATTAGAACAGGGGCAGAGTTGTAGGACAGCGGCATGCGGGCGTGACGGATCGAGTTTCGATCAAGAACCGCCCATCCCATCATCGTCACCCTGAACTTGTTTCAGGGTCCATTCCTCCCAATAGACCAATGGTTTGTTAGGCTTGATGGATGCTGAAACAAGTTCAGCATGACGTCGGTGGGATGGCCGTAAGCCATCCAACCCGGTCACGCCGCCGGATCGGACTCCGCCGGTTTCTGCGCGCGCTGTTCGTCGACAAATTCGCTGATCGCCTTGCCGCTGGCGTTGAGCAGCGGATAGGTGCGGGCGTCGGACAGCCAGTCGGGGCGGCGTGCGCCGCTACCGTAGAATGTGTCATAGACCAGGGAGAAGGCGAGGAAGACCAGGGTCGCGCCAATCAGGCCCTTGATCGCGCCGAAGCCGCCGCCCAGCACCCGGTCGATCGGGCCGAGCACCGACTGGCGGGTACGCTGGCCGATCGCGCGGGCGAGCAGCTTGCCCGCACCAAAGGTGACGGCGAAGATCAGGAAGAAGGCCAGCACCGCCGCCCCGCTCTCGCTGCCGACAAAGCTGGTCAGCAATTCGGTGACGGAAGCGTGGAACAGGCTGATCGCGAAGATGCCCGCGACCCAGGCGATGAGCGAGAGGGTTTCGGTCACGAACCCGCGCAGCAGGCCGAATATGGCGCAACCGCCGATGAGGAGGAGGACAAGGATATCGACGGCGTTCATGCCGCGCTGGCTATCCGCGCCCGAGCATCTGGTCAACCAGCTGCGCAAGGGTGCGGAAGCCGCTGACCGAAATCCCCTTCACTCCGTCCGCGCCCGACGCCGGCACGAAGGCGCGGTTGAAGCCCAGTTTCGCCGATTCCCGGAGCCGCAGCGGCGTGTGCGAGACGGGGCGGATCTCGCTCGACAGCGCAATCTCGCCGAACAGTACGACATCGGCGGGCACCGGCCGTTCCGACAAGGCCGACATCAAAGCGGCGGCGACGGCCAGATCGGCAGCCGGATCGGACAGGCGATAGCCGCCCGCGACATTGAGATAGACTTCGCAGGTCGAGAAGCTGAGGCCGCAGCGCGCCTCCAGCACGGCGAGGATCATCGCCAGCCGGCCACTGTCCCAGCCGACCACCGCGCGCCGGGGCGTTGCCCCGCTCGACAGCCGCACCACCAGCGCCTGAATCTCGACCAGCACCGGCCGCGTCCCTTCAAGCGCGGGGAAGACGGTGGCGCCGGTCACCGTCTCGTCGCGATTGGTAAGGAACAAGGCGGACGGGTTGGCGACCTCCTCCAGCCCCTCGGCGACCATCGAGAAGACGCCGATCTCGTCGGTGCCGCCAAAGCGGTTCTTGATCGCGCGCAGGATGCGATATTGGTGGCTGCGCTCACCCTCGAACGCCAGCACCGTGTCGACCATATGTTCCAGCACGCGCGGGCCCGCGATGCTGCCATCCTTGGTGACATGGCCGACCAGGATCAGCGCGGTGCCGCGCTGCTTGGCGAACTTGATCAGTTCCTGGCTCGACGCGCGCACCTGGCTGACGGTGCCGGGCGCACCCTCGATCAGGTCGCTGTGCATGGTTTGGATCGAATCGATGATGAGCAATGCGGGCGGCACGCCGTCGCTCAGTGTCGTCAGGATATCGCGCACCGATGTCGCGCTCGCCAGCTGCACCGGCGCATTGCCCAGGCCCAGCCGCTGGGCGCGCAGCCGCACCTGGTCCGACGCTTCCTCCCCGCTGATATAGGCGACGGTCAGCCCGCGCGAGGCGACCCGCGCTGCCGCCTGCAACAACAGGGTCGACTTGCCGATGCCCGGATCGCCGCCGATCAGCGTCGCCGATCCCGGCACGATGCCGCCGCCCAGCGCCCGGTCGAACTCGGCGATGCCGGTGCTGGTGCGCGCGGGCAGTTCCACCTTGCTGTCGAGGCCGATGAGCGTGATCGCCCGACCACCACCCTGCAGGTCATGCTTGGCGGAAAAGACGGTCTCGGCCGCTTCCTCGACGATGCTGTTCCATTCGCCACAGTCATCGCACTGCCCCTGCCACCGGCCGGAGACGGTGCCGCATTGCTGACAGACGAATTTGCGCTTTGCCTTGGCCATCGCCCACGCATAACAGAACATAAAAGGAACACAAACGCGATCTTGCATCGAGGCTGGAAACCCCCGCGCCGCTGGCGCATTGAAGCAGCATGTCCGCCACGATCCGCGTCGCCAGCTATAATATCCGCAAGGCCATCGGCACCGACCGCCGCCGTTCACCCGAGCGGGTGATCGACGTGCTGAACGAGGTGGATGCCGACATCATCGCGCTGCAGGAGGCCGACCGGCGCTTCGGCATACGCTATGCCGCGATCCCGCCGCTGCTGCTCGACCGCCAGAGTGGCTACAAGCCGGTGCCTCTCAACGTCCAGACCGACAGCATGGGCTGGCACGGCAATGCCATCATCGTCCGCAAGGAGGCGGAGGTCGCCGCCTATGACGTGCTGCACCTCCCTTGCCTGGAACCGCGCGGCGCGACCATGGCGGAGGTCGCGATCAAGGGCGCGACCCTGCGCGTATTCGGCATGCATCTCGACCTGTCGGGCCTGTGGCGGCGCAAGCAGGCGGCGGCGGTCATCCATGCCGCGGCCCAGGGCCATGCCCTGCCGACGGTGCTGATGGGCGACCTCAACGAATGGAGCGCCGAACGCGGTTGCCTCGCCGACTTTGCCCGCCATTACAGCTTCGCACCCTGCGGCCGCAGCTTCCACGCCCGCCGCCCGGTCGCCCGGCTCGACAGGATCATGCATTGCGGCCGCATTCGCCTGGTCGACAGCGGCGTCCACGAAAGCGCCGCCGCGCGCAAGGCGTCGGACCATCTGCCGATCTGGGCGGAATTCCGGGTCGGGTGAATGCGGGCGCGTGTTGGGGATGGCTGAGGGTCTGAAGACGACCATTCACTGTCGTCGGCTTGTTCGATCGTCGGTCAGAAAAGCGGACCTTGCCGGTTCCGTCATCCCGGACTTGATCCGGGATCCATTCAGCGCTCCCCATCCGCCATAGCGCAGAATGGATCCTGACTTTCGTCAGGATGACGCCGGCTAGAACTTGCAAGAAACGACCAGTTCAAGACGTCAGGCCGTTCCGTCATACTCACCGATTGCAGCCTCTAACCAATGCCGGTACCATCGAGCCACGGGAGAAATGGCCATCCAATGAGCGAAGACCCGCGTAACTCTCTATTTCTGTGGTTCAACGGCTTGGCTTTTGCTGCCTTGCTTTGGGCGGGTCTCCATTTCAGCCCGTTGCAAGGCGTTAAGCGCGATTGGATGAATTTGGGCGGGGGGCTGCTCTGCTTGTTCAATTTCGGTTGGCTGTGCTGGGGGCTTTGGCAGCGCCGGGCACCAAACCCCAAAAACCCAAACCGACCTTCGTAGGTTTTCCGTCAGCTATTGGCTTTGGCTCGCGTCTAAGCCGCCATTCCGCTCCCCACCCCATTTTGTCATTCCCGCGTAGGCGGGAATCCATCCCCTGACCTTGCATCTGGTCCGACGCTGGAGAGATGGATCCCCGCCTGCGCGGGGATGACGGTGGAAAACAGGCCGTTGCTTAGCCACCCACCTCCGCCCCCCCTTCCCGCTTTCGGACAGGGGGGGGACATTCCGCCTCTCGACAAGGCGGCCTGGCTTTGCGATCCCTATCCCCATGAGGGAGAAGGAATTACGCCTCGCGCTCGTCTGTTATGGCGGGATCAGCCTGGCCGTCTACATGCACGGCATCACCAAGGAAATCTGGCACCTGACGCGGGCGAGCCGGGCTTTTCATGACGGGGTGGCGCCGCAGGGGGCGAGCGAGGCGGTCTATCATCGACTGTTCGCCGATATCGAGGCGGCGAGCGGCACGCGGCTGCGCATCCTGCCCGACATCATCGCCGGCGCCAGCGCGGGTGGCATCAACGGCATCTTCCTGGCCCAGGCAATCGAGACCGGCCAGTCGCTGGAGCCACTCACTGCGCTGTGGCTCGACAATGCCGATGTCGACGAACTGCTCGATCCCGACGCCCGCCCCGCCCGCGCGCTGACCAAATTCTGGGCGACGCCGCTGGTATGGATGGCCGCGCGCCGCCCCGGCGACGCGGTCGAGCGCACGGTGGCGCCCGACACGCGCGAAGAGGTGCGGATGAAATTGTCGCGCTTCATCCGTTCGCGCTGGTTCGAGCCGCCCTTTGGCGGGGAAATATTCTCGACCATGCTGCTCGACGCGTTCGACGCCATGGCCGCCACGCCGGCCGGGCCGTCGCTGCTGCCCGACGGCCATCCGCTCGACCTGTTCGTCACCGTCACCGATTTCGACGGCCATGTGCAGAGCCTGAGCCTCAACAGCCCGCCCCAGGTGATCGAGACCGAGCATCGGCTGTCGATCGGCTTTCGCGGCCGGGGCGGCAGCGCCAGCGGCTTTGCCGATCCGGCCGAACTGGTCTTTGCCGCGCGCGCCACCGCCAGCTTCCCCGGCGCCTTTCCACCCTTCACCGTGCGCGAACTGGACCGGGTATTGAAGCGCCGCCACCGCGCCTGGCCCGGCCGCGACGCCTTTCTGGCGCGCGTGCTGCCGCGCCGGGCGGCACGGGGCGAGGCCGAGGACGCGGTGCTGATCGACGGATCGGTGCTGGCCAACGCCCCCTTTGCCCAGGCGATCGGCGCGCTCAAGAACCGGCCGTCGCGGCGCGAGGTCGATCGCCGCTTCGTCTATATCGATCCCAAGCCCGGCCACCGGTCGATCCACCTTAATCGCGAGGGCGAGGAGGAAGCCGCGCCGACCGGCGAGAATATGCCGCTCCCCGGCTTTTTCCGCACCATCTTCGGCGCGCTGTCGGACATTCCGCGCGAACAGCCGATCCGCGACAATCTGGAGGCGATCGACCGCCATTCCGCCCGCATCCGCCGCATGGGCCGGATCATCCAGGCGCTGCGCCCCGGTATCGAAGCGGAGGTGGAGGGGGCGATCGGCCGCATGCTGTTCCTCGACCGGCCAACGCCGGCGCGCCTGTCCGCCTGGCGCGGCAAGGCGCAGCAGCGCGCCGCCGCATCGGCCGGATTCGCCTTCCCCGCTTATGCCCATCTCAAACTGTCGGGCATCGTCGAGGATCTGGCCGCGCGGCTGTTCCAGCTGAGCGGCGAGGATGCGCCGATGATGCGCGAAGCCTATCGCCAGGCGATCTGGAAGCAGGTGCGCGCGATCGGCGCCGACCAGTTGACCGAGGATGCCGGCTCCGCCGCCGCGCCCGTCCTCTTCTTCCGCACCCATGACCTGGCCTTCCGCATCCGCCGCCTGCGCTTCCTGGCGCGGCGGCTGGCCGAGACGCTGGAATTAGAGGCCGATGCCGACAGCGAAGCGGTGCAGGCGATGCACGACGCCATCTATCGCGCGCTCGCCCTCTACACCGAATGCGAGGGCAATGATTTCTACAATGACCATGTCCGCGCCGCCGCGGCGCAGGTGCCGACCGACGCCGGTGCCGCGCTGGAGGCGATGGCGCAGGCGCGCGGCCTGCGTGCCCGCGACGAGGCGGCCGACATGCTGCTGGCCGAGGCGCTCGCCAACTTGCCCAAGGCGGGGCGCCGCACCATGTTGCTGGCCTATCTCGGCTTCCCCTTCTCCGACATCGCGACGTTACCGTTGCTTCAGGGTGACGCTGTCGATGAATATGATCCGATCAAGGTCGACCGGATTTCGCCCGAAGATTGCACCGCCATCCGCGCCGGGGGCGCCAACGCCACGCTAAAAGGCATTGAATTCAACAATTTTGGTGCCTTTTTCAGCCGGGTCTATCGGGAGAATGACTATCTGTGGGGCAGGCTCCATGGGGTGGAGCGTTTGCTGGATATCGTAATTTCCGCAATTCCTGCCCCAACCCGTCTTCCCGAAGGGGCGCTGCGCAACTATAGGCGGGCGGCGTTTCTGGCGATCCTCGACGAGGAAGAGTCGCGCTTGCCGCATGTTGCGGATCTGATCGCCGGACTGCGGGAGGAAATCGGGTGAAGGGGCGTTTGAAGCTGTTTCCGATGATGCTGGCGCTGGTGCTCGTCACCGGCTGCAAGGGCTCGTCCGATGACAGCGCACAGGCCGCCCCGGTCAGCGCACCGCAACAGGTGGCTGTTGCCGTGGTCCAGCCCGATCCGCCGCCACCCGCTCCGCCCGCCGTCCTGCCTTCGCGCCCGGCGCCGATCGTCACCGTCGGCCCGCCCGGCCCGACCAATTCGCTCGACCTGCCGCCGTCGAGCAATGCGGCCCAGCCCGCCCCCTTCCCGCGCGAAGTCACCGCCTTCATGGTCGACCGCGACAGCTGCGACCATTTCCGCGGCGAGGAACCCTATGATGCGGAACGGCGCGCCTATATCGAGGAAAGCGTCGCCGAACTCTGCTCCGGCACCGACGCGAAGCTGGCCTTGCTGCGCAAGCGCTACGAAAAGATGCCGGATGTCATCAGCGCGCTGAGCAGCTATGACGCCCGGATCGAGGGCGAGGAACCCTGAGGCCGCTTCAGGGTGAGGGCGGCGTTTCGAGCGACTGAAGCGCGTTCAGCCGGAACGCATAGATGCTGCCACGACCGCCGATCTGGCCATTTCCTCCAGCTTTCCCCGCACGTCCCGCTTTGCCATCATCGCCATCGCGCCCGCCGCGACACATGCCCGGCCGCGAACCATGCGACCCGTGCGATCCGCCTGCACCAGCGGCTCCCGCTCCGCCGCCCTTTCCAGCCGCTCCACCGCTTGTCAAAATATCGCCTGCGGTAAAGATATCCGTCACTACGGGCAGGCCGATGACATAGACACGCCCCCCATTGCCGCCATTTCCCCCTGCGCCGCCATTCCCGCCCGAACCACCGCGCCCACCATTGCCTCCATTGCCGGGGCCACTCTCGCAAACTTTCCAACTCGCTCTGCCGTCTTGCCCGCCAGCGCCGGCTCCGCCTTTGCCCCCTGAACCACCGGCTCCACCCGCACCACCCGGCACGCCTCGAAAATCGACGGCAATGCGCGCCTGGTTGATCTGCTCCGGTGTATTGATCGCCTCCAGCCGCCCAACGACAATATAGATGTCGGGCACCGCGATCGTGCCACCGGGGCGGCCATCGGTGCCACTGCCGCCCTGACCACCCGGACCACCATTTGCACCCGTGCGCTTGCCCTTGCGCCCGCCAGCGCCGGTTGCGCCAGCTTGGCCCTTCGGCCCTGCCAGCAGCGCCATGTTGCGTTGAATGCTCAGCAAAGATTGTGGGTCTTCGATCCGCATCCGTCTGGCAAATAACAATACCCAGGGGTGTGCGCCGGTAAATTCGATCATCGAATTTTTCTTGAAAACCATTTCCTTGGCAGCGATCGTCTGGCCCTTCACCTTTTCGACGCCCCGTATCTGCACCGTCTCCGTGGCCCAATAGGCCCGGCCGATCGCAGCCCGTACCTCCGGCGGCAGCGCGGCCAGATTGGCGGTCTCGATCGCCGCCCGCGCTTCGGCCATCGGCGCCGCCTCCTGCGCCTGCCCCGGCTGCGGCACCATGACGCCCAGCAGCAACCATCCGATCTTCTTCATGACAGCCTCCGTCCACGCGCCGGCCCCTGTGCCGGCGGCGTGATGAAGGCCCGGATCAGCGCCTCTTATCAATTGGCTGGACCAGGCAAGATCATCCGCTTTGGAGCATCCTCAACGGATCATCCCGCTATCCGACCCCGCTGCATGATGACATTTCGATATCGCAACAAGGACATGCGCAGCGCGCACGATCACCAGCCCGCCCATGTCCTTGCGCCTATTCGGATCAGCTTGTGGTCAGGCGGCGACCGCCAGGCAGGCTTCCCTGATGTCGCGGGCCAGTTCGTCGACCCGCTCCACCTGCGCATCCCAGGCGAACATGAATCGCGCGCCGCCGCCGATGAAGGTGTAGAAACGCCAGCCACGCGCGCGCAGCGCGTCCAGCACCGGCGCGGGGGCCGACAAGAACAACGCATTGGCCTCCACCGGGAAGATCGGGCTGACATCGGGCAGGTCGGCGATCGCCGCCGCCAGCCGGCGCGCGCAATCATTGCCATGGCGGGCATTGCGCAGCCAGGCGCCGCTTTCCAGCAGGCCGATCCATGGCGCCGACAGGAAACGCATCTTCGACGCCAGTTGTCCCGCCTGCTTGCAGCGATAGTCGAAATCCTGCGCCAGCGCGCGATCGAAGAAGATCACCGCCTCGCCCACGGCCATGCCATTCTTGGTGCCGCCAAAGCAGAGCACGTCGACGCCCGCCTTCCAGCTGATCTCCGCCGGATCGCAGCCCAGGCTGGCGCAGGCATGGGCGAAGCGCGCGCCGTCCATATGCAATTTCAGCCCCAGTTCGCGGCACACGGCGGAAATCGCGCGCACTTCCTCGACCGTGTAGACAAGGCCGGTCTCGGTCGGCTGGGTGATGGTGACGACGCGCGGCTTGGGGAAATGGATGTCGGACCGGCTGGTCGCGAGCTGCCGGATCGCGTCGGGCGTCAGCTTGCCATCGACGGATGGTGCCGCCAGCAGCTTCGACCCGTTGGAGAAGAATTCGGGCGCACCGCATTCGTCGGTCTCGACATGGGCGGCGGCCGAACAGATCACGCTATGATAGGACTGGCACAGTGCCGCGAGCGCCAGCGAATTGGCGGCGGTGCCGTTGAAGACGAAGAAGACCTCCGCATCGCCGCCGAACAGGGTGCGGAAATTGTCCGCCGCGCGCTGGGTCCATTCATCCTCGCCATAGGCCGTCGCCGACCCGCTGTTCGCCGCAAGCATCGCGTCGAGCGCCTCGGGGCAGGCCCCGGCATAATTGTCGCTGGCAAATTGCTGTGTGGAAATGGGCACGTCATGCTTCCGTCTGCTGGTGTGTGACCAAGCATCGGATCAACGTCGTCGTGGCTGCGTGTCCCGTTGGATTGCCGGTCCGGCCACATCCCCCTCTTGGCGAGGGGCACCACCTTGCTCGGGGAGCAGGTTGGTGTCGGACGTTGGCCCGACTCTTGATGTTGCCGGGGCGATTATCGGCCGGGCGATGCCGCGTCAAGCGTCAGCGCAGCAGTGCCTCTATCCCCTTCGCCAGATCGATGTCGCGCTGCGACAGGCCGCCGGCATCATGGGTGGTGAGCGTGATTTCGACCCGATTATAGACGTTCGACCATTCGGGATGATGGTCCGCCTTTTCCGCCAGCAGCGCGACGCGCGTCATGAAGCCGAAGGCGGCGACAAAATCGGGAAAGGTGAAGCTGCGCGCAATCCCGTCCGGTTCGGCGACCGCCGTCCATTCGGGCAAATCCGCCAGCGCGATCGCCCGTTCCGTTTCGTTCAGTCTGGCAAGCATTTCTCTATCCTGCGTTATTTCTTTCGCCTATGTGACAGCCATGCCTGACACTGGTCAATCGTTCCGCTTCGCCCCTACCCCACAGGAAATCGAGACACTCGCGCTGGAGGCCCTGAGCCGCCTGCCCGAGCCCTTCCGTTCCTATCTCTCCAATGTCGTGATGCTGGTGGAGGATTTCGCCGACGCCGATATCCTGAAGGAGATGGAGATTGACGATCCGTTCGGCCTGACCGGCCTCTATAGCGGCCGTCCCTTCGGGCAGGAGGCGCAGACCGGCGACCTGCCGCCGACCGTGCATCTTTTCCGCCGCCCGCTGCTCGACGAATGGGTCGAAACCGGCGTGCCGCTCGAAGCGCTCATCACCCATGTCGTGGTGCATGAGATCGGCCATCATTTCGGCCTGTCGGACATCGACATGCATGTGCTGGAGGATATGGTCGCCCCATGAGCGGCGCGGCGCTGCGCCTGTCGGGCCTGGCCTGTCTGCGCGGCGGACGCCTGCTCTTTGCCGGCATCGACCTGGTGCTGGCGGCTGGCGGCAGCGCCTTGCTGCACGGCGCCAACGGCATCGGCAAGTCGAGCCTGCTGCGCCAGTGCGCCGGATTGCTGCCCGCCTACGCCGGAACCATCGACCGCCAGGGCAGCGTCGCGCTGGCCGACGAGCGACTGGCGCTCGACATGGAATTGCCGCTCCACTGCGCACTCGGCTTCTGGGCACGGCTCGACCGGGTGGATGCGGCCGCGCTCGACCGCGCGCTCCACGCCATGGCGCTCGCCCCGTTGCGCGACGTGCCCGTCCGCATGCTTTCCACCGGCCAGCGCAAGCGCGCCATGCTCGCCCGCGTGATTGCCAGCGGCGCGGATATCTGGCTGCTCGACGAACCGGCCAATGGCCTGGACGATGCGTCGGTCGCGCTGCTCGGCGCGGCGGTGGCGGACCATGTGGCGGCCGGCGGCATCGTCGTCGCCGCCTCGCACCAGCCATTGCCGCTGACCGATCCGGTGCGGATCGAGATGGCCGCCCATGTGCCGGACCCGGCGCAGGAGGCGTCATGCGACTGATCGCCCTGCTCGTCGCCCGCGACCTGGGCCAGGCCTGGCGCTCGGCCGGGCTGTGGCTGCCGGTCGCCTTCCTGTTGCTGGTCGCCAGCCTCTACCCCTTTGCGGTCGGACCCGACGCCGCCCTGCTCGCCCGCACCGGCGGCGGCATGCTGTGGATCGCGGCGCTGCTTGCCAGCCTGCTGCCGGTCGACCGGCTGGTCGCGCCCGATCGCGATGCCGGCATCCTGGACCAGATCGCGCTGCGCGGCATCAGCGAGGAGATGGTGGTGATCGCCCGGCTGATCGCCCATTGGCTGGGTTTCGGCCCGCCGCTGATGATCGCCGCCCTGCCCGCCGCCGCGCTGCTGAAGCTGGATGGCGCCACGATCCTGACGCTGGAGGCCGGGCTGCTGATCGGCACCCCCGCGCTCGCCGCGCTTGGCCTGCTGGTGGCGACCCTGACCGCCGGGCTGCGCTCGTCGGGCGCGCTTGCGGGCCTGCTCGCCCTGCCGCTGGCGGTGCCGCTGCTGATCTTTGGCGCGGGCACGCTGGGCGACGGCAGCGGCGCCGCGTTCAAATTCCTGGGCGCCGCATCGCTGTTGCTGGTCGCGATCACGCCGATCGCGGGCGGCGCGGCGATCCGCGCGGGCCGGGAATGAGGTTTGTGCAACGCGCAAGGCGTTGACATTGGCGGGCCGCAATGGTCCCATGCTGCATCGCAACAAACTCCGATAGCGGGGCATGCCCGCCAAGCGTGAGGTGCCCGATGCCCGATCCGACTGCCGAGCCGCAAAGCCGCCTGATCGACCTGGCCCTGCAGGGCGGCGGCGCCCATGGCGCCTTCACCTGGGGCGTACTCGACCGCCTGCTGGAGGAACCCTGGCTGCGGATCGACGGCATATCCGGCACGTCGGCCGGGGCGATGAACGCGGCCGTGCTGGCCAGCGGCTATGCCCATGGCGGCGCGCCGGGTGCCCGCCGCGCCCTCACCCGCTTCTGGAGCAAGGTATCGGACGGGGCAATGTTCAGCCCGTTCCGCCGCAGCCCGCTCGACATAGCGCTCGGCCGCTGGACGCTCGATTATTCGCCGCTCTATGTCGGCATGGACCTGATGGCGCGGCTCTGCTCGCCCTATGATCTCAATCCGGGCGGCTTCAATCCGCTGACCGACATCCTCAACGAATGCGTCGATTTCGATCATCTCGCCGCCAGCCCGATCCGCCTGTTCATCACCGCGACCAGCGTGCGCACCGGCCAGGCCCGCGTGTTCCGCAATGCGGAGATCACGCCCGACGTGCTGCTCGCCTCCGCCTGCCTGCCGACCATGTTCCACGCGGTCGAGATCGATGGCGAGGCCTATTGGGATGGCGGCTATTCGGGCAATCCGACGCTGACGCCGCTGGTGCGCGACTGCGATTCGGACGACACCATCCTGATCCAGGTAAACCCGGTCGAGCGCGCCACCGACCTCTACGCCGCACGCGACATTGCCAGCCGATTGAACGAGATTTCCTTCAACGCGGTGCTGTTGCAGGAAATCCGGATGATGGCGCTGCTGCGCCAGGTCGCCGATCCCGGCCATGGCGAGGGCGAGAAATGGGCGAAGATGCGTATCCACCGCATCGCCAGCGCCGACATGCTGCAATTCGGCCATTCGTCCAAGCTGAACGCCGAATGGGCTTTCCTGTGGAAGCTCAAGAAGATCGGGCGCAAGGCGGCGGACGATTTCCTGAAGGATCATGGCCAGGCGATCGGCCGGGAATCGACGCTCGATATCGACGCGCTGCTCGCCCATGTCTGAGGCGCTCAGCTTCCTTGGCATACTGGTCGCGCTCGGCGCGCTGATCGCCATGGCCTATCGCGGCTGGAGCGTGCTGTTCCTCGCCCCGGCGCTGGCGATGATCGCCGCCAGCTTTTCGGGCTATCCGATGCTGGCGAGCTGGACCCAGATCTTCATGGTCGCCGCCGCCGGCTTCCTCGCCCAATTTTTCCCGCTCTTCCTGCTCGGCGCGATCTTCGCCAAGCTGATGAACGACAGCGGATCGGTGCGCACCATTGCCGATGCCATGATCGGCTGGCTCGGGTCCGGCCGCGCGATCATGGCGGTGGTGCTGGCCGGCGCGATCCTGACCTATGGCGGGGTCAGCCTGTTCGTCGCCTTCTTCGTGCTGGTGCCGATGGCGCAGGCGCTGTTCCGCGCCGGCGACATCCCCCGGCGGCTGGTGCCCGCGACCATCATCCTGGGCACATCGACCTTCACCATGACCGCCCTGCCCGGCACGCCAGCGATCCAGAATGTCATTCCCATGCCCTTCTTCGGCACCTCCATCTATGCGGCGCCAGGCCTGGGCCTGATCGCCGCGGTCATCATGCTGGCGGTGGGGCTGGGCTGGCTGCTGCGGGCGCAGGCAGCCGCCGCCGCCCGGCAGGAAGGCTATGCCCCGAGCCTCTCCCCCGCCGCGCCGGTCGACAGCGCGCGGATGCGCGAGCATACGACGACGGCCTCCACCTTCGACCCCGCAGAGATGGACAAAGGGGCACCCACCGACGACCGCCCCTCGCTCGGCATCGCCTTCCTGCCGATCGGCGTGATGATCGGCTGCAACCTCATCCTCTCGCTCTGGCTGTTCCCGACCTGGGACGCGCCCTTCCTGGCGGAGCCGTTATGGGGCAGCACCAGCCTGGGCGCGGTCGCGGGCATATGGTCGGTGACGGCCGCGCTGATGATCGCGACGCTCGCCATCATCCTGTGCAACCGGGGCCGCCTCGTCAGCCTGCGTGACAGCATCGATTCGGGCGCCAACGCCGCCGTGCTGCCAATCATCAGCGTGGCGAGCCTGGTCGGCTTCGGCGCGGTGATCGCCGCGCTGCCCGCCTTCCACATGATCCGCGACTGGGTGCTGGGCATGGGCGGCGGGCCACTGGTGTCGCTGGCGGTGGCGACCAACCTGCTCGCCGCGCTCACCGGATCGGCATCGGGCGGGCTCACCATCGCGCTGGAGGCGCTGGGGCCGACCTATATGGACATCGCCGTGCGAACCGGCACCGACCCCGCCATCATGCACCGTGTGGCCGTGATCGGGTCGGGCACGCTGGACATATTGCCGCATAATGGCGCGATCGTCACCCTGCTGGCGCTGAGCGGCGTCACCCACCGCGAATCCTATCTGGATATCGCCATGGCCGGCATCGTCAGCTCGCTTGCGGCACTGGTCGCCGTCATCCTGATCGGATCGATGATCGGCAGCTTCTGACCCCTTCGCCCGTTGGCCGGGTCGACAGGCGCGCGCGCATCGGCCATGGGCTGCGCCATGTTCGGCATTATCGCATCCCTATTGTTCGTCCTGATCTGGTCCACCGGCTTCATCGTCGCCCGCGCGATGGTGCCCCATGGCGCGCCCGAACTGATCCTGGCAGCGCGCCTGTGCCTGACCGCATTGCTGCTGGGCGCGCTGGCACTGCATGGGCGCCAGCCCTGGCCGCGCGGCCGGCGATTGGGGCTGCATCTGGCGGCAGGCGCGATGCTGCATGGCCTTTACCTCACGCTCAGCTGGTGGGCGGTCAGCCATGGCATGCCGGCCGGCATCATGTCGCTGCTGGGCGCGACCCAGCCGCTGATGGTCGCGGTCGCCAGCGTCGCGATCCTGGGCGAGCGCTTGCCCGCGCGCGCCTGGACCGGCCTTGCCATCGCCATCCTGGGCGTCGGCTGCGTGCTGATGCCGGCGATCGCCAAGTCGGGCGCGGGCGCGATCACCCTGATCCCCGCCGTTGCCGGCATTGTCGCGGTGCTGGCGATGACCGGCGGCACGCTGATCCAGCGCGGCACGATCGGCGGCGATCCGATCTGGGTGTCGGGCGCGGTGCAGAATGCCGGCGGCGCACTGGTGGCGATCGCCGCCACCCTGATCGTGGGCGAATGGCGCTGGGACAATAGCCCGATGCTGTGGATCGGCCTCAGCTGGTCGGTGCTGGGCCTGTCGGCGGCCGGCCTGTCGCTGCTGGTGTGGCTGGTGCGGACCCAGGGACCGACGCGCATGTCGATGCTGCTGCTGCTGGTGCCGCCACTGGCCGCAGTCGAGGCCTGGCTGCTGTTCGGCGAGAAGCTCGGCCCGGTGCAGATCGCCGGCTTCGCGCTGGCGCTGGGCGGCGTGCTGCTGGGCCGGTCGCAGCCGAAACGGACCGAGGTGGTGGAGCCGGCCTGAACCGCCACCGCGCCGTCACAGGTTCGTCACATCCTGCAACATGGCGGTCATGATCGCGCGCTAGGGCGGGTCATGAGCAAATCCGGCCGCACCCCGCCGCTTCCCTCGATCCTGTCGCAGGCGGCGGACATGCAGATGCAGATGACCCTGCGCCAGGTCGGCTTTGGCGCGCCGTCCGCCAATGCCGTGCCCCATATGCCGCCCAAGCCTGCGCCAGCGCCGCGCGACGACAGCGCGCTCGCGCTCAAGCGGCGCGACTGGTTGTTGAACGTCATGGAACAGCAGCGCGCCCTGTCCCCCTATGCCTCCGGCCTGCTGACCGCCGACGCGCTGTCGGGCGAGGACTTCCTGCACAATTTCTATGCGCCCGGCCGCCCGGTCCTGATCAAGGGGGCGATGGAGGGCTGGCCCGCCCGCGCGAAATGGACGCCGGACTATCTGGCCGATGCCATTGGCGCGGCGGAAATCGAATATCAGGGCGGCCGCGCACAGGCCGCCGACTATGAACTGGCCAAGGACCGGCACAAGCGCCGCGCGCCCTTTCGCCAGTTCATCGACCTGGTGCGCGACGGCGGCAATGATGCCTATCTGACCGCCTATAACAGCGCAGCGAACGGCCCGGCCCTCGCGCCGCTGCAGGCCGACCTTGGCCATCCCGACACCTATCTGGCGCCGACGCCCGGCATGCTCTGGATCGGCGGCGCGGGCGCCTTCACCCCACTGCATTTCGACCTCACCAACAATCTGCTGGCGCAGGTGACGGGCACCAAGCATGTCATGCTGGTGCCGCCGTCGCAGACCCATCGGCTGGCGCATAACCGCCATGTCTTCAGCGATGTCGGCGACCTGACCGATCCGGCGCGGCTGGATCAATACCCGCGCGCCCGCGACGTTCTGCGCTACGAAGTGCGGCTGACGCCGGGTGACCTGCTCTTCATCCCGATCGGCTGGTGGCATCAGGTCCGGTCGGAGAGCTTCTCGACCATGCTGACCTACACGCATTTCCACTGGCCCAATGCAGGCCATGAAAATTATCCCGCCGGGTGAGCCCCTTATCCCTCCCGCAGCCGCTCATGATGGCGGATCACCTCATCGATGATGAAGCGCAGGAATTTCTCGGTGAAGTCGGGATCGAGATTGGCGTCGAGCGCGAGCTGGCGCAGGCGCGAAATCTGGCGTTCCTCCCGGCCCGGATCGGCCGGCGGCAGGTCGTGGGTCGCCTTATATTCGCCGACCGCCTGGGTGACCTTGAACCGCTCCGCCAGCATGAAGACGAGCGCCGCGTCGATATTGTCGATGCTCTCGCGATAGCGCTTCAAAGTCTCGTCCACCTGGCATTCTCCACAGCGGCATCGCGGCGGGAAAAGGCGTGGCTTTTCCGTTACTGCGATGCGTCAATCAATCGTCCGGCGCGCTTTTTGCGCCATTGCGCCGCGCAGGCAAGCTATTCCCGCTTGCCATCTGCTTTTTGCCCCGCCAGAGGACGCTTGTCATGACTGCATCCTCCCCCGGCAACGTCCACCCGATCGGCCGCACCAGCGCCCCTTCGCTCGCTCCCATCATGGCGCTCGTCGCCGATGGCATGAACCAGGTGAACAGCGTGATCCTGGACCGGATGCAGTCGCGCATCCCGCTGATCCCGGAACTGGCCGGCCATCTGATCGCCGGCGGCGGCAAGCGACTGCGGCCGATGCTGACGCTCGCCTGCGCCGACCTGGTCGGCTATGCCGGATCGCGCCATTACAAGCTGGCCGCATCGGTCGAATTCATCCACACTGCCACGCTGCTGCATGACGATGTCGTCGACGGATCGGGCCTGCGCCGCGGCCGCAAGACCGCCAACATCATCTGGGGCAACAGCGCCTCGGTGCTGGTCGGCGACTTCCTCTTCTCCCGCTCGTTCGAGCTGATGGTCGAGGCCGAGTCGCTCAAGGTGCTGAAGATCCTGTCGGGCGCATCGGCGATCATCGCCGAGGGCGAGGTCAACCAGCTGACCGCCCAGCGCAAGATCGACACCAGCGAAGAACAATATCTCGACATCATCGGCGCCAAGACCGCCGCCCTGTTCGCCGCCGCCTGCCGCATTTCCGCCGTGGTCGCCGACCGCAGCGAGGCGGAGGAACATGCGCTCGACGTCTATGGCCGCAACCTTGGCATCGCCTTCCAGCTGATCGACGACGCGATCGACTATGAATCGGACGGCGCCACCATGGGCAAGGATGCCGGCGACGATTTCCGCGATGGTAAGGTCACCCTGCCGGTGATCCTGGCCTATGCGCGCGGCTCGGAAGAGGACAAGGCCTTCTGGAAGGCCGCGATCTCGGGCCATCGCATCAGCGACGAGGATCTGGCCCACGCCACGCAGCTGCTGCGCCAGACCGGCGCCATCGCCGACACGCTGGCCCGCGCCCGCCATTATGGGCAGCGCGCGATCGACGCGCTGGGCATGTTCGATGCCGGCAAGGCGAAAGCGGCCCTTACCGAAGCGGTCGAATTCGCGATAGCACGGGCATATTGAAGCATTTTCGAAGCGGACGGCACGTCCGCTGACTCGGAAAAATGCGGCAAACCATAAGTTGAGGAGACGGGCACTTCTGCTCGTTTCCCCTTCCAATATCCGTTCGCCCTGAGCGAAGTCGAAGGGCAAAACTGAGCCGCAGGCGAAGTTCCTTCGCTTCGCTCTGGTGCGGGCTTCGACTTCGCTCAGCCCGAACGGGGTAAATATCATGATCCTGTCCCCCGAAACCATCGCCTTCCTCATGGCCGCCGCCTTCATGGCCGGCTGCATCGACGCGATGGCCGGCGGCGGCGGCCTCATCGCCCTGCCCGCATTGCTCGCCGCCGGCGTGCCGCCAGTGCCGGCGGTCGCGACCAACAAGCTGCAAAGCTGCCTTGGCACCTTCGGCGCGTGCGTCGCCTATGCCCGGCGCGGCCATATGGACCTCAAAACCTACAAGGGGCCGGTGATCGCCGCCTTCATCGGGTCGATCGGTGGCGCCTGGCTGCTGCAACGGGTCGATCCATCGATCCTGGCCGGGCTGATGCCCGCGCTGCTGATCGCGATGGCGGCCTATTTCACCTTCTCGCCCAAGCTCAGCGATGCCGATCGCCATGCCCGCGTCGGCATGTGGGGCCTGTCCAGCATGATCGGTGTGGTCGGCTTCTATGACGGCTTTTTCGGGCCGGGTGCCGGCGCCTTCTACACCACCATCTTCATCGCGCTGGGCGGCCTGTCGCTGCTGCGCGCCACCGCCCAGACCAAGGCCGCCAATTTCGCCTCCAACGTCGCGGGGCTGCTGACGATGGTCGCGGGCGGCCATGTCATCTGGATCGCGGGCCTCGCCATGGCGGTCGGATCGATCACCGGCGGCCAGATCGGATCGCACCTCGCCATGCGGTTCGGCTCGAAGCTGATCAAGCCATTGCTCATCATCATGTCGCTGGCACTGACGACCAAGATGCTGCTCGATCCGAAGAACCCGATCCACGTCTATCTGTTCGGCTAGGCGCCCCCCCCCCTTCTCCGGGCATCGGGGATGTCCCCGCCGCTTCTCGGGATTATCCCCATGCAGCGTCGCGGCCCGCCCACCATTAGCCTTCCGCCGATCCATCATGGTCGGAGACTCGGCATGGCAAAGAAGAAACCCAATATCCTGGTCATCTGGGGTGACGATATCGGCTGGCAGAATGTCAGTGCCTATGGCCTGGGCACGATGGGCTATACCACGCCCAATATCGACAGCATCGGCTATGGCGGCATCCGCTTTACCGATCATTATGCGCAGCAGTCCTGCACCGCCGGCCGCGCCGCCTTCATCACCGGCCAATATCCGATCCGCTCGGGCATGGTGACGGTGGGGCAGCCGGGCGATCTGCTCGGGCTCCAGCCGGCCTCTCCCTGCCTCGCCGAAGTCATGAAAGGCGCGGGTTATCGCACCGGCCATTTCGGCAAGAGCCATTTGGGCGATCGCAACGAGCATCTGCCGACCAACCATGGTTTCGACGAGTTTTTCGGCAATCTCTACCATCTCAACGTGTCGGAAGAGGAAGAGCAGCGCGATTACCAGAATTTCGCCAAGGCCCATTCGGGCAGTGTCGAAGCCTATATGAAGAAATTCGGGCCGCGCGGCGTGATCCACAGCTGGGCCACCGATGTCGACGACCCGACCGAGGATCCGCGCTACGGCAAGGTCGGCAAGCAGAAGATCGTCGACACCGGCCCGCTGCACCAGGAACGGATGCACGAGGTGGACGAAAAGGAATTCATCCCGCCCGCGCTGGAGTTCATGCAGAAGGCCAAGGATGCCGACGAACCCTTCTTCGTCTGGCTCAACACCAGCCGCATGCACCTCTACACCCGGCTCAACGACAAATGGCGCTATGCGGCGGAGAAATACACGTCGGATGCGGACCTGCACGGCTCGGGCATGCTGCAGCATGACCATGATATCGGCATCGTGCTCGACTGGCTGAAGGAAAGCGGCCTGGAGGAGGATACCATCGTCTGGTATTCGACCGATAATGGCCCGGAACATTCCTCCTGGCCGCATGGCGCGACCACGCCCTGGCGCGGCGAGAAGATGACCACCTATGAAGGCGGCGTCCGTGTCATCTCGATGCTGAAATGGCCCGGCGTGATCGAACCGATGCAGCTCAAGAACGGCATCCAGTGCCATCAGGACATGTTCACCACCCTGGCCGTCGCCGCCGGCGTGACGGACGTGAACGAGCAGGTTCTCAAGGAGAAGAGCCAATATATCGATGGCGTCAACAACCTCGACTATTGGACCGGCAAGGCCGAGGATTCGGCGCGGAACCATGTGTTCCACTATAATGAATCGAAGCTCACAGCGTTGCGCATGGGGCCGTGGAAATGGCATTTCTCGACCAACGAGGATTATTACGGCACTATGGTCGGCCGCTCCAAGCCGATGGTCTTCAACATCCGCATGGATCCGTTCGAAAGCTATGACAACAGTGACTCCTACGGCCATCTGATCCAGAAGGTGGCGTGGCAAAACGGGCCGCTGGGCGAATTGATGAAGGAACATCTGACGACGCTCGCCCAATATCCGCCGGTCCAGGGCGGCAAGAGCTTCGACATGTCCAACGTCGTCGAACAGTTCATGAGCAAGGGCCATGACTGACCCTCGCGCGCCAGCGCCGGAATAGACGCGATGCCCGGAGCCGCACGGCTTCGGGCATTGCCGTTTCTGCCCGGCGCGCCTTGCGCTCTGCCTGGATTGGCGCGAGAGGGGGCGGATCATGACCGCCCCCGCCCTGCCGATCCATGCCGTCCTGCCCGACCTGCTCGCTGCGCTGCGCGCCGGCAGCAATGCCGTGCTGGTGGCGCCGCCGGGCGCGGGCAAGACGACGGCGGTGGCCCCCGCCCTACTCGACCAGCCCTGGTGCGAGGGGCAGGTGCTGCTACTCTCCCCCCGCCGTCTCGCCGCCCGCGCCGCGGCCGAGCGGATTGCCGAAATGCTGGGCGAACAGCCCGGCGGCACGGTCGGCTATGCGACGCGGATGGACAGCAAGGTCAGCGCGAAGACGCGGCTGCTGGTGCTGACCGAGGGCATCTTCGTCCGCCGCATCCAGGATGATCCCGAACTGGCCGGCGTGTCCGCCGTGCTGTTCGACGAAGTGCATGAGCGCAGCCTGGACAGCGATTTCGGCCTGGCGCTCGCGCTCGATGCGCAGGCGGCGCTGCGCCCGGACCTGCGCATCCTGCCAATGTCGGCCACGCTCGACGGGGCGCGCTTCTCCACATTGCTCGATGGCGCACCGGTGATCGAGAGCGAGGGCAAGATCCAGCCGCTGGAGCTGCGCCATATCGGCCGCCATGCCGAAAAGCGGATCGAGGATGAGATGGCCGCCGCCATCCGCCGCGCGCTGGAGGAGGAGGCTGAGGGCGACCTGCTCGCCTTCCTGCCCGGCGTCCGGGAAATCGAGCGCACCGCCGAACGGATCGAGGGTGGCGCGTTCGAGGTCCACATGTTGCACGGCTCGCTCGATCCGGCGGCTCAGCGCGCGGCCATCCGCCCCTCGCGCGAAGGGCGGCGCAAGGTGATCCTCGCCACCTCGATCGCCGAAACCAGCCTGACCATCGACGGCGTCCGCATCGTCGTCGACAGCGGCCTTGCCCGCCGCCCGCGTTACGACCGCGCCGCCGGCGTCACCCGCCTCGTCACAGAGCGCGCCAGCCAGGCATCGGCGACCCAGCGTGCCGGCCGCGCCGCGCGCCAGCGGCCCGGCGTCGCCTATCGCCTGTGGGAAGCGGCGGCGACCGCGGGCATGCCGCCCTTCGATCCGCCCGAAATATTGGAAAGCGACCTGTCCAGCCTGCTACTCGACTGCGCGCTGTGGGGCGTCAGCGATCCGGCCAGCCTGCGCTGGCTCGACGCGCCGCCAGCCGCCGCTATGGCCGAGGCCGCCAAGCGACTGACCGCCCTGGAGGCGCTCGACGCCGACGGCCGCATCACGGCCCATGGCAAGGCGCTCGCCACCCTGCCGCTGGCGCCGCGCATCGCCCATATGCTGGTGCGCGCCGGTGAGCGCGGCCTTGCCCGCACCGCCGCCGAGATCGCGGTCCTGCTCGGCGAACGCGGCCTGGGCGGGCAGGATACCGACCTCACCCTGCGGCTCCAGCGCTGGCGTCGCGAAGGCGGCAAGCGGGCCGAGGCCGGAAGGGGATTGGCGAAACGCTGGGCCAGGCTGGTCGATGCCCGCCCGCCCGCAGAGGGTGGACTGCACGATGTCGGCCTCTGCCTTGCCCTCGCCTTTCCCGATCGCGTCGCCAAGCGCCGCTCCGCCGATGGCGCCGACTGGGCCAGCGTGGGCGGGCGCGGCTTCCGCCTCGATCCGCTCTCGCCGCTGGCCAGCGAAACCTGGCTGGCGGTGGGCGAAGTGCAGGGCAGCGCCGCCGGCGCGCGCATATTGTCGGCTGCTCCCATCGGCGAGGCGGAGGTGATCGCTCTGTTCGGCGAGCGCATCGCCGAGCATCGCACGGTGAAGTTCCGCCCCGCCAATGGCGGGATCGAGGCGCTGCGGGAGCGGCGGCTGGGCGCGGTGCGCCTGTCCTCCGGCTCCGACGACCGCCCCGCCCCCGACGCCGTGGTCGCCGCGCTGGTCGATGGCGTGCGGCAGGGCGGCCTTGCCCTCCTCCCTTGGTCGGAAGCGGCGCAATCGCTGCGGATGCGCGCGGACTTTGCCGGGATCGAGGCACTGTCCGACGCGGCGCTGATCGACACGCTGGACGAGTGGCTGCCGCCGCTGCTGGCGGGCAAACGCCGCCTGTCCGACATCGACCGCTCGCAACTGTCGGGCATACTCGAAACGCTGATCGGCTGGGACGGCAAGCAGCAACTCGACCGGCTCGCCCCGCCCGATTTCCGATCGCCCGCTGGCTCCACCCATGCGATCGACTATGCGGCCGAGGGTGGCCCGCGCGTGGAATTGCGGGTGCAGGCGCTGTTCGGCCTGTCGCAGCATCCGACCGTCGGCAACCAGCGCATCCCGCTGGTCCTTTCGCTCACCTCGCCCGCCGGCCGGCCGATCCAGACGACGCGCGATCTGCCCGGCTTCTGGGCCGGCAACTGGCGCGACGTGGCGAAGGAAATGCGTGGTCGCTATCCCCGCCACCCCTGGCCCGACGATCCGGCGAGCGCCAATGCCACATTGCGCACCAAAAATGCGGATGCGCGCCGCAACTCTTGACTTCACGGCGACCGCTGGTGCAACGCACAATGACGATTTTACGGAGTTTCATCGCGATGACCGCGCGCATTTACCAGATCCAGAAGAACGCCCTCCAGTCCGGCAAGGCGCTGACTCACAAGTGGGTGCTGGAATATGCGCCCGCCGAAGCGAAGAAGGCCGATCCGCTGACCGGCTGGGCCGGCTCGGGCGACACCAAGCAGCAGCTGAAGCTCAGCTTCTCCTCGCAGGACGCCGCCGTCGCCTATGCCGAGCGCGAGAAGATCGCCTACACTGTCATCGCGACCCCGCCCAAGACGCTGAAAATTCAGGCCTACGCCGACAATTTCCGCTGATCCTCCCGCCCCTTCGGGGCTGGAATAGCAGAGCGCGGCGCGACACGGCGCGCCGCGAACAAGGCATTTTGCCCCAGATGCTGCCCGATTGACGCCTTATTCGCTTGCCAAAGAGCAAGCCAAGGCGGCAAAAGCCGTGCTTTCATGGAAAGATTGAAGAGATAATGACCGATCGCAGCGAGATTTTCGACAGCGTCGCAGCGCAGATCGCCCCCTTCAACAAGAAGGGCGTCGAACTGACCGAAGCCACCACCTTTGCCGGCGACCTGGAATGGGACAGCCTGACCGTGATGGATTTCGTCGCTGCCATCGAGGACGAGTTCGACATCATCATCACCATGAACATGCAGGCCGAGATCGAGACCGTGGGCCAGCTGGTCGACGCGGTCGCCAAGCTCAAGGCCGCCTGACACTTTAACTACCGTTCGGGCTGAGCGAAGTCGAAGCCCATTGCCGAGCGGAGCCGAGGCTCCATGCTTCGCCTTCGCTCAGCAGCGTCCTTCGACTTCGCTCAGGACGAACGGGTTTGGGATCATTGATATTATGACCGACGCCGCCATCGCTACCGAAACCCGCGATCTCTTCTCCAAGTTCGATCCGCTGATCAACGAGCGCGAGGCGCTGCTGGCGACGGGCGTGCGCGATCCCTATGCGATCGTCATGGACCAGGTGCTCTCGCCCACCCGCGCGATCATCAAGGGCAAGGAAACCATCCTGCTCGGCACCTATAATTATATGGGCATGACCTTCGACCCCGATGTGGTCGAAGCCGGCAAGAAGGCGCTGGATGAGTTCGGCGCCGGCACCACCGGCAGCCGCGTCCTCAACGGCACCTATCAGGGCCACAAGGAAGTCGAGGACGCGCTCAAGGAATTTTACGGCACGTCGGGCGCCATGGTCTTCTCGACCGGCTATCAGGCGAACCTGGGCATCATCTCCACCCTCGCGGGCAAGGGCGACTATGTCGTGCTCGACGCCGACAGCCACGCCTCCATCTATGACGGCTGCGCCATGGGCAATGCCGAGATCGTCCGTTTCCGCCACAACAGCGTCGAGGATCTGGACAAGCGCCTGGGCCGCCTGCCCGCCGATGCGCTGAAGCTGGTCGTGCTGGAAGGCGTCTATTCGATGCTGGGCGACGTCGCCCCGCTGCCCGAAATGGTCGCCGCCATCCGCAAGCATCCCAATTGCATGATCCTGTGCGACGAAGCCCATGGCATGGGCTTTTTCGGCCCCAACGGCCGTGGCGCCTATGAGGAACAGGGCGTCGAGGGCGAGATCGACTTCGTGGTCGGCACCTTCTCCAAGTCGGTCGGCACCGTCGGTGGCTTCTGCGTCTCGAACCATCCCAAGTTCGAAATCCTGCGCCTCGTCTGCCGTCCCTATGTCTTCACCGCATCGCTGCCGCCCAGCGTCGTCGCCACCGCCGCGACCAGCATCCGCAAGCTGATGCATGCCGGCGAGAAGCGCGCCCATCTGTGGAAGAACAGCCAGCGCCTGCACAAGGGGCTGACCGACCTTGGCTTCAAGCTGGGCAGCGCCACGCCGCAGTCGGCGATCATCGCCGTCATCCTGACCGACCAGATGCAGGCGGTGGCGATGTGGCAGACGCTGCTGGAGCTGGGCCTCTACGTCAACATGGCGCGCCCGCCGGCAACCCCGGCCGGCACCTTCCTGCTGCGCTGCTCGCTCTGCGCCGAACATAGCGACGAGCAGGTCGAACAGATCATCGCCATGTTCGAAACCGCCGGCAAGGCCACCGGCGCGATCAACTGATCGCGCTTTTCGACACTCCGACGATCGACCGGGTATTTCCTGCGATAGAATCTGCTACAGCAGCGGAACCATCTAACCTGCATATTCGCGCGGTTAACATAGTTCGGTTAGTGTAACGGTATATGGCGGAACGCGAAGTGATCGATGAACAGGACCGGGGCTGGCGCGCCGCGGCGCGGCGCTACATGCCCCTGGTCCTTGGCATATTGCTGATCGGATCGCTCGGCGCCCTGCTCTACAGCGCCAGCAGCGCCTCGCGCGATCATCAGCGCGCCCTCGCCGAACAGCAGCGCAGCTGGGAAATCATGGCGCTCGCCCGCGCCTTCGAGGCCAAGACCGCCCGCGCCGAAGTGACGCTGGCCCGCTATGTCATCAGCCTCGACCCCGACACCGGCCGCCTGTTCCAGGACCAGTGGCGCACCGCCGCCAGCCAGCTCAAGTCGCTGACCTATGCCACCCGCAAGTCCGACTGGCAGCGCGGCAATGTCCGCGCGCTCCAGGCCGCCTTCGAACAGCGCGGCAAGACGCTGAGCGAAATCGGCCTGCGCACCACCTATGACCAGAAGATGGGCGCGCTGGCGCAATTCCATCAGGCCGGGCGATCGCAGGATATCAAGCGGCTGACGGCGCTGATCGATCTGGTGATCCAGGCCGAAAATGCGCGGCTGCGCGAACGCAGCCTGGCCGTCAGCCTGGCGGGCGACCGCACCGAACTGGTCGGCAAGACGTCGCGCATGGTCGGCCTCGCTCTGCTGGTCTGCGTGCTGTTCGCGCTGTGGCTGGTCAATGCGGCCTATACCGAACGGCGCAACGCGCGCCGCATGGCGGATATGGAGGCGGAACGCGCCGACCGGCTGGAAGAGGCCGTTTCCGCCCGCACCAGCGAATTGTCGGACGCCTATGAGCAGTTGAAGCGCGAATCCGCCGAACGCGCCGCCGCCGAGGATAATCTGCGCCAGATGCAGAAGATGGACGCGGTCGGCCAGTTGACCGGCGGCATCGCCCATGACTTCAACAATATGCTGGCGGTCGTCGTTGGCGGGCTGGAACTGGCCAAGCGCAAGCTGCGGCTGAAGCCGGCCGAGGCGGGCCATCATCTCGACAATGCGATGGAGGGCGCCAATCGCGCCGCCGCGCTGACCCGCCGCCTGCTCGCCTTTGCCCGGTCCGAACCGCTGCTGCCCAATGCGGTCGATCCCGACAGCCTGCTGCGCGGCATGGCCGATCTGGTCGATCGCACGATCGGCGACCAGATCATCGTCAGCTTCGCCCACAAGGCGAGCGGCTGGCGCATCTTCGTCGACCAGCATCAGATGGAAAATGCCCTCCTCAACCTGTGCGTCAACGCCCGCGACGCGATGGAGGGCCGGGGCAAGCTGACCATCTCGACCGGCCAGGCCCAGCTTGCCGCCAATCAGATCGGCGAATGCCCGGCCGGCGACTATGTCACCGTCAGCGTCACCGACAATGGCTGTGGCATGACGGCCGAGGTCGCCGCCCGCGTTTTCGAGCCCTTCTTCACCACCAAGCCGGTCGGCAAGGGCACCGGCCTTGGCCTCAGCCAGATTTTCGGCTTCGTGCGCCAGAGCCAGGGCGAAATCCGCATCGAATCCGAACTGGGCACCGGCACCAGCGTCCATATCTACCTGCCGCGCCGTATCCTGACCGAGCAGGAGGCCGCCGCAGAGGCCCCGGCGAGCGAGCAGTTACACACGCTCCATCCCCCGACCCGCATCCTGGTGGTGGAGGATGATCCGCGCGTGCTGAACCAGACGATGGCGGCGCTGGCCGAACTCGGTCACCTGCCGATCGCCTGCGACCATCCCAGCAAGGCGGCCAAGCTGCTCAGCAACAATGCCGATATTGGCCTCATCATGAGCGACGTGCTGATGCCCGACATGACCGGGCCGGAAATGATCCGCACCCTGCCCGCCCATATGCGCCATCTGCCGGTGCTGTTCGTCACCGGCTTCACCGGCGATGCGACCGACAGCGACGATTTCCGGGGGCATGAAGTGCTGCGCAAGCCCTACACGCTCAATGCCCTGGGCCTTGCACTGTCGAACGCGCTCAGCGGATCGAACCACCCAGGAACAGCCGCGGCAGCAGAGTGACCGCGCCCAGCAGTGGCCAGCGCCGCTGCCAGGGCTTGATCTCGATTGCGGTGCCGGCATGGCGGTTGATCTTCCACGCCAGATAATCGATCCCGCCGGCATAGGTGAAGCTCGCCTTGGCGAGGCGCACCACCGACAGATATTTGCCGCGCCGCTGCAGCCCGCGCCAGACCTTGTCCGCATGGTCGGGTGACGGCGGTAGCCCCTCGGCCAGCGCCGCCGCGCCGAAACGGCGATAGCGATCGGGATCGGCATCGACGATCGAGAGCGAGCGCCCCGTCTTCTCCGCCCGCAATTCGGCGTTATAGGTGAGGGTAAAGCCGGCCTTCCACAGCAGGATCGGGTCATCGCCCTGCCCATCCGCCATCGGCCGGGCGAGCGACAACAGGGTCGGCGCGGCCTGTGCCACCGCCGCCAGCGCGCGCTGGCGCGCCAGATCATCCGCCGACCACAGCAGCCGGGACGGTTGGGCAAAGCGCGCCCAGACCGAGACATTGTCCGCATTAATGCTGTTCAGCCGGGCAAAGTCCGCCTCCGACAGCACGGCATATTTGGCGATCAGGCCGCCATGTTCGAACGGAAAGACATTGGGCGGGATCGCCCGGTTGGCGCGCGCCAGCCAGCCCTTGCCATAGGCCGCCTCATAATCGGAGACGATCAGGTAGAAATCGAGCATCAGCCCGTCGAGATTGGCCTCGCGCAGGCAGGAGCCGTAGAAGAGCACCGCCCGCGCCGCGCCGGGATATTTCGCCGCCAGCGCCCCGGCCATGGCGGCCGCGCGCGGATCGGCCGGCGCGCTGAGTTCGGCGGTCACGAGCGAGAATAGGCTGTTGGTCATCGCCAAGCGCTTTAGAGCCTGATTCCGCCGGGTGGAAGCATCTTGCGCGGATCATGCGCGCACGACCATCAGCGCCCTATCCCCGACGATAGACCAGCATCAGATTATTGGCCGGCATCGCCACCCGCCGGGTGCGTTCCAACCCGACATCGGCCGCCGCACGGTCGACATCGGTCAAGGTCCGCAGGCCCCATTGCGGGTTGCGATCCTTCAGCGACAGGTCGAACGCCAGATTGGAGGAGGCGGTCGGCACATCATCCTCGACATAGGGGCCATAGAGGATCAGCGGCGCGCCCGGCGCCAGCAATTGCGCGCCACGCGCCAGCAGCCCCAGCGTAGCGCCCCAGGGGCTGATATGCACCATGTTCATGGTTAACCACTACGCCACGGTCACTCTGAGTGGAGCAGCACTTTTGGGTGAGAAGCGGACCGGCGGCTTCCACCCTGTTTCAAGCCAATACCTGACAGAGAAATCTACGAAGGGCGGCTTGGGCTATTGGGGGGGATGCCCGGCGTCGCCAAAGCCCCCAGCACAGCCAACCTAAATTAAACAAGCAGAGCAGCCCTCCGCCCAAATTCATCCAATCGCGCTTAACCCCCTGCAACGGGCTAAAATGGAGACCCGCCCAAAGCAAGGCAGCAAAAGCCAAGCCGTTGAACCACAAAAATAGAGAGTTACGCAGGTCTTCGCTCATCGGATGGCCAATACTTTCGCTCGACGGCATATGTGTCTGCTTCTGGGGAGCGCTGCAAGCAGTATAAACGGCAAGAAATGGTCGGTTTTCAGATATCTTGGTCGTGATGGTAGATCAGCATCAGATTGTTAGCTGGCATTTCAACCCGCCGGACCCGTTTGAATCCAAACTCAACAGCGACCTTATCTATGTCAGACACGTTACGAATGCCACACTTCGGGTTACGCTCCATCAATGAGCGATCAAAGGCCAAATTCGACGGCGCAATTTCGACACCATCTTCCAGATACGGGCCATAAAGGATCAGCGGTGCCGCAGATGGCAGCAGCCTCTCGCATCCCCTGAATAGTCCTACTGTTGCTGCCCATTCGCTTATATGGATCATGTTGATACATAAACAGGCAACATAACCTACTGATTTTTCTTCCCCACAACTGTTAGACTGCATGTTGATGCACAGGAGCGCGTCGGCCGTATCGATCGGCCAGTCGGCGCCCGCCGCGTCGATCAGCAGCGGCGTGCGCAGATTGGGCAGATTGGCGTCGCCGCGCAGCGCCGCGATCGAGGCCAGCGCGGCGGGATCGGGATCACTGGGCTGCCAATCGAGCGCGGGGAAAGTGACAGCGAAGTGGACGACATGTTCGCCGCTGCCGCTCGCCACTTCCAGCACCAGCCCGGCATCGGGCAGTTCGTCCCGCAGGACAGCCGCGATCGCATCGCGGTTGCGCAGCGTCGCGGGGGCATGGCGGCGCGGATCGGGGCCGTCGCCCTGCGGCGTCCAGGGTGCGGGGGCGTCCTGTGTCATGGACAAATCCTTGTCTGTGGCCGGCCGATGCAAAAAGGGCGGTGGAGATCCTCCACCGCCCTTTGCTTTCGGCTTATTCGGCGGCGACCGCCAGATCCGGTTCGGACCAGGTCAGCACCGGCTTGCGCGCGGCCAGCGTCTCGTCGAGGCGACGGCGCGGGGCGTGATAGGGCGCGCCCTTCAGCGCCTCGTCACCCGCCTTGGCCCGTTCCGCCAGGCTCCGCAGGGCCATGATGAACTGATCCAGCGCGGCCTTGCTTTCCGTTTCGGTCGGTTCGACCAGCATCGCGCCATGGACGACCAGCGGGAAATACATGGTCATCGGGTGGAAGCCTTCGTCGATCAGGCCCTTGGCGATGTCGAGCGTGGTGAAGCCTTCGGCCAGCCCCTTGTCGCTGAACAGCGCCTCATGCATGCACGGACCAGCGCCGCCGAAGGGCGCGTCGAGCACATCATCCAGGCTGCGCAGGATGTAGTTGGCGTTCAGCACCGCATCGCTCGCGACCTGGCGCAGGCCATCGGCGCCGTGGCTGAGGATATAGGTCAGCGCGCGGGTGAACATGCCCATCTGGCCATGGAAGGCGACCATGCGGCCAAAGGTCTGGGCGTGGTGATCCTCCGCCGTTTCCTCTTCGACCAGCACGAACTTGTCGCCCTGCTTTTCCACGAAGGGGAGCGGCGCGAAGGGCGTGAGCGCTTCCGACAGCACCACCGGGCCGGAACCGGGACCACCGCCGCCATGGGGGGTGGAGAAGGTCTTGTGCAGGTTGATGTGCATCGCGTCGACGCCCAGGTCGCCGGGGCGGACCCGGCCGACGATGGCGTTGAAGTTCGCGCCGTCGCAATAGACGAAAGCCCCGGCGGCATGGACCGCGTCAGAGATGGTCTTCATGTCGCGCTCGAACAGGCCGCAGGTGTTGGGGTTGGTGATCATCACCGCCGCAACGTCCGGTCCCAGACGGGCCTTCAAGGCTTCCAGATCGACGCGGCCATCCGGGGTCGCGGGAATATCCTCGACCTTGTAGCCGCAGAAGGCGGCGGTGGCCGGATTGGTGCCATGGGCGCTTTCGGGCACCAGGATGACGCTGCGGGCGTCGCCACGGGCTTCGAGCGCGGCGCGGATCGCCAGCAGGCCGCACAGTTCGCCATGGGCGCCCGCCTTGGGCGACATGGCGACCGAGTGCATGCCGGTCAGCGTCACCAGCCAGGCGGCCAGCTCATGGATGACGGCCAGCGCGCCCTGCACCGTCGACTGCGGCTGCAGCGGATGGATGTCGGCGAAACCAGGCATCCGCGCGACCTTTTCGTTGAGGCGCGGGTTGTGCTTCATGGTGCAGCTGCCGAGCGGGAACAGGCCAAGATCGATGGCGTAGTTCTGGCGCGACAGGCGGGTGTAATGGCGCACCGTTTCCTGTTCCGACAGGCCGGGTAGGCCGATGCTGTCGGTGCGGGCGAGCGAACCGAGGCGGCTGGCCACCTTGGGCGCCGGCGCGAAATCGACGCCGGTGGTGTCGGTCGAGCCGATCTCGAAGATCAGCTTTTCTTCCAGCATCAGCGCGCGGTTGCCGGTGGCGGTTTCCGGGGCCATATGCTCCTGCGCGACGGCCTGCGGGGTGGTCGGGCGACCTTCCTTCAACATGGTCATGCCAGTTCCTCCTCAAGCGCTGCGGCAAGGGTTTCGATATCCTCCGGCGTGACGGTTTCCGTCACGGCGACGACCAGGCCGTTGCCGATCTCCGGCGCGTCCGGGAACAGGCGGCCAAGCGAAACGCCCGCCAGCACGCCCTTGTCGGCGAGGTTGCGGACGACGTCGCGCGCATCCTTGGTCAGGACCAGCGTGAATTCGTTGAAGAAGCCGTCGTTGAGCAGAGTCACGCCCGGCACCTTGGCGAGGCGATCGGCAGCCTGCACGGCCAGGCCGTGGTTCAGGGTCGCCAGCTCGCGCAGGCCCTTCTCGCCCAGCAGGGTCATGTGGATGCTGAACGCCAGCGCGCACAGGCCCGAGTTGGTGCAGATGTTCGACGTCGCCTTTTCGCGGCGGATATGCTGCTCGCGGGTCGAAAGCGTCAGCACGAAGCCGCGCTTGCCGGCCGCATCGACCGTCTCGCCGCACAGGCGGCCCGGCATCTGGCGGACATATTTCTGCTTGCAGCCGAACAGGCCCAGATAGGGACCGCCAAATTGCAGGCCGACGCCGATCGACTGGCCTTCGCCCACGACGATGTCCGCGCCCATATGGCCGGGCGCCTTGATCGCGCCCAGCGCGACCGGCTCGGTGACGACCGCGACCAGCAGCGCGCCGGCTGCGTGCGCGGCATCGGCCAGCGGGGTCAGGTCGGCGATGCGGCCGAGAATGTCGGGATATTGCACGACGACGCAGGACGTGTCCTTGTCGATCGATGCGATCAGCGCGTCGATATCGGTCGCGGCGTCCAGCGTCGGCGCCTGATGCACCAGCGCGTCGCCGGTGAATTTCGCCATGGTGTTGGCGACCGAGACATAATGGGGGTGCAGGCCGGACGACAGCAAAGCCTTGCCGCGCTTGGTGATGCGGCGGGCCATGCCGATCGCTTCCCAGCAGGCGGTCGAGCCGTCATACATGGAGGCGTTGGCTACATCGACGCCCAGCAGGCGGGCGACCTGGGTCTGGAACTCGAACAGCACCTGCAGCGTGCCCTGCGCGATTTCCGGCTGATAGGGCGTGTAGGCGGTCAGGAACTCGCCGCGCTGGATCAGATGATCGACGCTGGCGGGGACATGATGCTTGTAGGCGCCGGCGCCCAGGAAGAAGGGCGCTTCCCCTGCCGACAGATTCTTGCGAGCGAGTGCGCCCATGTGGCGCTCGACCGCCAGTTCGCTGGCATGATCGGGCAGGCCGGCGATGGTGCCGCTCAGGCGGGCTTCGGCGGGGACGTCGATGAACAGGTCGTCGATCGTCTCGGCGCCGATGACGGACAGCATTTCCTGCCGGTCGGTGTCGGTAAGGGGTAGGTAGCGCATTCGGTTTTCTCCCCCCTCTCCCACGAGCCTCCCCTCCCGCATGCGGGAGGGGCCGGGGGAGGGTCTGTGAAGGAGATGGCGCTACACGCCCTCCCCTAACCCCTCCCGCATGCGGGAGGGGAACTCCTAGATTAAAGCGAGGCCACGAACTTCTTGTAGGCGGCTTCGTTCATCAGGCCTTCCAGCTCGCTCGCATCAGCAATGCGCAGCTTGAAGAACCAGCCATCTTCCTCGGCATCGCTGTTGACCAGCGCCGGCTCGTCTTCCAGCGCGCCATTGGCTTCGACGACTTCGCCCGAGATCGGGGCATAGACGTCGGACGCGGCCTTGACCGATTCCACGACGGCGGCGTCATCGCCCTTTTCGAAGGTCGTGCCTTCGGCGGGCAGTTCTACGAACACGATGTCGCCCAGCTGCTCCTGCGCATAATCGGTGATGCCGACGGTGGCGATGTCGCCTGCAACGTCGATCCATTCATGTTCGTCGGTGAAATAGCGGCTCATGCTTGCTCTCCTCGAAAAGCGGTAATTCAGGCCTTGCGGCGATAACGATGCGGAACGAACGGCATCGGCGCAACCGCCGCTGCAATCCGCTTGCCGCGCACCTCGATCTCCAGCGCGGTGTCGAGCGCGGAATAAGGCAGGCTGACCCAGCCCATGGCGATCGGCGCGCCCACGCTCGGCGCGAAGCCGCCCGAGGTGACTTCGCCCACCAGCACGTCGCCGGCATAGATTTGCGCGCCTTCGCGGGCCGGCAGGCGGCCTTCGATCTTCAGGCCAACGCGCTTGGAACCGGGGCCATCGGCCAGTTCCTTCATCACGCGGGCATGGCCGATGAAGCCACCTTCCTCGCGGCGGCGCTTCTGGATGGCAAAGCCCAGGTCCGCACCGATCGTGCTGACGGCGGGCGACAGGTCATGGCCATAGAGCGGCAGGCCGGCTTCCAGGCGCAGCGAGTCACGCGCGCCAAGGCCGATCGGCTTGACCTGCGGCAGGTCGCACAGGGCATCGGCCAGCAGCGCGACGGAATCGCCCGGCACGCTGATTTCAAAGCCATCCTCGCCGGTATAGCCCGAACGGCTGATCCACAGCGGCACGCCGCGCCAGGTGAAGGGGCCGGACTGCATGAAGATGAGGTCGGCGGTTTCGGGGATGAGCGCGGCCATAGCCTCGCCCGCTTCGGGGCCCTGCAGCGCCAGCAGCGCCTGATCGGCCATATGGTTCATGGTGACGTCATCGGGCAGATGCTCGATCATCCAGCCGATATCGTCATATTTGGTCGCGCCATTGACGACCATGTAGATCGCCGCGCCTTCGAATGCACCGTCGCCGGGACGCGAGACCATCAGGTCGTCGAGGATGCCGCCTTCCGCGTCCAGCAGCATCGAATAGCGCTGACGGAAGGGCTTCAGCCCCTTGATGTCGCTGGGCAGCAGGGTTTCGAGCGCGGCATCGACGCTGGCGCCGCCGGTCTCGTCGGAAAAAGTCAGCTGGCCCATATGGCTGACGTCGAACAGCCCGGCATGTTCGCGGGTCCAGCTATGCTCGGCCATGATGCCTTCATACTGGATCGGCATATGATAGCCGGCGAAGCCGACCATGCGCGCGCCCTTGGCACGGTGCCAGGCGTCCAGCGGCAGGGCTTCGAGGGGCAGTTCCGCTTCGAGGGCGGCGACGTCGTCAGTGGCGGTCATGGCAAGACCTTTCCGTAGGAGGGATGCGGCGACAGGCCAGCGCGGCCGACGAATCGGCGCTTCCAGCATGCCACCCCCTCTGTCACGGAACCTGAGAGCTTTGACCAGCGGCCTGGGACCGGCTGGCTTACCCCTTCGGTGGGACGGCACGGGGCCGTCCGCTTTCCAGAGTATCTACGCGCGATGCGGTCCTTTGGCCTGAGAGATTCCGGGGCGGTTGCTCCTTCGGCGACGGGCTCAAGCCTGAAAGGCGCCCATGCTCTCCCGCATCGTGCCCGCTGCCGAATCCTCGGCACCGGAGACGCCCCACGCATTTGCCCAAAGCGCGGGCGGCGTCAATCGGGCAAATGTCGCAGGGACGCAGGTTATGGCCGGATCAGCCTTCCTCGCGCGCCAGCCGCTGCGCCATCGCCAACGCCGCCGCCCGACATTCGGAGAGCGCCGCATCGGCCGCTTCGTCCGAAAGGGTCAACTCGGCAAAGCCGCCTTCCCCGTCGAACATCTCCAGGAAGCGGGTGACGCCGGCATAGTTGGAATCCGCGACGGCGCGCTGGATGAGGTCGATCCGATCCGCCCAGGGCCGCGCGCCCTGCGCCCGCAACAGGCGGGAAAGATCGTCAAGCTGGGCGGCAAAGGCCGCAATCTGGGGATGCAGTGTCATGGGCAGAGAGATAAAGCCCGCGCGACGACCGGACCAGCCGGCGGAACGCCAACGCAGCGTTTCCGTTGGGGGAGTTTGGGTGGAGCTTGCTCCCTTCCTGTCCCGTCATGGTGCGCCGCTATCCGCCTGCCCTCACGGCATCAGCCGTCGCCGCCCTTCCCACAAATGCCAGCGCATCGCGAGGGCCGCGCCTTCGGCGTCCTGCGCGCGGATGGCGGCGACGATCTGTTCATGTTCGCGCAACATGGTCGCGATCACTTCGGGCGGGCGCGATCGGCTGATGTCGACGCCGGCGCGCATCACCTTGTCGACATCGGCATGGAGCGCGTCGAAGGCGATCAGGAAGGCCGGGTTGCCGGTCGCCTCGGCAATGCGGCGGTGCAGTTCCATATCCTCGGCATGGGCGGGCTCGCTCGACAGCAGGGCGGTGCGCAGCATCTCCATCCCTTCCTCGACATGCGCCATTTCGATCGGGCTGCGGCGGGTGGCGGCGAGGCGCGCGGCCTCCGCCTCCAGCACGAAGCGCACCTCATAGCTGCCGAGCGTTGCGGGCAGTTCGGTTGCCGGCATGAAGGCGGCGAGCCGCTGCGACGGGCGGCTTTTCACGAAGGAGCCGGCACCCCGCCGCGCCTCGGTAATGCCGTCCGAGGCGAGGCGGACCAGCGCCTCGCGCACGATCGCGCGGGAGACGCCGAACCGCTCCGCCAGCGCCGCCTCCGACGGCAGGCGGTCCCCGACCGCCAGATCCTGGTCGTTGATGATCTCGACGATGCCGGCATAGGCATGGTCGGACAATCGGGCCTGGTTCATCGGCGCACCTGTGGATCGCTGGGCAACATCCTGTGCCTCCTAGTCATGAGAGGCTGCCGACGACAAGCGTCAGCAGCGCCCTGGTCAGAAGATGCTGCTGGCGACGAGCACCAGGAGCAGGCCGACCACCGCGACCACGGTTTCCATGATCGACCAGGTCTTGAACGTGCCCGGCATGTCGGTGCCGAGATAGGATTTGACCAGCCAGAAGCCGGGATCATTGACGTGGGAGAAGAAGAGCGAGCCCGCGCCGATCGCCAGCACCATCCATTCCGGCTCCACGCCCGATGCGGCGACGAGGCCCTGCATCACGCCGGCGGTGGTGATGGTGGCTACGGTGGCCGAGCCGGTGGCCAGGCGGATGCAGACCGACACGCCCCAGGCGAGCAGGATCGGCGAGATCGCGCCGCCAGCGGCAAAACGGACCAGCAGGTCGGAGAGGCCAGCCGTCACCAGCACCTGCTTGAGCGCGCCGCCCGCGCCGATCGCCAGAATAATGCCGCCGGCCGGGACCATCGCTTCGGACCAGATCGCGTTCTGGATCTTCGCGTCGGTAATGCGGCGGCCGAACAGCAAAGGCAGCGCCACCAGCACCGCGATCAGCAGCGCGACGACCGGATCGCTGACCCAGCCGAGCCAGTGGAAATGCGGCGCGACAGACGCCGGCAGCAGCGCCACCGCCTGTCCCGCAGCGATCAGCACCACCGGCAGCAGCACGGCGGCGAGCGCGCGACCGACCGAGGGGGTAGCGACATCGACCTTGACCGGATCGAGCAGCGGCGGGTTCAATTTCACGCCGGGGGCGGTGAAGCGCGCGAGCACGGGGCCGGCGATGATCGCGGTCGGGATGCCGACGATCAGGCCATAGAGAAGGGTGAGGCCGAGATTGGCGCCGAGCGCATTGACCGCGAGCAGTGGGCCGGGATGCGGCGGCACCAGCGCATGGACCACCGACAGGCCCGACAGTGCGGGCAGCATCAGCTTGAGCTTGGCGGTATCGCCATTCTGCCCGGCCGGCAGCGCGGCGGCGGCCGACGCGACGATCGGCAGCAGCAGGACGAGGCCAGTCTCAAAGAAGAGCGGCAGGCCGATGACGATGGCGGTGAACAGGCTGGCCCAAGGCGCGCCCTTCACGCCGGAGATGCGCAGCGCCGAGCGGGCAAGGCCGCCGGCGCCGTCCGACAATTGCAGCATCGCGCCGAGGCCCAGGCCCAGCGCCACGACCAGGCCGGTGCCGCCCAATATGGTGCCCGCGCCCTTTTCGACCGCCTTGGCGGTTTCCTCCATCGGCAGGCCGGCGATCAGGCCGACGGTGAAGGCGCCGCACAGCAGGCCGACAAAGGGATGGAGCCGGCCGCGGATGATGAGCGCGATGGAAAGGGCGATGCCGATGACGGCGGCGATCAGCAGGCGATAGTCGGCGGGGGTCATCGGCCAATGCCTCCCTGTAGTCCGCCCTGGCTGAACGCCCGGCCACATGGCACCGATCGACGATATGGTAACGCCATCCCCACCCTCTCTTTCCTATGCGTAGCCGGTCATTCGCAGGGCGAATCCCGAAAATCTGTTAGACAGGTTATAGCCGCATTTCGGCCATGCGCTAGGTTATTTCCCGAATATTGCAAATTTTCGCTTGAACCTGTCTGACTGATTCCAGTATCGTTAGCGCTAACGAATCCTTGGGCCGGTCCAGGCCCCAACGCGGATCAATCAGAGGGAGAGGCAGGATGCAGGATCTGCATATTCTCGATCGCCAGGACCAGATGGTCCCCGAAGCCCCACATCTCACGCCGACCCAGATGAAGGTGATGCGCTGCGTCCATTCGGGCCTGCTCAACAAGCAGATCGCCTATGAGCTGGGCATGGCCGAGGCGACGGTGAAGGTCCATATGACCGCGCTGATGCGCAAGCTCAATGTCCGTAACCGCACCCAGGTCGCCATCGCCGCCAGCCATTTCGGCTGGATGCGCCCAGCGCTGAGCCGCGCCGCCGACTGAAAATTGCCCTCTTGGCGGGAGACGCCGCATGGACCGATCGAAACGGGAGTTGATAGGGGGCATCGGCGTCGGGCTGGTGCTGGCCGGCATGGGCAGCACGGCCGCCTGCGCCGCGCCACAGCGTAAGCTGGGCTATGCCATTGTCGGTCTGGGCTATTATGCCACGCAGCAGATCATGCCCAATTTCGCCGGCTGCGAGCATGCGAAGCTGGTCGCGCTGGTCAGCGGCACGCCGGCCAAGCTGGCGCAATATGGCGACCAATATGGCATCCCCAAGACGCATCGCTACAGCTATGCCGAGTTCGACCGCATCCGCGACAATCCAGACATCGACATCGTCTATATCGTCCTGCCCAACAGCCTGCATGCCGAATATAGCATCCGCGCTGCGCAGGCGGGCAAGCATGTGATGTGCGAGAAGCCGATGGCGGTGTCGGTGGCCGAATGCCAGGCGATGATCGCCGCCTGCGCCAAGGCCGGCCGCAAACTGATGATCGGCTATCGCTCGCGCTTCGAGCCCTATAACAAGCTGGCGATCGAGCTGGCGCGGAGCGGCCATGTCGGGCCGACGCGGATCATCACCGCCGAACATGGCTTTCCGATCAAGGCCGGGCAATGGCGGCTCGACCGTCCCCTGTCGGGCGGCGGATCGATGATGGACATCGGCATCTACAGCCTCAACGCCGCGCGCTACCTGACCGGCGAGGAGCCGGTGGAGGTGAGCGCCATCGCCAGCACCGACCGCAGCGATCCGCGTTTCGCCACCGTGGAGGACCGGATCGACTTCATGCTGCGCTTCCCGTCGGGCATCATCGCCAATTGCGTGTCGAGCTACAGCTCGGGCCATAATGGCTATCGGGTGATCGGCACCCAGGGCTGGATCGATATGGAACCCGCGACCCAATATAGCGGCCAGACGATGATGATCCGCAAGGATGGCGTGACCGCGCCGCGCAGCCTGCCGGCGCCGGCGAAGAACCAGTTTGCCGCCCAGCTCGACCATCTGCCCGAATGCATCGCGAACGGCACCGCGCCGATCGTCGCGGGCGAGGAGGGGCTGGCCGACCTGCGCGTGATCGAGGCGATCTATCGCTCGGCGGCGGAGCATCGAACGGTTACCCTGCCCGCATGATCGATCGTCGTACCTTGCTGGCCGGAATGGCCGCCCTGCCGCTGACCCATGCGCTCGCCCAGGCCGCCGACCTGCCGGCCGCCCCCTCTTCTGCCCGGATCGACCGGATCGATCCGGCGCTGGACCGCATCATCGCGCCCGGCGCGCAGGTGGCAATATTGGCGCAGGGCTATCGCTGGGCCGAGGGGCCGACCTGGGCCGCGCCGATCGACGCGCTGCTGTTCGGCGATCCGCCCTCCAACATCGTCTATCGCTGGACCCGCAAGGATGGCGTGTCGCCTTTCCTCTCGCCCTCCGGCCTGCAGACCGCGATCCCCAAGGAGATACGCGAAGCCGGCCTCAACGGCATCGCGATCGACAGGGACGGCCATCTGGTCGGCGCCGACAGCGGCACGCGCGCGATCGTGCGGGTGGACCTGAAGACAAAGGCGCGGACCATCCTCGCCGACCGCTATCAGGGCAAGCGCTTCAACAGCCCCAATGACCTGACCATCGCGGGCGATGGCAGCATCTATTTCAGCGACCCGCCCTATGGCCTGACCGATGGCGACACGTCCTCGCTGCGCGAGATCGGCTTCAACGGCCTCTATCGGCTGACGCCTGACGGCGCGGTGACGCTGATCGACGGCAGCCATCGCCGGCCCAATGGCGTCACCCTCTCGCCCGACGGCCGCACGCTGTATCTGGCGCTGTCGGACGAGAAACGCCCGCAGGTTCTAGCCTATAGTCTGGGCGCCGACGGCCTGCCGACCGGCCAGCGCCTGTTCCGCGACATGGCCAGGGAACTGGCGACGGGCGAGCCGGGCCTGCCCGACGGCATCAAGACCGCGCCTGACGGCACCGTCTTTGCCACCGGCCCCGGCGGCGTCCATGTCTGTGCGCCCGATGGCAAGCTGCTCGGCAAGATCCTTACCGGCAAGGCGATCGCCAATTGCTGCATCGGTGAGGACGGCAAGACATTGTTCCTGACGTCGGCCGACCGGCTGGCCGCAGTGCCGCTGATAGCCCGCAGTGGCTAGCGAAAGGAGGTGGGTTCCTTACGCCTCGATTCCCACCAGCCATTCGCCGATCATCGCCCGGCCCGCCGCCACCGCGCCCGGCCCATGAACATCATGATCCTTCCGCAGCGCGATGCCGCATTGACCGCCCACGTCCAGATCGGCCCAGAAATGGGTCAGCCAATCCTCGAAACGCGGATCCTCGCCCATTTCGGCGTGGAATTGCAGCGCCAGAAGATTGGGCCCGCGCCGGAAAGCCTGATGCGCATAGCGGTCGGTTGATCCCAGCAGTTCGACCTGATCGGGCAGGTCGAACGTGTCGCTATGCCAGTGCAGCACCGGCACGCCGTCGATATGGCGCAGCGGCGAGGCCGCCCCCGCCACGTTGACGCTGACCGGGGCAAAGCCCAGTTCCATATGCCCACCCGGATAGACCCGCGCGCCCAGCGCCGCCGCGATCATCTGGCTGCCCAGGCACACGCCCAGCGTCGGCCGGTCCGCCGCCAGCCGCGCGGACAGCTTGCCGATCTGCACCGGGATCCAGGGATGCACATCCTGTTCATAGACGCCCATCGGCCCGCCCATCATGATGAGCAGGTCCGGCTCGGTCAGGTCGATATCGGCGAAATCGGGGCTGGCCACATCGATCCGCTCGATCTGATAGCCGGCCGCCTCGATCGGCTGGAGATAGCCTGCCGCACCCTCGCGCGGCACATGTCGGACGATCAACGCTCTTTTCATTACCCCCGATAGCTAGCCAGCCAAACCCGCCGACGCCAGCCCAGCCTTTCTTGGGGACAGAAAATTGCCGCTATCGGCTTGGCCCGGCCGCCCGCCCGTGATTTAACCGCACCCCATGATCCTGACCCGCATCGCTCGCCCTTTCCTGCTGGCCTCACTGCTCGCCGGCACCGCGCTTTCCGCCCAGACCCGAGAAGCGCCTTCCGCGCCGGTCGATGCGGTCGATCCCTTCATCGGCACCTCGGGCGAAGGTCACACCTTCCCCGGCGCCGTCGCCCCCTTCGGCATGGTCCAGCTCTCGCCCGACACCCATGTCGGCCCGGCCCGCCAGACCTATAATTGGGCGGCCGGATACCGCCACGAAGACCCGGTGATCCTCGGCTTCTCCCACACCCATTTCTCCGGCGCGGGCCATAGCGATCTGGGCGATTTCCTGGTGATGCCGGTCAGCGGCGACAGCGTCCCGCTGGAGGCCGGCGACGACAAGACGCCCGGCTTCCGCTCGCACAAGGCCGATGAGATCGCCTCGGCCGGCTATTATGCCGTCACCCTGACCGATCCGGGCGTGCGCGCGGAAATGACCGCTGGCACCCGTGTCGGTGTCCACCGCTATGCCTTCCCCACCGGCAAGGCGGCGCATCTGGTGCTGGACCTGCGCTCGATCATCTATGATTATCCCGGCAAGATCCTCTGGTCCTCCATCCGCATCCGCCCCGACGGCACGATTACCGGATCGCGCGAGGTGCGCGGTTGGGCGACGCCCCGGCGCATCTTCTTCGCCATCCGCTTTTCCGCGCCGCTGACCGGCCACCGCTTCGTCAGCACCGAAAAGGATATCCTGTACAAAGGTTTCAAGGGCCCCGGTCGCGGCCCCGAGACGCTGGACTCCCTTTCCGGCCGCGCGCTGGTGGCACAGCTCGACTTCGGCACGCTGACGAAGCCGCTGGAGGCGAAGGTCGCGCTGTCGGGCGTGGACGAGGATGGCGCGATCGCCAACCTCGCCAGCGAGCCGGGCGATTTCGACGCGATCCGGGCGAAGACCCGCACCGCCTGGAACGATGCGCTTGGGGCCGTGAAGATCGACGCGCCCAAGCCGATGCGCACCAATGTCTACACCGCCCTCTATCACAGCCTGATGGCGCCCAGCGTCTGGGGCGATGCCGACGGCCGCTGGCGCGGGCCGGACGATCAGGTCCATGCCGGAATGCTGGATGGCCGGGGCTTCACCATGCATTCCACCTTCTCGCTGTGGGATACGTTCCGCGCCGAACATCCGCTGCTGACGCTGATCCAGCCCGAAGCGAAAAATGCCGATTTCGTGAACTCGCTGATCGCGGGGCAAAAGACCAGCCCCTTCGGCATCCTCCCCGTCTGGCAATTCGCAGGCAAGGAGACCTGGACGATGATCGGCTATCATGCCGTCCCGGTCATCGCCGACGCCTGCCTGAAAGGGATCAGGGGCATCGATTGCGCCGCCGCGCTGAAAGCCATGGTCGCCAGCGCCGACTATGCCCCCTATGGCGGCCTTGGCGACTATATGAAGCTCGGCTATGTCCCCATCGACCGCGAACCCGAAGCGGCGTCCAAGACCGTCGAATATGCCTATGACGACTGGACCATCGCCCGCCTCGCCCGCAAGTTGGGCGACACGGTCACGGCCCAGCGCTTCGAGAAGCGTGCCCAATACTGGCGCAACAGCTTCGACGCCAGGACCGGCTTCCTGCGCGCGCGCAAGGCGGACGGCAGCTTCCGCACCCCCTTCGATCCGACCGCGATCAACTATGGCAGCGACTATACGGAGGGCAATGCCTGGCAATATAGCTGGTTCATGCCGCACGATCAGGGCGGCCTGTTCCGCCTGCTGGGCGGCGACGCGAAGACCGTCGCCAAGCTCGACGCCATGTTCGATTATGACAACAGCAAGATCGACTATAGCCATGCCGAGGACATATCCGGCCTGATCGGCCAATATATCCATGGCAACGAACCCAGCCATCATGTCGCCTATCTCTACAGCTATGCCGGCCAGCCCTGGCGCACGCAGGAGCGGCTGAAGCAGATCGTCGACAGCCAGTACAAGCCCACACCCGATGGCCTCGCCGGCAATGACGATCTGGGCCAGATGTCGGCCTGGCTGGTCTTCACCGCCTTGGGCTTCTACCCCGTGGCGCCGGGCAGCAACGAATATGTGATCGGCCGCCCCTTCGTCGACCGCGCCGACATGACATTGCCGAATGGCCAGCGCTTCACCGTGATTGCCGACGGCCTGTCCGACGCCAATCGCTATGTCGGCCAGGTGACGCTGAACGGCAAGCCGCTGGAGCGCGGCTATATCACCGACGCGGAAATCCGCGCCGGCGGCGAACTGCGCTTCACCATGCAGGCCAGCCCCAACAAGACATGGGCGACCGGCGTGAAGGCCCGCCCCTTCTCCATGACCGGCTATGACAAGTGAAGGCGCGGGACCGGCATTATCTCTTCGTCTGCAGCCAGAACAAGCTGCGCAGCCCGACCGCCGAACAGATTTTCGCCGACCATCCCGGCATCGAGACCCTGTCGGCGGGCACCAACCATGATGCGGAAACGCCGCTGGACAATGAAATGCTGCGCTGGGCCGACACCATCTTCGTGATGGAAAAGACCCACCGCAGCAAGATCCAGCAGCGCTTCCGCGCCGCGTAGGCGGCAGGCCAGATCGCATTTCCGGATTGCGGTCGCCCCGGCGCAGGATCATAGTCGCCCGACGGCTGCTGACGCTCCGATGGAGGATCCATGCTGATCGCGATGATGATGGCCGCGCACACTGGCGCTGCCCCGTCCGCCTCCAAGTGGCCGACAATCATGGCATCCATGACCGTCTCTCGCCCTTCGACGCCCCCTGCACCATCGCCGGCCGACAACGAAGATACCATGCTGATCGTCGACGGCGTGCGCATCGATGCCAGCGCTGCGGCGCTGGCGGCCTGCCTCGCCCGCTCATGCCCTCCAGACGAAGATATGGAGGCTGCCACCGTCCACGCTGAAAATCAGTTGCTGGCAGGCGATCATCAGGGCGCGCGCGATACGCTGCGTCAGGCCCGCGCCCGCAACCACCGCCACCAGCGGGATTATCCGGTTCAGGTCGGCCAACTGCTCGACTTCGATGCCGACGTCGCGTCCTACAAGGGGCTGGCGGACTATAGCCGCACCGGCACCATCGATGCGCTCGACGCGCTCAAGGCCGGGCTGCCCCTGCATGATCGCCGCATCGCCATGCAGCGGATGCGCGTTGGCGACGTCTTTCTGCGTCAGGGCAAGATGCGCAGCGCCACCGGTTTTTACGACCGCGTAGCCAAGGAAGCGAGCGCCCAGGGCTGGCCCGAGATGGAAGGGTTCGCCCTGTTTCGCGGCCTCACCGCCTATGCGACTGCAGCCAGTGTCGACCCGGCCTATGATGACGAGGCGCAACGCCGCTACGCCGCATTGAAAAGCCGGACAGTTCCTGCCATCCGCCCCTATCAGGACGCTGCGCTAATCATGCTGGCGAAACTGGAACTGATGAAAAATGGCCTGTCCGAGGAGGAACTGACGCGCCGCCTGTCGGGCCTGCGTTCCGCGTCGCCCCTGCTGGTGGTCGGCCCGCGGATAGAAGCCCAGGGTAACAGCCTGGTCCTGTGGACCGACGACCGGCGCAAACATGCGCTTCTGCCCGCCAATCCATCGGGCCATTGGGCGGAGTTTCGCTATCTCATCACGCCCGATGGCCGGATCGACGCGATCGAGCAGGTGGGTAGAGGCCGAGCGACCAGCCATGTCGCCCCGGAAGCCTGGGCCGACCTGGTCGGCGAAGCGCTGGCCCAGCGCCGCTATTTGCCTCTCGCTCTGGCGGCCGGATCGCCGGGCCTGTGGCAACGCGAACGCTTCTTGCTGACGGCCGACCTGGAACTTCCGCAAAAAAGCCACACCCGCATCCGCCGCCCCGGGGAGAAACTGCACATCCGCAGCTTCCAGATTACAGAAAACGACGCCGACTGATGGGCCGAAAATGGCCGGCGAGGTTTCGACCCGTTTTTGCCGTTCCTTTTCCCTTGGAGGGAGAAGGATGAAGTCCCCCGCCCCATGTGCCAGTTGGAAGAGGGAGGGAACGAAAACTGATCCCCGAATACTGCCCGTTCGCCCCCCCAGCGAGTTCGGTCTTCGGAACGGCGCTAAAAGGGTGGGAAGCGGACGGGCGGCTTCCGGCATTGGAATGCCAAACACCGGACATTAACTAGATGGCACCAATGTGCTTTCTAGTTTTACTGGGGGTCGGTATGAAGCACATGTGGCGGCGTAGCCGAAATGTTGAGTTATGCTATTATTGTGGATTGATCCGTTCGGCGGAAAACGATGCTCAAGTTTGTCGTTTCCCATCGGCAAACGATGCTGAGTTACCAGCACTGAGGTCACCTTCATATATCGATGATGCGAGCTCGAAGGCTGCAGAATCCTTGAAAACATATTTAGCGGTTCGAGGGGACAAAGATGGTGAAATCGCTCGGACCATCGTGCGCTTGAAAGATGATGAGCGACGTCGGACACTGCTAGATGTTCTAGCACTTTTTGATGAAAATATCGAAGTTCAGGCAAGAAGATTAAATACTCCCAACCACATGCTGGAGACCACTTCGGCTTGGATGCTGCGTGTCAGAAGAACGGCAATTACCGATCTTCTACCAGCAATGTCCGCTTCGAAGCGCAAATGATTTACCATTAAACGGCAAAAAAGGTCGTTAAGCGTCACAGCCCGATGCCACCATCGCCCCCTTTTTTCCATTCCGGTATTTTGTATTGAACCCCGACCGGCCGCTCGCGCCTAAACCAGTGCCCCGCAAATCTCGGCATGCCGCTTTTCGGCATAGCGGTCGGTCATGCCGGCGATGAAGTCGGCGATGTGGCGGCTGCGGGTTGGTTCCTCCAGCGCGCATTCGTCGCGCCATTCTGGCGGCATCAGCGCGGGATCGGCCAGATAGGCGCGGAACAGGTCCATCACGATCACCCGCGCCCGGTCGGCGGCGGCCAACTGGTCGGGATGATGATAGAGGGTCGCGTACATGAAGCGCTTCAGCTCGCGTTCCTGCGCCGCCAGTTCGGGCGAGAAGGCGACCAGCGTGCGGCCCAGCGCGCGGACATCGGCGACCGTCTCCACCCCGGCGGCCGCGATATTGGCACGGGTGGTGGTGAGCAGGTCATTGGCCATCACGCCAATCTGTTCGCGCACCAGTTCGCGCAGCAGGCGATCCTGCGGCACGTCGGGATAGCGGGCCGTCACCCGGTCCCAGCAATGGCGCACCAGCGGCACCGTCAAAAGCTGTTCCAGGCTCAGCAGCCCGGCGCGCAGGCCATCGTCAATGTCGTGATTGTCATAGGCGATATCGTCCGACAGCGCCGCCAGCTGCGCCTCCAGCGAGGCATGGCTGGTGAGATCCAGCGGAAACAGCGCGTCCAGTTCGCGCATCGCCCAGCCGGGCCTGGTCACCGGTCCATTATGCTTGGCCAGCCCCTCCAGCATTTCCCAGCTGAGGTTGAGGCCGCGAAAGCGCGGATAGGGCGAATCCAGCAGCATCAGCGTGCGCAGCGTGTGCGCATTATGATCGAAGCCGCCATGATCCTCCAGCGCCGCCTCCAGCGCATCCTCGCCGGCATGGCCGAAAGGCGGATGGCCGATGTCATGGGCCAGGCACAGCGCCTCGGTCAGATCCTCGTTGAGGGCGAGCGTGCGGGCGATGGCCCGGCCGATCTGCGCCACCTCCAGGCTGTGGGTCATGCGCACGCGATAATGATCGCCGTCGGGCGACACGAACACCTGCGTCTTGTGCCGCAGCCGGCGGAAGGAGATCGAATGAATGATGCGGTCGCGGTCGCGCTGGAACATATCGCGCGGGCCGCGCATCTCGCCGCCCGGTTCGGCATGGAGCCGTCCCCGGCTCTGGTCGGGCTGAGAGGCGTAGGATGCGAGCATCGTCATGCGAACCCCTTATTTGCTGCCCAGCTTCTCGACCACCTCGCCCGCGTCGCTCTGCCAGGCGAAGGCATCGGCGCCGGCCTTTTTGAGGTCCGCCTCGACCGCTTTGGCGCGGGTGAAGCTGGCAAAGGGACCGATCAGCAGGCGCGAGGTCTGGCCCCAGCTGGCGCTCCAGCCATCCTGCGGCGCGACCGCGTCATATTTGCCCTGCAAGCGCTTGAAGGTGAAGGCCAGCGCGCTCTTCTGCCCGGTGCCGATCTGCACCCAGTTGCGCGCGGGGTTGGCGGCCAGCCGCTTCTTTTCCTCGGCTTCCTTCTTCGCCTTGGCGTCGGCTTCCGCCTTCGCCTTGGCGGCAGCCGCCTTCTTCGCCTTGTCGGCCTCCGCCTGGCGCGCGGCGGCGCGGCGGGCAGCCTGCAGCTTCTCGACCTCGGCCAGGTCGACCGCGACCACGTTCGAGCGGCGCTCGCTGTCGGGCACGTCGATGGCGTGGATGATGTCGGCCAGGCTCCGGGTCGCCTCCGGCGCCGGCTGCGACGCGGCACTGTCGGCCGGCGGCGTAAATACGGTGGCGACCGGCGCCGATGGCGTCTCCGCGGGCGGCGTGCCCTGCGGCGCGGGCGGGGTCACGCTCGACGCCTGGGCAAGGGCGCTCGAATTGAGCTGCGAAGCGGCGCTTGGCTGGCCGGTGGTCGGCGCCGGCGCGGTCGAACGCGGGGCGCCGCCATCCAGCGCGTCGAGGCCCGGCGCGGGCGGCCCCTGCACATCGGCCGATGCGCTGCGGACCGGGGCAGGCGTTGGTGTCGGGGTCGGCGCAGGCGCTGTCGCCTGACCGGGCACCGGCTGCACCATCTCCGAACGGGCGCTCTGGCTCGGCGTCGGCTGGACGACCGGCTGGCGTCCGCGCGTGTCGGAGGGCAGCGGCTGGATGGTTGCGGGCGCAGGCGCGGGGACAGTGGGCTGCGTGGCTTGTGCGGCCACCGGCGGCCGGCTCTGGGTCGGCGCGGGCGGGCTGGCAGCGGGCGTGCCGAGCGGCGCGCGGGCCAGCGACGTGCCGCGCTGCCGGCCACTGCCGTTGCGGGTCGTGCGGCGATCCCCCTGGGCCGGCGCGGTCGAAGCGGCGGCGGCGGGTGCGGCGTCGCGCGACGCCAGCTGGACGCCCGGCGCCGGCGGGGTCGGCACGATCGGCGTGATGCTGGTCGCGACCACCTGCGGGAAATGGCCGAAATGGACCGCAGCCGCCTTCTGCGCCGCCGTCAGATAGGGCATTTTCTGCATATAGGGGGTGATGGCGCTCGCCAGCTGGGCCGGCATGGTCTGGTCGACAACCTTTTTGGCCTCGGCCTGGCGGTTGTTCATCGCCAGGATGAAGGCATTATAGCGCCAGGCGGCCCGGTCGCTCTTGTAGAGCAGCGGCTGCAACACCTTGTCGGCGGCATCCACCTGCCCCGAAATACCGAGCGAGGCGGCGTAGCGGCGCACCAGTTCGGCATCGTCCGGGGTGCGTTGCAGGGCGGCATGATAATCGCGCTGCGCCCCGGCCTGGTCGCCGGTCATGTCGCGCGCAAGGCCACGGTCGCCCTGGATGGTCGCTTCGGGATAGCCGGCACGGGTTGCCTGGTCGAACAGGCGCAGCGCTTCGGCCGGGTTCTGCATCTTCAGCATGACCCGGCCCAGGCCCGCCTTGGTGCGTCCATTATTGGGCTGGATCGCGTCGGCGCGGGCAAAGAAACCGGCGGCCGCGCGGGCGTCGTCCAGCTCCAGCGCGGCTTCCCCTGCCCCCACCAACGCGTTGAAATCCCGCGGATTGGTGGCCAGCTTCGCCAGATTATTGTTGAGGTCCGCGGCGCCCGAGGGCCGGACCAGATCGGCCTGGTCGGTTTGCGCCTGCGCAGCCGTGGCAAGAAGCAGGCTGCCGAGAATCCATAGATGAGATCGTGTCACATCGCTCCCTTAGAGCCTGATCGTTTGAGGGGGAAGCGCTTCGCGCTTCCGCCGATAACGTGAATCAGGCTCTAGTCGATGATTTCAGACCTTGATTCACGCTTCGGGCTGATTCAGCCCGAAGCGATCAAGGTCTAGCGGATCGCGGAAGCAATGGGAAATGACCTGCACAAAAAAGCGCGCCGGGTCGCCCGAAGCGACCGACGGCGCGCCTTTGGCAGGCCGGTGCGGGCCTATGCCCGCACGCTGGCCTTACTGGTTGTTCTGGCGGTTGAGGAAGCGCGGGATATCCAGGCCCTGCGTGCCTTCTTCGGCGCCCGGCGCCTTTTCGCTGCCACGGGTAAGGCCGGCCATACGCTCGAACAGCGTGCCACCGGTCGCGACGCGCGGCGCCGGCTGGGCGGGCTTGGGCGCGGCTTCCGGTGCGGTCGGTTCGGCCGCTTCGGCGCCGAGCAGCAGTTCATCCTGCGAGGGATCCTCGTCGGAGAAGACGGCGGCGGGACGCGCAGGCGCGAAGGCCGGCGGCGCCTTTTCGGCGGCAGGCGCAGCGATCGGCGCGGGTGCCGGAGCTTCGGGCACGTCCAGTTCCAGCGCTTCGGGCTCGGGCGCGGCGACCGGAGCCGGCGCAGCAGCGACCGGCGCGGCCGGGGCAGGTGCGGCCACCGGTGCCGGACGCGGTGCCTGCGGCACGGCGACGGCCGGACGGCTGGCGAAGCTGAACGGCTGGGTCAGCGGTGCGGCCTGGCTGCCGACTTCATTGTCGATGCCGGTCGCGACGACCGACACGCGGATCTTGCCGTTCAGATTGTCGTTGAAGGCGCTGCCCCAGATGATGTTCGCGTCCGGGTCAACCAGTTCGCGGATATGGTTGGCGGCTTCGTCAACTTCCATCAGGCGCATGTCGTCGCCACCGACGATCGACACGATCACGCCCTTGGCGCCGCGCATCGACACACCGTCGAGCAGCGGGTTGGCGATCGCCTTTTCCGCCGCCTGGAGCGCACGGCCGTCGCCTTCCGCCTCGCCGGTGCCCATCATCGCTTTGCCCATCTCGCCCATCACCGAACGGACGTCGGCAAAGTCGAGGTTGATGAGGCCCGGCATGATCATCAGGTCGGTGATCGAGCGCACGCCCTGCTGCAGCACCTCGTCCGCCATCTGGAACGCTTCCTTGAAGGTCGTGTTCGGGTTGGCGATCAGGAACAGATTCTGGTTCGGGATGACGATCAGCGTGTCGACATGCTTCTGCAGCTCGTCGATGCCGCTTTCCGCCGACTTCATGCGGCGATTGCCCTCGAAGGTGAAGGGCTTGGTCACGACGCCGACGGTCAGGATGCCCTTTTCACGCGCCGCCTTGGCGATGACCGGGGCCGCACCGGTGCCGGTGCCGCCGCCCATGCCGGCGGTGATGAAGCACATATGGGCGCCTTCCAGCGCCTGTTCAACGGTGATGATCGTTTCCTCGGCCGCCGCGCGACCGATTTCGGGACGCGAACCGGCGCCCAGACCTTCGGTGATCTGCGGGCCAAGCTGGATGCGCCGTTCGGCCGGCGAGGCATTCAGCGCCTGCGCATCTGTATTGGCGACGATGAAGTCGACGCCCTCGACGCTGGCCGCGATCATGTTCGCGATGGCGTTACCGCCTGCACCGCCAACGCCTATCACCGCAATGCGTGGCTTCAATTCGTCCACATGCGGCGGGCTGATCTCGATGCTCATATACTTTGCTCCCTCAGCTTCCTCGTCAGGAAGTGACAACCGTCATCAATTGTTAACACCAGAAAATAGAGTATTTCACCTGCTATTTTCGTTTTCGTTCAAATTCGCTCAGTAATTCGTCCGCATCGCCCGCATCATGCGCTGCCACCATTGCGGGGCGCCCAGACGATGCACGGTTTGCGGCGCAGGCGCCATCGCCCTAAGATCAACCGGGTTTGAAGCGCCGTAAAGCGCCAATCCGGCCAAAGTAGCGAAGGCCGGGCCACTATGCGCTTCGGGCATGGCTGACAAGCCACGCGGGCGACCGACCCGCACCGCACGCCCCAGCGCACCTTGCGCATAGTCGGCAATGCCCTTCATCTCCGCGCCGCCACCGGTCAGCACGACCTGGCGCCCGGTGCTGTTGAAGCCCATGCCGGCCAGCGCCGCATTCACTTCCGCCATGATCTGGTTCAGTCGTTCGCAAATGACGCCGACCAGCGCCGCGCGGGTGATCTTGCCGCCTTCCGCATTGGGGCCGGCGCTCTGCCCCGGAATGGCGACATCGCCATGGGGCGTCGCGATCTCGATCATCTCGCGGAAATCGCGGCGGTTCTGCATCGCCGAACCATAGAAGCATTTGATCCGCTCCGCCTGGCTGCGGCGGATGCCGAAGGCCGAAGCGATATCGTCGGTAATGTCGGACGCGCCCATCGGGATCGAATGCAGCCCCACCAGCATGCCGCCGGCATAGAGCGAAACATTGGTGACCCCTGCCCCCATCTCGACCAGCGCCACGCCCAGGTCGCGCTCCTCTTCCGACAGGCAGGCGAGGCCCGTGGCGATCGGCGAGGCGACGATCGAATTGACATTCAGATAGGCGCCACGCACGCACAGGTCGAGATTGGCGAGCGGCGCGCCATCCGCCAGCACGACATGGATGTCGACGCCCAGCAGATCGGCATGCATGCCCAGCGGCTTCTTCACCGGCACCTTGCCATTGATGGTGAAGCAGGTCGGCTGCGCATGCAGGATGATGCGGCCATCGGGGTCGATGCCCTGCTGGCCAGTGGTCAGCAGATCGTCGATGTCCGGCTGCTCGACGCGATAGCCGCCCATGTCGCGCTCGACCGTGACGACGTCGCTGACCAGGCTGCCGCCCGAGAAGCTGACCCAGACATCCTCGATATTGGTGCCGGCGACACGCTCGGCCTGTTCCACCGTCTCGCGCACGGCCAGTTCGGTGCGCTCCATGTCGGCGATGAAGCCGCGGCGCACGCCCCGGCTCTCGCGCTGGCCGGTGCCCAGGATCGCCAGCTCACCCGTATCGGTGCGCCCCGCGATCAGCGCGGACACCTTCCACGATCCGATATCGATCGCGGTGATGAGCTTTTCGACCTTGGGCTGTGCCATGACTTAGCCTTCCTCGCCCGCGGCAGGCGCACTTGCGGTCTTTTCCGCCTTAGCGTCCGCCGCTGCCGGCTTATCGCTGGTCTGGCCCTGCGGCAGACGCAGCACGAAACGATCGGGATCGCGCATGTCGAACTTGACGATGCCCCGGCCGAGCAGCCGGTTGACACCATCCATGCGCGCGAAATTCACCAGCGCTGCCGCCGATGTCTGTTCACCTTCAGGCAGCGACAGCGTCTCCCCCGACTGAAAGCGCAGATCCCAGCGACGGTTCCCGACCCAGGTTGCGCCAGCCAGCATCGGCTTCAAGGCAGGCGCGCTTTCCATCAGCTTGTTGAGCCCGGCGGTCTGGAGATTGGCATTGGGGCCGACCACCAGCGGCAGGTCGGGCATCGCGCCGGCCGACACCGATTGCAGCACCACGCCGGCCACGTCGATCAGATGCAGTTGCCCGTCATGCTGCCACACCGCGACCGGATCACGCTCGACGATATCGACGACCAGCGTGTCGGGCAGGCGGCGGGAAATGCGCGCATCCTTGACCCAGCCAAGCTTCAGCATTTCCTGCCGCACCTTGGGCAGGTCGAGCGAGAGCATCGAGCGATCGACCTGGCCGAGCGCGATATTATAGACCGGCATCTCGTCCATGCGCTCGACGCCGCGCACCTCGACCTTCTCCACCTCGAAACCGGCGCGCGCGGCCAGGCTTGCCGCCTGCTGGCGCGCCATGTCGGGCAGCCCCGCATAGATGGCGATGGCGATCGCCAGGCCACCGAAGATCGCGAAGATGGCCCAGGTCGCCAGCTTCTGCAGCGTATCCTCGCTGATCGGCAGCAGTTCGAGCAGCCGATCGAAGGAGGATTGGCGCTTGAGCTGGCGGCCACGGCCCGATCCGGCCTTGGCGCGCACCTTGCCCCGCGCCGTGCTCAGCCGCGCCGTGCCGCCGCGCCGGATCCGTGCCTCAGCCATTGCCAGCCCCCATGTTCGGCCCCCTCGTCAATGCTTCCTCGCAGATCCGCTCGACCAGCTCGGCATATTCGATACCCAGCTTTTTCGCCTGTTCCGGCACCAGGCTCAAGGGGGTCATGCCCGGCTGGGTATTGACCTCCAGCAGGTAAAGCCCCTCGACGCCCTGGCTGTCGTCCCAGCGGAAGTCGGAGCGCGACGCGCCCTTGCAGCCAAGCAGCTGATGCGCCTGGAGCGCGATCGCCTTGCACGCCTGCGTGATCTCGTCCGGTATCTCCGCCGGGCAGACATGTTCGGTCATGCCGTCGGTATATTTGGCATCGAAATCATAGAAGCCGCTCTTGGGGCGCAGCTCGGTAACGAGCAGCGCCTCATCGCCCAGCACAGCGGTGGTCAGCTCGCGGCCGCGAATATAGGGTTCGGCCAGAAGCTCGGGAAATTCCTGCCAGGGGCCGACGCTGTCACGCGCAATGGGGTTGCCATAATTGCCCTCGGCCGTGACGATCGCCACGCCGACCGAGCTGCCCTCATTGACGGGCTTCAGAACATAGGGCCGCGGCAGCGGATCGCCGGCGTACAGGCTCTCGCTCGCCACGATCTGGCCACCGGGCATGGGGATGCCGTGCGGCACCAGCGCCTGCTTGGTCAGTTGCTTGTCGATCGCGATGACCGAGGTGGCAAGGCCGCTATGGGTGTAGGTGAGGTCCATCAGGTCCATCATACCCTGCACCGTGCCATCCTCGCCCGGCACGCCATGCAGCGCGTTGAACACCACATCCGCCTTAGTCTCAGTCAGGCGCGCGGCGACGTCGCGATCCATGTCGATCCGCGTGACCCGATGCCCGCGCGATTCCAGCGCCTTGGCAACGCCCTCGCCGCTCGACAGCGACACCGGCCGCTCCGCAGACCAGCCGCCCATCAATACGGCGACATGCCAGGGACCACGGCTCATGCATTCTTTCCTTCAATCAACTGAACGCCGACACGCTGGATTTCCCATTCCAGCTCGACGCCGCTCTTTTCCTTCACGCGGCGGCGGACTTCCTCGCCCAGCGCTTCGATGTCGGCGCTGGTGGCATCGCCGGTGTTGAGCAGGAAATTGGTGTGCTTTTCGCTCACCTGCGCGCCGCCCAGCGCAAGGCCGCGACAGCCCGCTTCATCGACCAGTGCCCAGGCCTTGTGCCCGTCCGGGTTCTTGAAGGTCGATCCGCCGGTCTTGCTGCGCAGCGGCTGGCTTTCCTCGCGCGCGGTGGCGATGCGGTCCATTTCCGCCTGGATCGCGGCCGGCTCGCCGGGTTCGCCCCGGAAGGTGGCCGACACGACAACCGCGCCATCGACCATGTTGGAGTGGCGATAGCTGTAATGAAGATCGCTGGCGAGCAAGGTCACCTGTTCGCCCGAGCGCAGCACCACATCGCATTCGACCAATATGTCCGCGGTCTCGCGGCCATAGGCGCCGCCATTCATCCGCACGAAGCCGCCGACCGTGCCGGGGATGGAGCGGAGAAATTCGAGACCGGCAATGCTGGCATCCCGCGCCGTCGAGGAGACGAGGATGCCCGACGCACCACCGCCGCAGACCAGGGTGGTCGCGTCCAGCGCCTCCACCTTGGCGAAGGGCTTGCCCAGGCGCACGACCACGCCCGGCACGCCGCCATCGCGAACGATCAGGTTGGAGCCGAGGCCGAGCGCCATCACCGGCATCGCCGGATCGAGCATGGCCAGGAAATCGGACAGGTCGTCGGCGTCCTTGGGCTCGAACAGCCATTGCGCCGCCCCGCCCGCCTTGAACCAGACGAGCGGTGCCAGCGGCGCATCGGCCTTGAGCGCGCCGCGAACGGCCGGGAGAGTAGCCATCACCGTCAACCGCGCACGCCCCAGAGATTCATCCAGCTCTTCATCGCCTTCATGCCCGCCTCGCCGGCCTGATGCGCCGCCATGCCGGTCTGCACCTGCTTCTGCGCCGCCTCGACCATGTCGCGCGCGACTTCCACGCCCTGCATCTGCATGTCGATCATGCGCTTCTGCATTTCCAGGCCGACATTGAAGAGCTCGAACATCAGGCGGTTTCCTTGACCTTGGCGGTGACCGCAGCGGACAGGCCCGCCGCCCATTTGGTGATGTCGCCGGCCCCCAGGCAGATGATCATGTCGTCAGCCTGGACATCGGCGGCAATGACGCGGGCAAGATCGCCCGCATCGGCGACAGTGGCGGCGTTGCGATGGCCACGGCGCTTGAGCCCGGCGACCAGCGCCGCGCTGTCGACATCCTCGATCGGCTGCTCGCCAGCGGTATAGACCGGGGCGGCATAGACGATGTCGGCGTCGTTGAAGGCCTGCTGGAAATCATCCATCAGGTCGCGCAGGCGGGTGAAGCGATGCGGTTGGACCACGGCGATTACCCGCCCCTTCGCGCCTTCACGGGCGGCGGCGAGCACCGCCTTGATCTCGACCGGATGGTGGCCATAATCGTCGATGACGGTGGCCACGCCTGCGCCGGCCGGGATTTCGCCGACCTTGGTGAAGCGGCGCTTCACGCCGCCAAACTTGGCAAAGCCGGTCTGGATGGTCGCGTCATCAATGCCCATCTGCAGCGCCACGCCGATCGCGGCCATGGCGTTCAGCACATTGTGGCGGCCGGGCATCGGCAGTTCGATCCCCTCGATCCGGCGGGTCGCACCGTCGCGCTCGCGGATCTGGACGTCGAAGCGATTGCCACCGGGCACCGGCTGGACATTCTCGCCGCGAATATCGGCCTGGGCGGAGAAGCCATAGGTGACGATGCGGCGGTCCTGCACGCGCGGCAGGATGGCCTGAACCTCGGGATGGTCGAGGCAGAGCATCGCCGCGCCATAGAAGGGCACATTCTCGACGAACTCGACAAAGGCGTCCTTCACCGCGTCGAAGCTGCCATAATGGTCGAGATGTTCGGGATCGATATTGGTCACGACCGCGATCGTGCCGTCGAGGCGCAGGAAGCTGCCGTCGCTCTCATCGGCTTCCACGACCATCCAGTCGCTGTTGCCCAGGCGCGCGTTGGAGCCATAGCTGTTGATGATGCCACCGTTGATCACGGTCGGATCCACCCCGCCCGCGTCCAGCAGTGCCGCGACCATCGAGGTGGTCGTGGTCTTGCCATGGGTGCCGGCGATGGCGACCGTGGACTTCAAACGCATCAGTTCGGCCAGCATTTCCGCGCGGCGGATCACCGGCACGCGATTTTCCAGCGCCAGCTCGACTTCCGGATTGCCCCGCTTGATCGCGGTCGAGGTGACGACCACGGCGGCATCGCCCAGATTTTCGGCCTTGTGGCCGATCATCACCTTGATGCCTTTGGCGCGCAGCCCTTCCACGACATAGCCTTCGGCGACGTCGGATCCTTGAACCTTGTAACCCAGATTATGCATGACTTCGGCGATACCGGACATGCCGATGCCGCCAATGCCGATGAAATGGATCGTGCCGATGTCGGTGCCGACACCCTTCATGCCTGATATTCCTTGTTCCAATATCCGTTCGCCCTGAGCGAAGTCGAAGGGCCCAGCAGAGCCGCAGGCGAAGCGGCTTCGCTCCGCTCAGCAGAGGGCCTCGACAGGCTCAGCCCGAACGGGGAGAGATATGTGCGGATCATGCAGGGACGCCCTGCAAATTGAGCGTGGTCGGCGTGGGGCCGACGCGAAGCGGGTCATTCATGATCGGCGCGGGGCCGATGCTTTCGAGCAGGTCTGCCATGTCGCGCGCCGCATCCGGGCGGCCACAGGCACGGGCGCGCTTGGCGGCATTTTGCAGGGCGCCGGGTTCCAGCGCCATCTTCTGCATCTGCTTGGCCAGTTCCACCGCGGTGAAGCGCGACTGGGGGATGGTGCGGGCGCCACCGGCTTCGGTCATCTCGCGCGCATTGGCGGTCTGATGATCGTCCATGGCGCTGGGTAGCGGCACCAGGATGGCGGGACGGCCGGCACAGGTCAGCTCGGCCAGGGTCGATGCCCCTGCCCGCGCGATCATCAGATGCGACCAGCCGAGCTTTTCGGGCACGTCGTTGAAATAGGTGGCAAGATCGGCCGGGATTTCCATCTCGGCATAGGTGGCGCGCACCCGCTCGATATCCTCGGCGCGGCACTGCTGCGTCACCTGAAGGCGGCGGCGCAACGCGATCGGCAGCATCGACAGCCCTTCGGGCACGACGCTCGACAGGATGCTTGCCCCCTGGCTGCCGCCGATCACCAGCACGCGGAACACACTCTCGTCGGTCAGCGCGGGAAATTCCTCGTCGCGCAGCGCCTTCACTTCCTCGCGCACCGGATTGCCGACCAGATGCACCTTGCCGGCATATTTGTCCTTGAGGCGCTCGACCAGCGGATAGGCGGTGGCGATCGCGTCGACCCGGCCGGCGAGCAGGCGGTTGACCCGGCCAAGCACCGCATTCTGTTCGTGGATCGCGGTCGGGATGCCGTCCGCCAGCGCGCCCAGCAGCGCGGGCATGGCGGGATAGCCGCCAAAGCCGACCACGGCGGTCGGCTTGAACGTGTCGTTGAGCCGACGGGCCATCGCCCGGCCGGCCAAGATCGCCTTCAAGGCGCCGGGCCAGCTCGCCGGATTCTTGGTCATGCGCCCCGCCGGCATGACATGGACCTGCGCCTTATCGAAGATGCCGGGGATCTTCGCGCCCCGCTCATCGGTGACGAGGGCGACATGATGGCCGCGCGCCATCAGTTCCTCTGCCACCGCATGCGCGGGAATCATATGACCACCCGTCCCGCCGGCGGCGAGGACGAAGTGACGGGAAATGCTCATCGACCACTCCATTTGACGACCGTGTGCCGACCCATGAAGGGGTTGCGCCGCGTGAATGCGAGCAGCAGGCCGACGCCGATACAAAGCGCGAGCATAGAGGAGCCACCGTAGCTGATAAAGGGCAGCGTCATGCCCTTTGACGGAAAAATCTGCGCATTGACGCCCATATTGATGATCGCCTGCAGCCCGAACTGGGTGGTGAGGCCGGCTGCGGCGAGGATGGTGAAATTATCCTCCTCGTCCAGCAGGCGCAGCAGCACGCGCACGACGATCGCCAGATAGACGCAGGCGATGGCGATGCAGGCGAGCAGGCCGAACTCCTCCCCGATCACCGAGAAGATATAGTCGGTATGGGCTTCGGGCAGGCGGAACTTGTTCTGCCCCCCGCCCGGCCCGACACCGGTGAAACCACCATGGGTGATGGTGCGGAACGCCAGGTCCGTCTGGTCCGGGCCGGTATCCATCTGGACGCCAATGCCCAGGAAGTCGTTGATGCGCTGCCGGCCATTTTCATAGAACATGTAGACCGCAACAAGCCCCGCCAGCGCCAGCCCGCCCAGCATGGCGATCCAGCGCATTTCGAGGCCCGAGAGCATCAGCAGCACGCCCCAGCAGGCCAGGAAGATGACCGTCTGGCCAAAGTCCGGCTGCTTCATCAGGATCGCGGCGATCAGCAGCGTCATCGCGCCGGTGAGCGGCATCACCGGCAGGCTCTGATCCTTGGCGCGCAGCGACAGCAGCCATGCCAGCGTCACGACATAGACGGGCTTCAGAAATTCCGAGGGCTGAAAGCGGAATCCCGGCAGGTCGATCCAGCGCTTGGCGCCGTTCACGGTGGAACCCAGCAACGGCACGAACAGCAACATCAGGAAGAAGAAGACGGCCAGGAAGATCGCCAGTCGCCGCGCCTGTGGCCGGGGCAGCATGGAGATGACCAGCATGATCGGCAGGCCGATGAACACCCACATCAGCTGGCGATAGAAATAGATCAGCGGATTGACCGCCACCTGCGCGGTCGAACGGTCGATCGCGGCCACCGGCGATGCGGCGGCCACGGCGACCAGCCCGATCGCCATCAGCGCGACGATCAGCGACAGCAGCACCCGGTCGATTTCCCAGAACCAGATGGCCAGCGCGGTACGCTCGCGCGGCACGGTGCGGGTCTTGAAGCCCTTCACCAGTTCGCCCGCCCTGAACATGCCCTTACGTCCCTCGCTATCCATCCCGTTGCCCCCGATCGCCCTGCCTATTCCAGTGCGTTCTATTCCAGCGCGTTCACGGCCGCGGCAAAGGCATCGCCGCGCGCCTCGAAATCCCGGAACTGGTCGAAACTGGCGCAGGCCGGCGACAGCAGCACGACATCGCCCGGCTGGGCGATGCGCGCGGCGCGACGGACGGCGGCGCTCAGCATCTCGCTGTCATCGACCGCCATGTGCGGCCGCAGCAGGTCGGCGAACATGTGCCCCGCCTCACCGATGGTGTAGGCATGGGCGATATTGCCATAATAAGGCGCGCATTCGTCCAGATTGTCGGACTTGGCGACGCCGCCCAAAATCCAGTGGATGCGGGGCTTGCCATCCTTGGCCGGCCAGGCACCCAGCGCCGGCGCGGTCGAGGCGGCATTGGTCGCCTTGCTGTCATTGACGTAGAGGACGCCATTATGCGTGCCCACCGCCTGCATCCGGTGCGGCAGGCTGGCATAGCTGGCGAGCGCGGCCATGATGGTCGCGTCATCGATGCCCAATGCCCGGCAGACCGCGATCGCGACGGCGGCATTCTGGGCATTGTGCGGCCCCTGCAGCGACGGCCAGCCAAGCTGAGCCTCCGGATCGATATCGGCGGCCTTCACTTCGCGCAGTTGCGCCGGGGCCGATGCGGCGATGCCACGGCTCGGCTCATCCTCGGTCGCGATGACCGCGACATGTTCGGCCGACTGCATCGCGAACAGCCGCGCCTTCGACGCGACATAGCCGGCAAAGCCGTTGTAGCGATCAAGATGGTCGGGCGTGATGTTGAGCAGCACGGCGACATCACAGTCGAGGCTGTGGGTAAGGTCGATCTGATAGCTCGACAATTCCAGCACATAGACGCCCATGCCGTGCAGGTTCGGCTCCAGCGGCTCCTGGCCCAGGATCGGCAGGCCGATATTGCCGCCCATCCGCGCCGGGAAGCCCGCCTGCTCGATGATGTGATGGATCAGCGCGGTGGTGGTCGACTTGCCGTTGGTGCCGGTGATGCCGACGACCTTGTGCGGCGGCAGCGTCGGCCGGGCGAGCGCGAACAGTTCGATGTCGCCGATGATCGGCACGCCGGCGATCTTTGCCCGCATCGCGATCGGATGCTTGTTGAGCGGCACGCCCGGCGACACGACGATGCCGTCGAAACCGGGCAGGTCGATCTCCATCGGGTCGCCCAGTTCCGCCTTGTCGGCGACGGCCGCCCGCGCTTCCTCGCGACTGTCCCAGGCGACGACGCGCGCGCCGCTGGCGACGAGCGTCTCGACCGTGGCCAGCCCCGAACGGGCCAGCCCCAATACGGCGTAGGTCTTCCCCTTGAAGGCCTGCGAAACGATCATCCGCTTACCTCAGCTTCAGCGTGGCGAGGCCGGCGAGTGCCAGCACGAAGGAGATGATCCAGAAGCGGATCACCACGGTCGGTTCGGCCCAGCCAAGCTGTTCGAAATGATGGTGGATCGGCGCCATCTTGAACACGCGCTTGCCGGTCCGCTTGTAGAAGAAGACCTGGATGATGACCGACAGTGCCTCGACCACGAACAGGCCGCCGACGACGCCCAGAACGATTTCATGATGGGCGGTGACGGCGATCACGCCAATCGTGCCACCCAGCGCCAGACTGCCGGTATCGCCCATGAAGACGGCGGCAGGCGGTGCGTTGAACCAGAGGAAGGCCAGCCCCGCGCCGATGATCGCCCCGCACAAGATGGTAAGGTTGCCCGCGCCCGGCACATGCGGGATGCCCAGATAGGTGGCGAAGTCCGCGCGGCCGACCAGATAGACGATCGCCATGAACGCCATGCAGGCGATGATGACCGGCATGGTGGCAAGGCCATCGAGCCCGTCGGTCAGGTTCACCGCATTGCCGAAGGCGACGATGACGAAGGCGGCAAACAGGAAATAGAAAGGCCCAAGCTCGATCGCAGGCCCATTGTAGAAGGGCACATAGAGCGCGGTGTTGCCATGCTGGTTGACGATCATCCAGGCGGCGAAACCGGCGATCAGGAACTCGAAGGCCAGGCGCATCTTGGCCGACAGCCCCTTGTGGCTGGCCTTGGTCACCTTGTCATAATCGTCGAGGAAGCCGATCGCGCCGAAACCCAGGGTCACGAACAGGCAGGCCCAGACATAGGTGGAGGACAGGTCCATCCACAACAGCACCGATACGACCATGGAGGTCAGGATCATCAGGCCGCCCATGGTGGGCGTGCCGCGCTTGGCCAGATGGCTCTGCGGCCCGTCGCTGCGGATCGGCTGCCCCTTGCCCTGGCGCACGCGCAGCCAGCCGATGAACTTGGGGCCGATGACGAGGCCGATGATCAGCGCGGTCGCAATCGCCGCGCCCGCCCGGAAGGACAGGTAGCGGATGAGGTTGAAGGCCCCCGCAAAATCCAGGGTCTGGGCAAGCCAGTAGAGCATCAGTCTTTATCTCCGTCGCGGGCGGCATCGCCAAGGGCGGCGACCAGGCGGGACAGCCCGATGCCATTGGAGCCCTTGACCAGGATCGCGTCACCCGCACGCATTTCCTTGTTGATCAGATCGGTGGCCGACGCGGCGTCCGGCACATGGTCGAAGGCGACAAGGCCGCCAAGGGCGTCGGCCAGCGGCGCCATCTCCTCGCCCACCAATATCGCATAGTCGACGCCATTCTCGCTCAACGGTTGCGAGAGTGCGGCGTGCAGTTCGGTGCTGCGGCTGCCCAGTTCGCGCATGCCGCCCAGCACGGCGATGCGGCGGTCGGCCTGCTCGCGCCCCAATTGCTTGAGCGTCGCCGCCATGCTCAAGGGGTTGGCGTTATAGCTTTCGTCGATCAGCAGCGCCTCGCCCCCCGCCACCGGCAGGATGCGGCGCGCGCCGCGTCCGGGCAGGCCCGGCATTTCCGCCAGCGCCAGGCCCGCAGCGGCCAGATCGCCGCCCAGCGCCTCGACCGCGGCCAGCACGGCGAGCGAATTGGACACCCAATGGTCGCCCGGCGCGCCGACGGTGAAGCAAAGCTCCACCCCCGGCAGCGCGGCGGTCACCAGCGTGCCGCCACCCGGCGCCGGCACGGTATCGCGCACGAAAATATCCGCCTCCGGGCTGAAGCCGAAGGTCAGGATATGATCGGCATGGCGCTCCGCCTTGCCGTAGAGGGTCGCGACATGCGGGCTGTCATAGGGAATGACAGCGGTGCCGCCCGGCTCCAGCCCCTCGAAAATCTCGGCCTTGGCTTCGGCGATCTTTTCCTCGGTCCCGAAAAATTCGATATGGGCCGGCGCGATGGCGGTGACGATCGCCACGTTCGGGCGCACCTGCCGCGTCAGCGCAGCCAGTTCGCCGGCATGGTTCATGCCCATTTCGAACACGCCATAGGCCGCATCGCGCGGCATCCGCGCCAGGCTCAGCGGCACGCCGACATGGTTGTTATAGCTTTTGACCGACCGATGGACGCCGCCCGGACAGGCCCGTTCAAGGGCATGGAACAGCGCTTCCTTGGTACCGGTCTTGCCGACCGATCCGGTCACGCCGATGATCTTCGCGCTGCTGCGCTTGCGCGATGCCCGGCCCAGCGCTTCCAGCGCGACGGCACTGTCGGCCACCAGCACATGGGGATAATCGACCGGTTCGCTGACAATCGCGCCGGCCGCGCCCTGGGCAAAGGCCTTGTCGACGAATTTGTGGCCGTCGGTCGTTTCGCCCTTCATCGCGACGAACAGGTCGCCCGCGCCCACCTCGCGACTGTCGAAGGCAACGCCAGAAACGGCGAACGGCGCCGACACGGCGCCGCCCGTAGCGTCTGCGATCTCGGCCGAGGTCCAGAGATCGCTCACCCCGCGCACTCCCGTGCCACGGTGACATCGTCAAAGGGTAGCACCCGGTCGCCGATGATCTGGCCCTGCTCATGCCCCTTGCCGGCGAGCAGGACGATATCGTCGCCCCCCGCCTGGCCGATGGCGGCGGCGATCGCCGCGCGGCGGCCGCCAATTTCCTCCGCCCCCGGCGCGCCCGCCATCACGGCGGCGCGGATCGCGGAGGGTTCTTCCGAACGGGGATTGTCGTCGGTCACGATGACATGGTCGGCCAGATCGGCGGCAACCTTGCCCATCAGCGGGCGCTTGCCGGCATCGCGATCGCCGCCCGCGCCGAACAGCGCGATCAGCTTGCCCCTGGTATGGGGACGCAGCGCCTCGATCGCGGCGCGCAGGCCGTCGGGCGTATGGGCATAGTCGACATAGACGGGCGCGCCCGCCTTGCTGATGACCGCGCGTTCCAGACGGCCGCGCACCGGCTGGACCCGACCCAGCAATTCCAGCACCTTGGCGGTATCGCCGCCGGTCGCGATGACCAGACCAGCCGCCGTCAGCGCATTGGCCGCCTGATAGGCGCCGATCAGCGGCAGATTGACCTTGTAGAGCTTGCCATCGGCTTCGATTTCCAGCGTCTGGCCCAACTGGGTCGGGGTGCGGTTGGCAAGACGCAATGCCTGCCCCTGCACCCCGACGCTCAGCACACGAAGCCCCCGCTTCGTAGCCCGCTCGATCGCCTTGTCCGACCATTCATCGTCGGCCCAGATGACGGCCGCGCCGCCATCGCCCACGACTTCGTCGAACAGGCGCATCTTGGCGTCGAAATAGCTGTCCATGTCGCCATGATAATCGAGATGATCGCGCGACAGGTTGGTGAAGGCGCCGGCCGCAACCGGCAGCCCCTCGGTGCGATACTGGTCGAGGCCATGGCTCGACGCCTCGAACGCGGCATGGGTGATGCCCTCGCGCTTGAGGCCCGACATGTTGGCGAGGAAGGTGACGATGTCCGGCGTGGTGAGGCCAGTCGATACCTGATCGACCGAGGTGGTGACGCCCAGCGTCCCGATCGAGGCCGACTTGTGGCCCAGCATGCGCCACAGTTGGCGCGCCAGTTCGACCGTGCTGGTCTTGCCATTGGTGCCGGTGACGGCGACGGTCACATCCGGGAAAGGCGCGAAATAGCGCGCGGCCAGTTGCGCGAACAGGCGGCGGGGATTGGCGTCGGCAATATGCACCGCGCCCTCGACCTTCGCCTCCGGCCGGGCGACGATCGCGACCGCGCCCGCCTTCACCGCGTCGGCAATAAAATCCTCGCCATTGACGCGCAGCCCCTGAAAGGCACCGAAGATGGTGCCCGGCGCAACCTTGCGATTGTCGATGGCAAAACCCGTCACGGACGTGTCGAGGCCGGTGTTGCCACCGACCTCGACGCCCAGCTCCTCGATTAGCGACCCGAGGCGCATCACTCTGTCTCCTTGTCGCCGTGCAACAGCGGCATCAAATCCGAAATATCCACGTCCCGCCGCTCGTCCGGCATTACGCCAAGCATCGGCCCGGTGCGCTCCACCACCCGCTTCACCACGGGCGCCGCCGTCCATGCAGCAGTGCGCAGGCCATATTGGCCCGTCGCCTCGTCCATCGTGACGAGAACCACATAGCGGGGATTGTCCATCGGGAAGGCGGAAGCGAAAGTCGTCACCAGCGAAGTCTTGTTGTAGCGCCCTTCCTGGGGCTTTTCAGCGGAACCCGTCTTGCCGCCCACCCGGAATCCCTTGGCGTCGGCGCTACGCCCTGTACCCGCCGACACGATCATCCGCAACAGCTGGCGCATGCGCGCGCTGGTCGCGGCAGAAAAGACCCGGCGCCCCTCGGGCACTTCATCGGCCTTGAGCTTGCGGATCGTCGCCGGGCGCCAGATGCCGCCATTGACCAGCGCCGCATAGGCCGCCGCCAGATGCAGCGGCGTCACCGCGATGCCATGGCCGTAGGACGTGGTCATGCTGGTGATCCGGCCCCAATTGGTCGGCCACAGGCCACCGGCACGCTCATTGAACTCGATCGGCGCACGCTGGTCGAAATCCAGGCTGCGGAACAGCTTCTGCAGCGGCGCGGCGCCCATTTCGTCGGCGATCCGGGCGGTGCCGATGTTGGAGCTGTGGACCAGGATTTCCGGCACGTTGATCCAGCGGCCAAGCGAGTGGTCGTCCTTGATGCGGAAGCCGCCAACGGCCAGCGGCGCGGTCGCGTCATAGCGCTTGCTCATCGATGTCACGACGCCCGCATCCATGGCCGCCGCGATCGACAGCGGCTTGAACGCCGAACCCAGTTCGTAGCGGGCCTGCACCATATGGTTGCAGAGCGGCGATTCGGAGCAGCGCTTGCCGGCATAATTTTGCAGCTTGTTGGGATCGAACACCGGGATCGATGCCATGGCGATCACTTCGCCGGTATTGACGTCCAGGATGATGCCGCCGGCGCCCTTGGCCCGTGTCTGGACCAGTTGGGCATAGAGCTCGCTTTCCAGCGCGCCCTGCACCCGGCTGTCGATCGACATGGCGAAGGGCCGGCTACGCTGCGCGGGGTCGATCATCCGGTCGTTGAACGCGGCCTCCACGCCCATGCCGCCCTTGCCCTCGGCATTGGGCGCGAAGCCCAGCACATGCGCGGCCAGCGTACGCTGCGGATAGAGGCGCTCCTTCTCGCGCGGAAATTCGATGCCGATCTCGCCCAGCGCGTTCACCGCCGCCACTTCCTCGGGCAGCGCACGGCGACGCAGATAGGCCCAGCCGCGCCCGGTCAGCTTCTTGGCGAACACTGCTTCGGATTCGTCCGGGAAGATTTCATGCAGCTTGCGCGCCAGTTCGTCGGGATCGCCGATCAGCTTGGACGGGCGCACCGCGATCGAATAGGCGTCCATGGTCCGCGCCAACGGCACGCCATTGCGGTCGACTATGTCCGCGCGCGCCGGGGTGAAGCCCGACAACCCATCGCCATTGCCATTGCCGCTCGCGAAAATGCCGACCCAGGTCAGACGCAGGATCAGCACGGCCGTGATCATCATGAACAGGATCAACAGCAACATCAGGCGATTATGCGCGATCGCCGTCAGGTTGACCCGCTGCCGCCCGGCACGGGCGCCGCCCGGCTGGACGATGATCGTGGCCATTAGCGGCCTCCCTTTCGCTCGCGCGCCGCACGCGCACTGAGGTCACCCATGGTGCTGTCGTCCAGCAGCTTGGCGTCCAGCATCGCCATGCGCTCGGCCCGGCGCGCGACCGGATTGGGCCGCGACACGTCGGCGTCGGCCTTGGCACGCTGTTCGGCCAGCTTCACAGGCGCGGCGGGCTTGGCCAGCTTCTCGACATTGTCGGCGGCATGCGCCTCGCGGATCACGGCGATATCGCTGCGGATCTGGCTGGCGGCGGGGCTGGCCGGCGCGGCCTGCGGCGCGGACGGCAGATCGGCCGGCGTCTCGACCATCGCCACCATCACCGGCGGTGCGACATAGTCCGGGCCATTGGGCTGGACGCCATCCAGATGCGCCAGCGCCTGTTCGCCCGCCAGATACTGACCGGCGGTCGGCGTCGCGTACATGAAATCGTCCTGGTTCCACCGCTCCAGCTGGCGCATGCTGGCGCGCGCGCTGAACTCGGTTTCCAGATAGCGGATATCGCCGCGCGCCTGCGCGATCTGCATCCGCACCCGCATCACGTCATTGCGCTCGGTCGCGACCTTCAAGGAGACGAGATAGGCGCCGAGCGCGCCCAGCGCGACCAGCAACACCCAGATCAGGCTCTGCAATCTCTTGACCGCGATCATGGCCGGGCACTCCGATGGACATTGGCAACAGGGGCGCCGGTCCGCACGGCGCTGCGCAGGGTGGCGGAACGGGCACGCGGATTGCGCGCCAGTTCCGTTTCGCCGGGCTTTACGGCCTTGGCGGGCTTTTCGAATGCAGGCGCGACCTCGGCCTTCTTCTCGGGCAGATGGCGCGATCCGCCCGCCTCGCTGCCGCTGCGCTTGCGCAGGAACTGCTTGACGATGCGGTCCTCCAGACTGTGGAAGGTCACGATCGCAAGGCGGCCGCCCGGCTCCAGCAGCGCTTCCGCCGCTTCGAGCGCGCGCTCCAGCTCCTCCAGTTCGCGATTCACATGGATGCGGATCGCCTGGAAGGTGCGGGTCGAGGGATCCTTCTTGTCATGCGGCTTGTAGCCCAGCGCCCGGCGCACCACGGCAGCAAGCTGCCCGGTCCGCTCCAGCGGCCGCGCATCGACGATCGCGCGGGCAACCCGGCGCGACCGCGGCTCCTCGCCATAGCGATAGATGACGTCGGCAATATCCTCTTCCGCGGCGGTGTTGAGGAAATCGGCCGCGCTCATGCCGCCCTGGCTCATCGTCATGTCGAGCGGGCCGTCCGCCTGGAAGGAAAAGCCACGTTCGGGCCGGTCGAGCTGCATCGACGACACGCCGATATCCAGCGTGATGCCCGACACGCTGCTGACGCCGCGCTCGGCCAACAGCTCCTCCATCCGCGAAAATTCGCCGGGGATCAGCGTGATACCCTTTTCATCGGCCAGCGCCTGCCCTTCCCGGATCGCATCGGGGTCGCGATCAAAGGCAAAGACCCGCGCGCCAGCCGCCGCCATGGCACTGGAATAGCCGCCCGCGCCGAACGTGCCGTCGACATGCCGCTCGCCTGGGGTAATGGCGAGCGCATCGAGCACTTCGGTCAGGAGGACAGGGATATGCGGCGCGGCGCTCACTTGCCGCCCTCCGCTGCGCGCTGTTCCAGCCAGCGGCGCACCTTGTTGCGGATCAGCGCCGGGCGATCCGGGCTTTCGACCAGCGCCTCGGGCTTCCAGATCTGGAAATAACGGCCAACGCCATAGAAGAACACGACGTCGGTGATACCGGCCTCTTCCTTGATATCGGGGTGCAGGAAGAAGCGGCCACCCTCGTCGAAATTCACGTCCTCGATCGTGCCCAGGCGATTCTCGCGCTCCAGATCACCATTGAACGGGCGATTGGCGGCGCGCGCCTCGCGCTCCAACTCATTCACTTCCTCGAACAGGAACAGCTTGTGGGACAGGCCGAAGCCGGTGGCGCAGCCATTGTCCATATGGACCGACAGGCACAGACGGTTTTCGCCGCCGCTCGCCAGCTTCACCTGGCGGCGCATCTCCAGGGGCAGCACGAAACGGCCCTTGCCGTCCGCGACGCTGAACGCGTTGCCCGAATAGAGAATGACGTCCGACACGCTGGAAATTCGCCCCTTTTAAGCAGGGCGCAGGCTTCCCGTCGCCGGAATCGCGCTTTCGACTCCCGGCGCAAGACTCTCGCAAAGCCTGACTAACCCCAATGTTGGAATATCTACCAAGCATGAGGCGACCTGCAAAGGGAAATGTTGGGTGAAGTTGGGAAAAGCCGGTCAGAAACGGGATTAACCGTTTTTTCCTCCTTTCACCAGCTTATTTTCACCTTTTGTTCTCGCACCATTCCGCCCGGAACGACGGCGCAGCAGCATCAGACCCAGTATCGCCCAGCCTGTCCCAGCCAGAAGCACCGATCGCAGCCCCAGCCGGACATCCGCGACATCGCGCATCCAGCGGTGGCCATCCGGCATCTCCGCCCCCAGCCATTGCGCCACCAGCGCCGGCGTATCGGCGCTCCAGGCGCGCGGATCGAGCGGCCGCGCCGGATCGGCCAGCCACAGCCGGTCGTCGATCAGGTCCGCGTCGCCCAGCAGAAGCACCTCCCCGCGGCCGATCCGCAACCGCAACGGAACAGCGCCCTCCTGCCCCTCCAATGACAAGGGCTGCATCCCGGCCATCGTCAAAAGCCGGCCATCGGGCAGGAAATGGCGTATTTCCCGATCGCGCACCGCCCCGCCCCGCACACCCCAATGCGCCAGCAAGGGGCCAAGCGTGCCGACCATCGGCGCCCGGCGCCGGTCACCCAGCGGCAAATCGGACGGCCAGCGCAGACGCGGATCGGTGAACAGCAGCAGCCGGCCGCCATCCCGGACCCAGCGGTCAAGCGCGACCAGCGCCTGCGGCGTCATCGGTCGGGGCTGCGCCAGCAGCAGGGCCGGCGCGCCGGATGCGGCCAGTGCCCGCACATCATCGATCGGCCGCACGTCGAACCGGCTGCGCAGCAGCGTCACGATCGGCGCGTCCCGCCTTGTCCCAGCCCAACCCTCTTCCCAGAAGAGCGGCAGCGCGGTGATGACGGCAAGCACCGGACGATCAGGCTGGGAGGAAATGGGACGGGCCGGACCGAAGCCGAGCAGCAGCAGCGCTGCGGCCAATGCGACACATGCCGGCAGCCAGCGCCGCTGCCACAGCAAAGCGCCACCGCCGGCCGCCGCCAGCACCAGCAGCACCAAGCCGATCATGGCCCAGGGATCGGGCATGCGTGCAGCGGCCAGGGCGCAGAAGAGCAGCGCCATCCCGGCGCCACCCAGCCCCACCCACAACGCATGCAGAAAGTCCTGCCGCGCCAGCCACCACCCCGTCGGCACGAGCAACAGCAGCGCCGGCCAGCCCCAGCACCATGGATCCGCCTGCCCGGTGCGCCAGGCAGCCGCCAGACCGGCGAACAGCATCAGCGTCGCCGGCAGCAACAGGGTGAGCAATCGCGAAAGAAAGCGAACGAGCGACATCATCGCCCGTCAGGGCGTCTGCGGCGTGGGTTCCTGGTCCATCGGCTTGCGGATCTTGGGATCGGGCTGCAGATCGGGGACGATCGGCGCCATTTCCGGCGCGGGTTGCACGCCCAGTTCGGCGAGCGGCTCCTTGGGCGTGGTGGCGGCGACAGCGGCATTGACGTCGATCGTCGGCACGGCCGGCGGCGCGGACGCGATATCGTCCACCCGCGCCTTGTCGATGACGATGTTCGCCAGCCCGACCAGCAGGACAACGCCTGCCAGGCCGGTCAGCCCTATCTGAACGCGCTGCAACCCCTCCTGTCGGCGGGAATGATCAGCCATGAACATGCTCTATTTTATGCCGCCGCGACCCGTGTCGGCCCGTCAATTGTGCGCGAGCCAGGGGAATATCGTCAAGCCCTTCGATTCGAGCCACTGCCGGTTGTAGAGGGTCGACAGATAGCGGAAGCCGGTATCGCACAGGATTGTCACGATTTTCTTGCCCGGCCCAAGCTGTTTCGCGAGCGCGACCGCACCCGCGACATTGATGCCCGACGACAGGCCCAGGCACAGCCCCTCCTCGGCTAGCAGGCGGCGGACCCACTCCAGCCCCTCCTCGTCCGAAATGCGGAACTGGGTGTCGATCGGCGCGCCTTCCAGATTGGCGGTGATGCGCCCCTGGCCGATGCCCTCGGCGACCGAATTGCCCTCCGCCTTCAACTCGCCATGGGCGTAATAATTATAGAGCGCCGCGCCATGGGGATCGGCGAGGCCGATGACGATATTCTCGTCATGCGCCTTGAGGCCGAGGCCCACGCCGGCGATCGTGCCGCCGGTGCCCGCCGCACAGATGAAGCCGTCGATCCGCCCTTCCATCTGGGTCCAGATCTCCTCGGCCGTGCCGACGATATGCGCCTTGCGATTGGCGATATTGTCGAACTGGTTGGCCCAGATCGCGCCTTCCGTCTCCTCGGCCAGGCGGCGCGAGGTGTGGACGAAATGGCCGGGATTGGAATAGGGCGCCGCCGGCACCGTCACCAGTTCCGCGCCCAGCGCGCGCAGCGTGTCCATCTTTTCCCGGCTCTGCGTCTCGGGCATGACGATGATCGACTTGTAACCCTTGGCATTGGCGACCAGCGCCAGGCCGATGCCGGTATTGCCGGCCGTCCCCTCGACGATCGTGCCGCCGGGCTTCAGCAGTCCCTTCTCCTCGGCATCATTGACGATGAACAGGGCGGCGCGATCCTTCACCGACGCGCCGGGATTGGCGAATTCGCACTTGGCGTAGATATCGCATCCGGTGGCTTCGGACGGACCGGCGAGACGCACCATCGGGGTATTACCGATCAGGGCGAGGCTATCTTTCTGGAGCAGCATGCACCCCGCATAGCGGAGCCGGTACGTGCTTGCCAAGCAAGGGAATGCTGCATCACGAAAAGAGCCGGTTTGCCCCGGCTTTGCGCGCCGGTCGCCCACTCCCGACACATGACCCGCCCGATTCCGTGGAGGAATTGGAAAGGAAAATCGGCTATGGCCAAGGCTGCGCGGCAATCGGGCCCGCTCGATACCGGCTGGATGATGCGGCTTTCGCGACAACAGGAACGATGGATCTGGCATGGCGGCCTGGGCATGGTGGCGCTTGCAGTGCTGGTCGTGCCGCATCTCATCACCGCCGCGCCGCTGGACATGCTGGCCGAGGATCATCATGGCCCCGATCCGGCCGAGCAGGCGGGTGCCAATTTCCCCGGCTCCGCCTTCTTCTATGCCGAAGGCGCCTTCGATCCACCGCCCGGCGCGCTCACCATCCAGAGCCCGCATGTCATGGGCCTGGCCGAGGTCAAGGCGGCGCCGGCCGCCACCTTCCGCGGGCTCACCCCAACCGACAGCTATCGCGCGCTCAACTGCCTGACGTCGGCCATCTATTATGAAGCCGGGAACGAGCCGGAAGAGGGCCAGCGCGCCGTGGCACAGGTAGTATTGAACCGCGTGCGCAGCCCGCTCTGGCCCAACAGCGTCTGCGGCGTCGTCTATCAGGGGTCGGAACGCACAGACTTCCACTGCCAGTTCACCTTCAGCTGCGACGGCGCCATGGCCCGCCTGCCCAACGCCGTCGCCTGGGTCCGCGCGCGCGGCATCGCCCAGCAGGCATTGTCGGGCAAAGCCTATGCCCCGGTGGGCCTTGCCACCCATTATCATACGCTGGCCGTCCGTCCGGCCTGGTCCGCTACGCTTCAGCCGGTTGCCGTGATCGGCGCCCATATCTTCTATCGCGGCATGGGCTTCAACGGCACGCCCGCCGCCTTCGGCGACGCCTATCCGGGGCGCGAACTGATATCCGGCCCTGCCCGCCGGATCTGGCCGGTCCAGCCGGTGACGCCCGTCGAACTGATGAGCGCGGGGCCGGCAACCGCCTATGTGCCCCTGCCGACGGTCGCGCCCTCCACACCGGCGACGCAGCCCGCCCCCGCACCCGTCCACACCGCGCCGATCGACAATCTGCCGGAATCGACGATCCGCCCCGAATATCGCAACAGCGGCCGGCCGCTCGGTTGAACCGCACCATCTTTTTGCGCTCGCCTGGCGAGATTATTTTAGGTTAACATCCAATCAACCAGCGAAATGCCTGAAAACAAGGGCAATTAAAATTCGCGATCAGGAGCGGAAATCGGGAACCACCCGCTTTGCCGCTCGTTCTGCATTTCGGATAGCAAATCTTTTGCCCCCCGCTCTTGCTATCCAAAAAATATGAGCCCGGAACGCATCATCCCCCCCCCCGACGCGTTCCGGGCTCAGACTTTTTCGGCCCCCCCTCCCCCATCGTCGAACCAGCGCCAGCCAGCGGAACCCTTCCCTTCCAGGCGTGTTCTCCAGCGGTCACCGATATGGCTCGCCATGCGGTCGGCCGATATTTCGGAAGGAGAAACCGATGACCAAGACAATAGTCACCGCCCTGCTGCTCACCGGCTCGCTGCTGGTATCCGCCTGCAACACGGTGGAAGGCGCTGGCAGGGACGTGCAGAGCGCCGGCAAGGCCGTCGAGAAGTCGGCCAACTGATCAGATAAAAAGGCCCGCGTTTCGCGGGCCTTTTCTTATGCAGAAACCTCCTCTGCCGCCGCTTCCGCAGCGGCGCGTTTCGCCTGGCTGCGATCGGTGAACCAGATTGCGACCAGCGTGATTTCGTAGAGCAGCAGCAGCGGGATCGCGAGCATCAGCTGCGACACGACATCCGGCGGGGTCAGCACCGCGGCCAGGATGAAGGCCCCGACGATCATGTAGCGACGCATGCCCTTGAGCTGCTCGCGCGACACGAAGCCGGCCCGATTGAGCAGCATCAGCAGTACCGGCAGCAGGAAACAGATGCCGAAAGCCAGGATGAACTGCATCACCAGGCCCAGATAGCTGTCCGCGCTCGGCAGCGCCTCAACCTGCAACCCGCTGCCATTGCCCTGATAGCCCAGGAAGAAATGGAAGGCGGTCGGCATCACCACGAAATAGGCGAGGCTCGCGCCCAGTGCGAACAGGAAGGGGGTTGCGATGATGAAAGGCAGCAGCGCCTTCTTTTCCTTCGCATATAGCCCCGGCGCGACGAACGCCCAGAGCTGGTTGGCGATGATCGGGAAGGACAGGCAGAAGGCGCCGAACAGCGCGATCTTGATCTGCACGAAAAAGGCTTCGTAGAGCTTGGTATAGACCAGCTTGCCGCCGGCATCGCCAAAGGCTTCCTTGAGCGGATGCACCAGAATGGCGAAGAGCTGCTCCGAAAAATAGAAGCAGATCCCCCCGGTGATGAACAGCGCGTAGACGCATTTGAGCAAGCGGCTGCGCAGCTCGATCAGATGGTCCAGCAAGGGCGCCTTGCTGTCGTCAATATCGCCGATCATGCCGCCGCATCCCCCTGCTTGGGCGCCACCGGCTCCTCGGCAACATAGGGTGGCTTGTCCGCCACCGGTGGCGGCGCGGCCTCCGCCACATAGGGCGGCGCATCGGCAACGGGGGCCGCCGGCGCTTCCGCCACATAAGGCGGCTTGTCGTCTACAGCCGAAGCAGCGGTCGCATCGCTGGCCGAAGCATGCTCGATGACCTGGGTTTCGGGAACCTGGGTCTCGGGCGGATGCTCGGCCATGATGCGCTTATTTTGCTCGGCCCATTTCTTTTCCAGCTCCTCCAGCTCGACTTCCCGCACCATGGCATCAATGCCGGTGCGGAAATGCCGAGCCATGCCCTGGGCCTTCCCCACGATCTGCCCCACCTTGTAGAGCGCGCGCGGAAGATCCTTCGGGCCGATCACGATCACCGCAATGATCACGATCACCAGAAATTCGGTCGAATCGATGCCAAACATGCGCGACTACCAGCCTGCGTTAGAGATCAGGCCTTGGTCTTTTCTTCGGTTGCGCTCGGCGCATCCTGTTCGGGCACGCGATGCCCCTCGATCCGGGTCGCGGGCTTTGCCGGCGTCGCGTCGTCCTCGTCGTCGGCCATGCCCTTCTTGAAGCTCTTGATGCCCTTGGCCACGTCACCCATCAGGCCGGAAATCCGGCCGCCACCGAACAGCAGCATGACGACCAGGAGCACGATCACCCAGTGCATCAGCGAGAAAGAACCCATTTTCACATACTCCTGAAAGGAGGCCTTTCTAGGCCTCTTCCTCATCCTTTTCCAGAACGGATTGACCGCCCAGACCCTCCAGCGCCAAATCCACCGGATCCAGCAACCCCGCAGCCCGCAAATCATCCAGACCCGGCAAGTCCCGGCGGCTGCTAAGGCCAAAATGTGACAAAAACTCTACGCTGGTCGCATAGATGAGCGGGCGCCCCGGCACTTCGCGCCGTCCCACCGGACGCACCCATCCGGCCTCCATCAGCACATCCAGCGTGCCCTTCGCCACCTGAACCCCGCGAATCGCCTCGATCTCCGCGCGGCTCACCGGCTCATGATAGGCGATGATTGCCAGCGTCTCCATCGCCGCGCGCGACAGCTTGCGCGTCTCGTCCCGTTCCCGCCGCAAGATATGCGCCAGGTCGGCCGCCGTCTGGAAATGCCAGCGCCCGCCGCGCTCGACCAGATTGACGCCGCGCCCGGCATAATCCTGCGCCAGCCCGGCCAGCGTCGCGGGCAGATCACCGCCATCGCCGACATGGGCGCGCAGTTCAGCAGGCGTCAGCGGCTCCTCCGACGCGAACAAGGCCGCCTCCACCGCGCGCGCGAAATCATCCATCTCCCGGATCACCGCAACTACTCCCATTGATCGCCCGACAGCGCCGCCCGCAGATAGATCGGCTCGAATATTCCGTCCTGCCTTATGTCCACCCGCCCCTGCTTGGCCAGTTCCAGCATCGCCACGAAGCTGCTGGCCAGCGCCGATTTCGCCATCGGTCCGTCGCGATCGTCGGGCAGGAAGGATTCCAGGGTCGTCCAGTCGAGCGCCGACCCGACCAGTGCACTCACCCGCTGGATCGCCTCGTCCAGGGTCATGACCGGCCGCACCGCGACCATATGCACCACGGGCTGGTTACGCGCGCGGATCTGGCCATAGGCCTGGATCAGATCATAAAGGCTGGCGCTCCACTTCGCCCGCCGCACCATGTGCAGCCCCTCGGGCCGGGGGCGGACGAACACGTCGCGCCCGATTCGATCGCCGGCCATCAGCCGCGCGCCGGCCTCGCGCATGGCGTGCAGCCGTTGCAGCCGCAATTGCAGCCGCAGCGCCATTTCCTCGGGACTGGGTTCGGGCTGCGCCTCCTTGGGCAGCAGCATCGCCGATTTGAGATAGGCCAGCCAGGCCGCCATCACCAGATAGTCGGCCGCCAGTTCCAGCTTCAGCTGCCGCGCACCATCGACATAAGCCAGATATTGCTCGACCAGCGCCAGGATGGAAATTTCGCGCAGGTCGACCTTCTGCGTCCGCGCCAGCGCCAGCAACAGGTCGAGCGGCCCCTCCCAGCTTTCGAAGCTGACGGTCAGGACCTCGGCGGGCGTCGCGGCCGGGGCGGTGAAGAGATCGTCCATCGCCCCCGCGTCCGCGATCAGGCCGGAACCAGCGCCAGCAACGTGTCGCGGGTCGCCAGCAACTCCTCGAACGGCGGCAGGTCGGCGACATGGGCCGAGCCCATCGCCCGATCGAGCCGCGCCCGCGCAGCCGGCGTGATATCCGGCAGCAGATTGGCGATGCCGACCATATCGTCCATCCGCCCCCAGCAATTGAGCGCCAGGTCGCACCCGGCCGCGACCACGCCGGCGGCCAGTTCGGGTATCGAGCCCTTGAGCGCCTTCATGTCGAGATCGTCGGACATCAGCAGCCCGTCAAAGCCGATGCGCTGGCGAATAATCTCCTCAATCACGATCGGCGACAGGCTGGCCGGCCGGTCGGCATCCCAAGCGGTGTAGACGACATGGGCGGTCATGCCCATCGGTGCGTCCTTGAGCGCGCGGAACGGCGCCAGGTCGGTTTCCAGTTCCTCCGTCCCGGCATGAACGACCGGCAGCTCCAGATGGCTGTCGACCAGCGCGCGGCCATGGCCGGGCATATGCTTGACGATGCCCACCACATTGCCGTCGGCCAGTCCCTCGATCACGGCCCGGCCAAGCGCCGCGACGCGCATCGGCTCGGCGCCCAGCGTCCGGTCACCCATGATGTCGCTTGCGCCCACCTGCCGCACGTCCAGCAGTGGCAGCGCGTCGACCGTGATACCGACCTCCGCCAGCATCAGCGCAAGCGCCCGTGCATTGGCCCGCGCCGCCGCGATCGCGCTGGACGGCGCAATGTCATAGAGGCGGTCGAACACAGCGCCGGCCGGAAAGCTGGGCCAGACCGGCGCCTGCATCCGCGCGACCCGGCCGCCCTCCTGATCGATCATGATCAGCAGGTCGTCACGCCCGTGCAGCGCGCGCAGTTCGTCGGTCAGCGCCCGCACCTGCGCGCGATCGGCGATGTTGCGCTTGAACAAGATATAGCCGGCCGGCTGCGCCTCGGCAAAGAAGGCGCGCTCGTCGGCGGTCAGGGTTTCGCCGGATAGGCCGAAGATGACGGGTTTCATGACGCCGATGCTAATGACTAAGGCACGGGCTGTCGACGCCCGCGCCCTGTTTGGGTCAATTGACGATGATGCAGCTTTCGCCCGCGACCTTCAGCTTGCCGCAAACGGTGCCCGCCTGCCCGCCGGCGCTGGCGCGCAGGCGATAGACGGTGCTGCCGCCCACTTCGGCCGGCTCGACCGACATGGCAAGCGGCGCCAGATAGGCAAAGCGCTTCGACAGGCGGCCCCAGGCATCCTTGGCGCCCGACGCGCTGCCATAGGCGCCCAGCTGGATGACGCCGCTGCCAGCCGCCTTGGGCGCGGCTGCCTTGGGCGCGGCCCTGGTCTCGTCCTCGACCTTGGCGGTGACGCTCTGCGCCGGCTTGGCCGGAACAGCGGGCTTGGTGCCTGCGGGGGCAGCGCCGGTCGGGGTGATCGGCGCCTCGGGCACGCGGCTCGGGTCGATCTGGCCATCACGGGCCACGCCCTCGCTCGCGGCGAAGCTGGCATCGCCCTCGCCCTGGAACTTCTTGGCGTCGGCTTCCTTGGCCGCGATCTTGTAGTCGCCCTGCGGCGCGGCGATCAGCTGCCCCTCGCCCGCGCCACCGCCGTTGCGGTTCTGCAGCCACCACATGCCCGCGACCACCGCGCCGATCAGCACCAGCCCCAGGATGATGAGGCCCAGCAGGCGCAGGGGCGAAATCCGCTCCTCATCCGCCTCGTCGAGCGCAGGCTCCAGCCAGGGCAGCCGGTCCTCGTCATCGAGGTCAAGTCGCCCACGTGCATAGTCACCCATTATCGAAACTCCGCTCGGCTCACTGCATTTCGGTCAGCGCGACCACGCCCATCAGGGCAAGGCCGTTGCGGATGATCTGCCCGATTCCGCGGCTCAAGAAAAGCCGGGCCGAGGTGAGCGCCGGATCGTCCGCCAGCACGACGCGCGCGCGCGGATCATCATTGCCCATATTCCACCAGCCATGGAATGCCGAAGCCAAGTCATTGAGATAGAAGGCAATACGATGCGGTTCGCGGGCCTGCGCCGATCCTTCGACGACACGCGGGAACTGCGCCGCGAGCTTCACCAGGTTCAGCTCCGCCGTCCCAAGCAGGGACAGGTCGGGCGCGGGAAGGTCGATCCCGGCTTCTTCGGCGCGGCGGCCGAGCGAGGAAATACGGGCATGGGCATATTGCACATAGAAGACCGGATTGTCCTTCGAGGCTTCCACCACCTTGGCAAAGTCGAAGTCCATCTGGGCATCGGCCTTGCGCGTCAGCATGGTGAAGCGGACGACATCCTTGCCCACTTCGCGCACGACATCGGCCAGCGTGACGAAATTGCCAGCCCGCTTGGACATCTTCACCGGCTCGCCGTCGCGCAGCAGGCGGACCATCTGGATCAGCTTGACGTCGAACCGCGCCTTGCCCTCGGTCAGGGCGGCGACGGCGGCCTGGATGCGCTTCACCGTGCCGGCATGGTCAGCGCCCCAGATGTCGATCAGCTGATCGGCCGATTGCGCCTTCTGGAAATGATAGGCCATGTCGGCGCCGAAATAGGTCCAGCTGCCATTCGACTTCTTGATCGGCCGATCCTGGTCGTCGCCGAACCTGGTCGAACGGAACAGCGGCAGCTCCACCGGCTCCCAATCGTCGGGTAATTCGCCCTTGGGCGCTTCCAGCACGCCGTCATAGACCAGGTCATGGGCGCGCAGCCAGGCTTCGGCCTCGGCCGGCTTGCCTGCCGCCTGCAGTTCGGCCTCCGATGAGAAAATGTCATGATGGATGCCCAGCAGCGCGAGATCGCTGCGGATCATGTCCATCATCTTTGCCACGGCAAAGGTGCGGAACAGGACCAGCCAGTCGCCTTCCGGCGCGCCAACGAACTTGTCGCCATATTCGGCGGCCAGCGCCTGCCCCACCGGCACCAGATAATCGCCCGGATAAAGCCCCTCGGGGATCGCGCCGACATCCTCGCCCAGCGCTTCGCGGTAGCGGACATGCGCGGAACGGGCGAGCACATCGACCTGGCCGCCGGCATCATTGATATAATATTCGCGGATCACCTTGTGCCCGGCATATTCCAGCAGGGTGGCGAGCGCGTCGCCCACCACGGCGCCGCGGCAATGGCCCATATGCATGGGACCGGTGGGGTTGGCCGAGACATATTCGACGTTCACGGTCGTGCCCGCGCCGAAATCGGACCGGCCATAATCGGCGGCCTCGGCATGGATCGCCGCCAGTTCCGCCCGCCAGGTCGGGTCGGTCAGGGTCAGGTTGATGAAGCCGGGGCCGGCGATGCTGGCTGCCTCCACCTCGTCCAGCGCCTGCAGCTTGGTCACGATCGCATCGGCCAGCGCGCGCGGATTGGTGCCGGCGGGCTTGGCCAGCACCATCGCGGCGTTGGTGGCCAGGTCGCCATGGCTGGGATCGCGCGGCGGCTCCACCGTCACCGGCTTGCGGTTGAGCCCGGCGGGCAGCGTGCCTTCGGCCTCCAGCGCGTCGAGCACGGCATCGAGATGGGCGGTGAAACGGGTGTAAAGGGACACGGGCATTTCCTTCAACTCCGTTCGCCCTGAGCGAAGTCGAAGGGCCAGGCTGAACGGAGTGAAGCACTTCGCTTCGCTCAGTGGCGGGCTTCGACTTCGCTCAGCCCGAACGGAAACAAATCAACGGGCTTAACGGGTCGCGTTATATTTGAGCTGATCCTGGGTCAGGTTGAAACCCACGAGCAGCTCGAAGCTGGTTCGCTGCAGCGCCGCCTTGACGTCTGGCTGGGCGAAGGGGTCGATCGCGGCATCCGCGTCGCCTGCCTTGCGCTTCTGCGTGATCTTCTGCTGAATTTCCGGCGGCAGCGTGGCCGATGCCTTGTCGACATAGGAGCCGGCCGTGGCAGTCGCGGTCGCACGATATTCGCCCGGCGCGAAGTTCAGCGTCACCTGGCCGATCCGCTTGGCGACGACGGCGCTGCCGCCGCGCACGATCGCCGAGAAATAGGTCAAGGTCACCTGGCGCGCGGCGCTGGCGTCGTTGCGACGCGCATTCACCACGAAGGTCGCCTGGGTATAAAGCTGGGCGCCATCGGAACAGGTCGAGCGCAGATCGGTGATGTTCGCCACCACGTCGATCGCGGAGGCATCGCGGCTCTGGGCCGGATTGAACAGGGTCACGTCACCGGTATAGGCCGGGATTGCAGCCACCGGGCAAGCCGAACGCACCGTGACGATACCGCCCGTCGGGTCGATTTCCCCCCGGCGAGAACAGCCGGCAAGGGCAAGGGCGAGCATTCCGGTCAACGCAATTCGGGACAATGTCACAGGCAGCAATTCCTCAGCATGCCCCTTGGACAGAGGCGTCCGGCTTCCTTATCCATCCCCCGCCGCCCACGCAACACAAAGCGCGGTGATTTGCGTTGGCCCTTCCTTCGGGCGCGACATTGCCCTAAGCCGCGCCCATGACGCAGAGCCCCGCCCCTCGCCCGCCGATGACCCTGTTGATCGCTGCCCCGCGCGGCTTCTGTGCCGGTGTCGACCGCGCCATCATCATCGTCGAGCGCGCGATCGAGAAATATGGCGCGCCGGTCTATGTCCGCCATGAAATCGTCCACAACAAGTTCGTGGTCGACAGCCTGAAGGCCAAGGGCGCGATCTTCGTCGAGGAACTGGACCAGGTGCCCGACGGCGTCCCGGTCGTCTTTTCCGCCCATGGCGTACCCAAGGCGGTGCCGGCCAAGGCGGAGGAGCGCGGCCTCGACTATCTCGACGCCACCTGCCCGCTGGTCAGCAAGGTGCATCGCCAGGCCGAACGCATGGTGACCGCCGGTCGCCACATCCTGTTCATCGGCCACAAGGGCCATCCGGAGGTGATCGGCACCTTCGGCCAGGTGCCCGACGGCACGATGACGCTGATCGAAACGGTCGAGGATGCCGAGGCGCTGGCGCCCACAGACGCCGAAAATCTCGCCTTCCTGACCCAGACCACCCTGTCGGTCGACGACACCGCCGCGATCGTCGCCACGCTGGAGCGCCGCTTCCCCTCAATCATCGCGCCCAAGGGCGAGGATATCTGCTACGCGACGTCGAACCGCCAGACGGCGGTCAAGGCGATCGCCGCCCGCTGCGACGCCGTCTATGTGATCGGCGCGCCCAACAGCTCCAACTCGCTGCGCCTGGTCGAGGTCGCCGAGCGCGAGGGCACCCCCGCCCGCCTGATCCAGCGCGCCGAGGAAATCGACTTCGCCTGGCTGGAAGGCGTGACGACGCTCGGCCTCACCGCCGGCGCCTCCGCGCCCGAAATATTGGTGCGCGAAGTCGTCGACCGGATCGCCGAGCGCTTTGCCGTGACCGAGGAACAGGTCGAAACCGCGCAGGAGAATATCTCCTTCAAGCTGCCGCGCGGACTGGAGGTCGCATAACCCCCATGGCCGTTTATACGCATGTTCCCGCCGAAGAGATTGACGCCTTCCTCACCCGCTATGATGCCGGCCGGCTGGTGTCCGCCAAGGGCATCGCCGAAGGGGTGGAAAACAGCAATTATCTGCTCGAAACCACCGGCCATGACGGCGCTGATAGAGTTGGGGGCCACCGCTATATCCTGACCCTCTATGAAAAGCGGGTGGATGAGGCGGACCTGCCCTTCTTCATGGACCTGCTCGACCATCTGGGCGCGCGCGGTTGCCTGGTGCCGCGCTTCATCGCCGACACCGATGGCAAGCGGCTGCAACAGCTGGGCGGGCGCCCAGCCTGCCTGATCGAGTTTCTGACCGGCATTTCCGTGACCGAACCGACCCCGGCCCAGGCGCGCGCCTGCGGCGTGGCGCTGGGCGAACTGCACAAGGCGGCGCAGGGTTTTGCCGGCGAACGGCGCAATGCGCTCGACAAGGATGGCTGGCACGCGCTGGCCGCCAAGTGTGGCGATGATTTCGACCAGATTGCGCCGGGCCTTGGCGCCCGCGTGGCGGAGGAACTGGCCTTTCTCGACGCCCACTGGCCGGCCGATCTGCCGCGTTCGGTGATCCATGCCGACCTGTTCCCGGACAATGTCCTGATGCTGGGCGATGAAGTCACCGGCCTCATCGACTTCTATTTCAGCTGCACCGACATTCGCGCCTATGATCTGGCCGTCACCCACAGCGCCTGGTGCTTCAGCAATGACGGCGCCACCTGGTTTGGCGACCGCGCGGCCGCGATCGGCGCAGGCTATGCCGCCGCCCATGGCCTGACCGATGCCGAACGGGCCGCCTTCCCGATCCTGTGCCGCGGCGCGGCGCTGCGCTTCCTGCTGACCCGCGCCTATGACTGGATCAACACGCCCGCCGATGCACTGGTGACCCGCAAGGATCCGCTCGCCTATCTGCGCCGCATGGATTTCTACGCCAAGGCCGACCCGGCGGAGCTGCTCGGCGCATGAGCGACCTGCCGCAAGTCCAGATCTTCACCGACGGCGCGTGCAAGGGCAATCCAGGTCCGGGCGGCTGGGGCGCGGTGCTGCGCTTTGGCGACCAGGAGAAGGAAATCTCCGGCGGCGAGGCGATGACCACCAACAACCGCATGGAGATGATGGCCGCGGTCGAGGCGCTCAACACGCTCAAAAAGCCGTGCCAGGTGACGCTCTACACCGACAGCAAATATGTCATGGACGGCATCACCAAATGGATTTTCGGCTGGCAGAAGCGCGGCTGGAAGACGGCTGACAACAAGCCGGTCAAGAATGTCGAGATCTGGCAGGAACTGGTGAAGGCCGCCGCCCGGCACAAGCTGACATGGCAATGGGTCAAGGGCCATGCCGGCCACCCGGAAAATGAGCGGGCCGATGCCCTCGCCTGCGCCGCGGCGGAAAGCTTCCGCAAATAGGATAGGGACGGGGAGGTCACCCTCCCCGCGCCGCACGGATTATTCGGCTTCTTCGATCGGCGCGCCGGGGCCGTTCTTCAGGATCGACTCGATCGCATTCTTCGCGCTCGCCTTGGAGCTGTAGCCCTCGGTCCAGAAGATGATCTCGGCATTATATTTGAACTTGGCCACGAACTCGCCGGCCTTGTTCTTCTCGATCACGAACTTGTGCGCCATCATGCTCTCCTGCTGGTTGCGCTATCGAAACCGTTCGGGAGCATAGGCAGCGATATCGAGGCTGGCAATCGCCTGCGGCAAGGCGGTGCCGGTCAACAGGCTGGCGCCCAGCAGCGCGGCCGCCGGGGCGGTCTGGATGCCGAAACCGCCCTGCCCGGCAAACCAGAAGAACCCCTCGACCGCCGGCTCGAAGCCATAGACCGGCACCCGATCCGGCGCGAAGCTGCGCAGCCCCGCCCATTTGCGCTCGACCGCCGCGATCCGCCAGTCGACCGCCGCCTGGAACCGGTCGATGGCCTGCGCGATCGCCAGTTCCTCGGGCGCAGCGTCGCAAGGGGGCGAGGCGACCTCGTCATGCGGCGTCAGCCAGATCCGCCCCTGCCCCTCGGGCTTGAAATAGAAGCCACCCTGCATGTCCATCACCAGCGGCATCTCGTCGGCTGGCATATCCTCCAGCCGCAACTGCACCACCGTCCGGCGATAGGGCGTGATGCCGACCGGCGCGACACCGCAGGCCGTGGCGACATCATCCGCCCAAGCCCCGGCAGCATTGACCAGCAGGCCGCATTCGATCGGCCCGTCACGGGTCTCGATCCGCCAGCCACCGCTCTGTCGTTCGGCGCGCTCCAGCCTGGCCCCCAGCCGCATTTCGCCGCCCAGCCTGCAGAACCGGCGCAGATAGGCCTGATGCAGCGCCCCGACATCGATGTCGCGGCAACTCGGTTCCAGCACACCCAGCACCCAGTCGGGCCGCAACCCCGGCACCAGACTCGCCGGCGCCACCGGCTGCAATTCGACCGCCCCGGCAAAATCGGCCAGCAGCGCGTCGCGCAAGCCTTCATCCCCGGCCCGGCCGATATGCAGCGTGCGGCGCGGCGACAAAAAGGAACCATCGAAGAAATCGGGATCGGGCGACTCCAGCAACGCGCCCGAGGCCGTGGTCAGCGGCTGGACTACTGGCCCGCCATAGGTTTCTTCCCAGAAGGCGACCGATCGCCCCGTCGCATGATAGCCGGCGCTGTCCTCCATCTCCAGGATCAGCACCCGCGCCGTTTCCGCCAGTGCCGCGCCCAGGCTGGCGCCTGCAATCCCGCCACCGACAATCACGATATCGGGTCTGTTCAACGGGCAACCTCATCCAGGAAACGGTCGATCCGCCCCAGCGCATCGAGCCGCACCGGGTCGAGCTCGCGCAGGATTTCATGCGCGGCCTCGCGCCCATAGACATGCAGGCGGGCATCGGGCAAGCGCGCCGCGATGCGCCGGATGGCGGGCGTCGCCACCAGTTGATCGCGACAGGCGGCCAGGATCAGGGTCGGCGTCGCGATTCGCTCCGGCCCTTTTCCGGCCTCCAGCGTCTGAGTCGACTCGAGCGCCAGCCGCACCCAATTCCAACTCGGCGGCCCCAGCGCGATGTCCCGGCTATGGTCCCGCCACCAGATTTCATCGGCGTAGCGATCGGGATCATGGGTGAGCCGCTTCTGCCGCATCTGGCGCTGCCGCTCGCTCTCTTCCTTCTGCGTCCAGGCCCGCTTTTCGCCCTGGCCGATCGCACACATGACATTGGCGATCGCCACCGCCAGCCAGCGCGGCAGCGGGGCGGTATGCAGCCCCAGCATCGGCGCCACGGCCACGGCCGCATCCGGCTCGGGCAGTCCTTCGGCCAGCGCCCGCAACAGCATATGCCCGCCCATGCTGTGGCCCAGCATGACCGTCGGGCCGCTGCCCTCCGCGCGCCAATCATTTGAAAGCGCGCGCAAATCGTCAATCCACCGGGCGAAGTCGTCGATATGGCCGCACAGCGGATCATCGGTCAGCCGGCCCGACCCACCCTGCCCGCGCCAGTCGAAACTGGTCACCGCCCAGCCCCGCTGCGCCCAGTGATGGATCACCTCCAGATATTTCTCGATCATGTCGCCACGGCCGTTGAGGATCAGCATCCGGCCACGGGTGCCAGCGCCCAGCCGATAGCGACGGATCGACCAGCCGTCGGGGGCCTGCCAATAATCGAGCTGGCCACCCATTGGCCAGGCGCGACGGTCAAGGGCGGGCGACGGGAAGATCGGCGAATCCATGGGCCATGGTTACGGTTTGGTAAGCCATATGGTCTAGTGCCTGGCCCTCATGTTGGGGGAATATTTCAGACTGGCGCTGATCGCCGCACTGGGCATCCTGCTGATCGCAGCCGCGATCACGGACCTGCGCGCGCGCATCATCTCCAACCGGCTGAACCTGGGCGTCGCCGCCCTGGCGCCACTATGGTGGATCGCCTGCGGCTTGCCGCTCTGGCCGGGCATGGCGGTGCAGTTGCTGGTCGGCCTGCTGGTCTTCGTCCTGTTCGCCGCGCTGTTCGCGTTCGGCATGATGGGCGGGGGCGATGTGAAGCTGCTCGGCGCGCTGGCGCTGTGGTTTCCGTGGCAGGCGGTGCTGACCCTGTTGACGCTGATGGCGATTCTGGGCGGGGCCGTGACGATCGTCACGGTGATCCACCACCGCCTCCGCCGGAAGCAGGGCCAACCCGAAATACCCTACGGCGTAGCCATATCGATCGCCGCCCTTTGGTTACTTGGCGAACGATATCTTAACCAATTTGCGTGATGATTGGGCCCCTGGGGGCAGGCCGCCCATTTGAGAAAGGCGAGTTTCGTCATGGATGCTAAGAAGATCGTGCTGCTGGTGGGGGCGCTAATCATAGCGGTCACTACAGCCTTGCTTGCGCGCAGCATGCTGAGTTCTTCATCTACGCCGCAGGTGAACGCGGCCGCAATGCCGAACGAGGCGGACCAGCCGCATGTTCTGGTGGCGACCAAGGCCCTGCCGGTGGGGACCATCCTGGACGCGGAAAGCTTCCGCTTCCAGCCCTGGCCCAAGGATCTGATCGAAGCCGCCTATTATCTCAAGGGCCAGGCCGATCCGCTCAAGCTTGCAGGCAGCGTCGTGCGCAACGCGATCACCGCTGGCCAGCCGCTGACCCAGGGCGCCGTCATCCGTCCGGGTGACCGCGGCTTCCTGGCCGCCGCGCTCGGCCCCGGCATGCGCGCCGTCACCGTGCCGGTCTCGGCCCAGAATGCGGTTGCCGGCTTCGTCTTCCCTGGCGACCGCATCGACCTGGTGCTGACCCAGACGGTCTCGGGCGGCGGCGATGGCGCTCCGCTCAAGGTTTCGGAAACGATCCTGCGTAACCTGCGCGTGCTCGCCACCGACCAGCGGACCGACGCCATGGGCCCCGATGGCAAGCCCGTCGTCCAGACCTATTCCAACGTCACGGTCGAAGTGACGCCCAAGATCGCCGAAAAGCTCGCCGTGTCGCAGACCATCGGCTCGCTGTCGCTGTCGCTGCGCTCGATCGCGGACACCGCATCGGACCTTGACGCCGCCATTGCCGGTTCCGACGTCGATCTGCCCGATGGCAGCAATCCGGGTTCGGAAAAGTCGATCATTGCCAAGATCGCGGCCCGCCCGGTCGATCGCGGCTCCACCTATTCCACGGGCGCCGACGTGTCGCGCTACCAGCGCAGCAGCGTCCCGGCCAAGCCTGATGCGGCCATGCCCGCGATGGCAGCTCCGGGTGGCGCACCGGTCGGCACGGCCGTCTTCAAGGGGCCGACCGTCCGCATCGCCCGCGGCACCAATGTGACCGAAGTTCCGGTCGGGGGGAAGTAAGATGAACGCTTACCAGATGCTCGCGCGGCACAAGGCGGCCCGTCCGCTCGCCGCCCCGGCGATCGCGCTTGGCCTGGCGCTTGCCATGATTGCCGCGCCGACCACCGCCCTCAATGCCGCCCCCGCAGCCGATCAGGACAATGCGATCCTGATGTCGGTCGGTGGCAGCAAGGTCGTCAACCTGCCGGCCAAGATGTCGGACGTCGTCATCGCCAACCCCGAAGTCGTCGATGTCCATGTCCGGACCAACAACCAGCTCTATCTGATCGCGAAGAAGCCGGGTGAAACGACCATCTTCGTCACCGCCGGTAACGGCAAGGTGCTGTTCTCCGGCACGGTGCGGGTCGGCAACAACCTGACCACCATCGACGACATGCTGCGCCTGGCGATGCCGGGTGCCAACATCGCCGTCAACAAGATGAACGGCATGGTGCTGCTGACCGGGACGATCAAGGCGCCCGAGGACGCGGCCGAAGCCGAACGCCTGACCCAGGCCTTCGTTGGCAAGGACGTGACCGTCGTCAGCCGCCTGCTGATGGCGACCCCGCTGCAGGTCATGCTGCAGGTGAAGATCGCCGAAGTCAGCAGGGATGTCGGCCACAAGATCGGCACCAACTTCGCCACCACGGATTCAGCCACCGAAAGCACACGCGGGATGATGGGAGGCGGTTCGCGCGCCTTCGCGACTTATGACCGCGATGAGGACGTCTGGAATTTCACTTACCCGTCTGACGGCAGCTACAGTTTGGGCGGCGTTGCCCGGCTGTTCGGCATGGATGTCGCCGGTGCGCTCGACCTTGCCGAATCCAGCGGCCTGGCTACCATGCTGGCACAGCCAAATCTGACGTCCTTGTCGGGCGAAACCGCCAGCTTCCTGGCCGGTGGCGAATATCCCTACACGGTCAACAATGGTCCGTCGTCGGGCAATAGTATCCAGTTCAAGCAATATGGCGTGCAACTGGCCTTCACTCCGACCGTGCTGGCCGATGGCCGCATCTCGCTGCGCGTCCGCCCGACCGTGTCGAGCCTGGACTTCAGCGTCAGCAGTTCGGTGCCTGCACTCAAGAGCCGCACTGCCGAAACCACCGTCGAACTGGGTTCCGGCCAGGCATTCATGATCGCCGGCCTGCTCAACAATGAAACCGGCAACACGGTCAACAAGGTGCCGGGCCTGGGCAATGTCCCGATCCTGGGCAGCCTGTTCAAGTCACGCAGCTTCCAACGCAACGAAACCGAACTGGTGATCGTCGTCACCCCCTATCTGGTGAAGCCGGTCAACGCGTCCGACATTCGCCTGCCGACCGATGGCTTCCGCAACGCCAATGTCGGCCAGGGCCTGTTCCTGCAGCAGATGCATGACGGCGTCAGCGGCGCCCAGCCCAATATGCCGACCCGCGCGCCCGGTTCGCCCGTGGCGCCCACGCCCGGCCCGCAGGCCTCGATCGCGGCGCCCGCGCTGGCCGCCCGCGACGACGATCGCTCGTCCGGCAAGTCGGGCGGCGCAACCCCCGGCTTCAGTTTCTGACGGAAGGACGAAAGACATGACTTCCACCTCCCGCAAGACCTTCGTCCGCCTCGGCGCCATCGCCCTGCTGGCACTGCCATTGGCCGCCTGCTCGACCGACAGCCCCAATCGCGGCGTCGACTCGGTCCATCAGCCGGTCGTCAGCTATGCCAGCTACACGTTCGACGTGCAGGCCGGTGGAGCTCGCCTCGCACCCGCCGAGGCCGCGCGCCTCGACGACTGGTTCGCCACGATCAAGCTTGGCTATGGCGACCAAGTCGCGATCGTCACCGACGCCGGCTATTACAGCCCCGATCTTGGCGAAGACATCGCCAATGTCGTCGCCCGCCACGGCATGCTGCTGGGCCAGGACAGCTCGGCCGCCGCCGGCTCCGCCCCCGAAGGCACGATCCGTCTGGTCGTCCGCCGCACCACCGCCTCGGTCCCCGGCTGCCCCGACTGGTCGAACAAGGCCGAAACGCCGATGAGCCTGGGCGCGTCGTCCAATTTCGGCTGCGGCGTGAACAGCAATCTGGCGGCAATGGTTGCCGATCCCGAAGATCTGGTCCGCGGCCAGAGCACGGACAGCGAATTGCGCACCGCGACCTCGAACCGCGCCATTTCCACCTATCGCGACAAGGCGCCGACCGGCTCGGGCGACCTCAAGCAGCTCTCGAACGGAGGCCAGTAAGATGAACGCACCCTGGAAACATGGTTCCGTGGGCCAGCGCGACCCCTTCCACGCCTTCGTCTGCGACGACCACAGCTTCGACCTGCTCCGTGCGGTCGCCTCCGAAATGGGCTGGGCACCGGAAAAGGTGAACAAGGGCGGCATGCGCAACGCGGTGCAGAGCCTGTCGATCACCGCCAGCCCGCAGATCCTGTTCGTCGACATGTCGGAAAGCGGCGATCCGCTGAACGACATCAACAGCCTTGCCGAAGTGTGCGAACCCGGCACGGTCGTGATCGCGGCCGGCCAGGTCAATGACGTGCGCCTCTATCGCGACCTGATCGCCAGCGGCATCCAGGACTATTTGCTCAAGCCCTTCGGCGCAGACCAGTTGCGCGATGCGCTGGCCCAGGCTCAGGCCGTATTCCTCGCCCCGCGCGACGTCGGCCCCGAACGCCCGCACATGACGGTTGCCGTCGTCGGCACCCGTGGTGGCGTCGGCGCATCCAGCATGGCGACGTCGCTTGCCTGGATGCTGAGCGAGAAGAAGAAGCGCCCGACCGCCCTGCTCGATCTCGACATCCATTTCGGCACCAATGCGCTGGCGATGGATCTGGAACCGGGCCGTGGCCTGACCGACGCGATCGAAAACCCCAGCCGCATCGACGGCCTGTTCATCGAACGTGCCATGGTCCGCGCCAGCGACATGCTGGCCATCCTGTCGGCCGAAGCGCCGATCAACCAGCCGATGATGACCGACGGCGGCGCCTTCTACCAGTTGCTGGAGGAGTTCCGTCAGGCGTTCGAATGCAGCATCATCGATCTGCCGCGCAACATGCTGATCCAGCACACCCACCTGATGACCGACGTCAATGTCGCGGTGGTGGTGACCGAACTCAGCCTGGCGGCGGCCCGCGACACGATCCGCATCCTGTCCTGGCTCAAGTCGAATGCACCGCAGGCCCGCATCCTGGTGGTCGCCAATCGCGTCCATCCCGGCGCGCCGGAAATCAGCCGCAAGGATTTCGAACAGTCGATCGAACGCAAGGTCGACGTGATCGTGCCGTTCGACCTGCGCATCGCGGCCCAGGCCGCCAAGCTCGGCAAGACGCTGGCCGAAACCGCCAAGGGCAGCAAGGTCGGCGCCGCCTGCGCCGCCATGATGGACGAAGTTCTGGGCCTGGCCGGCGATGAAGCCGACAATCCGGGTGGCAAGTCGGCAGCCAGGAAGGGGGATTCCCTGCTCGGCAAGATCGGTGATTTCAAGAGCATGATCCCGTCGCGCCGCAAGGACAAGGCGACGGCACTGGAAGGCTGACGCGCGGGCCGCTCCAGGGCGGCCGCGCACAGGCATATTCACGCACGGGGAACGGGCGAGCAATGGACGGCAATTTCCTTCTGATCTTGGTGCTGGTCGCGACCATGCTTGGTCTCGTCGTGGTCGCCTTTGCCGGCCCCTCGCCCGACAAGGCGCAGAAACGCCGTGTCGCCCTGATCCGCGGCCGTCACAGCGACTCCACCGAGGCGATGATGGAAGCGCGCATGCGCAAGGCCATCTCCACTCGGGCGACCGGCAACGAAGCCAAGATGCTGGTCTCGCTGATCCCCAATCCGGAGAATCTGGCCAAGCGCATCCGCATGACCGGCAAGAAATGGACGCTCAGCCAATATATGACGTCCTGTGCGGTGGTCTTCCTGCTGACCACCCTGTTCCTGCTGATGCGCGGCTTTCCCTTCCTGCTCGCGCTGATGGTCGGACTGGCGGCAGGTCTTGCCTTGCCGCATCTGTGGGTCGGTCGACTGATCAACAAGCGGATCCAGCAATTCAACGCCAAGTTCCCCGACGCGCTCGAACTGCTGACCCGCGGCCTGCGCTCGGGCCTGCCGGTCGGCGAGACGCTGGGCATCGTGTCGAGCGAAATCCCCGGACCGGTCGGCGAGGAGTTCAAGCTGATCACCGAACGGATCAAGATCGGCAAGAGCATGGACCAGGCGCTGCAGGAAACCGCCGATCGCCTGGGCACGCCGGAATTCCAGTTCTTCGTCATCACCCTGGCGATCCAGCGCGAAACCGGCGGCAACCTCGCCGAAACGCTGCAGAACCTCGCCACCGTGCTGCGCCAACGCGCCCAGATGAAGCTCAAGATCCGCGCCATGTCGTCGGAATCCAAGGCGTCGGCCTATATCATCGGCGTTCTGCCTTTCCTCGTGTTCGGCATGATCTGCTACATCAACTTTGGCTATATGAGCCCCTTCTTCACCCCCGATCCGGCGGGCATTTTCGGGCTCTCGACCATGCAGGTCGTCGGCATTGGCGGCATGTGCTGGATGGCCATAGGCGCCTTCATCATGGCCCAGATGATCAACTTCGAGATTTGACGGGGAACGGATAGAGATATGGACGCCCCTACCCCCACCGGCACGCTGTTCGGCATGACCGCGACCGATTTCGGCACGCTGCTCGCCGCGCTGGCCACGCTCGCCACCCTCTACGCGCTCTACGCCGTGATGACCGTGCGCGATCCGATGGCCAAGCGGGTCAAGGCGCTCAACGAACGCCGTGAGCAGCTCAAGGCCGGCATCACCGCCTCGACCGCCAAGCGCCGCGCCAAGCTGGTCAACAAGAACCAGACGACCGACCAGATGCGGTCCTTCCTGACCAGCCTCAAGGTGCTGCAGGACGACCAGCTCAAGGACGCGCAGATCCGCCTGGCCCAGGCCGGCATCCGGTCGAAGGACTGGGCTGTCGCCGTCATCTTCGGCCGCATGATCATGCCGATCCTGATCGGCGGCACCGCCGCGATCCTGCTCTATGCCGTGGGCATCTATCCCGAATGGGGCGGTGCCAAGCGGTTCATGGCCTTCGCCGGCGCATTGCTGCTCGCCTACAAGGCCCCCGACCTCTTCATCGACAACAAGATCGCCAAGCGCTCCGCCGCGATCCGCAAGGGCCTGCCCGACGCGCTCGACCTGCTGGTCATCTGCGCCGAGGCCGGCCTGACCGTCGACGCCGCCTTCAGCCGCGTCGCCCGTGAACTGGGCCGCGCCTATCCCGAACTGGGCGATGAGTTCCAGTTGACGGCAATCGAACTCAGCTTCCTTACCGAACGGCGCATGGCCTTTGAAAATCTGGCGACCCGCGTGAAGCTCGACGCGGTCAAGGGCGTGGTCACGACCATGATCCAGACCGAAAAATATGGCACGCCGCTCGCCTCCGCGCTCCGTGTGCTGTCCGCCGAGTTCCGCCATGAACGCATGATGCGCGCCGAGGAAAAGGCCGCCCGCCTGCCCGCGATCATGACCGTGCCGCTGATTCTCTTCATCCTGCCGACCCTGTTCGTCGTCATCCTGGGTCCGGCCGCCTGCTCGATCAGCACGGCCTTCTAAAAAAAATTCCGGGCAAGGAGGGGGCGCTGCCGTAGCGTCCTCTCTTTCCGTTTCCGTAAACTGCAAGCGAAGCGCTGGCGCGCCGCATTTTCCTCCCTTATTCTCACCCTCAACCCAAAAGGAGAGGATCGCATCATGACCATCAAGACCGGCGCTCGCGTCGCCATCGCCGCTCTGGCCACCTTCACCACCGCCCTGCCCGCCTATGCGGCCCAGCCCATCACCGGCCGCTGGTCGACCGTCGATGGCAAGGCGATCGTCCAGATCGCACCGTGCGGAAAGAGCATCTGCGGCAAGATCGAGAAGATCGTGAAGCCCACGCCCGGCCGCCCGCAGACCGACATCAAGAACCCCGATCCGGCGCTGCGCTCCAAGCCGCTGGTCGGCCTTGCCCTGCTGTCGGGCTTCAGCGATGCGGGCGACATCTGGAAGGGCACGATCTACGACCCGGAAAGCGGCAAGAGCTATACGTCCAAGGTCAGCCGCAATGGCGACGGCACGCTCAAGGTGCAGGGCTGCATCGCCTTCTTCTGCAAGACCCAGACCTGGACGCCGCTGCGCTGATTCCGCGCACAGCCTGGAAAACGAAAGGGGCGCCATATGGCGCCCCTTTTTTCTGTCGATACGGTCCCGTTCAGTCCCCGGCATGCTCCATCGGCGTGAAGCGCTGCGACCAGAGCGCGCCATAGATCGCCATCCACTGCACCACCGGCCCCAGCCCCTTGGTCCGCGCCGCAAACCAGGTTTCGCGCCCCGTCCGCCGGGCCGTCACCAGACCGGCGCGCTTGAGCTTGCCCATATGGCGCGACACCATCGGTTGCGACACGCCGGCCACGGCGGTCAGTGCGACGACATTCTGCTCCCCTTCGCGCACCAGATATTCCAGCAGGGCACGTCGCGTGCCGTCGGACAGCGCCTTGAAGAGTGAATCGCTGTTCGCTCCAAGATCGCCTCTGAATTTCACTTCCGTCATGCAAATTTCATAATCATCTGGTTATGAATTGGTCAAGCGGAGGATGATTTTCGACTCGGTCGCGCCATTAACTAAAAAAAGTGCGAACCGCCTCCTCGCTGAGTCTTTTGAGTCACACCACCCGATGATGAGTCTCACGCGACTCGCATGACTCAATATGTTGTGGCTACCCGCTTCGTTCTCCACCATCCTCGCAATCCTGACAGCGACGACCGTTAAATCCCTGACCTTGACGGCAGACTCCTGAGGACTCAGTGCTGACGGACGAAACATATGGGGGTTGCACACATGGGTGTCATGGAACGCGTCGCACCGCGGCGGAAGAAGGCGGTTGCGCTCGCGCCGGCACCGGCGATCGAGGCAAACCGCCTGCTGCGCGGTGACTGTATCGCGGAAATGGCCAAGCTGCCCGACGGCTGCATCGACATGATCTTTGCCGATCCGCCTTATAATCTTCAGCTCGGCGGCGACCTGTTCCGCCCCGAGGGCGGCCGCGTCGATGCGGTCGACAATGACTGGGACAAGTTCGACACGCTTAGCAGCTATGACCGCTTCACCAAGGCGTGGCTGGCGCAGGCGCGCCGCATCCTCAAGCCCAATGGCACGATCTGGGTGATCGGCAGCTATCACAACATCTTCCGCGTCGGTGCTGCCTTGCAGGATGAGGGCTTCTGGATCCTCAACGACATCATCTGGCGCAAGGCGAACCCGATGCCCAATTTCAAGGGCACCCGCTTCACCAACGCGCATGAGACGCTGATCTGGGCCAGCCAGGGCGAGGACGCCAAGTACACGTTCAACTACAAGGCGATGAAGACGCTCAATGACGAGCTGCAGATGCGCTCCGACTGGGTGCTGCCGATCTGCGGCGGCCAGGAGCGGCTGAAGCGCAACGGCACCAAGGCGCATCCGACGCAGAAGCCGGAATCGCTGCTCTATCGCGTGATGCTGTCCTGCACCAAGCCGGGCGACATCGTGCTCGATCCCTTCTTCGGCACCGGCACCACCGGCGCCGTCGCCAAGCGCCTGGGCCGCCAGTGGATCGGCATCGAGCGCGAGCCCGACTATATCGAGGTTGCCGAGGAACGCATTGCCGAGGCGCTGCCGCTCGATGAATCCGCGCTCGCCATCATGCAGACTGCGCGCCAGCAGCCCAAGGTCGCCTTCGGCACGCTGGTCGAAACCGGCTATCTCCAGCCCGGCTCGGTGGTGATGGACAGCAAGCGCCGCTGGAGCGCCACCGTGCGCGCCGACGGCTCGCTCGCCGTGGGCAGCGACACCGGTTCGATCCACAAGCTGGGCGCCACGCTTCAGGGCGCGCCGAGCTGCAACGGCTGGACCTTCTGGCATATCGAGAAGGCGGGCAAGCTCCACCCGATCGACACGCTGCGCCAGACCTATCTGCTCGCCAACGAGCCTTGATTTCCGTCCCCCGTTCGGGTTGAGGCAGCCAGAGTTCTTCCAAGACATGGCCCCGACCCGTCCGGGGCGAACGGAGCTTTATGACCCTCTCCTCCATCCCCGCTGACGCCCGGCTCTACCTCAAGCCGACCTGGTTCGTGCCGAGCCCGATCGGCCTGGCGGATGGATCGGCGGCGCGGATGGGCAATGGCCTGATCTGGTTCCAGGCCTATGAACTGACGGCGCGCCATGCCGGCAGCCGCATCGCCCGCGACACCATCCCGGTCGCCGCGTTCGAGGCGATCACCGCCACCCTGCCCGATCCACTGGCCGAACGCGCCCGCCAACTGGCCGCGAACATCTCCGCCCAGCGCGCACCACTCAGCCTCGGCGATCGCGTCATCCGCTTCGACGCGCCGCAGACGATGGCGATCCTCAACATCACGCCTGACAGCTTCTCCGACGGCGGCAAGCATATGACCGACCCGCAGGCGGCGGCCGATGCCGGCTTTGCCATGGCGGCGGCCGGCGCCGCTCTGATCGATGTCGGCGGCGAATCCACCCGGCCCAAGGCGCCCAAGCTATGGGAGGGCGATGAGATCGCCCGCATCGTGCCGGTGATCGAGAAGCTCGCCGCGGCCGGCGTCGCCATGTCGGTCGACACGCGCAAGGCAGCGGTGATGGAGGCGGCGCTGGCCGCCGGCGCCCATGTCATCAACGATGTCAGCGCGCTGGAACATGATCCCCGCAGCCTGGAGGTCGCGGCCCGCGCCGGCTGTCCGGTGATCCTGATGCACGCCCCTTCCGCCGGCGACGACCCGCACGACAACCCCAACGGCTATGCCGATGTCGTCACCGACGTGTTCGACTATCTCGATGCCCGCATCGCCGCCTGCCTAGACGCGGGCATCGCGCGCGAGAAGATCATGGTCGATCCGGGGCTGGGCTTCGGCAAGAGCCTGGCGGACAATCTGGCGCTGGTGAACGACCTCGCCACCTTCCAGGGGCTGGGCGTACCGCTGCTCTTTGCCGGCAGCCGCAAGCGCCTGATCGGCGCCCTGTCGAACGAGGCACCGGCGCCAGACCGGCTCGGCGGTTCGGTCGCCCTCGCCTTCCGCGCCGCGCAACTGGGCGCGCAGATGGTGCGCGTCCATGATGTCAAGGAAAGCGTCCAGGCCCTCCATCTGTGGCGCGGCCTGGCCGATGCGGGGCTGAGCGCGGTCTGACCGCGCCCGGCTGCCTCTGCCCTTATTCGCTCAGGATGAAGTCGACGCCCGCCATGGCGTGGATTTCAGTGCAGTCGTAGATGGGCAGCACATTGGCCTTCACGTCGACGATCATCTCCAGTTCGGTGCAGGCCAGCACGACCGCCTGCACATCCTCCTTGGCGATGTCGGTCAGTTCCGACTTCATGAAACGCTCGGAATCGCGGTTGATCTTGCCGACGGTCAGTTCGTCATAGACGATCCGGTCGATCCGCTCGGCCAGCGCAACATCGGCCGGCAGCAGCGACACGCCGTGCGACACCAGCCGCTGGCGATAATATTTCTCGGTCATCACGTTGCGCGTGCCGATCAGGGCGGCGCGATCGATCCGATCGGCCTTCATCCGCGTGCCCACGACATCGGCGATATGGATGATGGGAATGGCGATGCTCGCCTGGATCCGGTCATAGATGCGGTGCATGCTATTGGCGCAGATCAGCAGCGCTTCCGCCCCGCCCTGTTCCAGCCGCTGGGCCGCGCCGATCAGATGGCCCGATGCGCAATCCCACTCTTCCTGCGTGATGCAACCGGAAACCTGCGCGAAATCGAGGCTTTCGATCAGCAGCCGCGCACTGTGCTGGCCACCCTTGGCCCGGTGGATCGCCTGGTTGATGATCTCATAATAGCGGGCGGTGGACGTCCAGCTGAGACCACCAATCAGACCGAGTTTACGCATGTCGCTCCCAATATGGGGGCGCCTGTCCGGCCCCGTGCGGGCCGGGCATGTCGGTGCCCCAGCCCTTCTTTTACGAAAGATGCCGGCTTCGACAAGTCAGGACGATCCACCCGCCCCGTCGACGGGGCGATCCGGCGCGGGTGGATCGGGTCACTTTAGTGGGCCAGCGCCTTGACGATCTCTTCGACCATCTTCTTGGCGTCGGCCAGCAGCATCATCGTGTTGTCCATGTAGAAGACCTCATTGTCGACACCGGCATAGCCGGCCCCGCCCATGGAGCGCTTCACGAACAGCACCGACTTGGCGTTGGCGACGTCCAGGATCGGCATGCCATAGATGGGCGACGTCTTGTCGGTCTTGGCGGCCGGGTTGGTCACGTCATTGGCGCCGATGACGAAGGCGACGTCGGCCTGGCCGAACTCGCTGTTGATGTCCTCCAGCTCGAACACCTCGTCATACGGCACGTTCGCTTCGGCCAGCAGCACGTTCATGTGGCCGGGCATGCGCCCTGCGACCGGGTGGATCGCATATTTGACGTTCACGCCTTCCTTCTTGAGCAGGTCGGCCATTTCACGCAGCGCATGCTGCGCCTGGCTGACCGCCATGCCGTAACCGGGCACGATGATGACATTGTCCGCCTGGCTCATCAGGAAAGCCGCATCCTCGGCGCTGCCGCGCTTGTAGGGACGGTCGACCGCCGCCGCGCCGCCGCCCGACGGGCCGGCTTCCGCGCCGAAGCCGCCAGCGATCACGCTGATGAAGCTGCGGTTCATCGCCTTGCACATGATGTAGGACAGGATCGCGCCGGAGCTGCCCACCAGCGCGCCGGTGATGATCATCGCCGTGTTGCCCAGGGTGAAGCCCATGGCCGCTGCAGCCCAGCCCGAATAGCTGTTCAGCATCGACACCACGACCGGCATGTCCGCGCCGCCGATCGGGATGATCAGCAGGAAGCCGATGACGAAGCTCAGCGCCGTCACGGTCCAGAAGATCCAGGGCGACTGGTCGGTCACGAAATAGGCGATCAGGCCCAGGATCGCCGCCAGCGTCGCCAGATTGATGACATGGCGGCCCGGCAGCATGATCGGCTTGCCCGACATGTTGCCGTTCAATTTCAGGAAAGCGATGACCGACCCCGAGAAGGTGATCGCGCCGATCGCGACGCCCAGCCCCATCTCGATGCGGCTGGCATTGTGGATCTCGTTCGTCAGCGGATCGAGAATGCCGAACGCGCCGGGATTGAGATAGGCGGCCGCACCGACCAGCACGGCGGCCAGGCCGACCAGCGAGTGGAAGGCCGCAACCAGCTGCGGCATCGCCGTCATCTCGATGCGACGGGCGATGATGAAGCCGATGCCGCCACCGATGGCGATGGCGCCCAGGATTTCGGGCAGGCTCAGCACGTCATGGGTATAAAGGGTCGTGACCACGGCGATCGCCATGCCGACCATGCCCATGCGGTTGCCGCGACGGCTGGTCGACGGGCTCGACAGGCCGCGCAGCGCCAGGATGAAGAGGACGCCGGAAACCAGATAGGCCAGCGCAACGAAGGGCGAGACGGGCGCAAGCTCGTGCATCACTTGCGCTCCTTCTTCTTGTACATGGCCAGCATGCGTTCGGTCACGGCAAAGCCGCCGAAGATATTGACCGATGCAAAGACCACCGCGACCAGCCCCAGCAGCTTGGCCGCCAGGCTACCGGCCTCCGCCGACGCGACCAGCGCGCCGACGATGATGACCGACGAAATGGCATTGGTAACCGCCATCAGCGGCGTGTGCAGCGCCGGCGTCACCGACCAGACCACATAATAGCCGACGAAGCACGCCAGCACGAAAATCGACAGGATGGCAATGAAGTCCATTCTAGTCCTCCCCACTTGTTTCGACTGCCCTGGCCAGGATCGCGGCTACGGCATTGTCCCTATCATTCATGATTACGGCGGCCGGCAGACGCAGAACGGACAGTCCCCGTTCCGCAAACCAGCAGTCGCGCTGCTCATCCCTCATCGGCGCATCCCCTCTTGCATGCGCTTCGCCGTCCACCTCGATCACCAGCCGCGCCTCATGGCAGTAGAAGTCTGCCACATAGGGACCGGACGGGTGCTGACGGCGAAATTTCAGACCTTGCGGCCTTTGCCTCAATATCTGCCAGAGCAGGACTTCCGGCTTCGACATCGCCTTGCGCAACTGCCGTGCCCTGTTCGCCTGCCCTTGCAGCACATCATCCTCCCCTGGAAGGGGAGGTGGCTGGCGAAGCCAGACGGAGGGGTGTCCCGTTCATGACAGGGCGATACCCCTCCACCAGCCTGCGGCTGGTCCCCCTCCCCTTGCAGGGGAGGATGGGGACCATGGCCCGCATCAGCTTGCCAGCAGTCGTTCGTTGACGACCTTGCCCCCCTGGGTCAGGCGGATGGCGTTGCCGATTTCCTCGTCCAGCACCGGCGCATTCTTGTCCTTGTCCCAGAAGGCGGACAGGAAATTATAGAGATTGCGCGAGAACAGGGCCGAGGTGTCGGCGGCCAGGCGGCTGGGCACGTTGCGATGGCCCACGATCTTGACGCCGTGGCGCACGACCACTTCGCCCGCGACCGCGCCCTCGACATTGCCGCCCTGCTCGACGGCCAGGTCGACGATCACGCTGCCCGGCTTCATCGACGCGATCTGCGCGTCGCTGATCAGGCGCGGCGCAGGCCGGCCAGGGATCAGCGCGGTGGTGATGACGATGTCCTGCTTGGCGATGTGCGACGACACCAGCTCGGCCTGCGCCGCCTTATATTCGTCGGACATTTCCGTGGCATAGCCACCGGTGCCCTCGCCTTCGATGCCGGCCACCTTCTCCACGAAGATCGCCTTGGCGCCGAGCGATTCGATTTGCTCCTTGGTCGCGGCGCGCACGTCGGTCGCGCTCACCTGCGCGCCCAGCCGCCGCGCCGTGGCGATCGCCTGAAGGCCGGCCACGCCCACGCCCATGACGAAGCATTTGGCCGCCGACACGGTGCCCGCCGCTGTCATCATCATCGGGAAAGCACGGTCATATTCGGCCGCCGCGTCCAGCACCGCCTTGTATCCCGACAGGTTCGACTGCGACGACAAGATGTCCATCGACTGCGCACGGGTGATGCGCGGCATGAACTCCATCGCCAGCGCTTCATAGCCACCGGCGGCATAGGCATCGACCCGCGCCCGCTCGCCGAACGGGTTGAGGCCCGCGACGATCCAGGCTCCCGCCGCAGCGCCACCAAGGCTGGCCGGATCGGGGCCTTGCACGCCCAACAGGATATCGGCGCCCGCCAGCGTCGCGGCACGATCGCCAACGCTGGCACCGGCGGCGGCATAAGCATCGTCGGCAATCGACGCTGTCGCGCCAGCGCCGGCCTCGACGGCCACGCTTGCGCCCAGCGCGATGAATTTCTTCACGGTCTCGGGCGTGCCGGCCACGCGCCGTTCGCCCGCAGCCTGTTCCTTCAATATCGCAATTTTCATTATATCAGCATCCCCCTCCTATAGCGTCGATATGGCTCAGCTGGAGATCAGCAGCACGACAATCGCGGCGACGATGAGGCAGGCGATGGTGCCCCACTTCACGAAGCCGACAAACCCTTCATAGGTCTGGGTTGCGCTCTGGATGTTCCCGTCAGAAGCCATATCCGTTCCCCTAGTTATTACATCGTTGTGCAACCTCTTATCCTGTCCCCCCACCCCCCTCAAGCCGTAGGGGCACAAGAAAATCTTTACAGGTTAAGGGCGCTTTTACCCCCGGCGCCTAGGATGACCTCCTGTTTGCACAAGAGGGGTCCAGATGGTTCGCGAAGGCGTTCCCTTGCTGATGTTGATCGACGACGAGCCCGCACAGCGCCGGCTGGTGTCCGCGCTGGCCGCGCGCGCGGGATGGCGGACCATCTTCGCCAGCGATGCCGAAACCGCCCTGGCGACGCTGGGCACGCAGGACGGCATGCAGCTCGACGCGGTCCTGATCGACCAGTGGAGCCCGGATTTCGATCCGGCCGACCTGATCGGCGCCATCCATGCGCAGCGCCCCGCCCTGCCGATCCTGGTGCTGACGGCGCATAACAGCGTCGCCGTCGCGGTCCAGGCGATGCGCGCGGGCGCCACCGATTATCTCTCCAAGCCGATCGCGCCCGAACGGCTGCTCGCCGCGCTCAACGCGACGCTGGAGGGCAATGTGCGCGGCGAACTGCGCCCGCTCACCGAGAAGATCAGCGCCCCGCTGGCGTTTGAGGATGTAGTCGGCGCCGCCCCCCAGTTCCGCACCGCCCTCGCCATCGCGGCCAAGGCCGCACGCGCGCGCGTGCCGGTGCTGATCGAGGGCGAAAGCGGTGTCGGCAAGGATGTCGTCGCCCGCGCCATCCACGCCGCCTCGCCGCGCCACAAGCAGGCGATGGTGACCGTCAATTGCGGCGCGATCCCCGCCAACCTCGTCGAATCAGAACTGTTCGGTCATGAACGCGGCGCCTTCACCGGCGCCTTCGACCGCCATGTCGGCAAATTCCTGTCGGCCGACATGGGCACCATCTTCCTTGACGAAGTCAGCGAAATGCCGCTCGACGCGCAAGTCAAGCTGCTGCGCGTGCTTCAGGATGGCGAGGTGCAGCCGATCGGCGCCCGTCGCCCCGTCCATGTCGATGTCCGCGTCATCGCCGCCACCAACAAGAAGCTCAGCGACGAGATCGAGGCGGGCCGGTTCCGCGAGGATCTCTATTATCGCCTCAACGTCGTCCAGTTGACCGTGCCCCCATTGCGGGAGCGTATGGGCGACATTCCCGCCCTTTGCCGCCACCTCCTCGCCCGCATCGCGACCCAGCCGGGCCTGCGGGGCCTGGGCCTCACCGACGATGCGCTGGCGCTGCTGATGCAGCATGACTGGCCGGGCAATGTCCGCCAGCTCCAGAACGCCCTGTTCCGCGCCGCCGTGCTGTGCGAGGGCGATGCGCTGACCCCGCATGACTTCCCGCAGGTCGCCGCCCATATCCTGTCCCGCGGCGCCAGTGGTCCGCGCCAGCGCGTTGCCGCCACGCCACCGCGCGAAGCCGCCGGCATCACCCTGTTCGAAGGCGACGGCCATGTCCGCCAGCTCGCCGAGATCGAGGCCGACGTCATCCGCCTGGCCATCGGCCATTATCGCGGCCGCATGACCGAAGTCGCGCGCCGGCTGGGGATCGGCCGTTCGACCCTCTATCGCAAGCTCGCAGAACTCGGCATCGACAACGCGGCCTGATCGCGGGACCGGGCGCCCTGCTGCCGGGGCATATTGTCGCGGGGGTTCCGCTACGGCGTTGAATTATCCCCGCGCCTATGCTTTTGAACGGGGCATGAAAGCGCCCCTCCTCGCCGCCTGCTCCCCCCTCCTGCTGCTGGTCGCCTGTGGCCGCGCCGAACCGGTCGCGGACATGCCGAGCCAGGAGGAACTGGCCGCCGCCGCCAATGCGGCCGCTGCCAATGCGCTGGCCAACGCGCAAAAGGATGATGCCGGCGACAGCCGCAACTATGTGAATATCGACCATGGCTATTCCGTCACCATGCCCGAAGGCTGGATGAAGGATGGCGAAGCCAGCAATGCCGATGGCGTCGTCTATCAGGATCCCGGCGCAGGGGCCGACGTCCGCGTCTTCTGGCAGAAGAATGACAATGACCAGACACTGCAACAGATCGTCGAGGCACTGTCCGACGGCGCCGAGGGCGTGGATGGCGATTTCATCGGCGAGAATGAATATCGCGGCACAGCCAATGACGGCGAAGGCAATAATGTCGCGCTGCGCCTGCTGAAACAGCCTGACGGCGCGATCGTCACCGCCACCTTCGTCTATCCCGAAATGCTGAGCGAACAATATCAGCCGATCGCGCAGGCCCTGCTCGACAGCCTGCGTATCTTCGCACCCAAGGCCCAGACGCCGGAGGGAGCCAGCGCCACGGCCACGCCCGCACCAGCCGCCAACGCCAGCAACTGACCGGCGGCTTTCGGCGCGGTCGTTCGTTTCCGTCCGCATCGATCATTCCGAACCGCTGCCAGGAAGCCCAGCCCCTTGCCCCTGATCCGCCTCTTCGCCCCCGCCGACCAGCCGGGCATTCTCGACCTGATCCTTGGCATCCAGCGCGACGAATATGGCATCGCCATCACCGCAGCGGACCAGCCGGACCTCACCGACATAGCGGGCTTCTATTTGCCCGGCACCGGCGGCTTCTGGGTCGCGGAGGAGGACGGCCGGATCATCGGCACGATCGCGCTCAAGGATATCGGCCAGGGTCAGGGCGCGCTGCGTAAGATGTTCGTGGCGTCCAGCCATCGCGGCCGCGCCGCTGGCGTCGCCCAGGCCCTACTCGACCATCTGCTCAACGCGGCGGCCGACCGCGGCCTCGCCCAAATCTATCTCGGCACCACTGCCCGTTTCCTGGCGGCGCACCGCTTCTACGAGAAGAATGGCTTCGCGCTGGTCGAAGCCGACGACCTGCCGCCCGCCTTCCCCAGGATGGCGGTCGACACGCGCTTCTACGAAAAATCGATCGAACCGGCGAAAGCCGGATAGATTACGGATTATCGGTGCTGTTGGCCTTAGCGCCCGGCACCGCTTCCTTGCTGGTCATCGCCACTGCCGGCGGTCCTTTCTGGATCGCGGCATTGAGCTGCGCGACTTCAGGACAGCTGCCCTTGCACAGATTCTGCGCCTGAGCGAGATTTTCCTTGGCCTTGGCGATCGCGCCCTTCTCGACCATCGCCTCGCCCTGGCCGGCGATCGCGGTCACGTCGGTCGGGTCGAGCAGCAACGCTTCCTTGTAGAGGCGGATGGCCTTGCCCTGCAGTCCCTGCGCGCGCGCCACTTCGGCCAGTTCGATATAGGCCGCACGGTTGCGCGGATCGACCGCCAGCGCACTTTCCAGCGCGTCGGTGGCACCGGTCAGATTGCCCGCCTTGCGCGCCGCCTCGCCCGCCTTCTGCCATTCGATCGATCGCGGTTCGATCTGGGTATCGGGGCGCTGGGTCAGGCCCACGCTGGAAACGGTGGTCAGAAGGACGGCAAGGGCAATCGAGGCCGGGGTGAAACGCATCAAAATCTCCAGCCATGTTTCAGGCATTGACTCAGGCCCGCAGACCGAAGGGCAAGTGTCGCTATTTTGCGCGCGCTTGTCCATGGCCTGTTTCAGGCGGTCCTCCGCAGCCGGGCGAAGTAGAAGCCATCGGTGCCGTCATGGCCGGGCGTCAGCAGCAGCCCATGACCATGGGCGCGGCCCATATCCGCTTCGATCGGCTCGGCACTCCAGCCGGCCTGACGCGCCAGAAACGCATCCACCTGATCCCGCCCCTCTCTGTCGGTCAATGCGCAGGTAGCATAGACCAGCAGACCGCCGGGCGCCAGCAAGGGCGCAGCGAAATCCAGGATCCGGGCCTGTTCCGACACCAGCCGGTCGAGCCGCGCCTGGGTCAGGCGCCAGCGCGCCTCGGGATTGCGGCGCCAGGTGCCCGTGCCCGAACAGGGCGCGTCGACCAGCACGATATCCGCCTGCCCCGCCAGCGGCGCCAGCGCGCGCGCCTCATGCCCCTGGTCCAGCAGCAACCTCTCGATACAGGTCACGCCCGCCCGTTCGGCACGCGGCGCCAGCCGGTCGATCCGGTTGCGGATCGTGTCGGCCGCGATCAGCCGGCCCTTGCCGCCCATCGCCGCAGCCAGCGCCAGCGTCTTGCCGCCCGCACCCGCGCACAGGTCGATCACCGTCTGCCCGGCCTGCGCCCCGCATGCCGCCGAGATGAGCTGGCTGCCAGCATCCTGCACCTCGACCGCGCCGCGCTTCCACGCCTCGCTCTGCTCGACCGGATAGCCTTCGGGCAGACGAAGTGCGTCAGCTATGCCGGGGATCGGCGTCGCGTCCGGCAATTCGGGCGCCACTTGCGCGGGCGTCGCCTTCAGCCGGTTGACGCGCAGGTCCACCGGCGCGCGGCCCAGCAACGCATCCTGCTCCACCGGCGCGGCCAGCAAGGGCTGCAACCAGCCCGGCACCGCGCCAGCCGCTGCGCCCGTTTCACCCGGCTCGATCGGCAGCGGCGCATGGGCCGATCCGTCGAACAGCGCGGCCAGCTCCGGCTGCGCCTCGACCAGGCCGATCATCGCCGCACGGCCGGTCTCGGGCCGGTCGGCAACGCGGCGGATCGCATCATAGACATGGTCGCGCACCGCGCGGCGATCGCGCGACCCGGCATAGCGCCGTTCCTTGAAATAGCGCGCGATCAGCGTGTCCGCCGCCGGCCCGCCATCACGGGCGGCGGCGATGATCGCATCCAGCAGGTCGATCGCCGCCTGCACTCGCGCCGCAGGCGTCATCCCGCCCGCTCCTTAGCGCGTCGGATAGTTGGGGGCCTCACGCGTGATCGTCACGTCGTGGACATGGCTTTCCGACAGGCCGGCATTGGTGATCTGGACGAAGCGGGCACGCTCCTGCAGATCCTTGATGGTGCGGCTGCCGGTATAGCCCATCGCCGCCTTCACGCCGCCGACCAGCTGGTGGATGACATCCTTGGCCGGGCCCTTGAACGGCACCTGGCCTTCGATACCCTCGGGCACCAGCTTCATCTGGTCCTTGATGTCGGCCTGGAAATAGCGGTCGGCGCTGCCGCGCGCCATCGCGCCGACGCTGCCCATGCCGCGATAGCTCTTATAGGCGCGCCCCTGATACAGGAAGGTTTCGCCCGGCGCTTCGGCCGTGCCGGCCAGCAGCGACCCGACCATGACGCAGCCGGCGCCCGCCGCCAGTGCCTTGGCCACATCACCCGACGTGCGCAGGCCACCATCGGCGATCACCGGCACGCCATGCTTGTGCGCCTCATTGGCCGAATCCATGACGGCGGTCAGCTGCGGCACGCCCACGCCGGCGACGACGCGGGTGGTGCAGATGGAGCCGGGGCCGATGCCGACCTTCACGCAGTCCGCGCCGGCGTCGATCAGCGCCTTGGTCGCTTCGGCGGTGGCGACATTGCCGGCCACGACCTGGACATGGTTGGACAGCTTCTTGACCGCTTCGACCGCGACCGCCACCTGCTTGCTGTGACCATGGGCGGTGTCGATGACGATCAGGTCGCATTCCGCGTCGATCAGCGCCTTGCTGCGCTCCAGTCCCTTGTCGCCCACGGTCGATGCAGCCGCGACGCGCAGTCGGCCCGACGCATCCTTGGTCGCCTGCGGATAGGTGACGGCCTTCTCGATATCCTTGACGGTGATCAGGCCGACGCAGTGATAATTATCGTCCACCACCAGCAGCTTCTCGATCCGGCGGGCGTGCAGCAGGCGCATCGCCTCATCCTGTCCGACGCCGGCCTTGACCGTCGCCAGATTGTCCTTGGTCATCAGCTCGCTGACCGGCTGGCCGGGATTCTCGGCAAAGCGGGTATCGCGGTGGGTCAGGATGCCGACCAGCTTGCCGTTCGCCTCGACGACCGGAATGCCGCTGATCCTGTGGCGCTGCATCAGCATCTGCGCGTCGGCCAGTGTCGCGGTCGGCAGGATGGTGATGGGATTGACGACCATGCCGCTTTCGAAGCGCTTGACCGCGCGGACCGCATCGGCCTGCTCCTCGACCGTCAGGTTACGGTGCAGCACGCCGATGCCGCCGAGCTGCGCCATGACGATCGCCATGTCGGCCTCGGTCACCGTGTCCATCGCCGACGACAGGATCGGGATGTTCAGCTTGATCGCCTTGGTCACATGGGTGGACGTGTCCGCCTGGCTGGGCAGCACATCGGATTCGGCGGGCTGCAACAGCACGTCGTCAAAGGTGAGGCCAAGGCGGATGTCCATGTGAAAGCCACTTTCTGCTGCGCGGGTCGGGCGGAGGGGAACCGGACCGCTGGGGATTCGTGGCGGCCCATGTAACCATTAACCCGCAAAACGGCCAGACCCCTTGGGGATTTTCTTGCCGCCTTTCTTGCGATCCCGATCTTGGCCCTCGACCAGTCGCTACGCCCCCTGGCTGCCCCGCCCGCGATAGAGCAGATTGGAAAAGCGCGCCTGCCCGGCTCCCGATACGAACAGCGCCGGGCGCAGGCTCAGGAAGCCGTCCGCCAGATTATGATGATAGCTCGACACTTCATAGGAAATGATCTTGCGCCATGCCTTGCCGGCGCCGCGAATATGGAAGCTCGCGACATTGTCGTCATTCACGACCCGAAGCGAAAAACGGCCACCTTCCGCCGGTCCGGGCGGCGGATAGCCCTGCTCGCGCCCGACCTTGTAATTGTGCAGCGCCCCCACGTCCGACCCCAGGCCGACAAAATATTGGGGATTGTAGAAAAGCAGCAGACCCGCCTGAGCGCCGCCCTCCAGTTCGACATCGACGCTCACCTCATAGGAACGATCCCCGGCGATGAAGGCCAATGGCGATGACTCCGCCGGCCCCTTGCCCTGCGCCTTCAGCACCAGCGCACCATCCCTGAAAGCGGCACGATCGAGATAATCCTTCTGCGGCGCAAAGAAGGCCAGCCGGCTCCCCATGTCGCTCGGCCTGAAAGGGCCGGACAGCGCAAGCCCCGGCGCGCCCGCGCGCCTGGCCGCCGGCATGGGCAGCGCCGCCGACAGGTCGCCGCCGGTCATGCGCGGCCAGCCATCCGCGTCCCAGACGAACGGCTCCAGCAGCATCTGCCGTCCCAGCGTGCGATAGCCATTTTCATAGCCATGATAGGCGAGCCACCAATCGCCCGCCGGCCCTTCCACCGCCGTGCCATGGCCACGCGACCACCAGGGTTCGCCCGCCCGCGCCGTCCGCACGATCGGGTTATGCGGGCAATTTTCCCACGGTCCGTTGATCGAACGGGACCGGGCGACGATCACCATATGGCTGGTCGGCGGCCCGGCCGTCCCGCCCTGCCCGGAAAACAGGTAGAACCAGCCATCCCGGCGCAGCACCTTGGGGCCTTCAAGTGCCTGCGCTTCGATGATCCAGTCGTCCGGGATCGGCCACCCCTCATAGACCTGCTCGATCGGGCCGTCCCGGCGCAGCCCGTCATCGCTGATCCGCACCCGCGCGCCGCCATTCAGGAACAGATAGCGTTTACCGTCCTCGCCCACCGCATGGCCGGGATCGATATAGCCCTTGATGTCCATGTCGACGGGGGCGCTCCATGGCCCTTCCATCCGGTCGGCATGGACGACGAAAATCTTGCAGGGGATGGCCGGCCCCGCCGAAAAGCTGGGATCGGTCGGATTGAACACCGGAATATAGATGAAATAGCGGCCTTCATGCTTGGCGATGTCCAGCGCCCAGACCGAACCCAGTGGCGCGGTCAGCGCCGGTCCCACCGGCCGCCAGTTGACCAGGTCGCGCGAATGCCAGATCACGACCGCCGGGAAATAGTCGAAAGACGAAAAGGTCGCCCAATAGTCGTCGCCATCCTTCAATATGTTGGGATCGGGCCGATCCCCCGACAGCACCGGGTTCAGAAAACGGCCATTGCCAAGGTCCGCCAGCCGCTCGCCCTCAGCGCCATGGCGCCAGGCCGGCGCAGAGGCACAGCTATCCGACGCCCTCGCCTCGCCCAGCCCCGGCATCGCCAGCCCCGCCGTCGAAGCCAGTCCCAGAAACATCGCGTCACGGCGGGAATGGGCCAAGATATTTCCCCAAAATTGATGGTGTCTGGCCCCGCTTCTGGTCCGCTCGCGCACGCAACGCAATGGTCCGAAACGCAAAAGTACCGGAAACGAAAAAGGGGCGCGACCATCATGGCCGCGCCCCTTTTTCATTCCATTGCCTGCTCGGCGCTTAGGCGCCAGCGGGTGTCGGATCGCCGAACGGCCCCTTGCGCTTGCGCGTCTTGGGGATGGACGACCCCGCCGCCGGGATCACCGACGGCTTGATCGTGGTGCCGTCGTCGCGGGTGATCTCGCCCTTTTCCAGCAGCGCCTTGATCTCCTCGCCGGAGAGCGTCTCATATTCCAGCATGGCGTTGGCCAGCAGGTGCAGCTGGTCCTCATGGCCCTTCAGCAGTTCCTGCGCACGGGCATAGCCCTGCTCCACCAGACCCCGGATTTCCTTGTCGATCAGCTTCGCCGTCTCGTCCGACATATGGACGCGCTGGCTCTGCGAATAGCCAAGGAAGGTTTCGCCCTGCTGCTCTTCATATTGCAGCGGACCCAGCTTGTCGGACATGCCCCATTGCGTGACCATGTCGCGCGCCAGCTTGGTGGCGTACTGGATATCGCCCGAAGCGCCCGACGACACCTTGTCGTAACCGAAGATTATCTCCTCGGCCACGCGGCCACCCATGGCCACGGCCATGTTCGCATGCATCTTGTCGCGGTGATAGCTGTAGCTGTCCCGTTCCGGCAGGCGCATCACCATGCCCAGCGCACGGCCGCGCGGGATGATCGTCGCCTTGTGGATCGGGTCGGACGCCGGCTCATGGACCGCAACGATGGCATGGCCCGCCTCATGATAGGCGGTCATCTTCTTCTCGTCGTCGGTCATGACCATCGAGCGGCGCTCGCTGCCCATCATGACCTTGTCCTTGGCCGCTTCGAACTCGTCCATGGCGACCAGACGCTTGCCGCGACGGGCCGCCATCAGGGCGGCTTCGTTGACCAGATTGGCCAGGTCCGCGCCCGAGAAGCCCGGCGTGCCGCGAGCGATGGTGCGCGGGTTGACGTCGGGCGCCAGCGGCACCTTCTTCATGTGGACAGCCAAAATCTTCTCGCGGCCCTCAATGTCGGGACGGGGCACCACGACCTGACGGTCGAAACGGCCCGGACGCAGCAGCGCGGGGTCCAGCACGTCGGGGCGGTTGGTCGCCGCGACGATGATGATGCCCTCATTGGCCTCGAAGCCGTCCATCTCGACCAGCAGCTGGTTCAGCGTCTGCTCGCGCTCGTCATTGCCATTGCCCAGGCCCGCGCCGCGATGGCGCCCGACCGCGTCGATTTCGTCGATGAAGACGATGCACGGCGCGTTCTTCTTGGCCTGTTCGAACATGTCGCGCACGCGGCTCGCGCCGACGCCGACGAACATCTCGACAAAGTCCGAACCCGAAATGGTGAAGAAGGGCACGCCCGCTTCACCCGCAATCGCGCGGGCCAGCAGCGTCTTGCCGGTGCCGGGCGAACCGACCAGCAGCGCGCCCTTGGGGATCTTGCCGCCCAGCCGTGCGAACTTGCTCGGGTCCTTCAGGAACTCGACGATTTCCTGCAGTTCCTCGCGGGCTTCGTCGATGCCGGCGACGTCATCGAACGTCACCTTGCCATGCTTTTCGGTCAGCAGCTTGGCCTTGGACTTGCCAAAGCCCATCGCGCCACCGGCGCCGCCGCCCTTCTGCATCTGGCGCAGCACGAAGAAGGCGATGCCCAGGATCAGCAGGAACGGCAGCGACTGATACAGCATGATCTGCCAGAAGCTGGGCTGCTGTTCGGCCTGGCCCGAATATTTGACGTTATAATCGTCCAGCAGGTCGGTCAGCTTGGGATCATTGACGGGGACCGTGCTGAAACCCTGGCCACTCGACAGGGTGCCGGTGATCCGGTCGGGCGCGATCGCCACATCCTTGACCTGGCCTTCCTGCACCTTGGCGCGGAATTCCGAATAGGCGATGGCGCTGCCGGCCTGGGTGGTCGGGCGCTCGAACAGCGAAACGAACAGGAGCAGGGCGATGATGACCCCTGCCCAAATCATCGCACTCTTGATCCAGGGATTACCCTGTGGGTCTTTTTCGTCGTTCATCATCACTCTCTTTCACCCCGCAAGATAGGGTGTGGCCGGCAAAGCGCAAGCTGGACGCGCCGTCCGCTGCCGATTTCCGGCCCTGTCGATTTTCAGATGGTCAGTTGCCGGTCAGCTGGAACAGCGCAACATAGGCCAGCACCAGCGCCAGGCCGGCGGACAGGCCGCACAGCAGATAGCCCATGTAGAGAAGCAGCGGCGGATGCGCCTTGTTCAGCTTCCGGTTCCGCTTTCACGGCCGAGAGGATCACGCTGACCAGCAAGCCATAGGTCAGCGCCGCAAATTCCATCATTCCGAACAAATCCCGCTATTGGTCACGCCATGTGGTTAACGGCCCATGGGTTAAGAACCGGTCAGCATGCCGCCCAAAAGCGACCGGCCGTTGGCACCTTGCGTCGGACGGTGGAACTTTTCCGAAAATCTCAGCGTCGCGGGGGTGCCGGTGACAGGGTCCATACCGCGCCACCGCGCAGCAGCCAGTCGCCCAGACTCGCCTGCCGCCCCGCCCGCGCCGCGGCAATCGCCCGGTCCAGCGCCTCGCCGCGCGGCAGCACGATCTCCGGGTCGGCAGAACATAGCATCTCGATCAGCAGGCGGCGCAACAATTCTCGCGGCAGGTCGGTGCGGTCCAGCACCCAGGCATCGGTCGATGGATGGATATGCGTGGCCGCCAGCCCCGCCACCGTCCATATCAGCGCCGCCTCCGCCTCCGCCAGCGCTGCCGCGCTGCGCGCCGCCGCCTCGGCATCGATCCAGTCGACGCCATCCAGCCGCTTGCGCAGCGCCGCCCGGTCGAAGCGCGGATCGGCATTGGACGGGTCCAGCACATAGGGTAGCCCGGCCTGGTCGGCATGGGCCTGCAACTGCGCCTTGCGCACCGTCAGCAACGGCCGCAGCACCCGGCCGGCCCGCGCCCGCACCCCGGCCAGGCCGCCGACCCCCGATCCCCGGTTGAGCCGCATCAGCAGGGTTTCCAGCTGGTCGTCGGCATGATGGGCGGTCAATATCCAGTCCAGCCCGGCGCCGGCCCGCCACGCCTCCAGTTGGGCATAACGCTGTCGCCGCGCCCAATCCTGGATATTGCCGGACACTTCCGTCTCCGGCGCCAGGGTCGCATGGGGGACGCGCCGCTCCGCACACCAGCGCGCGACCATCGCCGCCTCGGCCGCGGATTCAGCCCGCAATCCATGATCCAGCGTCGCCGCCGCCACCCGGCCGGGCCAGGCCTGCACCGCCAGGTCCAACAGCGCCATGCTGTCCGGCCCGCCCGACACCGCAATGCCGAACCGGGCCGTCTCCTCCCCGTCCACCAGCGCGCGCACGGCCAGCCGCAGCGCATCGGGGCGATGGGAAGGTGCCAGCTCCGGCACGTCTATCGGCTCAAACGCTGCACTTGGCCTTGGTCCGGCCCTTGTCCATCATGCCGCGCAGGCCGCTCGACAGGGTCGAACCATAGACCTGTTCCAGCTCCGCATAGACCTTGCAGGCATCCGCAGGCTTCTTGAGCTGGATCAGCGCCTCGCCCAGATAGGCCAGGCTGTCGGGCGCGCGCTCGCCACGCGGGCGCTTCTGGTAATTTTCGTAGAAGGCGACCGACGCCAGCGCCGGCTTGCCATCGTCCAGATAGGCGCGGCCCAGCAGGTTGGCGGCGCGGCTGCCGACCGACCCGTCGCCATATTTGTCGACCGTCGCCTTGAGCTGCGCCTGCGCCTCGGGATAGAATTTCGCGTCCCACAGGCGGAAGCCATAGCTATAGGCATCGCCCGCCGCATCGCCGGTATCCGGCTTCTCGATCGCCGCCACCGCCGTCTTGCGCGCATCGCTGGCCACCGGCGCGGCGGCCGACTTTGCGGGCGGGGTCGTCGGCTTGGCGGCGGCCGGCTTGGGCGCGGGCGCATCGGTCGCGACCGTCGGACGCATCACCGGCGGGCCGGCCTCGACCGGCGTTGCCGCCCGCGCTTCGGCTTCCGCCTTGTAGCGGTTGAACGCCTCTTCCAGCTGCTTGAGCTTGTAGCTGTTTTCCTCGACCTGGCCGGTGATCGAGGCGAGCTGCGATTCCAGCGCCCCCACCCGCGCGGTCAGGTCGGCCACCGGGCTCGACGTCGGGCTGCCCGGCGCGATGGTCGGCGTCTGGGGACGGGTGATTTCCGCTTCTACCGGCGTGCCGGCCGGGAACACCTTGCGCTGCACCGCCCGCATTTCCTTTTCCAGCCGGTCGACCCGCAGTTCGACCGTGGGATTCTGCTGGGCAGCGGCCGGCACGGCCGACAGCAGCGGGGCCGCCAGCGCGATGGCGGTGGTGGCAAGAAAGGCGTAACGCATGATGATCCCCGACTAAATCTTTCCGCCTTTAACCATAGGCGGACGCGCCACGCAATAAAGCGCGGCCCGCTCTTGCCTGTCCGGCTATGGGACGGGTCAGTTGCCCGCGCTGGGCTGCGGCGCGGCGGTCGGCGGCGGTGACGAAGCCGGCGTCGGCACGCTCCCCTGCCCGCCCGCGGGCGTCGTCGGCGCGCGCGGCGGCTGGCCGGCCGGTGCAGGAGCGCCCGCCGGAACCCCTGCCGGTGCAGCCGCCCGTGCCAGCAGCGCCTCGGCACTGACCGGAACGTCGGCGATGGTGCGGTCGGCCGCGCCCAGCGGCGGGATCGCCTTGCCACCCACGGTCACGTCCAGCGCCTGCGGGCGACCGGTCAGGATCGTCGGATTGCGCGCGCCGGCCGGCAGGGTGAAGCTCTCACCCTTCTTCAGCAGTCCGTCCTTCAGCCGCTCGCCCGCCTCGTCGACGATGCGCATCCACACATCGTCATTGGCGGTGAACACCACCGGCCCGGTCACGGGCGCCGCAATCGGCGCCTGCACGCCGACCTTGGGCGCGGCGGCGGGCTTTTCCGCCTGCTGCTCGGCGATTTCCTCGCCGGTCGGCGGGGTCAGCAACTGGGTGCGCCAGATGGTGAAGCCGGCAATCACGATGATGCCGATCACCGCCGCGGTCCAGGCCAGGGTGCGCGATGGCACCCGCGCCGGGTCGGCCGGCTCGAACGCTTCGTAGCGGGTCGCCCCCATGTCGGAATTATGCACGGCATTGCGCACGTCGGCGGCGATCGCCACCTCGTCCAGGTCGATCGCGCGGGCATAGGCGCGGGCGAAACCCACGGCATAGGGAATGCCCGGCAAGGCGCCATAATCGTCCCGCTCGATCGCCTCCAGCTGGCGCTGGGCGATGCGGGTCCGGGTGGCGATATCCTGCACCGACAGCCCCTGCGCCTCGCGCGCGGCGCGCAACTTGGCGCCGGGGGTGCTGGGCTGCGCTGCCGTCGCGTCGTCCGCGACGGGTTCGAATTCGGGTTCGTCTGCCATGCTGCTCCGCGACCTTGATTGGCGGCCTTGTCTCATTGCGGGACGGCGCTTGTCAACGCCGGGGCGGTGTCTTTTCAGGCCAGCTCGATGTTCCGCTGCTCGGCCCAACTGGTCAGTTGCGCGCGCAGATCGCTCGCCCCGCTGTCCAGCAGATCGCGCATCAGCGCCTGCAATTCGGCCGCATCGATCGCGCGGATCATCGCCTTGACCGGCCCGACCGACGCCGGCGTGATCGACAGCCGCCGCACACCCAGGCCAATCAGCGCCATCGCTTCCAGCGTGCGCCCGCCCATTTCGCCACAGACGCCGACCGGCACCTTGTAGATCTCGCAGATCCGCACCACCCGATCCAGGAACCGCAGGATCGCCAGGCTCAGCCAGTCATAGCGCTCCGCCAGCTTGGGATGGGCACGATCGGCGGCGAACAGGAACTGGGTAAGGTCGTTGGTGCCGATCGACAGGAAATCGAGCTGCGGCAGCAGCAGGTCCAGCACCTCGGCCAGCGCCGGCACCTCCAGCATCGCGCCATAGCGCACCGCCACCGGCAGCTTCTTCTTCTGCCCGATCAGCCATTGCCGCTGATGCTCGACCAGCGTGCGCGCCTCCTCGAACTCCCAGGGTTCCGACACCATCGGGAACATGATGTTCAGCACCTTGCCCGCGCTCGCCTCCAGCAAGGCGCGCGCCTGCGCCTTCATCAGGCCGTCGCGGTCCAGCGCCAGCCGGATCGCGCGCCAGCCCATGGCCGGATTATCCTCATGCTCGTCATCCTCGCGCGTCATGTAGGGCAGCGCCTTGTCACCGCCGATGTCGACGGTGCGGAAAATGACGGGCCGGTCGCCGGCCGCGTCCAGCACATCCTTGTAGAGCCGCTGCTGCTTCTCGCGCTGCGGCAGCGTCGCCGAGACCAGGAACTGGAATTCGGTGCGGAACAGGCCGATGCCGTCGGCGCCGACCATGTCCAGCGCCTGCGCATCCTCGCGCAGGCCGGCATTGACCATCAACTCGATCCGCGCCCCATCCTGCGTCACCGACGGCAGGTCGCGCAGCGCGGCAAATTCCGCCCGCCGCTTCTGGGTGATGTGCAGCTTGGTCTCGAACGCCTCCTCCATGTCGGGCGTCGGCCGGATCAGCAGCGCATTTTCAGCGACATCCATCAGGATCAGGTCGCCTTCATTGACCCGGTGGCGAATGTCGCGCACCCGGCCCAGCACCGGCACGCCCATGGCGCGGGCGACGATGGTGACATGGGCGGTCAGCGACCCTTCCTCCAGGATCACGCCCTTCAGCCGCCGCCGGTCATATTCCAGCAGCTCCGCCGGCCCCAGGTTGCGCGCGATCAGGATCGCGTCCTGCCGCAGCCCCAGTTGCGCCGCCGTGCCCAATTGCCCGGACACGATGCGCAGCAGCCGGTTGGCCATGTCCTCCAGATCGTGCATCCGGTCCTGCAACAGCGGATCGTCGATCTGGCGCATCCGCATCCGGGTGCGCTGCTGCACCCGCTCGATCGCCGCTTCGGCGGTCAGGCCGCTGTCGATCGCCTCGTTGATGCGGCGGATCCAGCCCTCGTCATAGGCGAACATCTTGTAGGTTTCGAGCACCTCCTGATGCTCGCCCTCGGTCCCGAAATCGGCCGTGCCGGTCATCCGGTCGATCTGTTCGCGCATCTTGGCAAAGGCGGAAATGACCCGCTGCCGCTCCGCTTCCGTATCCTCGGCGACGGTATGCTCGATATGGACGCGCGGCTGGTGGAAGACGACATGGCCCCGCGCCATGCCCATCACCAGCTGCAGGCCGGTCATGATGTTCGATCCGGTTTCCTGCACCCGCGCATCGGTCGGGCCGTCATCGGCCAGTTCGGCATTGGCGATCAGCTCGGACAGCACCATGGCGACCGTCTGCAGCGCCTCGATCTCGACCTCTTCATATTTGCGCGGCTCGACATGCTGCACGCACAACACGCCCAGCGCGCGCTCGCGCCGCACGATCGGCACGCCGGCAAAGCTGTGGAACAGTTCCTCGCCGGTTTCCGGGCGATAGGAAAAGTCGGGATGGGCGGCGGCCTCGTCCAGGTTCAGCGGCTCGACATTGGTGGCGATCAGCCCGACCAGCCCCTCGCCCTTGGCCATGCGGGTGACATGCACCGCCTCCTGCTTCAGGCCGCGGGTCGCGAACAGTTCCAGCACGCCCTCGCGCACCAGATAGATGGAGCAGACCTCGCTCGACAGCGATTCGCCGATGATCTCCACCACCTTGTTCAGCTTGGCCTGCGCGCTGGTGCGCGCCGCCATCACCTCCTGCAGGCGGACGAGGATCTGGCGGGCGGCGGCGGCAGGCGTACTGGGCATGGCAAATCGCTAACAGATGGATGGCTTTCTTTCCAAGCGCTTTCCTCGCGATATGTTCATGAACCCCGCAGAAAAGCACGATTGTTGCGCATCGCTGATAAGCTAGGTCATCTTCCTCATTTGCGTGGCGGATACATGCTGTACATTCGTCTAACGCCACAAAGGCAGCATCAAGCATGTCTGGGAGTCAGGGATCATGGAAACGACCACGCCAACGGAGTTTGAACAGGAGCTTCTGGACCGCGGCTATTCGCGCCGCCAGCTGGCCAAGGTGACCGCGCTGCTCGGCGCCGGTGCCGTCGCGATGCGCACCGTCGGTGCCGCCGCACAGCAGGCCGCCAAGCCGGTCGAAGGCGCGGTCCGCATCGGCGCCAACGAATGCTGGACCGGCCCCTTCCCGGTCGCCGCCGAAGCCGCCTTCAAGCTGGTAACCGAAGGCAATCGCTACGAACCCGACAATGAGCATGAAAAGCTGTTCGCCGCCGTCGCGCAGGTGGAGGGCATTCCGGCCGACCGCATCGTCGCCTGGCCCGGCTCGTCCGATCCGCTGAGCCGCGTCGCCGTCGCCTTCGCCTCGCCGACCAAGGGCATCGTCACCGCCGACCCGACCTATGAAGCGATCTGGCGCACCGGCGCCTGGCTCGGCGCCAAGGTGACGAAGGTGCCGCTGACCAAGGACAATGCCCATGACGTGAAGGCGATGCTGGCGGCCGATCCCAATGCCGGCGTCTATTATATCTGCTCGCCCAACAACCCGACCGGCACGATCACGCCGATCGGCGACATCGAATGGCTGGCCGCCAACAAGCCCAAGGATTCGGTACTGGTCGTCGACGAAGCCTATATCCACTGGACCGACACGCCGCGCGCCGCCAAGCTCGCTGCCACCCGCGACGACGTGCTGGTGCTGCGCACCTTCTCGAAGCTGTTCGGCATGGCCGGCATGCGCCTGGGCCTCACCTTCGCCGCGCCATCGCTGATGGAAAAGATGATGCGCTATGACGGTGGCCAGGTCACCGCCATGCTGCCGATGACGGCCGTTGCCTGCGGCACCGTCTCGGTCGCCCAAGCCGATCTCATCAAGGCGCGCCAGGCCGAAATGGCGGCCAACCGTGACAAGGCGATCGCCCATCTGACCAAGAAGGGGATCAAGGTGCTGCCGGGCAGCATGGCGAACATGTTCATGGTCGACTGGGGCAAGCCCGCCAAGGACATGCAGGCCGCCCTGCTGACGCAGAAGGTGCAGATCGGCCGCAACTGGCCGATCTGGCCCAATGTCTCGCGCATCTCGGTCGGCTCGGCCAGCGAAATGGACGCCTTCTGCAAGGCCGTGGATGCGGTCTGGAAAGCCTGATCTGACCTGACCTTACGAAAAAGGGGCTGCGGCGCGCAAAATAAAGCGTGCCGCAGCCCCTTTTGCATTGCGGAAATTGTTTCCGCCTTCGTTTCTCCAGACGAAATCCAAGGCATTTCGCAGGAAAACAAGGGGACAATCGGCATGACCATGATGTTGGACAAGGAAGCGCGGGAAGACCTGATCGAGCGCGGCTATTCGCGCCGCCAGCTTGCCAAGGTTGCCGCCCTGATCGGCGCCGGCGCCGCGATGCACGAAATGCTGGCCGCGCCCGCCTTCGCGCAGCAGCAGGCCGCCCGCGGCATCAAGGGCGCGGTGCGCATCGGCTCGAACGAATGCTGGACCGGCCCCTTCCCCTCGGGCGTCGACGCCATCGCCAAGGCCGGCGCCGTCGGCAACTGGTATGATCCCGACAATTATCGCGGCGACCTGGTCTCGACCATCGCCAAGGTGGAGGGCATTCCCGAAGCCCAGGTGATGCTGTGGCCCGGCTCGGGTGGCCCGCTGGTCTCGACCGTCGCGGCCTATTGCTCGCCGACCAAGGGCCTGGTGACCGCCGACCCGACCTTCGAATCCGCCTGGCGCACCGCCGATTACCTCAAGGCGCCGATCGCCAAGGCACCCCAGGCCGTCGGCAAGGGCCATGACGTCAAGGCCATGCTGGCCGCCAACCCGAACGCCGGCCTCTATTATATCTGCACACCCAACAACCCGACCGGCACGATCACGCCGATCGCCGACATCAAGTGGCTGCTCGACAACAAGCCGGCCGATTCCATGCTGCTGGTAGACGAAGCCTATATCCACTTCTCGGACGCACCCAGCGCCGCTTCGCTGATCGGCAACCGCAAGGACATCATCGTCATGCGGACCTTCTCGAAGCTGTTCGGCATGGCCGGCATCCGCCTCGGCCTCACCTTCGCCGATCCCGAAGTGCAGAAGCGCCTGATGCTGTTCGGCCCGTCGGCCGGCGGCCTGTCGATCACCGCCATGGCCTGCGGCAACGCCGTCTATCCCGAAGCCGCGCTCATCAAGGCGCGCCGCGACGAGATGATCGCCGCCCGCGACCAGACCATCGCCTGGCTCACCAAGAAGGGCATCGAAGTCCAGCCCGGCAGCGAAGCCAACATGTTCATGGTCAACTGGAAGAAGCCGGCCAAGGAAATGCAGGCCGCCCTGCTCGCCTCGCCGGAAAAGGTGCAGATCGGCCGCAACTGGCCGATCTGGCCCAATGTCTCGCGCGTCACCGTCGGCTCGGCCGAAGACATGACGAAATTCTGTGCGGCTGTGGACAAGGTCTACAAGGCCTGATCCACGGCACCCCATAGCAAAGCCGTCACGAAGGAGGGGCGTCCGGACACCGGGCGCCCCTTTTCATATCAGGGCGCATCGCCTTCCTGACTGTCCAGCGCCTTGCGATCCTCATGCGACACGAACTCGCAGGTCAGCAATGTTCGCCCGACCAGGGCAGGCCCCTGCCGCGCAACGACGGAAATCAGCCCCATCTCGCGCATGTCCTGCGTCGCATCGTCCAGTTGCCGCGCAAAGCCCAGGCTCGACGCGCCGAACAGGCGGCTCTTTTCCCTGGCAAGCCCATAACGGGCGGCCGCGGCCTCCGCGACCTCGCCATCCAGCAGCACGCCGACCGACATGCCGGCGAAGACCACCGCCCGCGCCACAAAGCCGTCCCGCTCGATCGGCGTGGGCAGCGTATAGACCGCTGCCCCCAACATCGATGTATCTGCTTTGGCGACCTTTTCGGCGGCTTCATACAGGGCGGTCGCGCTGTCGGTCGAATAAGGCGGCTGGCACAGCGCCGCGCCGAAAAAGTCGGGCGTCTCCTGCGCAGCGGCGGGCGTCCCCAGCAGGACGCCGATCGGGGCCCCTATCCGGACAAGGAAAGAAAATTTGGTCATCCACGCCAGATGCGCATTTTATGATGGATTTTCAATCAGGTTGAAGGGGCAGCCTGCCATCGGCCGCCCCTTTCCCGTTCAGAATATCTTGCGCACCGACAGCATCAGCGTCCGCCCCTCGGGATCGAGATAGGCGGGCTGATAGGCGACCGGCGTCGCGCCCGTGCCATCGGTCACCTTCTGCCGCCGGTTCAGCAGGTTGCCGACGGTGAAGCTTACCCGCATGCCCCGCGCCCAGTCCTGGCCGCGGAACCGGTTGGCCATGTTGGCGAACAGCCGCAGGTCGAACGTCACCAGTTGGCCAAAGCGCAGGTCGCCACCCGACGCCGTCTGATCCCCGGTCACATGCGACGCGCTCTGCCAGTTGCCGTCCAGCCGGATGCCGACGCCATTGTCGATCACGCCACTGCTCAGCTGCACCTTGTGGCGCGGCTGTGGACTGCCGCCCAACGTGCCGCCGTTCAACAGGTCGACCCATGGCCCGCCTTCGCTCAGCAACACCGCGTCGCGCAGCATGATGCTGTGATAGAGCGAGAGTTGCAGCCGCGCGCCATTGTCGCTGCCGCCGCCGAACGGACCGCCACCGGGCGGGCCGAAGCCGCCCCGTCCGCCGGGCCCGCCGGGACCGCCAGGCCCCATGCCGGGCGGCGGACCATCGGGCGGCCCCATGCCATCGGGCGGAGGGCCAGGCGGCGGACCAAAGCCATCCGGCCCGCCAAAGCCGCCGGGCGGCCCCATCGGTGTCGCATCATCGGGCCGGTGGCCATCGACCAGGATCGCATCCTGCTCGGCATCGGGACCACCGCCGGGCGCGCCCTCTTCGGGCTGCCCATCACCACCCTCCGCCTTTGGCGCCGCCATCTGCCCCTCATCGCCCTGCGCCGCCGCCCGCCGCCATGGCGGCACAAAGCCGGCCGGCGGCTCGGGTCGCTTGGGCTTGCGCAATATCTGCGTGAAGTTGAGGCCCCAGCGCAGCTGCTTCACCTCCTCGCGCGCGACATTGACGGACCGTGTGTCGATCCGCGTCAGCATCCCGTCCTCGTCGCGGCTGTAGCGATCGGGGAAGGCTGCCTCCAATGCGGAAGACACGCCGGTCAGGCTGATGATCGCGTCGCGCGTCTCGCTGCTCACATAATTGGCCGACAGGGTCAGGTTGACCTTGGTGAGCGGCTTCACCGTCGCGCCCAGCTTGAACTGGTGGCGATTGTCGGCGGTCAGCGCCGGATTGCCGCCGCTCACCTGCGTCACCGTCACGCTCTGCCCGCGCACATAATCATAGACGCGGACATTGCTGGTGGTGATGGTCGGGCTGTTGCGCTGGTCCAGCGTCGGCGCGGTCCGGTCATTATTGACCGCCGCGATGATGGTGATGCCGGTGCGCGGCGTCCAGCTGAGGCCATAACCCAGCGTGCCGAGCGTGCCATAGTCGGAAACCTGCGTCACCGACGCGTTCATATTGGCGGTCAGCGTTCCCAGCACCGGCAGGAAGCCGTTACGCCGGCTGGCGATCGGCAGGTCGAAACTGATCTGGGCGCCGCCATTGGTGCGGCTCGCGGTCCGCTGCGACATCACCCCATCCAGCGTGCTGGACGATCGCAGGCTGCTCGTGTCGCCGCTCAGGCGCAGGTTCATGCCGACATTGCCGGCCGGCAGCTTGAACAGCTTGCCATTGACAAGCAGGCTGGCGCTGCCCGTGTCCTGCAACGCGCGCGCCTTCTGCGTGCCCATGGCCCCCAGCAGGCTCGCGGGCAGCACGCCATTGGCCGCCACATCGCCCGCGTCCAGCGCCGCCTGCACATCGTCCAGATCATAGCCGCGATCGCTGTCGGTCCGGCTATCGCTATGGCTGTAGCTGCCGATCACCGACATGCGCCAGGTCTTCGACAGGTCGATGTTCAGGCTGACACCGCTGCTCAGCGTCAGCGCGCGCGTGTCCTGATGCAGCGGATCGAGCGACAGGATGCGGTCGACCGTCTCGTCGCCTTCGGTCAGGCTGCCGGTGGGCAGGCCATTCAGCGCCTTGCTGGTCTTGTAGTCCGCCCGCCCGTTCCAGGACAGGTTCGCCGTCTCGCTCAACTGATGCGCGACCGTGGCGTTCAGCATATAGCTGCGGGTGGAGGGCGACAGGGTGCGATAGGCGCGGTCGTCACTGACCCGCCCGGTCGGATCGATCGCGGCTTCCGGATCGACGATCACGTCGCGCTCGCTTTCCAGCAGCGAGGCGGAGGATTTGGCCCGCGCCGTCACACTCACCCGGTCATTGTCGTGAATGCGGGTATAGCCCACGTCGCCGGCCAGATTTTCGCCCTGCCCCGCCGTCGCGATCCCAGCCCCCGCATTGGCGACCTCCGATCGGAAGCGGCGGTGCAGGATGATGTTCACCACCTTGCGCTGCGCATCATAGCCATATTTGAGCGCGACCTCCTCGGGCAGGATGTCGAGCCGCAAGATCGCCTCGGTCGGCAGGTCGCTGACCTCGTTGACGCCCGAGATCCGCTTGCCGTTGACCAACACCACCGGGCCGTCATCGCTGCGCCCCTGATTGCTGCTGGTCTGCGACGCGATCTCGTCCAGCAATTCGCTGACCGTGCCGACGCCATAGGCATCGATGTCGGCACGGCCGAGCTGGTTCTGCGCGGGAATATCGCCGATCACCGCGCCCGGCGGCGCCTGTCCGGTAACGACGATATCGTCGCTCGCCACGCTCTGCGCCGCAGCGGGCGTCGATAGGGCGAACAGGCTGCATCCGGCGCGCAGCAGGGCGCCGCCCGCCCGACGGCAGGACAAGGATAGGCAAGGCATCGGCATCAATCCCGTCAGTTGCGCGGCGGCGGTCCGCCCGCGCCGCCCGGTCCACCCGGACCGCCGGGGCCTCCACCGGGACCACGCCGCGGCATCAGGCTGCGCATCTCCTCGGCCGACAGCACCCCGTCATGATCGGCGTCCGCCGCGTCGAAGCGGGCATGTTCGAACGCCAGCACTTCTTCCAGCGAGGCGCCGGCATCATAATTGCTGTTGGCCTGGGCGATCGCGCTCGCATTGAGCGGTTCGATCAGCCGGCCCAGTATCGCGTCCTCGGGGTCATCGCCCAGCTTGGGCATGATCGCCTCGGCCACCGGCCCGCCCTGATCGCCCATCGCGCCCGTTTCCGACAGCGCGACCGATCCCATGCTGCTCTGCCACGCCTGAAACTCGGCCAGGCTCAGCGCGCCATCATGATTGCTGTCGATCGCGTCGAAACGCGTGCGGATGATCGCTTCGCGCCGCGCCTGCACCACCAGCCGCAATTCGTCGATCGTCACCATGCCGTCGCGATTGCTGTCCGCTTCGGCAAACATGGCGGTCACGATCTTGTCGATCTGACTGCGCTTGATCGGCTTCATCTCGCGCGGCTTTTGCGGCCGGCCTTCGCCGCCACCGGGAGGGCCGCCGCCACCGCCGGGCGGGCCACCGCCCATGCCACCCCCCATGCCGCCGCCGCCCATGCCGCCACCCATGCCCCCCTGGGCCAGCAACGGCGCCGAACAGAGCAGCAGCGCCGCCCCGATCATCATCTTGCGCATCGCGCCTCGTCCTTCTTCATGAAAACAGGAACGGGGCGGCGCCGTCCCCCGGCACCGCCCCGCGTCGATCGCGATCAGAGCGTGCAGCGCACCCGCTTGCCGCGATAGAGATAGCTGTCCAGCCTGGCGTCATAGCTCTTGTAGCGATTGCGGCAGGCCTTCTGGTGCGCCGCGCCGGTCGAACGGCCCTGGGCCTTGACGGGTTGGGCCTTGGCCGGCTGGGCTTTGGTCGGTTGGGCCTTTACCGGGGCAGGCTTCTTGGCCGGCGCCTTGCTGCTGACCGGCTGGCTCGCGCCATGATGCGGCGCCTGCGCCATGGCCGGCGCGCCCAGCGTCGCCATCAGCGCGGCGGCGCCCAGGGTCAGGAGCGAGGGATAAGTCATGTCATGGCCTTTCATCTGGGTGGAAAATCTCCGCCCCGTCTGTGGCCACCCGATTTTGCCCCGTCATTTCACGAATATTTCAGAAGCCCGCGCCTTATTGCCCTCCTCTGTCAAAGACTTGGCCCCGCAAGCACGCGCCGCGCCGCGATCACAGCCGCCTTGCCAAATTCCCGATATGCGGTATCCAATCCCGCAAATTGAACTTGAGCTGGGAGGATGGGATGCGGTTGAGGCAGGCAATGATCGGGCTGACCCTCCCCCTGCTCGTCGCAGCGCAAGCGCCCGCACCCGCCGCTTCCCCCGCCAGCTGGACCGACCCGACCACCGGCCACCGCATCGTCCGCGTCGATGACCGGCCGGGCAATTACGGCCTCTATTTCAACTATAACCCCTTCACCCCCGACGGAAAGCGCATGGTCTATCTGACGCCGGAGGGGATCCGCGTCGCCGACACCAGCAACTGGACCACCCGGCTGGTGCTGAAGGAAAAGGTCGACCGGCTGCTGTTCGTCGGGCACCGCGCCAATGTCGCTTATTATACCACCAACCCGACCGGCAGCAGCGAGGGCGAGCCGTCCTTCATCGTCTGGTCGGTCGATCTCGACAGCGGCAAGCGCCGCCGCATTGCAGAAATGCCGGGCGGCCGCATCGAATCCATCAATGCGGACGACACGCTGCTTGCCGGCCATCGCGAACTCGCCCCGCCGCCGCCCGCCATTGCCGCCCAGGGCAAGCGCGATCCCAAGACTGGTTCACCCAGCTATAGCGGCACCGACGATCAGGGCCGCCCCCTCTCCTTCGCCGCCGCCAAGGAAAAATGGATGGAGGCCCGGCTCGCCGCCGGCGTGCCGATGGAAATCTTCGCGATCGACATCGCCACCGGCCAGCAGCGCCGCATCACCGCGTCGAAGGACTGGCTCAACCATGTCCAATTCTCGCCGACCGATCCCGATCTGCTGATGTATTGCCATGAAGGCCCCTGGCAGCAGGTCGACCGCATCTGGACCATCCGCACCGACGGCAGCGCCAGAACCAAGGTGCATCAGCGCATCCTGCAGGGCGAGATTGCCGGCCATGAATATTGGGCGCCCGACGGCCGCACCATCTGGTATGACCTCATCATGCCACAGGGGATGCGCTGGCTCGCCGGCCATGACGTCGCCAATGGCGCGCGCCGCTGGTATGCGATCCGTCCGGGCCAGGGCTCCTATCATTTCGCCTCATCGCCCGACGGCCGCAGCTTCTCCGGCGACGGCGCCAATGACGGCAAATATATCAGCCTCTTCCACCCCCGCCCCGACGACAGCCCGCGCGCCCGCAACACGCTGGCCGGCGACAGGCTGATCGCCACCGGCACGCTGGAGACGGAACGGCTCGTCGATCTCGCAAGCCACGACTACACGCTCGAACCCAACCAGCATTTCACGCCCGACGGCAAATGGCTGGTCTATCGCAGCAATGTCGCCGGCAGCCCCGCCATCTACGCCGTCGAAACCGCGAAACCCCGCTAGGCCGCACGCGGACAAGCCCGACGCTCGTTGAATGGCGGGGATGGGTAGGGTGCGCAATGCCCCTTATCCCGTCATGCCAGCGAAGGCTGGCATCTCAGGCAGGCGCACATGCGGGCAACGGATAGCGCAAGACGCCTGACCTCCTTCTGCCACCGCCTCAGACCCCAGCCTTCGCTGGGGTGACGGAGTTGGGCGGGAACAAGACATTCCTCCCCGGCACGGGGAGGGGGACCGCTCGCGCAGCGAGTGGTGGAGGGGCACAGGCCCAATAGCGCAGCGTTAATAGGCACCTGCCCCTCCGTCAGGCGCTCCGCGCCTGCCACCTCCCCGTTCCGGGGAGGAATGTCTGCTTCTGGTCGCTCGCAGACAGTCCGAATTTGTCCACGCAGCCCAGAACCAAAGAATAGCGCCTGTTTCACGCCTTCGGCGAATGCGCGTGACGCTTCCATCTCGGGCGATCTGGCCCAACAGGGTAAACACCCCCTTCAGCCCATTCCCTCATATTCCGGTAACAGCTTCCCCGTCAGGCTGCCGCCGCGGCGCGCCCGCATTCCTTCCTGCCGGATCCTTGCCATGCGCCGCCTCACGACCAGCTTTCTCGCCACCAGCTTCCTCGACAGCGCCTTTGGCCATGGCGCGGACGGCCGCCCGCTGTTCATGCCGTTCGGCCTGATCGGCGGCCAATATGCCATCCCCGACATGGCCACCGCGCAGCGCCTGCGCCGCGGCCTTGCGCGCCTGCTGCCGCTCGCCCTGCTGCCGATGCTCTGCCTGCTCGCGCTGTTCCTGCCGCCACTGCGCCACGCCCATGCGCTGCCGCTGCTCGGCGCGATGGCGGCCAGCTTCGCGCTGTTCAGCATCACCTTCTTCCTCTGGGTCCGCCACGCCACGCGCGGCCTGCACCGCGTCGATCGCGCGCAACGGGGCATGCCCGCCCTGCTCGATCCGGACGAGGCGCTCGCCCGCCGCCTGCTCGACCGGGTCCGTCCGCCGCGCACCCGTTCGGCCGAAGAGACGCTGGGCGCCCTGGCCGGCTTCGCCTGCCAGATGCTGCTGCGCCATCGCGCCGAGCAGGAAGGCACCGCCGCCCCGCTGATCGAGGTCGCCACCCATGACGGGCGGCTGCGCTATTTCGGCGATGCCTTGAATGGCCTGCTCGCCGAATATCCCGGCTCGCTCTGGGCGGGCGTGGGCGATGGCAAGCCGGCGCTGCTACTTGGCCCGATCTTCCGCGAGATGACCGATGCCTGTGTCGGCGACTCCCGCGACTATGCCGACATGATCGGCCTGCTCCAGCGCCACTGGAGCGCCACCGCGCTGATCCTGCGTGGCCAGGGCGTGGATATCGAACGCTGGCCCGACCTGTTCGTCCGCGCGCTGCGGGAACTGGTGCAGGAAGGCGGCGACACATCGCTGCGCCCCGCCCTTCTCTTCATGCGCGCCGCCATCGCCATGTCGAAAATGGACCCGGCGGAAATATTGGTGCCCGACCAGCCCGCCGGCGATCCGCTCAGGCGCTCGCGGCCGACGTCTCGCACAGCGCCTTGAACTGGGCCATCATCTCGTCCCAGCCGGGATGGAAGCCCATTTCTTCATGCCGCGCCTTGGCCTCCGCGTCCCAATGGCGCGCGGTCGCGGTAAAGCGGGTGCCATCGCCCTCCGCCGCAAAGTCCCAGATCGCGGTCATGAACGGGCTCTGCGGTATCCAGCCGGCAGCATAGGCATCGGTGGTGACGATCCGCGCGCCGGGCACCACCTCCAGGAAAATGCCCTCCATCGGCCCGGTTTCCTCGCCATCGGGGCCGAACATCTGCACCGCGCTGCGGCCGCCGGGGCGCATATCCTCCTCGATCACCTCGGCGCGCCAGGGCTTGGGACAGAACCATTCATCCTTCAGGTCCGTCCACACCTTCCAGCAAATCTCGCGCGGCGCATCGATCAGGCAGGTGACCGACAGCTCATGCGCCGTCCCGCTCATGCCGCCTCTCCCAGGAACGCCGCGTGCATCGCGCCGCTGTCCAGCTTCTGCATCGTCATCATCGCCTGCATCATCCGGGCAATGCCGGCGCGGTCGCCGCTATGATAATTGTCCATGATCTGGCGCGTCACCAACTGCCAGGACAGGCCATATTTGTCGGTCACCCAGCCGCATGGGCCGGCCGTGCCGCCATCGCCGGTCAGCCGATCGAAATAGCCGTCCAGCTCGGCCTGGTCCGCGCACGCCACCGACAGCGATATCGCCTCGTCAAAGGTGAATTGCGGCCCGCCGTTCAACGCCTGATAGCTTTGCCCGAACAGGCTGAACTCAACCAGCAGCACGCTCCCGCCCGGCAGCGGCGAAGGCGACGGATTGACCTCGGGATAATAGCTCACATGGTCGACCGACCCGCCGAACACCGACACATAATAATGCGCCGCCTCCTCGGCCTGGCCGTCGAACCACAGGCAAGGGGAAATTTTGTCCATCACCCCTCTCCCTTGCTGCCGACCAGCGCGAACATCGCGCCCTGCGGGTCGGTCGCCTGGATGATCCAGGCGCCACCCGGCACCTCCATCGGCCCCTGCAGCACCGTACCGCCACCGGCCGTCACCCGCGCGACCGCCGCATCGATGTCGCCGACGGTGAAGTAGAACAGCCATAGCGGCACCGGCATCATCGGCGGCACCGGCATGATGCCGCCGGTCATGCCGTCAAAGTCCGTCGAGCCGGTCTGCGAGACAAGCTGATAACTGCCCATCTCGCCCATATCCATGGCCTCGCCCTTCGACCAGCCGAGCTGCCCGGTATAGAAGGCCAGATCCTTGTCGAAATCGCCGGCATAAAGCTCGTGCCAGCCGACATGGCCCGGCGCCATCGGCGGCGGCGCATCCATCCCCTCGGGGCTTGATCCCTTGAGCAGCATGAACACCGCGCCGCCCGGATCGGCCATCACCGCAAAGCGGCCGACGCCCGGAATATCCTCGGGCGGACGCTTCACGCTGCCCCCGGCCGCGCTCAGCCGTTCGGCATCGGCATCGACATCGGCAGACCCGACATAGCCACCCCACCAGGGCGTCATGCCACAATCCTTGGCCTCGGCCGGAATCGCCATCACCCCGCCCAGCGGTCCGGCGCTGCCGCTGACGACATTATAGTCGCCATCGGGGCCAAAGGGCTGCGACGTCCAGCCGACGACATCGCCATAAAAGGCCAGCGCCGCCTTGGGATCGCTGGTCATCAGTTCATACCAGAAGAATTTGCCATTGAAGTCGGTCATCGTCCGTCTCCTGTCAGCGATAGGGGGAAGGTCAGGCGGTCGCGTCGACCAGCACCTCGAACCCGCCATAGATCAGCCGCGCGCCAATGAAGGGCATGTCCTCGCCCTCCTTGGGCTGCATGCGCTCGTCCTTCATCACCTTCTCGGCGCCGGCATCGCGGGTCGCCTTGTCGGGCCATTCGATCCAGGAGAAGACGACTTCCTCATCCTCTTCGGCGATGACGGCGGTGCGGAAATCATTGACCTTGCCGGGCTTGATGTCGTTGGCCCAGCATTCGACCACGCGCAGCGCGCCATATTCGATGAAGATCGGCGCGGCATAGGCGGCGACCTCCTTGTAGCGTTCCTTGTTGCCCTTGGGCACCGGGATCACGAACCCGTCCATATAGCTCATCGTCTCTCTCCTTCTGCAAGGTCGTCGACATCAGGCGTCGGCAATTTCTCCCTGGTTCGCGGCCATCGCGGCGGCGACATCCATCCACATCACTTCCCAGATATGGCCGTCCAGATCGGCAAAATTGCGGCCATACATGAAGCCATGATCCTGCTTGGGGTTCGGCTCGGTCCCGCCCGCCGCCAGCGCCCTGTCCACCGTCGCGTCCACCGCATCCCGGCTCGTCTCGCTCAAACACAGCAGCACCTGCGCGGTTTCATGGGCATTGGGGATCTTGCGCGGGGTAAAGCCGGCGAACCGTTCATGGGTCAGCAGCATCGCGTGGATCGTCTCGGAAAAACTGATCATCTGCGCGCTGTCATCGGCGAAATCATTGTTCCGCACGGCGCCGACCGCTTCATAGAAGGCGATCGCGGCGGGCAGGTCGGTGACGGGCAGGTTGACGAAGATCATCTTCGGCGCGGGCGCATCGGCCATCGTCTCTCTCCTCATGCTTTCATGGCGGCTCGCACCTTGTCGTGAGTCGCCGACTTGAACTTTGTGCGCCCGAAGATTATATTATGCAACAGACAAGTTAGAAAAGATAACCAATGAGTCCCAACCCGCGCAAACGCGCCTATCAGGATGGCTGTGCCACCGCCCATGCGCTCGATCTGATCGGTGATCGCTGGGCGATGCCGATCATGCGGGAATTGCTGCTCGGCCCCAAGCGCTTCACCGACCTGCGCGCCAGCCTGCCCGGAATCAGCGCCAATGTGCTGACCCAGCGGCTGGAGGAACTGGAAGCGGCCAGCATCCTTGTCCGCCGCCGCCTGCCCCCACCCGCCGCCAGCCAGATTTACGAGCTGACCGAATGGGGCCGCGAGTCGGAAATATTGTTCATGGTGCTGGGCCGCTGGGCCTGCCGATCGCCGACGATGCAGCCGGGCATGCCGATGAGCCAGGTGTCGGTGGTGATGTCGATGCGCACCATGATCGATCGCGCCGCGATCGGCAATCTGGATGCCACCATCGGCTTCCGTTTCGGTGAGGAGGAATTTCGCGCCACGCTCCATGACGGCGATTTCAGCATCGACCGGGGCGAAGCGGCAGGCACCGACCTGATCTTCACCGGCGACCAGAATGCGCTCGCCGCCATCGTCTATGGCGGCCAGTCCTTCGCCGCGATGGCGCCGTCCCTGCAGGTAGAGGGCGACCGGGCACTGGCAGAGCGGTTCGTCCGCCTCTTCCCGCTGCCGCCCAAGGCACCCTCGACAGTCAGCCAGGCGACGCCAGCTTCATCATGACCAGGCCCGACAGGATCAGCGCCGCCGCCGCCAGCCGCGCCGGGCTGATCGCTTCGCCCAGGAAGGCGACGCCGACGGCAAAGGCCCCCAGCGCCCCGATCCCGGTCCAGATCATATAGGCGGTGCCCAGCGGCAGGCTGCGCATCGCCATCGACAACAGGCCGAAACTGGCGATCATCGCACCAAGGGTGATGAGGCTCGGCACCAGCCGGGTGAAACCATGCGACTGCTTCATCGCAAAGGCCCAGACGATTTCGAGCAATCCGGCAAAAAACAGGGCAATCCAGGCCATTATGGCTCTCCTTCCGCAGAGAGCCGGGCCGTCCCGGACTTGAAACCCGCATGGCGGGGGAGGACGTGGCCTCGCTTGACGAAGCCCAGATAGTCCTCCCCCATGCAGGAGGCAAGCTTTGCGGGTCTCAATGCGCCCCGTTCAGCATCCCGAACACCTGGTCGAACTCGCCGCGCTTGGTCGCCTCGCTCAGGAACTTGACCCGCTCGACATGGATCTCGGCCGGGGTCGGCTCCTGCCGCAACAGGCCCATCGTCTCGCTGATGAAATCGGCGAGCGGCATCATCTGCGGATTGTCGGCATGGCCGGGCATCAGGTCGGTCTGCACGCCCGGCGGCACGATCTCCACCACATCGACACTCGTGTCCTTGAGCTGCTCGCGCATCGCCAGCGACCAGCCATGGATCGCCGCCTTGGTCGCGCTGTAGGTCGGCGTCGCCGCCAGCGGGACGAAGGCCAGGCCCGACGACACGGTCAGGATCGTCGCGCTCTTCTGCGCCAGCAGATGTGGCAGCAGGGCATGGGTCAGGCGGATCGGGCCGAGCAGATTGGTGGCCACCGTCGCCTCGGCGATGGCGAGGTCGATCCTGTCCTCCGCCACCATGATGCCGGCATTCAGCAGCACCGCGTCGAGTGCCGGGAAATCGGCGACCAGCTTTGCCGCGAAGGCCGCGATCGCCGCCGAATCTTCCATGTCGATCACCATCGACGCCATGCCGGGGTGCGCCGCGACCACCGCGTCGAGCGCCGCCTGCCGCCGTCCGGCGATGATGACCTGGTTGCCCGCCGCGTGGAATTCATGCGCCAGCGCCGCGCCGATGCCCGAACCGCCGCCGGTGATGAGGATGGTGTTGCCGGAATTTTTCATGGGAAAGCTCCTGTGACTGGTTGCTTGCCGACCAATTTAATCCCACACTCTCTTTTGGAAAGAAGGCACCGTAAAGTGCCATAGGCACCCAAAGGTAAGAAATGGCAAATCCTCTGGAATCCCGCTTCGCCACCGCTGAAATAGCGGCCGCCGAACAATATCTCGACCATGATCCACCGACAGAACTCGATCCGCGGGTCGAGCGACTCGTCAACGAACTGATCGGGCGGGTGGCCGACAAATGGACGATGCTGATCCTGGAATTGCTGGAGGAGCGCGGCACGCTGCGCTTTACCGAGGTCGGCCGCGCGGTCGAAGGGATCAGCCAGAAGATGCTGACCCAGACGCTCCGTCAGATGGAGCGCGACGGCCTGCTCACCCGCACCATCCATCCGGTGGTGCCGCCGCGCGTCGACTATGCCCTCACCCCGCTCGGCAACAGCCTCAGCGCCGCCTTCTGCGGCGTATGGGTCTGGGCCGAACGCAATCTCGCCACGGTTGAGGACGCCCGCGCCCGCTTCGACGCGCGCGACGCCTGACCGGCGATCAGCTTTCGGGCGGCGCTGGCACCGGCTGCAACGGCAATTTGGGCACCTGCACCTGCGGCTGGGTCGGCACGACGGGCGGTGGCGCGCTCGGCGTTCCCGGAACAGCCGGGGCCGGCGCAGCAGGCGCGGGCGCAGAAGCCGGCGCATCGGGCAAGATCATGTCCGACGGCCGCTGCATCGGCGTGGCCGGCACCTGCCCCATCGGCGCGGGCGCGGTCGGCGCCGGCGGTTCATGGTCGTTCAGATCATCGCCGCCGACCGGGCCGACCAGCTTCACCGTCGCGCCGAAGCGCTTGCGCCATTCCTCCAGCCGCCGCAGATAATCCTCATATTCCGCCCAGAAATCGCGGAAGGGCTGCTCCAGTTCGTCCAGCGCCTTGGGCGCATAGGCGGCCAGCGCGTCGGGCGTCAGCCCGTTGATGATCGTCATCGTCGCCACCGCCTTCTGGCAGAAGGCCTTCTGCGCCGGCGGCAGGGCGAAGAAATTATATACCAGCGTGTTCAGCACTTCGCGCATGCGGATCGCGCTGCTGCCGTAACGCTGCTGATAGCTGACCTCCAGCGTGTCGTTGGCGCGCTTCAGCGACGCGCCATGCACGGTCAGCATCTGGTTATACAATATGCGCGTCTGGCCATTGGTCTCGGGACAGCCCAGCGCCGCGACGTTCAGCCCCATGCGCACATGCCACAGCGCCTGGTCGCCCTGGGAATCGCGATTGGGGGTGATGAACTTCCCGGCGTCATCCTTGTCCGGCGGCACCATGTCGGGCGCGGAATAGCGCGGCGGGGTCGGCATCACCGTCGGCACCACCGCCGGCGGCGGCGTGGGCGGCACTTGCTTCACCGGCGTCGCACAGGCCGCCAGCGCCGTCAGGGCAAGCAGCGACAGACGGGAAGACAGGGAACGTGGCAGGAACATCAACTACTCCGACGATCTGGCCCGACCAACATGCCGGGCATTTCCACCGGAGGAAATATGCTTAACGCGCAGCCAAGGACGGCCCCGCCTGTGGTTCACCGCTGAACCCCCGCCCGGTTGCTGTTAAAAGCCCGCTATCCCAATTGGTTGCAATGCGGCAAGCCGAGCATCGCGAAAAAGGCCGGAAATAGCCGATTTTTCTCAGTCGGCGCGCGCCAGCAGACGCGGCATCGCCCCCTTCGGCACCGTCACGCCATCATCCGCGATCAGGTCCGCCCGGCTCAGCCGGACCTCCAGCACCACCGGCGCCATCGCCAGCGTCCGCCCCGAACGCCATGCCGCCAGGTCGGTCTGATAGCGGGCATAGGCATCGAAGAAGTCGGTGAAGGGCTTTTCCAGCGCGGCAAGGCCGGTCGGCGCATAGGCCAGCAACTGGTCCGCGGGCAGGCTGTTGACGGTCGCCCCCACCCGCACCGCCTCCGCACAGAAACCCGCCTGCGCCGGCGGCAGGGCAAAGAAATTATAGACGATAGTATTCAGCCGCTCGCGCTGCGCGATCGCGCCCCCACCGAACTGCGCCCTATATTCCCCCTCGACCTGCGCATTGGCCCGCGTCAGCGCCGCCCTGTGCCGGGCCAGCAGCGCATTATATTGCAGGCGCGCCGCGTCGCCGCTCCCCTGGCAGGACAGGGCCGCCACGTTCAGCGCCATGCGCATATGCCATAGCGTCGCCGCCCCGCTCAGATCGCGGTTGGGCGTGACGCGCAGGCCGTCGGCGCCGATCGCCGGTATCTGCATGGTGGCCGTTGCGCCCAGCGGCGGCAGCGGCTGGGGCACGGGCTGTACCCGCACGGGCGCAGGCGGCGGCGCAACCGCCACCTCCCGCTGCCCCGCACAGCCCGACAGCAGCGCAATCCCGCCCAGCGGGCACAAGAGCAGGTGACGGATCGAGGCACGCATGAACGGTCTCCGGCAAATCTGATGCCGGAAACCATGCCCGATATTGGTTAAAAGCCGATAAAGCCTGTTTTTCAGGCAGCGGGGATCAGGCCGCGCGGCGTTCCAGCGCCGTGGCGGCCTGCGCCATCAGCTCGGCGATGATGTCGGCAACCGGCTCTTCCTTGGTCACCATGCCGACCGACTGGCCCGCCATCAGCGACCCGCCCTCGACATCGCCGTCGATCACCGCCTTGCGCAGCGCGCCGGCCCAATAATGCTCGATCTGCAACTGCGCCTCGCCCATGTCGACCGCGCCGCTGTCCAGCAGGTTGGCGACTTCGCGCTGCTTCGCGGTGAAGGCTTCGGTGCCGGCATTTTTGAGCGCACGCACCGGGATGACCGGCAGGCGCGGGTCGATCTGCACGCTGGCGATGGCATCACGCGCCGACGCGCGGAAGAAGGCCTTCTTGAACGCGGGATGGGCGATGCTCTCGCTCGCGCAGGCGAAACGGGTGCCCAGCTGCACACCGGCCGCGCCCATTTCCAGATAGGCGGCGATCGCCTCGCCCCGGCCGATGCCGCCAGCCACGAACACCGGAACCTGCTGCGCCATTTCGGGCAGGATTTCCTGCGCCAGCACGCTGGTCGCGACCGGACCGATATGGCCGCCCGCTTCCATGCCCTCGACCACCAGCGCGTCGACGCCCGATCGCACCAGCTTCTTCGCCAGCGCCAGCGCGGGCGCGAAGCAGATCAGCTTGGCGCCATTGGCCTTGATCGCCTCGATGCTGCCCTTGGGCGGCAGGCCACCGGCCAGCACCACATGGGATACCTCATGCTTGGCGCACACCGCGATCAGGTCGAACAGCTGCGGATGCATGGTGATCAGGTTCACGCCGAACGGCTTGTCGGTCAGCGCCCTGGTCGCCGCGATTTCCGCGTCCAGCAGTTCGGGCGACATCGCGCCACAGGCGATCACGCCGAAACCGCCGGCGTTGGAAATGGCCGACACCAGATGCCGCTCGCTGACCCAGCTCATCGCCCCGCACAGGATCGCGCTCTCGCAGCCCAGAAATTCGGTGCCGCGGGCCATCAGGGAAGCGAGTTTGGCAGTGGTCATCGTCATATCCTACAACATAAAAAAGCCCCTCCCTTTCAAGAGCGGCTGGTCGGCCATGCCCCCGGCATGGCCTAAACAGCGCGGGGCGCTGTTTACCTGCCGCTGGGTTGGGGTGGGTAGCGAGCAAAGCGAGCTTCCTCCCTATCCACCAAGGCAGGCGGCGATTGCTGACGCAATCGCACCCACCCCCATGCCCCTCCCTAGAAGGGAGGGGAGTATGTCTGTCAAGCCGCCGGGGCGTCGAGGCCGTAGGCGGTATGCAGCACGCGCACCGCCAGTTCGGTCTCGTCCTCGTCGATCAGCACCGAAACCTTGATCTCGCTGGTGGAGATCGCCTCGATGTTGATGCCGCGCTCGGCCAGCGTCTTGAACATGGTGGCGGCGACGCCGGCATGGCTGCGCATGCCCACGCCCACGACGCTGATCTTGGCGACTTCGGTGTCGGTGATGATCCGGCGGAAGCCGATCGCGTCCTTGTTGGCTTCCAGGATGTCGACGCTGCGGGCGAGGTCCGCGCGCGGGACGGTGAAGGTGACGTCGGTCTCCTCATTGTCCTTGCTGTCATTCTGGATGATCATGTCGACGTTGATCGCCGCATCGGCCAGCGGGGTGAAGATGCTGGCCACCGCGCCCGGCTTGTCGGGCACGCGGGTGACGATGATCTTCGCCTCATTCTTGTCATGGGCGATGCCGGTGATGAGCTGACGTTCCATCTTGGTTTCCTTGAGCTTGGCTTCCAGTTCCTCGTCGCTCACGATCAGCGTGCCGGGGAGGTCGTCCTGGGTGGGATCATCGAAGGAGGAAAGCACCTGCACGACCACGCCTTCCTTCATGGCGAGGCCGACCGACCGGGTCTGCAGCACCTTGGCGCCGACCGAGGCCAGTTCCAGCATTTCCTCATAGGTGACGAGGTCCAGCTTGCGGGCACGCGCCACGATGCGCGGGTCGGTGGTGTAGACGCCGTCGACGTCGGTATAGATGTCGCAGCGATCGGCCTTGACCGCCGCGGCCACCGCGACCGCCGACGTGTCCGAACCGCCACGGCCCAGCGTCGACACCCGGCCATCGTCCATCATGCCCTGGAAACCGGGGATGACGGCGACCTGGCCGGACTGCATCGCCGCGATCAGCGCATCGGTCTCGATCGTGCTGATGCGCGCCTTGGCATGGGCCTCGATCGTGCGGATCGGCAATTGCCAGCCCAGCCAGCTGCGCGCGTCCACGCCGATCGCCTTCAGCGTCATCGCCAGCAGGCCACTGGTGACCTGTTCGCCTGCCGCCACGACGACATCATATTCGGCCGGGTCGTAAAGGGCGGAGGCTTCCTTGCAGAAGCCGACCAGGCGATCGGTCTCGCCCGCCATGGCCGACACCACGACCGCCACTTCATGGCCCTGATCGACGACATGTTTGACGCGCGCGGCCACGTTGCGAATTCGCTCCATCCCCGCCATGGAGGTGCCGCCGAATTTCATCACGATGCGCGCCATTTGCTTGTCGAACCTGTCCTTTAAGCGTTTTCGAAGCAGGTGGAACACCTGCTGACTCGGAAAACGCGACCAACAAAAGATATGGAGCAGCCGAGCCGATGCAATCGGATCGGACATTGCTCCAATTGTGAAACAAAATGTCCCAAAGGGGCAAAACGGCTGCCCTATTAGCAGCCGCGACGGATATGGCAAGCAATCCCGCCATCCGCTCGCCCACCTTGCCGCTGCCCGCGCTCCTACATGCCCGGCGTTCAAAGACATAGCCATGACAGCATGGCAGATTGGCGTTGGCGCCGCCCGCTGCTAGAACGGCGGCACGGGTGCTTCGCCACCCAGCAAGACCCAAGGTGCATGATGACTGAGACGACCGCGACGATCGACCCGAAGGAAGCCGCCCATTTCGGCACCATGGCCGCCGACTGGTGGGATCCCAAGGGGTCGAGCGCGATGCTGCACAAGCTGAACCCGGTCCGCCTCGCCTATATCCGCGCCGCGATCGACCGGCATTGGGACAGTGACGATCATGGCTTCCGTCCGCTCGGCGGCAAGCGCGCGCTAGATGTCGGCTGCGGCGCCGGCCTGCTGGCCGAACCGCTCGCCCGCCTCGGCGCCAACGTCACCGGCCTCGACGCCGCGCCCGAAAATATCGCCGTCGCTGTCGCCCATGCACAGGGCCAGGGCCTCGCCATCGACTATCGCGCTACCCCGGTCGAACAGGTCAGCGACAGCGGCTATGACCTCGTCACCTCGATGGAGGTGATCGAACATGTCGCCGATCCCGCCGCCTTCGTTCGCGCCCTCGCGGCCAAGCTCGCGCCGGACGGGCTGATGATCCTCTCCACCCCCAATCGCACCCCCATGTCGCGCCTCGCCATGATCACCATCGGCGAAAGCATCGGCGGCATTCCCAAGGGCACGCATGACTGGGCCAAGTTCATCACCCCCGATGAGCTGACCGCCCTACTCGAAGATGCCGGCCTTGAAGTCACCGACAGCAGCGGCCTTGCCTTCGATCCGGCGCGCGGCTTCACCCTGTCGGCGAACACAGCGATCAACTATCTTCTGACCGCGCGCCACAAGGGCTGAAAAGGACTCGGGCGCGCCAGCCTCAAGTCGACCGTCCCGCCATGGTCGACATGTGCCCCCGCCATCCTGCGCCAGGCCGGCCCGCGCGCCGGAATAACGCCCCGCTTTCCGGGACTTCCTCCCTTCCCCTGCCATCCAGCGCCAGAGAGGTCGCCCAAGAAACGCTGTTCTCACGAAAAGCATTTGCAACTAAATTTTAATTCCCAAACATCTTAAGCATCTAAATGGCAAATTCATTTGCGAAATTGTCATTTCATCTTTCGCCTGATAAAAAATGCGGGTGCAGACATTGCCGGGTCGCCGTCTGCACCTTCGACCGCATGCGGGCCGACCAACGACGTCCTTCCCGCCCCCGGCCGATCATCCGCTCTCAGGAGATCGAAACATGAAACTGCTTTTCTGCCTCTGCCTGGCCGTGCCGCTGCTGCTGCCGGCCGCATCCCGCGCCCAATCCTCCGCCCCCTCGATCGACGTGACGGCGCCCACCACCGCCCCGCCCACGCTCGACCGCTGGGTCGAACGCACCGGCAACATCCTCTCCAACCGGCTGCATTATCCCACCATCCTGTCCGGGCCGGAGGAAGGCATCGTCCAGGTCAAGTTCGCCTGCAGCGACAGCGGCGCGCCGGCCGGCATCGCCCTGCTCAACTCGTCCGGCTCGCGCCAGCTCGACAAGGCGGCGATGCGGGCGGTCCAGCGCATCCCGACCCTGCATCCGCTGCCCGCCGGCATCGGCGCCGGGCAGAATTATGTCGCGACCATCCTCTTCGCCACGACCCAGGCCAGCTACAACCGGCAGATCCGCGATCTCCAGCGGCAGGCGCTCGACAATAATGCCCGCTTTGCCCGGCGCGCTGGTGGCCCCGCCATGGCCATCGCCCTGCTCGACACGCCGGACACTCCACGCGCCGCCAACTGAGCCAGGCTCTGCGGGCGCGTAAAGGGGCGCGCCCGCAGTCCCCCTCGCTGCGCCCCGTGCGTTGCACTGCCCGCCAGCTGATGGCATCACCAGCCGATCGGGACAGCCGCTTAAGCCCGCGGCACAACGAGGGGGATCATCCTATGGCCATGGATCCGCGGATCGACGCCTATATCGCCACCCAGGCGGACTTCGCCCGGCCGATCCTCATCCATATCCGCGCGCTGATGCACGCCGCCTCGCCGGACATGGGCGAAGCGGTCAAATGGGGCATGCCCTTCTTCACCTACAGGGACCAGAATCTCGCCAACATGGCCGCCTTCAAGGGCCATGCCGCCTTCGGCTTCTGGCATGACAAGGTTGGCAGGGAAGATGCCAGCGACGACGCCATGGGCCAGTTCGGCCGCCTCACCGCCCTTGCCGACCTCCCGTCCGATGCCGACATCGCCGGCTTGATCGCCCAGGCCATGGCCCTGATCGACGCCGGCGACCGCCCGCGCACCGGCCCCAAACCGCCCAAAGCGCCCTTGCCCGTCCACCCCGCCTTCGCCGCCGCCATTGCCGCAAGCCCGGCCGCCGCCGCCATCTGGGCCGCCTTCCCGCCCGGCAAGGTCCGCGACTATTGCGAGTGGATCAATGAGGCGAAGACCGACGCCACCCGCGACAAGCGCATCGCCCAGGCCGTCGACTGGATTGGCGAGGGCAAGGGCCGCAACTGGAAATATGAGAAGAAATAGGGACTTACTTCCGTCCTTCCCGCGGCTCTGCGGGCCAGCAATTGGTGCAGCGCCGCCAGCAACTGACGCCCGGCATCGCGGCCGCGGGCTTCAGCCCCGGTTCGGAATGCAGCCCTGCCAATATCTCCGGCGAGACACCCTCTGGCGCGGCGCGGCTGTGACACATCAGGCATCGGGCGCGATAGGCTGCGCGGGTCAGGCCGGAATGATCCTCCTGCGCGCGCGGCGCCACCGGCATGGCGAGCAGCATGCCCGCCACCCCGATGAAAATGGCCATGCCCCGCGCGCATATCGTGGGGGGCATGGCCATCCTGTTCGGCGACCTGTTTAGAATTTTTGGCCGAACCTTATGCCGAAGAATTGCGGCTTGATCGTGAAGGTGCGCGAGCTGTTGGCGCAGAAGTCGATCGAGCAGAAGGTGTTGCGCGTCAGCTGCCCACGCTTGTCGAAGGCGTTCTGCAGGAACAGGGTGACGCTCCAACCATCCTTCTTGATCCCGCCCGAAAAATCGAAGCTGACAAAGCCCTTGGTATTGCCCAGCAGCTCGTTGCTCTCGACGTTCAGATCCTGCGTCGCGCCGGTCTGGTAGAGCGCCGCGCCCTGGATATAGGCGGCATAGTCGCCCAGGTCGGTGTCATAGCGGATCGATGTCGTGCCCTTGAAGCGCGGCTGGCGCGGCAGGCGGGTGCCGTTGGCGGCCGCGACCTGCGGCGTCGGCGGGCTCGATCCTTCGACGAACTCGCCCAGCGTACAGCTGCTCAGCTGCGCAATGGACTCGGTCTCGGTATTGAGCGCAAAGTTGCAGAAATCGCCCTTCAGCTTGGCATCGTTGAACGCGCCGGAGGTGGAGATCGTCACCTTGCCCAGCCGCAGGTCGGCATCATATTCGATGCCCTTGACCTCGGCCTTGCCGGCATTGCCGGTCATGCCCGCGCCCTGTGCGCCAGACACGACCACGCCATATTGGATATTGTTCCACTTCTCATAATAGACGGCGGCGTTGAAGCGGAAGATATTGTTCCAGGTGGTCTTCACGCCGACCTCGAAATTGGTCAGCGTTTCCGACTTGAACGGCGCGACATTGACGATCTTGCCCAGGCTGCGGATGCGCAGCGGCCGGTTGAACCCGCCGGGGCGGAAGCCGGTCGAATAGTTGAAATAGACCATCTTGTCGGGCTGGAACTGCCAGTCGAGCGCGACCTTGTGGGTCTCGCCATCCTCCTTGTAGCGGCCGGTGCCGTCCGCCGCATTGGGGTTGGTGTTGACGCAGGTCAGCCGCTCGTCATCGGGCAGCGGCGTGGTGCAGCCCACGCCTGCGGCCGATCCGGCCACGCCGGCAAAGCCTCGAACCTTATAGTCGGTCCAGAAATAGCGGATGCCGCCGGTCAGCTTCAGCGTCGGCGTGATGTTGTAATGGCCTTCGGCGAAGATCGCCTTGTCATGATAGAGCTGGTCCTGCTCGACATAATAGAAGGCGTCGCCCTTCACCGCCTGGGTGCCCAGGATCATCGTGCCCAGCGGATTGCCGTTGGCGTTGATGACGTCGCTGGTATCGAAATAGGGATTGCCATCCTCGTCATAGGCGATGCCGTACATGGCCGGCACGCCGATCAGCCCGCCCGCCACATCGCCGCCGCCGGTCGCGGTATAGCCGGTGATCGTATCCAGTCCGCGGATCGCATAGCTGGTATTCAGCTCATTCTTCTGCCGCTGGTAGAAGCCACCGACGGTCACGTCGAACGGCCAGTCCTTGGGCGTCGAGATCCGCAATTCCTGGGTGAATTTGTTGCGGTGCGTGTCGGCATGATAATATTGGGTCGGGTTGATCATCTGGCACTGCTGGCTGGCGCCTGAGCCCGTGCAATTGTCGAAGAATTGCAGATAGCTTTCATAGCCCGGCCCGAAGCCGTCATAGGTGACCGTGTAATAGGTATAGTCGTTCAGCGTGCGCGTGCGGCGCTTGAAATAGCCGGTAGCCGAGACGATGTCCCAGTCGCCGATATGGCCGTGGATCGACAGCGCCGCCTGATACCAGCGATCGTCATTCTTGGTCTGGTCATAGTCATGGACCTCCAGGTCGCCGACCCGCGGATCATAACCGAAATAGCCGCGCGCCACCTGCTTCTGGGCCGTGATCTCGGGCGTGATGTCCCAGCCCTCGGTCGGCTGCCACAGCAGCTGGAAGCGGCCGCCAAATTCGCGGATAGTGTTGTAATCATCCTTGGCGATGTCGCTATTGTCGAGCGTGTAGGATGTGTTGGGGTTGTTGTCGCCCAGTGTCAGGGTCGACGAACTGCCATCGTTGAACGTGCCATTGTTGGGCGTATTGTCGATATAGCCGCCGTCGCGGCGATAATAGCCCATGGCGCGCACCGCCAGCGTCGGCGCCAGCGGCACGTTGATGTAGGATTCCAGCTGGCCGCCGAAATCGCCCTTGCCATATTTATTGGCTTCCACGTCATAGCCGAACTCGAACTTGTCGAGCTTGGGCTTGTTGGTGATCAGGCGGATGGTGCCGGCCAGCGAGCCCGCGCCATAGAGCGTGCCCTGAGGCCCCGACAGCGCCTCGACCCGTTCCAGGTCATAGGCATGGATATCGGGCACTTCGGTGCCGGTGATCGGCATGTCGTCCAGATAATAGCCGACGGAGGCATAGGCGCCGCCGGCGGGCACGATACCGCGGAAGAAGGCGGTGTTGCGGCCGGGGCCAATGCCCTCGAACGAGACCGACGGCAGCAGGGCGGCGAAATCGCTCAGGCCCTTCACCTGTCGCTCCTGCAATTTCTCGGCGCCCAGCGCCTGCATCGAGATCGGCACCTTCTGGATGCTCTGCGCGCTACGCGTCGCGGTGACGACGATCTCGCCCAGACCCTGCTCGGCATCGGCAGCGGCCGCATCGACGGCAGCGGCATCGGCCGCCGGAGCCTGCGCCAGTGCCGGCGCGGACAGGATCATCGGTGTGAGGAACGTGCTCGTGCCAAGCGCGCAGAACGTGCGCACTCTTCGCGAGCGGAGACGAATGGCCATACGAATACCCCCTGATACGCGTTGCGACTCGTCCTCTCCTGCGAAATTCGCCCGGTGCTCCGGGTCTCCTTCCCTGATCACGCGTTCGCACGGCCTCGCGCACCGGCGGCCGACAGGGCGAAGGATGCCCCGCCCGAAAGAGAGACTCTTTCAGGATCGCCGCCAGACGCTGGCCACGCTGTTTATCTGTTCCATAATCCCCGGACAGTTCGCTTTTGCAGCAATCAGAACAACTGTCCTAAATTCGATACTGCCGATCGGACACGCCCTGTCAAGCGGCTGTTCGGCGACTTTTTGAAACTTTTACGACAAGCTGACTCGACGCCCGCCTGCAGGCACCATAAGATTTTGAGCAGTCGCACAAATATGAGGGGCTATGGGGAACGCGTCCGCCGTATCGGCAACCGACAGCATCCAGACGGCGCTGGCAGATGCCGCCGCCCTGCTCGACGCCCGCCCCGATGCGGCCTTGGCGCAGGCCGAGGCGATCCTGCGCCGGGCCGGACGCCTGCCCCCCGCCGAACTGCTGATCGGCCAGGCGCTGCGCCGCCTCGGCAAGCCCAAGGCCGCACTGGCCCGTCTCACCCCCCTCGCCCGCCAGCATCCCACCGTCCCCGCGATATTGTGGGAACTGGCCCAGGCCGCGCAGGAAGCCGGCGACCAGCGCCAGGCGATCGGCGCGCTCGAAAGCCTGACCCGCCAGCAACCCGGCGTGCCCGGCGGCTGGTTCCTGCTGGCCGGGCTGCTACGCACGGTTGGGCGCGATGGCGATGCCTGGCGCGCCGACCTGTCGGGCGTCCACGCCGCCTCGCGCGATCGCGACCTGCTGGCAGCGGCAATGGCGATGAACGAGGGGCGACTGGACGACGCGGCCACGCTGCTGTCGGCGCGCGCCGATCGCCTGCCCGACGATCCCGCCGGCACCCGCCTCATGGGTGAGGTGCAATGGCGGCGCGGCGACATGAATGCCGCCCTCGCTCATGTCGAGCGCGCCGTCGCGCTGGCACCCGGCTTCGACCTCGCCCGCGATTTCCTGATCCGCCTCCTGCTGCAGAACAACCGCCTGAGCGAAGCGCTGGCCCATGCCGAAACCCTCGCCCGCTCGCCGATCCATAATCCGGGCTATGACCTCATCCGCGCATCGGTGCTGGTGCGGCTGGGCGATCAGGACGCTGCGCGCTCCATTTATGAAAGCCTGCTGGCCGACCGTCCCGACCAGCCGCAGGTCTGGCAGAATCTGGGCCATGCACTCAAGACGCTGGGGCGACAGGCCGACGCGGTCCATGCCTATCGCCAGGCGGTGCATCATCGCCCGACCATGGGCGAAGCCTGGTGGAGCCTCGCCAACCTCAAGACCGTGAAGCTGGACGCCGCCGACATCGCCACGATGGAGCGCGCGCTCGAAACCCTGGCCCGCGATGGCCAGACGGAGGGCGAGGATGTCTTCCACCTCCATTTCTCGCTCGGCAAGGCGCAGGAGGATCGCAAGGCGGACGAAGCCGCCTTCCGCCATTATGACGCCGGCAACCGTCTGCGCCGCGCCATGATCCGCCACGATGCCGGCGAATTTTCCACCGAAGTCGCGGCCACCGCCGCGACCTTCAGCGCGCCCTACATCGCCGCCATGGGCGATGGCGGCTGTCCCGCGCCCGACCCGATCTTCATCGTCGGCCTGCCGCGCTCCGGATCGACATTGGTCGAACAGATCCTCGCCAGCCACAGCCAGGTCGAAGGCACGATGGAACTGCCCGAGATGATGATGATCGCCAGCCGCCTGCAATCGCGGGTGGACGATGGCGAATTTGCCGATTTCGCGGCCATGGCGGCGTCGCTGACCTCGGCCGACCGCCAGCGTCTGGGCGAGGAATATGTCGAACAGACCCGCGTCCACCGCCAGAGCGGCAAGCCGCGCTTCATCGACAAGATGCCCAACAACTGGCAGCATGTCGGCCTGATCAAGCTGATCCTGCCCAATGCCAGCATCATCGACGCGCGCCGCCATCCGATGGGCTGCTGCTTTTCCGGCTGGAAACAGCATTTCGCGCGCGGCCAGGCCTTCACCTATGACCTCACCGACATAGGCCTTTATTATCGCGACTATGTCGCGCTGATGGCCGCCTATGACGCGGCCGCGCCGGGCCGGGTCCATCGCGTCATCTACGAACAGATGGTCGCCGACACGCCGGGTGAGGTCGACCGGCTGCTCGCCTATCTCGGCCTCGATTTCGAGGCGGCCTGCCTGTCCTTCTGGCAGACCGACCGGGCGGTGCGCACCGCCAGTTCCGAACAGGTGCGCCAGCCCATCTATACCGGCGGCGTCGATCATTGGCGGCGCTTCGAACCCTGGCTGGCCCCGCTGGCCGACGCACTGGGGCCGATCGCGCACAGCTATCCCGACCTGCCGCCGCGCTGATCATGCGCGCCTTTGCTCCCCTCCCTCCCTTCCAGGGAGGGGCCGGGGATGGGTGCGCCATGAAGCGGCCGCCTGCGCACGAGTGGGCAGACGCGCGCTAAACCCCGCCATTCTCCGCCCGTCGCGGAAAGCGCACGCGGATATGCGTACCCGCGCCACCCTCGACAATCTCCACCTGCGCGCCCATGCGCGACGCGGCGGACTGGACGATGGCAAGGCCCAGCCCCGTCCCCTCCGGCGCGCTGGCGCCGCCCACGCGGAAGAAGCGCTCGAAAACCTTGTCGCGATGCTCCACCGCAATGCCGGGGCCGTCGTCGCTGACCGTCATCAGGGTCGCATCCTCGCCCTGCGCCAGCGCGATCGTCACCGTGCCGCCGGGCCGGTTATAGCGGATGCCATTATCGACCAGATTGGCCAATATCTCGAACACCAGCGTGCGATGCGCCTCGACGCGATAGCTTTCCGCGTCCGACGCCTCCAGATTGAGTTCGACATGCGCCTGGATCGCCTGGTTGATCAGCCGGTTGACCACCACTGCGCTGACCTCTTTCAGGTCCACCGTCTCCAGCGGCGGCGATGCGCCCGCCTCCTCGGCCCGCGCCAGCGCCAGCAACTGCGTCACCAGCCGCTCCAGCCGCTGCGCCGCATCGGCAATCTCGTCGAACGCCTCGCGCGATCCCCGGCGCGCCAGCTCGATCTGCACCTTCAGCACCGAAATCGGCGTGCGCATCTGGTGCGAGGCATCGGCGGTGAAGCGGCGCACGCCCCCCGTCGCCTGGTCCAGCTGGCGCAGCAGCCGGTTGAATGCCCGCGCCAATGGCCGCAATTCGCTCGGCAGCGGCCCCGCATCCAGCGCCGAGAAATCCGGCCGCGCGCCGCCATCGCGCACCTCGACCGCGCGCCGCAGCCGCAGCAACGGCCGCAGGCTCCAGCCCAGCGCCGGCCGCAGCAGCAGGATCGCCACCCCCACCAGCGTCAGTTCGCCGATCAGCAGCGCGATCATCAGCCGGTGCATCAGCGCCCGCCGGTTATCCAGCGTCTCGGCCACCTGCACGATCACCGGGTCGGCGATCCGCGGTAGGCTGCGCTTCACCTCGCCGATGCGAATGTCCTGCCCGCGATACCGGGCAAAGCGGAACCGCGGCTGGTCGACCGGCATGGTCCGCGGGTCGGGCGCGGGCAGATCGGCATAGCCGGTCAGCAAAGTGCCGCCCACCGCGATCCGGTAATAGACATTGTCCCGCTCGCTATTCTCCAGCATGCCGAAAGCGGCGGGCGGCAGGTCCAGCGTCACCTCGCCCCGCTCCACCTGCACGGTTTCGGCGATCGCGCCCAGCGCGCCGCCCAGCACCCGGTCGTTGGTCCGGCGGACGACGTCGGAAATCAGCGTCGCGCCGCCCACGCCGATGATCGCCGCCGCGCCCAGCATCGGTCCCAGCATCGCCGCCAGCAGGCGGGTGCGCAGGGCAATGGCCCGCCCCTCGCCCGATGGCCGTCCCTCATTGGGCATCGAGCATATAGCCCACGCCGCGCACCGTGCGGATACCCGGCCCGTCGGGCGCCAGTTTGCCGCGCAGCCGGGTCACATGCACCTCGATCGCATTGCTGCCGACCGGCTCGTCAAAACCGAACACCTCGCCGATCAGCAATTCGCGCGGCACCACCTGCCCGGCCCTGGTCGCCAGCGACTCGAGCACCGCCAGCTCGCGCCGGCGCAGGTCCAGCGCCCGTCCGGCGACATCGGCGGCCCCGGTCGATCGATTGATGGTCAGCGGCCCGACCGTGATTTCCGGGGTCGGATCGCCGCCCCGCCGCCGCCCCAGCGCCCGCACCCGCGCCTCCAGTTCCTGCGGCTCGAAGGGCTTTCGCAGATAATCGTCGGCGCCCAGGTCCAGCCCCCGCACCCGGTCGTCCAGCGCATCGCGCGCGGTCAGCATCAGCACCGGCACTTTCTCGCCGCGCCGGCGCAATTCCGCCAATACGGTGAAGCCGTCGATATCGGGCAGGCCCACGTCCAGTATCACCAGCGCATAGGGTTCCCCGCCCACCACCGCCAGCGCATCCTCGCCGGTCGCGACATGGTCCACCGCATGGCCGCCCGCCCGCAGCAGGGCTGCAATGCTGCGCGCCAGTGCGGCGTCATCCTCGATCATCAAAATCCGAATAGGGCACCCGATGCTGAAAGGTTGATGACAGCTTGGCTTCGTAACTGCCTCTCCCAATCCGACAGAAGAACGGAACATGTGAGGAGCAGGGTCGATGCGAAGGGTTATTCAGATAGTGGCGGCGCTGGCAAGCCTGTCCGTCACCAGCGCGACAGCGGTAGCGCAAAGGCCAACCGGCTATCCGCGTTCCTATGACGATCTGATCGGCGATGCCCGTGCCGAACGGCAGGTCATCGTCTATGCCAATGCCGACACGTCGGAAATGGCACCGGTCATCCTGGCGTTCCAGCGCCGCTATCCCGGCGTTACCGTCAGCTATTCCGACCTCGGGTCGAACGAGATGTTCCGCCGCTTCTCGACCGAGGCGCGCAGCGGCCGGATGTCGGCCGACCTGGTCTGGTCGTCGGCGATGGACCAGCAGGTCAAGCTCATCAACGATGGCTTTGCCCAGGCCTATGCCAGTCCGGAAAAGCCCGCCCTGCCCGCCAATGCGGTATGGAAGAATATGGGCTTTGGCGTCACCGCAGAGCCAATCGCCTATGTCTACAACAAGAAGGCGATTGCCAATCCGCCGCGCAGCCATGCCGCGCTGGAGGCGATGCTGCGCAAGGATCGCAAGGCGCTGACCGGCAAGGTCACGACCTTCGATCCTGCCCGCTCGAACACCGGCTATCTCTATTTGACGCAGGATTATGCCATCACCCGCGACACCGGTTCGCTGGTGGAGGCGATGGCCGCGACCCGGCCGCAACTGCACATCACCACCGAACCGATGCTGCGCGGCGTGGCCGAAGGCAAATTCTCGATCGCCTATAATGTGATCGGCTCCTACGCGCAGGAACGCGCCCGCCGCGACCCGCGCATCGGCGTCGTCTTTCCCGAAGATTATACCATCGTGATGTCGCGCATCGCCTTCATCGCGCGCGAGGCGCGGCACCCCGCCGCAGCCAAGCTGTTCCTCGACTTCCTCCTCTCACGCGAAGGGCAATCGCTGCTCGCGCAACATAGCCTCTGGCCGGTGCGGACCGATATCAACGGCCGCCGCCTGCCCGCTGCCCAGGCCCGCTCGATCCGCGTCGGCCCGCAGCTTCTCGTCAATCTCGACCGCCTCACGCGCCAGCGCTTCCTGCGCGAATGGCAGGCGGCCCTCGTTTCCGGAGCCCGATAAGCATGTCCCATCTGATGTTGCGCGGCGGCTGCGCCGTGCTGGCACTGATCGTCGCCACGCCCGCCCTCGCCCAGGCGCCCAGCGCCGATGACCTGGCCGCACTGGTGAAGGCCCAGGCGGCCGAGATCGCCACGCTCAAGGCCCGGCTCGACAAGATCGAGGGGCAGCAGGCCGCAGCCCAGGCCGCGACGCCCCCCGCCGCTGCGCAGCCCGCGCCACAAATGGCGCAGCAGGACACGGCCCAGCCGCTGGTCATCGCCCCCTTCGCGCCGCAGATCGTGCCCCCCGGCCCGGCCGATATCGACGTGGCCCAGGCCCGCGCGGTCGCCGCCAATCCGTCCGGCGTCACCACCGAATGGGGCGCGGGCCTGCCCGTCTTCCGCTCGGCCGACGGCGTCTTCACCTACAAGCCGCGCGGTCGCATCCTGGTCGACGTCAGCTCGACCATGGGGTCGAAATATGGCGGCCGCAACACCACGACGACCGGCATGCGCGCGCTGCGTCTGGGTCTGGAAGGCGGCGTCGGCCCGCATTTCTTCTACCAGTTCGAAAGCGATTTTTCGGAGAATGAGGTCGACATCGTCACCGCCTTCCTGGGCTATCGCAACAAGATCAGCAGCAAGGTCGATTATGACGTGCGCGCCGGGCACCTGTTCAACGACCGCGCCTTCGAAGGCAGCACCGGTTCGGACTCCACCCCCTTCCTGGAACGGGGCGTGGTGTCGACCGCCATCATCCCGCAGCGCGGCTTCTACGGCATCGGCATCATGGGCCGCATGTTCGGCCCCAACTGGCATGCCTCGCTCAGCGTGACCGGCGACCGCGTCGATGGCGAACAGGCGACCAATGACAGCCGCACCTTCAGCGGCCGTGCGCACTGGAACCCGATCAGGACCGATCGCTCGCTGCTCCATGTCGGCGGCTGGTTCTTCGACGAAGCCCTGTCCTCCGCCGCGACCACGCTGACCCGCAGCACCGTCATCGGCGGCCGCTTCAACGGCGCGGTCCGCGTCACCACCGGCGAACTGCTCGGCGGCCGCTCGACCACCGGCTATGGCGCGGAACTGGGCGGCTATGTCGGCGGCCTGTGGGTGATGGGTGAGGCCGGCCGCCGCATCGCGCGCCTCGACGGCGGACGCCCCAGCTTCGAAAGCAAGGCCTGGAGCCTGTCGAGCGGCCTGTTCCTGACCGGCGAACTGCCGCCCTACAACCCGCGCCTCGGCAGCTTCGGCCAGCCCAATGTGCTCGATCCCGTACTGGACGGCGGCCTCGGCGCGATCGAGCTGACCGCCCGCTACGAAAATCTCGATTATACCGACCTGGTGCTGGGCGGCGACGGCTGGGCCGCGACGCTGGGCGTCAACTGGTATCTCAACAGCTTCACCCGGATCCAGCTCAACGGCATCCAGTGGCACACCAACAACCGCGCCGGCACCTACACGGGCGGCGATGACGGCCAGACCGTCAGCGCCCGTGTCGGCGTGACCTTCTGATCCTCCTTCCTCCAGCCCCCTCAAGGACGCAGCGATGAATCTTGCCCTGCTCGGCTTCCTGATGGTCGCCACCTTCATGACGCTGATCATGACCAAGCGGATGACCCCGCTGGTCGCGCTGATCGTCATCCCCTCGCTGTTCGGCGTGATCGCCGGTCAGGCCGCCGGCCTTGGCGACATGATGATCGACGGCATCAAGAATCTGGCGCCGACCGGCGTCATGCTGCTGTTCGCCATCCTCTTCTTCTCGACCATGACCGACACCGGCCTGTTCGACCCGCTGGTCGCCCGGCTGGTGAAGATCGTGCATGGCGATCCGCTGCTGATCCTGCTGGGCACGGTGGTGCTCTGCTCGGTCGTCAGCCTCGACGGCGACGGGTCGACCACCTACATCATCACCATCGCTGCGCTGCTCCCCCTCTACAAAAGGTTCGACATGAACCGGCTCTACCTCGTCTGCCTGCTGATGGTGACGAGCGGGATCATGAACCTGACCCCGTGGGGCGGGCCGACCGCCCGCGCCGCAAGCGCGCTGAAACTGGACCCGGCCACCCTGTTCCTGCCGCTCATCCCCGGCATGATCGCCGGCCTTGCCTTCCTGCTCGGCCTCGCCTTCTGGTTCGGGATCAAGGAACGCCGCCGCCTCGGCAAGGTGCAGGCGCGCCAGTCGGTCGCCCCGTCGGACCTGGGCGTCTCGCAATATCCCGAAGCGCGCCGGCCGCATCTGCGCTGGTTCAACGGCCTGCTGGTGGTGGCGCTGCTCGTCCTGCTGGTCTGGGGCGTGCTGCCGCTCTCGGTGCTGATGATGATCGCCTTCGCCATCGCCATGATCGTCAACTATCCCGGCGTCGCCCAGCAGAAGGAACGGATCGCCGCCCATGCCGGCAATGTCCTGTCGGTCGTGTCGCTGATCTTCGCCGCCGGCATCTTCACCGGCATCCTCGGCGGCACCGGCATGGTGGAGGCGATGAGCAAGGAAGTCGTCGGCGTCATCCCGCCCGCGCTCGGCCCCTATATGGCGCCGATCACCGCCCTGCTCTCCATGCCCTTCACCTTCTTCATCTCCAACGATGCCTTCTATTTCGGCATGCTGCCGATCCTCGCCGAAGCCGGCGCCCATTATGGCGTCGAACCGATGGCGATCGCCCGCGCCTCGCTGATGGGCCAGCCGGTCCATCTGCTCAGCCCGCTGGTCCCCTCGACCTATCTGCTGGTCAGCCTGGCGGGCGTGGACCTGGCCGATCATCAGCGCTTCACCCTGCTGCCCGCCGCCGCGGTCGGCATCGTCATGACCCTGGTCGGCATGATCGCCCTGGCCTTCCCCTTTGTCGCCTAGGGGATTGGACACACTCCTCCGCTTCCTGGCGGCGCTTGCCGTCGGGGCGGCCGGCGGCGCGCTTTTCTGGTCGATCCATGCGCCACTGCCCTGGGTGCTCGGATCGATGGCGGCCTGCGCGGTCGCCAGCGTCGCCGGTTTGCCGATTCAGGCCTCCGCCGCCACCCGCCGCCCGATGGCGGCGGTGATCGGCGTAGTGCTGGGCAGCAGCTTTGGCCCGCATTTGTTGCCACAGGCGCGCGACTGGATCATCCCGCTCGCCGCCCTGCCCTTCTTCCTCGCCACCGCTGCGCTGCTGTGCGTCACCTATTTCCGCAAGGTCGCGAAGTTCGATCCGGCCACCGCCTATTTCGCCGGCATGCCCGGCGGCATTGCCGAAATGGTGGTGATGGGCGCCGAACGCGGCGCCGACGAACGCGCCATCGGCCTGATCCATGGCGCGCGCATCTTCCTCGTCGTCTTCATCCTGCCCTTCCTGATCCGGCTCGACCATGCACCGGTCGCGGCCAGCGCCATCACGCCGGTGACCGGCGATGTCGCCAGCTGGTCGCTGCTCTTCTGGGGCGTGGGCTGCGCGCTTCTGGGCCTGCTGATCGGCCGGCTGCTGCGCCTGCCCGCCTGGCATCTGGTCGGGCCGCTGGCGGTCAGCGCCGCCGTGCATATGAGCGGCCTGGCCGATTTCCGCATTCCCGGCTGGGCACTGGCCGCGGCACAGGTCGGCCTTGGCGCCACTATGGGCTGCCGCTTCGTCGGCCTGACGCTGAAGGAATTGCTGCGCATCCTGGCGCTGGCGGCTGGGTCGACGGCGATCCTGCTGGCCGTCACCTTTGCCTGGGCGGCGGGGATCGGCACGCTGGCCGGGGTCGATCCGGTGCTGTTGACGCTCGCTTATTCGCCGGGCGGTCTCGCCGAAATGAGCATGGTTGCGCTCAGCCTGGCGCTGGAGCCGGGCGTCGTCGTCATCCACCATCTGACCCGCGTCATCCTGGTGCTGATCGGCGCGCCGCTCGGCTTTGCCTCCATGGGAAAGAACAGCGGGGCCGACTGACCGGCCCCGCCTTCTTATTTGGAAATGCGCCTCTGGCTCATCCGCACCGGCCCGCACCCCCACCCGACCGCCCAGACATGGTATCCTGATGGGAGGTCGGGTGGGGGCGCGGGCCGGTGCCGCATCGAAAATGCGCTCTTCCGCGCATTTTCCAAACAGGGCCTCAGAACAGGGTGATGAGGCCCGTGGCCGGGTCGATCGCGCCTTCATAGATCATCTTGCCGGCGACATAGAGGATCACGATCAGGCCGAAATAGGCGATCGCGCGATAGCGTTCGATCACGCGGGCCAGCAGGTTCGCCGCCACGCCCATCAGCGCCACCGACAGGACCAGGCCGATCACCAGGATACCGGGATGCTCCCGCGCCGCGCCGGCCACCGCCAGCACATTGTCCAGGCTCATGCTGACGTCGGCGATCGCGACCGCCCAGGCCGCCTGGGCAAAGCCCTTGGGCGCCGCCTTTCCGGCAATATCCTCGGCATCTTCCGGTTCGCCATGCGCGCGCAGTTCGCGCCACATCTTCCAGCCGACCCAGACCAGCAGCAGGCCGCCGGCAAAGACCAGGCCGACAAGCTGCATCAGCTGCGTGACCAGCAGGGCAAAGGCGATGCGCAGCACCAGCGCGGCGATCACGCCGATCGCGATCACCTTGCGCCGCGACGCTGGCGGCAGGCCGGCCGCCAGCGCGCCGACGACGATCGCATTGTCCGCCGCCAGCATGATGTCGATCAGCACGACCTGGCCAAAGGCGGCCAGCGCGGATGGAGAGCCGAGATTGGAAAAATCGGCGACTATGTGAGTCCAGATGTCGTTCATAAATCCTCTCGCCGTCCCGCAAGGCAACGACGTGAAGAACATCACCGCCGCAGCGAACAGCCTATTGGGTGTGAATTGGGCCGCCGCCGATTAGCGAAGCAGCCTGTCATCAACCTTTCAGCCGCGCTGTGCGGACATGGTGCGATGCCGCTGACGCGGCTTGTTGAAGAAACGGATCGCCAGCCACCCCAGCAGCAGCGGCACCAGGCACAGACCCAGCGCCATCATCGCGAAATGCTCCGCCTCGAAATCGAAATGGGTCAGCCGGCCGCCGGCCAGATAGCCGGGCAGCAGCAGCGCCGGCACCCACAGCAGGGCGGACAGGATATTGGCGATCTGGAACGGGCCATGCGGCATCTTCACCACGCCCGCGACCACCGGCACGGTCGAACGGACCGGCCCCAGGAAGCGGCCGAGCAGCACCGAGATGAAGCCATAGCGGCGAAAGAAGAGCCGCGCCCGCGCAAAGGCCAGCCGATGCCCGCGCAGCCAGCGATGGCGATAGATGGCCGGCCCGACCGACCGCCCCAGCGTATAGGATACCCAGTCGCCCAGGATCGCGCCGAACACGGCGCAGGCGAACACCGGCGCCGGATCGACCAGCCCCGCCCCGATCAGCCCGCCGACCGCGATCATCGTGGCGATCGCCGGCACGAACAGCCCGATCACCACCAGCGATTCGAAAAAGGCCAGCACGCCGATGATCGGCCCGCTCCACCAGCCATAGCGGGTAATCATGTCCAGGATGAGATCAGACAGGTCAGACATGCTCGATCAACGCACCAACAGGGAAGGAGTCGCAACCTAGGGCGATCCGATGAGCCTTTGGTTAACCGATGGACGAGCTGTTTCCTGTCTGCGGCCGGACGGATGCTGTCAATGATAGTTTCTCAACCGATCCCGCCATGGCTTTGCATTTCCCGACAAACGGCTAGAAACCAGTCGCTTGCCACGAAAGGGCCATGACATATGGAATATCGCACGCTCGGTCGCACCGACCTCTGGGTCAGCCTGATCTGCCTTGGCACCATGACCTGGGGATCGCAGAACAGCGAAGCCGAAGCGCACGCCCAGCTCGACTATGCGGTCGGCCAGGGCGTCAATTTCATCGACACCGCCGAAATGTATCCGGTCACTCCGGTCAGCCGCGACACCCAGGGCCTGACCGAAGCCTATATCGGCAGCTGGATCGCCGGGCGGAAGAAGCGCGACGACATCATCCTGGCGACCAAGGTGGCCGGCCCCGCCCGCGATCCCTCGCGCGGCATCCGCACCGCGGACCGGCTGGACCGCCGGAACATTGAACAGGCAATCGACGACAGCCTGCGCCGGTTGCAGACCGACTATATCGATCTCTATCAGGTCCACTGGCCCGACCGGCCGGTCCCCTCCTTCGGCGTGCGCGGCCTGTCCGCCCTGGCCGACCGGCCCGACACCGTCCCGATCGAGGAAACGCTCGATGCCCTTGCCGATCTGGTGAAGGCGGGCAAGATCCGCCATGTCGGCGTGTCGAACGAAACGCCCTGGGGCGTCAGCGAATATCTGCGCCTGGCGCGGGACCAGGGCCTGCCCCGTATCGCGTCGATCCAGAACGCCTATAATCTGCTCAACCGCGTGTTCGAAATCGGCCTGTCCGAATTTGCCCTGCGTGAAGATGTCGGCCTGCTCGCCTATTCGCCGCTCGCCGGCGGCAATCTGACCGGCAAATATCTGGGCGGGGTGATCGCGCCCGGCACCCGCCGCGACGTCGCGCGCCAGTTCGTCCGCTACGATCTGCCCGGCCAGGCACCGGCCGCCGCCCGCTATGTCGCGATCGCCCATGCCCATGGCCTTGATCCCGCCCAGCTCGCGCTCGCCTATGTCAACAGCCGCCCGTTCGTCACCGCGACGATCATCGGCGCGACCTCGCTGGACCAGCTCAGGGCCGACATCGACAGCGTCAACCTGACGCTCAGCGCCGACGCCATCGCCGCGATCGAGGCGGTGCATCGCGACCTGCCCGACCCCTGCCCCTGATCGGGGCCGGCCGCCGCGCTACAGCGTCAGCCGGAACAGCGCGCCGCCCGACGGCGCGCTGTCGATCTCGATCGTGCCGTCATGCGCCAGCAGCACCTGCCGGCCAAGGCTCAGGCCGATCCCGCTGCCGGTCTTCTTGGTGGTGAAGAAGGGCAGGAAGATGTCGTGGCGCAGCGCCTCGGGCACGCCGGGGCCATTGTCCGCCACCTCGATCCGGGTGCGCCCGGCGCTGATCGCGGCGATGCTCAGCGACACTTCCGGCCGGTCGCGATGGCATTCGGCCGCATCCGCCGCATTGCGCAGCAGGTTGATGACCACCTGCGCCAACAGGTCGGGATCGGCATCGATGCGATGGTCGGCCGGGCTGACCCGCACCTCCAGATGCACGCTCGCGCGATCGGCATCGGCCGCGAACAGCTTGGCCAGTTCGTCGGCAAAGGGCCGCGCCGCGAACAACCGGCGATCGACCAGCGGCGGGCGCGTGATGGTGCGATAGGTTTCGACGAAATGCATCACCCCGTCGGCGCGCCGGGCCAGCGTATCGACGGCGGCACGGGCATCGGCGATCAGCGGATCGTCGCCATCGTCCGCCTGCGCCATCAGGTCCGACGCGGTGCGGGCGAGCGATGTCACCGGCGTCATCGAATTCATGATCTCATGCGTCAGCACGCGGATAAGGTCGCTCTGCGCCGCCACCTCGACCGCATTCAGGGCCTGCTGGATCACCTGCACCGCAATCACCCGCGTCGCCCCGCCCAGCCGGGTCAGGCTGGCGCAGCGGATCAGCACGCGCTGCGGCCCGATATCGGTCTCGATCAACATGGTCTGGCTGCGCCCCGGCTCCAGCGCGGTCAGCGTCGCGGCGAAATGGCCGCCATAGGGGGCATAATCGTCCGGCCGCACCCCGGCATGGCGGTTGAACAGCTTGCGCGCCGCCTTGTTCACCGGTTCGATCCTGCCATCGGGCGCGATCGTCAGCAGCGCGGCGGGCGCATCATCGGCCAGCGCCTCGTAGAAGCGCGACGCCTCCTGCAAGCGCACCCGATCGTCGCGCAGCTTTCGGATGCCGCGATCGAGCGCCGCGCCCAACTGGTCAAAGCCGCTGTCCGATCCCGGCCGGGCGAAGCGCGCCTGCAGGTCGCCAAACTCGATCGCCTCGACAAAGCGGGCCAGTTCGAAATTGGCGCGGCGCACATGATGCCATAGCGCCATCGCGCTGACCGCCGCGCCGATCGCGCACAGGATGCGCACGGCGCCCAGGTCCGGCGTCATCAGCGCCCAGGCGAGCGCCGCCAGGCAGGCCATGGCCATGACGAGCCGCAGCGCCAGGCCGATCGAGAAGCGCCGATCAAAGCCCATGTTTTTCCATGCGGCGATAGAGGGAGGCGCGGGTCAGGCCCAGCTCGGCGGCGGCGCTGGAGATATTATAGCCATGCTTCATCAGCGCGGTCTCGACCAGGCGCCGCTCGACCCGTTCCAGATTCATGTCGTCGGGCGGTGGCGGCGCCTCCACCACGGCGGCCCGGTCGATCCGGACCGGCTCGGGACTGCCATGGTTGCGCAGCGGGATATCCTCGATGCCAAAGGGTGCGTCCCCGGCCAGGATCACCGCCCGCTCGATCGCATGGCGCAGCGCGCGGACATTGCCCGGCCAGTCATAGGCGACCAGCGCCGCCATCAGCTCGGGCGCGATCGGATGCACCGGCCGGGCATATTTGCGGGCATAGAGCGCATGATAATGGGCGATCAACGCGGGAATATCCTCGCGCCGCTCGCGCAGCGGCGGCAGCACTATCTCGACCGTATTGAGCCGGAACAGCAGATCCTGGCGGAACCGCCCCTCGTCCGCGATCTGCCCGGCGCTCAGGTTCGTCGCGGCGATCACCCTGATGTCCACCGCCACCGGCTTGTTGGCGCCCACCGGCGTCACCTTGCGCTGCTCCAGCGCGGTCAGCAGCTTGGGCTGCAGGTGCAGCGGCAGATTACCGATCTCGTCCAGGAACAGGGTGCCGCCATCGGCCGCCTGCAACCGCCCGATCCGGTCGGACCGCGCATCGGTGAAGGCGCCCTTCACATGCCCGAACAATTCGGAATCGATCACGCTTTCGGCCACCGCGCCCAGGTCGACCGGCAGCATGATCCGCTCGGCCCGGCGCGATCGGCGATGCAGTTCGCGCGCGACCAATTCCTTGCCCGTGCCATTCTCGCCCAGGATCAGCACATTGGCGTCGGTCGGCGCGGCACGGTCGATCAGTTGCTGCACCCGCGCCATCGCCGGTGACGTGCCGAGCAGCGGCGTCTCCCCTGCCGGCGCCGCCGCGATCATCGCCACCTTGTCCTTCTGCGCCACCGCCTTGCGCGACGCGCGCAGCGCTGCGGCCGTGCGCACCGTCGCCAGCAGCCGCTCGTTCGACCAGGGCTTGGTCACGAAATCGGTCGCGCCGCGCTTCATCGCCTCGATCGCGACCTGTACCCCGGCATGGGCGGTAATCATCACGATCACCGCCTGCGGATCGCGCGCCAGGAAACGGCCCAGCCATTCGAACCCTTCCGCCGCATTGGTCGCCCCGCGCGAGAAATTGGCGTCGAGCAGGATTGCTTCGGGGGTCAGGCCGGCGGTCGCGGCAAAGGCGGATTCGGGGTCGCGGAAGGTCAGCACTTCGCCAAAGATCGCGCGCAGCAACAGGCGCGCGGCCAGCAATATGTCGTCATCATCATCGATGACGACGCACAGCTCAAATGGCTTCTCCTGTGTCATCCGCCCCTCTGTCATCCGTTCGCTCCCGTACAGCGCCTGTCCGGAACCGTGCAATCAATATCCGTGCCAGACCCGTCACGGCCCGGATCCCGTCCCGCACATGCCCGCAAAAAGGCAACTGGCACGCCGCTTGCGAAGCATCCGGCAAAGGGCATGTGCCCCAAGTTCAGATGGAGACTGACAATGTATCGCCGGCCCGGCTCCTCGCTGTCAAAACCGCTTTCGATCCTGCTCGGCATCGCCGCCACCCTGCTGGTGATGGCCGCGCCGCAGGCCGCTTCCCGGCCATTCGGCTGCGAAGCGCCGCGCCAGATGGCGGCCGAGGCCGGGCATCTCCGCTGTCCCGCCCGCGCCGGCACCGGCTGCAAGCCCTTCCTCGCCTGATGTTCGGTATCGGACAAGCAATGTTCGAAATCGGACAGTGGAGCCGCCGCGCATGAGCGTCGTCAGCATGCCGAGCGAAACGCCGCGGGCCGCCGCGCCCACCAGTGGCGGCGCGATGGACCGGGTGGTGGCGCGCAAGACCCTGCCGCTGCGCGCCAAGGTTGCACTGGGCGCCGCCGGCGCGATCGCGCTGATCGGCACCGCCTGGTATTATATGCCCAGCAGCAACAGCCAGACCCTGCCGGCCGACCGCATCGTCGTCTCCACCGTCAGCCAGGGCCGGTTCGACGATTTCCTGCCGCTGCGCGCCCGCGTCACCCCGCTCATCACCGTCTATCTCGATGCGATCGAGGGCGGTCGGGTCGAAGAGGTGCTGGTCGAGGATGGCGCCACCGTCCAGAAGGGCCAGTTGCTCGCCCGCCTGTCCAACGCCGAACTGCAACTGTCGGTCCTCGCCCGCCAGACCGAAGTGACGCAGCAGCTCAATTCCATGCGCAGCCAGGAACTGGCGCTGTCGCAGAACCGGCTCACCAACAAGCGCGCCATGCTGGAGGCCGATCTCGACCTCAAGAAGGCGCAGCGCCAATATGAGCGGGAAGCGCCGCTGGCCGCGCGCGGCTTCGTCGCCGGCCGGACCTTTGCCGACACGCGCGACGACCTCAGCTATCAGCGCGATCGCCGGGCCGTCCTCGCCCGCACCCAGCAGACCGACGAGCGGCTCCAGACCAGCCAGCTCGCCCAGCTGCGCGCCTCGGCCGAAACCCTCCAGTCCAGCCTCGGCGTCGCCCGCGCCAGCCTGGAGGCGCTCAATCTGCGCGCCCCGGTCGCCGGCACCGTCTCCGCCTTCTCGATCCAGGTCGGCCAGTCGATGGCGCGCGGCGAGCGGCTGGGCCAGATCGACAGCCCCGGCCGCAACAAGCTGGTTGCCGGGATCGACGAATTCTACCTGCCCCGCGTCCAGCTCGGCCAGACCGCGACGGTCGACTGGAACGGCAAGAGCTATCGGATGAAGGTCGCAAAAATCTATCCGACCGTGCGCAACGGCCAGTTCGAGATCGACCTGCAGTTCCTCGACGGCGAACCGCCCCAGATCCAGCGCGGCCAGACGCTCCAGGCCAAGCTGACGCTGGGCGATCCGGTGCGCGCGCGCCTCATCCCCAATGGCAGCTTCTACAATGACACCGGCGGTGCCTGGGTGTTCGTGGTGACGCCCGACGGCGGCGAGGCGGTGAAGCGCGCCGTGCGCCTCGGCCGGCGCAACGCCGACTATATCGAGATTCTCGACGGGCTGGAGCCCGGCGAGCAGGTGCTCACATCCCCCTATACCGGGTTTGCCGACAAGGATCGGCTGGTCCTCGAAAAGAAGTGAAAGGCAAAGACATGACCCAAGCGTTGCTCAGCCTGCGTGAACTCAGCCGCGTTTATCGCACCGACATGGTCGAAACCACCGCGCTCGACGCGATCGACCTCGACATCTTCCAGGGCGAATTTGTCGCGATCATGGGCCCGTCGGGCTGCGGCAAGTCGACCCTGCTGAACATGATCGGCATGCTCGACAGCCCGTCGAGCGGCTCCTACCGTTTTGGCGACACCGAGATTGCCGGCCTGCCCGAACCCAGGCTGGCGGGCATCCGCAAGACACATCTGGGCTTCATCTTCCAGAGCTTCAACCTGATCGACGAACTGAGCGTGGCCGAGAATATCGAACTCGCCCTGCTCTATCACGCCATGCCCGCCGCCGAGCGCAAGGCGAAGGTCGAGGCGGTGATGGACCGGGTCGGCATCGCCCATCGCGCCCGCCACCGGCCCAGCCAGCTGTCGGGCGGCCAGCAGCAGCGCGTCGCCGTCGCCCGCGCGCTGGTGTCCGAACCGCGCCTGATCCTGGCCGACGAACCGACCGGTAATCTCGACACCAGCCATGGCGAGGAAGTGATGAAGATGCTCCAGACGCTCAACGCCGAAGGATCGACCATCGTCATGGTCACCCATTCGCCCGCCCATGCCGATTATGCCAGCCGCGTCGTCCACATGCTGGACGGCCGCATCCTGCAGGAACGGCGCCGCGCCGCCTGATAGCCCAAGACGGAGAGACTTCCCATGTGGCGCAATTATCTGACGGTCGGCCTGCGGTCGCTGCTCAAGAGCCGCACCTATGCGGCGATCAACATATTGGGGCTGGCGACCGGCATGGCCGCCTGCCTCATCATCCTGCTGTTCGTCCGCAATGAACTGACCTTCGACGCCTGGATGCCGCAGGCGGACCGGACCTTCCAGTTCCAGACCTATTATACCGATCCGCATGGTGGCCGCGAAAACAACCTGCAGATGGCGCCCTATGTCGCGCAGGCGGCGCTGCGGAAGGATTTCCCGCAGATCGCGGCGGCCGTCCATCTGCTTTCGGCGGGGCCAGTCGTGCTGCGCAACGGCGTCGCGACCGAAGTGGACGACATGAAATTCGTCGACGGCCCGGTGTTCGACGTGCTCGACCTGCCGCTGGTGAAGGGCGATCCGCGCACCGCGCTGGCCAAGCCCGGCGACATGGTGCTGACCGACAGCGAGGCGAAGCGCCGCTTCGGCAGCGAAGACCCGATGGGCCAGACGCTAACGCTCATCTCGCGCGGCATCTCGACCGACTATCGCGTCAATGGCGTGCTCAAGGATCTGCCCAAGGCCTCGCACCTCAAGCTCACCATGCTCGCCCGCTATGATCCGCCCAGCTACTGGGCGCAGACGCCCGATTTCCTCAGCCAATATGGCTGGCAATCGGGCTGGATCTATGTCCGGCTGAAGCCCGGCGCCGACGTCAAGGCGATCAATGCCCAGCTGCCGCAATGGGAAAAGCGCAACATCCCCGACCAGTTTTTCGGCGGCCGTCGCTTCAACCAGGGCGACGACATGAACTTCGCCCTGGTCAATGTCCGCGACGTCCATCTTGGCCGGGCCCAGAACGGGTCGATGACGCCGGGCAATGATCGCGGCTCGATCATCACCTTCGCCATCGTCGCCCTGCTGATCCTGGGCATGGCCTGCGTCAACTTCGTCAACCTCGCCACCGCCCGCGCCAGCCAGCGCGCGCGGGAAGTTGCGCTGCGCAAGGTGCTGGGCGCCAATCGCCGCCAGCTGGTGCTGCAATTCATCGGCGAATCCATCCTGGTCTCGGCGGTGGCGATGCTGGTCGCGCTGGCGCTGACCGAATTGCTGTTGCCGCTGGTCAGCCGCTTCCTCGACGCGGACCTCAGCCTCCATTATTTCGGCAGCGGCGGCCTCATCCTGCCGATCATCGGCCTGGTGCTGCTGGTTGGCGTGGCCGGCGGCGCCTATCCCGCCTTCTACCTGTCCCGCTTCCAGCCCGCCCGCGTGCTCAAGGCGAACAAGTCGGCGGCCGATGCCGAAGGATCGGGCCGGCTGCGCAGCGCGCTGGTCGTCGCCCAGTTCGCCGTGTCGATCGGCCTCATCATCTGCACGGCGGTGGTCTATGCCCAGACCCTCTACGCCCGCAATTCCGATCCCGGCTACAAGCGCGAGGGACTGATCCAGATTTCGGGCATCAGCCGCCGCCAGCTCGACCCGGTGCTCGACACGATGGTGCGGGAAATCGAGAAGGTCGACGGCGTGACCTCGGTCGGCCGCACCAATATCGGCATCAGCACCACCAACAACACCAATAGCGGCATATTGGTGCCCGGCCGTGAAGAGCCGATCAGCATGGGCATCTATCAGGTCGACACCAAATTCTTCGACACGATGGGCATCAAGCTGCTTGCCGGGCGGAGCTTCGACATCAACCGGCCGATCGACGACATCACCCGTCCCTTCCCGGAGGTTCCGGAGGCCGAGCGCGCCTTTGCCGCGCGCGGCGCCAATACCGTGGTCAACGAACTGGCGGTCAAGCGGCTGGGCTTTGCCTCACCGCAGGACGCGATCGGCAAGCAGGTCCGCGGCGGCCTGGTGCGCGACGAATTTGGCGGCAGCGTGCCCATCACCATCATCGGCGTCGTCCAGGATTCGCGCTTCCGCTCGATCCGCGATCCGATGGACCCGATCTTCTTCCTCTTCGATCGCGACAATCATAACGAAATGCTGATCCGCTATCATGGCAATCCGGCGACGGTGCTGGCGCGGATCGAAAGCGTGTGGAAGCGGCTCGCTCCCGAAGTGCCCTTCAGCGCGCGCTTCAGCGACGATATCGTGCGCGAAGTCTATCATGCCGAGGAAGCACGGGCCCAGGCCTTCGCCGCCTTCGCCCTGCTGGCGGTGATCGTCGGCTGCCTTGGCCTGTTCGGCCTGTCCGCCTTCACCGCGCAGCGCCGGACCAAGGAAATCGGCATCCGCAAGGTGCTGGGCGCCAGCACGGGCAAGATCGTGCAACTGCTGGTCTGGCAGTTCACCCGCCCGGTGCTGATCGCCAACCTCATCGCCTGGCCGGTCGCCTGGTGGGTGATGCGCGACTGGCTCAACGGCTTCGACTCCCGCATCGCGCTGACGCCCCTGCCCTTCCTGCTGGCCGGCGGATTGGCGCTGCTGATCGCGATCCTGACCATCGGCGCGCACAGCTTCCGCGTCGCGCGCACCAACCCGATCCACGCGCTGCGCTACGAATGACAGGAAACAGGCCGGCCATCCTGGTGGATGACCGGCCTGCCTGTCTGCGGGACTGGCCCGCGCTTATTTCACCTGGGCGAGCGCCGCATTCATCCGCTTGGCGGCGAAGGGCGGCAGCTTGACCGCCTTGGCCGCCGTCACATCGGCCGCCGTCGGCTTGCCCACCTGCACCAGCGCCACCATGCCCATCGAATAATGGGGCATGCACTTGATGCCATAGAGGCCCGGCTTGCTGACAGTCAGCACCGCCTCCTTGTTCATCGCCCCCTTCATCGGCGTCGCGCCGGCCGGCAGCATGGTAGAGATGGTCTCGGCATTATGGCTGGGATCGGTCGGCTGGAAATGGATCACGTCGCCCGGCGCCGCCTTCACGAAGGACGGTTCGAACACCATCGCGCCATCGGCGCCCTTGTTCTTCATATGGACGGTGATGTCCTTGGCCGCGGCCGGCATCGCACTGGCCATGGCCAGGCCGCCGATGATCGCCAGCACCGAACGATGAAGCATTTACTCTCTCCCGAAAATCAATGGTTTGAACTACCCCGTTAGCGTGCAACATGCCCAAAAACGGGGGCCAGACAATTGACCTTTGGTCCTATCGGCGCGCGGGTTGTACGGGCTTCAGCTCGCGGCCCAGATCTCGCCAGCCGTCGGTCCCCTCGGCCAGCCACCAGATATTGCGATAGCCCATCACCCGCAGCCGTCGCGCCGCATTCCAGCCCATCCAGCAATCCGCGCGGCAAAAGGTGACGATCATCCGGTTGCGCTTCCCGCCGGTCAGCCGCGCAACCCCGCGCGCGAACCAGTCGGTAATATCCGGCGTCGGCGCACCCCGCCCGCTTTCGGGAAACCAGTGGGCGCCGGGGATGCTCTCATGCGGCTGCGCCAGTTGCCAGCGTCCGTCCGCCGCGCGATGGCCACCCTCGGCCGGCAGCACATCGATCAGGATCATGTCGATATCCGGCCGCAGCCCGGCGATCGCGGCCGGCGCGATCCTGCCCACCCCCTCGGGCGGGCGATGCACGGGTCCGCGATAATAAGCGATGCGATAGCCCGCCGCATCGAACAACTCCGCCTCCTGCGCCTGCATCTGCGCCTGCACTGGGCCCGGCACCAGCAGCAGCGCCGCCATCAGCCTCATCCTCGCCCGCATGCCACTCTCTCCAGACATCATGACCCAAGGTGCAATGGTAGCGTCTTTCGTCCGGCGCTAGGCATGGACTTTGGGAGAAGAGGATGAACAGGCGCAAGATCCTGACAGCCATGGCCATGTCCTGCCTGCTGGCAAGCGGCGGCATCGCGCCTGCCCGCGCGCCCTATCCCGCCGATCCGCTGCATTCGCCCATGTGGACCGCCCATGCGCAGACCATCTTCGGCGACGATCCGGTCCGCTTCGATCCGCGCGTGAAGGTCAGCTATCCCGAAATCGCGGAAAACCAGCGCAGCTTCCCGGTCGCGCTCGACGCGCGCGGCCTCGATCCAATCAGGCGCATGCTGATCCTCGCCGATCTCAATCCCATCCCGATCGCCATCGATTATCGGCCCGACGGCGCCGAACCTTATGTCGCCACACGCATCAAGCTCGACCAGCGCACCCCGGTGCGCGGCGCGGTGCAACTGGCGGACGGCCAATGGCTGGTCAGCGGCGGCTGGGTCGATGCGGCGGGCGGCGGCTGCTCAGCCCCGCCGGTCAGCCGGGTGAAGGGCGACTGGGCCCAGCATCTGGGCGAAATGCGGGGCGAAGCCTGGCCGATGGCCGACGGCGCCAGCCGGCTGCGCGTCACCTTCCGCCATCCGATGGACACCGGCTTCGTCGCCAATATCCCGACCTATCATATCGAACAGATGCGCGTGACCGGCCCTGACGGCCGGCTGCTCGGTCAGATGGAGATATGGGCCGCCGTCGCCGAAGACCCCGCCATCACCCTGATGCCCCGCGCCCATCCCGGCGACACGCTCTCCATCGCTGCGCGCGACACCAATGGCCGCGCCTATCTCGCCAAGGTGACGGTCGCCCGCCAATCGCCCCTGCCCGCTGCCACCGGCGCGACCGGCCGATGATGCTCAGCCGCCGACAGGCGCTGGCCGGCATGACCGGCGCCCTCCCGCTGCTGACCGGGGCCGCACCGGACGATTATCGCATCGATCCGCAGCCGGTCGCCGATGGCCTGTGGATGATCCATGGCGCCGACGAACCGATGCTGTTCGCCAATGGCGGCGCGATCGCCAATATTACGATCATCGCCACCCCGGCCGGCACGCTGCTGGTCGATGCCGGCCCGTCGATCCGCTATGGCCATATGCTCGGGAAAGTGGCGGAGACGCTGACCGGCCAGCCGGTCGTGCGCGTTTATGTCACCCATCTCCATCCCGACCATGGCATGGGCATCACCGCCTTCGATCCTGCCATCGTCGCCGCCCTGCCCGGCACCATCACCGACATGGAACGGGACGGACGCGGCTTTTCCGATGCGCTCTATCGCCTGCTCGGCGACTGGATGCGCGGCACCGACCTCGCCCTGCCGGGGCGGCGGATCGACCAGCCGGCGGAGGATTTCGGCGGCCGCCGCCTGCAACTGCTGCCGCTCGCCGGCCACAGCAATGCCGATCTCGCCTTGCTGGACGAACGCACCGGCACGCTGATCGCGGGCGACCTGCTCTTCCTCGACCGCGCGCCCAGCACCCCGACCGCAAACCTCGCCCGCTGGCGCGAAAGCCTGGATGCGCTCGCAAAGCTGCCGCACAAGGCGGCGATCCCCGGCCATGGCCCGTTCGATCCCGGCGGCACCCGCGCCATCGCCCAGACCCGCGACTGGCTCGACTGGCTCGATGCGACGCTGCGCACCGCCGTGCGGTCCGGCCTCGACATGGTGGAGGCCGGCACCCTCCCCATCCCCGACCGCTTCGCCACCATCGCCGCCGCCCGCTACGAACTGCAACGCAGCGTCGCTCACCTCTATCCCGCGCTGGAGGCGGAACTTCTGCCCAGGGTGGACCTGCCGGAGGGATGATCGCCGGCGATTTTTCAATGGGATTCCAGCCCGTCCATGATGCCCTGCAGCACCGCTGCCGACGCCCGCAGCGCCGCCCGTTCCTCCGCGTCCAGGTCCGGCGCCAGCACCCGGCTCACCCCCAGCGCCCCGATCACGCAGGGCAGGCTCAGATAGACGCCCGCCACGCCGCATTCGCCATGGGCAAGGGTCGACACCGGCAGCACCACCTGCTCGTCGCGCCGCACCGCCTCGCACAGCCGCACGATCGCCGTCGCCACGCCATAGCTTGTATGGCCCTTGCCATAGTTGATCGCATAGCCCGCCCGCATCGTCTCATGCGCCAGTTCCGCCCGGTCCAGCACCGCGCCACCGCGAAACTGGTCCAGCGTCACCCCGCCGATCCGCACGCCCGAAAAGACCGCCACCTCGCTGTCGCCATGTTCGCCCAGCACCTGTCCCTCGACCGACACCGGCGCCACCCCCAGCCGGTCGGCCAGCCGCCGGCGAAAGCGCGCACTGTCGAGCAGCGTCCCGGTGCCGATCACCTGCCCCACCGGCAGCCCCGACGCGCGCTGCGCCACCTGCGCCATCGCATCGACCGGGTTGGACGCGACGATCATCACCCCGCCAAAGCCCGCTTCCACCACCCGCCGCGCACAATCCGCCACGATCGCGGCGCTGCGTCCGGCAACCGACAGCCGGCTTTCCTCGCCATGGGTGGTCGCGCCGGCCGTGATGACGACGATCGCCGCGTCGCCCGCATCCCGATAGTCGCCGCGCAGGACATGGGCCGGCCGCGCCAGCGCATTGGCGTCGGCAATGTCCAGCGCCTCGGCCTGTGCGCGCGGCCCGTCCGCATCGATCAGCAATATCTGCGTGAACAGCCCGCGCAGCATCATCGCATAGGCGGCCGTGGCGCCGACATGGCCGGTCCCGATGATCGCAACCTTGTCGAACCGTACCGCCATGCCTTGTCGCCTTTCGCTATTGCCCGACCGCCTCCGCCCGCGCCACCAGCGCCCGCGCCTCGTCGACATGCATCGCCTCGATCATCCGCCCCTCGAAGCGCTCGGCCCCGCCGGTCGCCGCCTCGATCAGCCGGCGCGCATCCGCCACCGCCTGCGCATCCGGGCCGAACGCCTGGTTCGCCACCGGCACCTGTCCGGGGTGGATCAGCGTCTTGCCGTCAAAGCCGAAGCCATGGCCCTCGGCGCATTCCGCCTCCAGCCCCGCCTCGTCGTCCAGCCGGTTGAACACGCCGTCGAACACCGCGATCCCCGCCGCCCGCGCCGCCAGCACCACGCTTTGCAGCACATGGGCCAGCCCCGCCCGCCCGGCCGACGGCGGAATGCTCAGATCCTTGCGCAGGTCATTGGTGCCCACGAACAATGCGGCACAGCCCTCGCCCGCCGCGATCGCCGGCGCCGCCAGCACGCCCTTCGCGCTCTCGATCATCGCGATCACCGGCTTCTGCGCGACGGAATAGACATCCTTCACCTGCTTGGCATTCTCGACCTTGGGCAGCACCACATAGTCGGCCGCGGTGCGCTTGAGCGCCACCATCTCCGCCCCGTGCGACGGCATCCCCTCGACATTGATCCGCACCGCCATCAGCCGCCCGCCAAAGCCCTCGCCCACGGCCTCCACCGCCGCGTCCAGCGCCGCCGCCTTGTCCGCGTCGGGCACCGCATCCTCCAGGTCGAGGATCACCATGTCGCACGGCAGCGTGCGTGCCTTGGCCACCGCGCGCGGGTTGGACGCGGGCAGGAACAGCAGGGATCGGGCGTGGCGCAACTGCATCTTATGTCTCTCCATCACTTTGCCTTTTCCCGTTAACGAATAGCCGCCATAGTGATCCCCTTCTCTGGGGAGGACATATGGTGACGACCTTCGCACTCACGGTCACGTTTCTGGTGCTCTTCTACCTGGCGGTCAGCGTCAAGGTGGTGCGGCAGGGCTATCAATATACCATCGAGCGTTTCGGCCGCTTTACCGAGGTGGCGAAGCCCGGCCTCAATTTCTACCCCGCCTTCTTCTACGCCGTCGGTCGCAAGATCAACATGATGGAGCAGGTCGTCGACATTCCGGGGCAGGAAATCATCACCAAGGACAATGCCATGGTGTCGGTCGACGGCGTGGTCTTCTTCCAGGTGCTCGACGCCGCCAAGGCGGCCTATGAAGTGTCCGAACTCTATGTCGCCATCATGCAGCTCGCCACCACCAATTTGCGCACCGTGATGGGCTCGATGGACCTCGACGAGACCCTGTCGAAGCGCGACGAGATCAACGCCCGCCTCCTCTCCGTGGTCGATCACGCCACCAACGCCTGGGGCATCAAGATCACCCGCGTGGAACTCAAGGACATCCGCCCGCCCGCCGACATCGTCAACGCCATGGGCCGGCAGATGAAGGCGGAGCGCGAGAAGCGCGCCAACATCCTGGAGGCCGAGGGCCTGAAAAGCAGCGAGATCCTGCGCGCCGAGGGCCAGAAACAGTCGCAGATCCTGGAAGCCGAAGGCCGCCGCGAAGCCGCCTTCCGCGATGCCGAGGCGCGCGAGCGCGAGGCGGAAGCCGAAGCCAAGGCGACCCAGATGGTGTCGGACGCGATCGCGGCCGGCAATCCGCAGGCGCTCAATTACTTCATCGCCCAGAAATATACCGACGCGGTGCAACAATTCGCCACCTCGCCCAATGCCAAGACCATCCTCTTCCCGGTCGAGGCGACCCAGCTGATCGGCACGCTCGGCGGCATCGGCCAACTCGCCAAGGAAGCGCTGGGCGACACCCCCACCCAGCCAACGCCACCCGCCGCGCCACGCCGGGGGCCGTTCGGCCAGACCCAGGGCTGAGGAAGGTGGCGATGCGAGGCCATCGGGCAGCACTGCCAGGCCAAGCCGGCTGGGCCACCGCACACCCCATCGCCATCCCGCGCGCCCGAACCACCCCCACCATCCCGAAGCGCCCACCACCTCCGTTCGCTTCGAGCCAAGTCGAGAAGCGCACAGCGCAACGCTCACCCCAAACACCGTTCGGGCTGAGCGAAGTCGAAGCCTCCCCTGAGCGCAGTCGAAGGGGGCGCCTTTCTTCCAAAGGAAAAGGGCGTCGACAAACTCAGCCCGAACGGATTGTGTTTGGCCCCACCCACCCCCGTCATTCCCGCGAAAGCGGGTCGAAGAGAGGCCCGCGCCTCTCTTCGACATCTCCCCACCTTGGTTCAAGCCCGACATGTCCTGAGATGGATCCCCGCCTCCGCGGGGATGACATAAAAACACCCCACCCCACCAACCACAGGACCACCCCATGACCGACTGGCTCAGCATGCTCCAGGATCATTGGGCCTGGCTGGTCTTCGCCGCGCTGCTGGCGATTGCGGAGGTGCTGATCCCCGGCGTCTTCCTGATCTGGATCGCGATCGCCGCCGCCATCACCGGCCTCGCCGCGCTGGCGCTGCCGATCGGCATTCCGCTCCAGCTCTTGATCTTCGCCGCGCTCTGCGTCGCCTCGGTCTGGGCCGGGCGGCGCTGGTATGTGGACAATCCGGTGCCCTCGACCGACCCCAATCTCAACGACCGCACCGCCCGCCTGATCGGCGAACTGGTGACCGTCGTGGAGCCGATCCGCGGCGGCGAAGGCCGGGTCAAGGTCGGCGACAGCGTCTGGACCGCCCGCGGCCCGGACAGCGAAGCGGGCGCGCGGGTCCGCGTGACCGGGGCCGAGGGCGCAGTGCTGCGGGTGGAGGGCACCTGACCCCACCCCAATAAACCACCGTCATCCCGGACTTGATCCGGGATCCATTCAGCACTCGTCCCCGATCGTAGCACCACGCGCGCGCACCACAACGAGCGGAGCGACCGCTCCTTCAGGCCAAATACCGCCCCGTATCCTGTCGCCCATGCAGGACACGGACAATGGCCAGATGATCGCCACCGTCGCGATAATAGATCATGTGCGATCCCGCTGGCGCCTTGCGATAGCCGGGCCGCACATCGACCGGTAGCCCCGGCCGCCGCCCATCCGCCAATGCCAGACAGACATCGCGGATCGCATCGATATAGAGATCAGCCTGATCCACGCCCCAGGTCGCCGCGCTATAATCCCAGATGTCGGACAGGTCGGCCTGCGCCGCCGGCGTAAAAAGCAGCCGTCTCACCGCCCCGCTCGCCTCAACAGCCGCGCTTGGCCGCCTTGAACGCCTCGAAATCGAACGGCGTCGCCGCGCCCGACTCCTCCCCGGCGATCAGCGCCGCCTGCAACGCCTGCACCTGCGCCTCATGCTCTTCCAGCAGACGCAGCCCCGCCCGCACGACATCGCTCGCCGATCCATAGCGACCGGTCTGCACCTGATCGCTGATGAAGCGGGTAAAATGATCGCCGATCGTCACCGATGTGTTGCGCGCCATCGCCGCACCTTCCTGTCGCAGAGCGAGACAAGGATATACCAAAAAATATTACAGCTCAATTGGAGGCAATGTTGAGAACCAGCGTATCCTTTGCGCCTCTCAATGCTGCCGCCCATGCCCTGCATCGAGCCGGTTCAATTCCAAGAGCCTTTCGGTGTCCGCCTTGCCCTTTTCGGTCTCGCCAAGACGATCGTAAATTTCCGCGCGCAAGGTGATTGCCCACCTGTCGCGACCATTGCCCGCTATCGCCTGCGTAAGATATTCAATTGCCCGGCGCGGATCGTTGACCTTGAGACTGAGCAACGCCTTCTGGTGCAAAAGAACAGTGCTTTCCTCATCGACTGCAGCAATAGCGCCAAGCTCCTGCCACGCCTTGGCCTGATCCTTTTTCCAGGCATATGCGAGCCGGCGATTTTCCAGAGCTTCGGGGTCGTCAGGCTTCAGCTCAACTACTCGATTGAAATCCTTGATTGCGAGATCGAACTCCTGCCTGTTCAGGTAGAGCGCTGCTCTGTTCGCATAAGCCTCGTCGTTCCGATCGTTAAAAGATATTGCCTTGGTATAGGCATCCAAAGCTTGGTTTGGCTGACCCAAGCCCCCATAGACCAGACCTAAATTATACCAGGCAGCGGAGCTTTCGGGATCAAGCCGGATCGACTCCGCATAATCGCGTTGAGCCTGCCGATAATGTTTAAGTTCGTAATGGGCATTACCCCGCGATAACAGAAAGTCTGACCGATCGCTGGCGCGCGCATCACCTGCCAGCAACTGATTACAGGCGGCTACAGCCTCGCTCGGTGAGAAATGGTCTTCATAATTTGAGCATTTGCCGCGCATCGCACGATCCGGCGCTTCGCCAGCAGTCACAAAAGCCAGCCAGAGGAACAGACACCCCAGAAAGCCATTCCAGGCCACCGAAACCCAGAAACGCTTGGGTTGCTCAGTTCGCTCATAAATCCGTGAAAAACCGCGAACCAGCGGTTCGATCTGTCCGCAAACTATCCCTCTATATACCGTCCACAGCGACCAAAGACCGCCTGCTGCAATCAACAGCGGAAAAAAGGAAGGTGATCGCGCGAAATTTTCGGCAGTGGATGTGAAGATGAAGCTGGCCAACGCAACCAGTCCAATGACGATCAGGACATTTCGATAGAAGTGCTGAGGAGTCCGCCAACTGAAATCCTTTGGAGGAGCAGTCACGTCGTGTCGCGCCGGGCTATCGGACAAATAACGGTAGACATACAGCGCAGGCGTATAAGCCGCGGCAGCAAGCGCAATCAGAATCCAGCCTTGAACCGGCATTTCAGGCAACATTCCATGCGATTGCCCCATGAAATGAATTTCTGCAAGCAGGCCATATGTCGTTCCCTGTCCTACACCTCCACCCCCATGATAGCCTCGCTGGCATGACCGACATGCCCCTTCTCCACTTCACCTCCGTCCCGATGCTGCGCCGGCGCGCGTCGGGCTGGTCGCCGGCCGCGCAGCGGGCCTTCATCGACATGCTGGCGCGCTGTGGCGTGGTGGCGCAGGCGGCGCGCAGCGTCGGCTGTTCGCCGCGCTCGGCCTATCAGCTGCGGCAGAAACAGGGGGCAGAGAGCTTTGCCGCCGCCTGGGACTGGGCGCTGGAAATGGGGCTGGATGCCGCCCGTGCCCAGGCGATCGCCCTGACCCGCTGCGCGCAGGTCCGCCCCGTCGTCCGGCGCGGCGTGGTAGTCGGCCATCGCCGCGCGCCCGACAATCGGGTGATGCTGGCGGCGATGCGCACCATCTGTGCCGAGCGCAGCGGCGCCCGCGCCGCCATGCCCCATCGCCAGCGCATCGCCCTGCGCGATCTGGTTGCGGAACTCTCGATCAGCGCGCCGGAGATCGACCTTGGCTGCATCGCCCGATTATTATGATCTGTCGCGGGTAGGAAATAAGATGTCGAAATGTGCGGGAAATATGCGAAGTTAAGAGTGCGATTTCCAACCCGGCGCCCCGCCGGATGACTCGGAAATCGCGCCAGCCGCGTGATTTCCTACGGAGACCCAACCCCCATGACGACCTCCCGCCGCGATTTCCTCGTCGCCGGCTCCTCCGCCCTCGCCCTGTCCGCCCTCCCCGCCCGCGCCCTGGCGCAGGCAACGACAGCCGACGCTCGCGCCGAAGCGCTGCTCGCCGGCATGGCCGAGGCGATGCTGGCCGATGCGCCCGAAACGGCCAGCGGCCTTGGCCTCGATACCGGCGCCCGCGCCCCGCTCAAAGCGCGCCTGGGCGACAAGAGCCCGGCCGGCCAGGCCCGGATCGCCGCCCATGTGAAGGATCGCCTGACCCAGCTGCGCGCCGTCGATCTCGACGCCCTGTCCCCCGCCACCCGCACCGATGTGGAGGTAGTGCGCGCCGCCCATGAACTGGCCGATGCCGGCTTCGCCTTCCCCTTTGGCGACATGGCGATGATGAACAGCAACTGGTCCTATCGCAACGCGCCCTATGCCGTTGCGCAGAATACCGGCGCCTTCATCGAGACGCCCGATTTCCTCGACGCCAATCACGCCATCGCCACCCCGGCCGACGCCGACGCCTATCTCGAACGCCTCACCCAATATGCCGCCAATCTCGACGGTGAGACCGAGCGGCTGAAGCATGATGCCGGCATCGGCGTCGTGGCCCCCGCCTTCCTGCTCGACAAGACGCTGGGCCAGATGAAGGCGGTGCAGGGCCAGCCGATCGACCAGTGGGTGCCGGTCGCCTCGATCGCGCGCCGCACCCGCGACATGCGGGGCGACCATGCCGCCAAGGCGCAGCAGATCACCCGCACCGCCATCGCCCCCGCCCTCGCCCGCCAGGCCGCCGAACTCACCCGCCAGCGCACCACCGCCACCATGGATGCGGGCGTGTGGAAACTGCCGCAGGGCGATGCCTATTATGGCTGGGCGCTCCAGGCCGGCACCACCACCACCATGTCGCCCGACGAAGTCCATGCGCTGGGCCAGGAACAGCTCAAGGCCCTTCAGTCGGAAATGGATCGGCTGCTGAAATCCCTCGGCATGACCAAGGGGACCGTGGGCGAGCGGATGACGGCGATGGGCAAGGATCCGCGCTATCTCTTCCCCAATGACGACAAGGGTCGCCAGCAGATCCTCTCCTATATCGACGGGCGCCTGGCCGATATCCGCACCCGCCTGCCCCGCGCCTTCGCGACTCTGGTGCCGGCCAAGCTGGTGGTGAAGCGGGTGCCGGTGGAGATCGAGGCCGGGGCGCCGGGCGCCTATGCCGGCGCGGGCACGATCGACGGCAGCGTGCCGGGCAATTATTATATCAACCTGCGCGATACCAGCATCTGGCCGCGCTATTCGCTGCCGACGCTTTGCTATCATGAGGGGATTCCGGGCCATATCTGGCAGGGCGAATATACCTACAGGCTGCCCCTGATCCGCTCCATGCTCGCCTTCAACGCCTATTCGGAGGGCTGGGCGCTCTATGCCGAGCAGCTGGGCGACGAGTTGGGCGCCTATGACGGCGATGTCGCCGGGCGGCTGGGCTATCTCCAGTCGATCGCCTATCGCTGCTGCCGCCTGGTGGTCGACACCGGCCTTCATGCCAAGCGCTGGACCCGCGAACAGGCGATCCACTGGTTCGCCACCACCAACGGCTCCACCGTCGAGGATGTGCAGGGCGAGGTCGACCGTTATTGCGCCTGGCCGGGCCAGGCCTGCGGCTACAAGGTCGGCCATGGCGAAATCGTCCGCCTGCGCGGAATGGCTCAACAGGCGCTGGGCGACAAGTTCGACTTCCGTCTGTTCAACGACGCCGTGGTCAAGGGCGGCGGTGTGCCGATGACCGTGCTGGCGAAAAATGTCGACGCCTATGTCGCGGGCCGGAAAGGGGCGTAAAAGAACCGTTCGGGCTGAGCGAAGTCGAAGCCTTCTGCCGAACGCAGTGAGGCACCTCGCTCCGCTCGGCGCGTCCTTCGACTTCGCTCAGGACGAACGGACCTGACGCAACAAAAAAGGGCCGGAGGATCGCTCCCCCGGCCCTTCCTATCTCTCTAACGTCAGCCCTTAACCGACGAACGCGCGCTCGATCACGAACTGCCCCGGCGCCGCGTTGGAGCCTTCGGTGAAGCCCTGCTCCTCGAAATAGGCCGCGAACTGCTTGATCATCTCCATGCTGCCGCACATCATGATCCGGTCGGTTTCGGGATCGAACTTCGCCGCGCCCGGAATCCCCTCGAACAGCTTGCCGCTCTCGACCAGCTTGTCGATGCGCTCATTGTTGGGGAATTCTTCGCGCGTCACGGTCGGCACATAATGGAACTGGCCGGCGGCCTGTTCCGACACCAGCGGGTCTTCGGCCCACTTGCCTTCCATCTCGTCGCGGAAGGCCAGGTCGCTCACCCGGCGCACCGAATGCACCACCACGACCTGCTCGTAAAACTCATACACATCCGGGTCGCGCGGCAGGCTAAGGAACGGCGCGAGGCCGGTGCCGGTCGACAGCATGAACAGCCGCTTGCCCGGCAGCAGCGCGTCGGTCACCAGCGTGCCGGTCGGCTTGCGGCCCAGATAGATCTGGTCGCCCGGCTCGATCTTCTGCAGCTTGCTGGTCAGCGGACCGTCCTGCACCTTGATCGACAGGAACTCGATTTCCTCGTCCCAGGCGGGGCTGGCGATCGAATAGGCGCGCAGCAGCGGCTTACCGTTATCGCCCTTCAGGCCGATCATGATGAACTCGCCCGAGCGGAAGCGGAAGCTTGCCGGGCGGGTGATGCGGAAGCTGAACAGATGCTCGTTCCAGTGCTTCACCGACAGCACGGTTTCCACGGAAAGCGCGCCGGTGGGTTCCAGAACCGGCTTTTCGATCGTCACGTCGGTCAAGACCTTATCCTTGCATTTCGTCGGCGCCGCCATGATCGGGCGGCGCTAGTTGCGGATCATTCGCAATAATGGTGTAGTCCGCAAATGGCCCCACCGCATCGCGAAGGCAAGGCCAAAAAAACTTGGGGGCAACCAAGGGCCGGCTTTGCCGGCCCGCGCCGCACCCTGTTCAGCCGAACAGCCCCTTGGCCAGGCCGCTCAGCTCATTGAGCGGATTGCCGTCGCCATCGCGGTCCAGGAAGCCGCCGAGCTGGCCCAATATCGCCTCCGGCCCGCCAAACTGGCCCAGCAGCTGTTGCAGCGCATCGGCCGACACGCCATGTTCGGCCGCCGTCTCTGCCAGTGCCGACACGCTGGTTTCGCCGCTGCCGATCTTGGCGCCGATCTCGTTCAGCAGGCCCTGCATCTGTTCCGGCTCCAGCCCGACCTTCTGCGCGATCGCTTCCAGCCCGCCCAGATTGCCCATCAGATTGTCGAACATGCCCATGCTAATCTCCGCTGCCATGATAGGCGGACAGCATAGCACCGCCGCGCGCCCCGCCAAAAGCAAAAGAGCCGGAGCGTTCCCGCCCCGGCCCCTTCACTACATTGCTGCGTCCGATCAGGCGCCCATTCAGGCCGCCGTCAGCGCCGCGCTGCGCACGCCATCGTCGACATGCTCCTCGAACTGGGCGAAATTGTCGACAAAGGCCTTCACCAGCGTCGCGGCCGTCGCGTCATAGCCGTCCTTGTCCGCCCACATCGCGCGCGGGTCGAGGATCTGGCTGTCGACGCCATTGACCGCCACCGGCACCTCGAACCCGAAATTGGGATCGGTGCGGAATTCGGCGCTGTTCAGGCTGCCGTCGAGCGCGGCGTTGAGCAGCGCGCGCGTGACCTTGATCGGCATCCGCTTGATCCCCGGCATGGTCGCCTTGCCACCAGCCCAGCCGGTGTTGACCAGCCAGCAGGTGACGCCGCCCTTGTTGATCCGCTCTTTCAGCAGATTGCCATAGACGCTGGGATGGCGCGGCATGAAGGGTGCGCCGAAGCAGGTCGAGAAGGTGGCGGTCGGCTCGGTCACGCCGATCTCGGTGCCCGCGACGCGCGCGGTATAGCCGGACAGGAAGTGATACATCGCCTGTTCCGGGGTCAGCCGCGCGATCGGCGGCAGAACCCCATAGGCGTCAGCGGTCAGGAAGATGATGTTCTTGGGCACCGGCCCCAGATTCTTCTCCGACGTGTTCGGGATGAAGTCGATCGGGTAGGAACCGCGGCTATTTTCCGCCAGCGAGTTGTCGTCCAGGTCGATCTCGCGGCTTTCCTCGTCGATCACGACATTTTCCAGCACCGTGCCGAAACGCTTGGTGGTGGCGAAGATCTCCGGCTCGGCCTCGGCCGACAGGTTGATCATCTTGGCATAGCAGCCGCCCTCGAAATTGAAGACCGCCTGGTCCGACCAGCCATGCTCGTCATCGCCGATCAGGGTGCGGCTGGCATCCGCCGACAGCGTCGTCTTGCCGGTGCCGCTGAGGCCGAAGAAGACCGCCGTGTCGCCATTCGGGCCGATATTGGCCGAACAGTGCATCGGCATCACGCCCTTGGTCGGCAGCAGATAATTGAGGATGCCGAACACCGACTTCTTCATCTCGCCGGCATAGCGGGTGCCGCCGATCAGGATCAGCTTCTCGGTGAAGTTGACCGCGATCACCGTCTCGCTGCGGCAGCCATGGCGCGCCGGATCGGCGACGAAGGTCGGCAGGTCGATGATGGTATATTCGGGCGCGAAGTCGGCCAGCGCCTGCGCCTCGGGCCGCACCAGCAGGGTGCGGATGAACAGATTATGCCAGGCGAACTCGTTGATGACGCGCACATTGACCCGATATTCGGGTTGCGACCCGCCATAGAGGTCCGCGACATAGAGCTTGTCCTTCTCGCCCAGCGCCTTGAAGAAATCCTCCTTCAGCGCGGCGAAATGCGCCGGCGTCATCGGCACATTGGTCTTGCCCCACCAGACGGTGTCCTGCGTCTCGGCATCCTGGACGATGAACTTGTCGCTGGCGCTGCGGCCGGTATGCTTGCCGGTCTTGACGACCAGCGGGCCGTCCTTGGCCAAAATGCCCTCGCCATTGGCAAGCGCGGCCTCGACCAGCGGCGCGGTGCCGAGGTTCCAAAACTGGGTGGCATGGGTGGAGATGCCCTGGTCGACCAGGGTGATTGAGGATTTGGCCTGCACGCCTTAGCTCCTGATGTAAAAAGTCCCTTAGTCGCTTGTCTTTTTATGCGACCGGCCCGTCCGGGAGCGCCGCGATCCTTGTCGCGCGGACATCCTCCCCTTCAAGCCATACCGGCATAGGGCTTTGCGTTACGGCCGTCAAATAGGGGCGAACCACAGCCCGTCCCGAAAAACGACGCACGGGTCGCAGCAACAATTGCAACGCCCCTTCCTTGCAGGCCCGGCGGCCATCGTCTAACGCTGGATGCCTTCACCCATTTTATCATGACGTTCCGGGACGCAGCATGACCGCAACCATCGCGCTGGTGGATGATGACAAGAATATCCTGACGTCGGTGTCGATCGCGCTGCAAACCGAAGGGTTCGTCACGCGCATCTATACCGACCCGGAAACCGCGCTGAAGGCGCTGACCGAAAATCCGGCCGACCTTGGCGTGTTCGACATCAAGATGCCGCAGATGGACGGGCTGGAACTGCTGCGCCGCCTGCGCGAAAAGAGCCAGATGCCGGTCATCTTCCTGACCTCCAAGGCGGACGAGCTGGACGAGGCGCTGGGCCTGGCCATGGGCGCGGATGATTATATCTCCAAGCCCTTCTCGCAGCGGCTGCTGATCGCGCGCATCCGCGCCATCCTGCGCCGCGCAGAAATCAGCCGCACGCCCGAAGCCGCCGATGAGCCGCCATCCGATCCGATCGTGCGCGGCCGGCTGGAGATGGACCCGCCCCGCCACCGGGTGAAATGGGACGGCAAGGATGTGACGCTGACCGTCACCGAGTTCCTGATCCTGGAAACCCTTGCTGCACGGCCCGGCGTGGTGAAGAATCGCAACCAGCTCATGGACGCCGCCTATCAGGACGACGTCTATGTCGACGACCGCACGATCGACAGCCATATCAAGCGGCTGCGTCGCAAATTCCGAGAGGTAGACCCTGACTTCAACGCAATCGACACGCTCTATGGCGCCGGATACCGCTTCTCCGAAGAATGAGGACGCGCCGCTCGCGGTGCGCTGGTCGGGGCGATTGAGCCTCACCCCGCGCATCCTGGCGGTCAATGTCTTCGCGCTCGCCCTGCTGGCGGGCGGCTTCTTCTATCTGGACAGCTATCGCACGCGGATCGTCGACGATCGGCTGGAACAGTCGGCGCGCGAGCTGAAGCTGCTCGCCATCGGCCTGGAAAATGCGCCTGCCGACCGGCAGAATGCGCTGATCGCCGCCTATGCGCGCCAGACCGGCGACCGGGTGCGCCGCTATGACGCGGCTGGCAATCTGATGGCCGACAGCTTCGCCATGGATGCGCCGCGCTACCGGCTGCGCCTGCCCTCGGAAGAAGAATGGCAGCGCCATGTCGCCCGCTTCCTCGACAAGGCGGTCGACCGCGTCGTCTCCGCCGATCGCCCGCCCAATTTCGAGGAACCCGCCGTCGATCGCGCCAGCGCCTGGCCCGAACTGGTGTTGGCCGCCAAGACGCGCCAGCCCCAGGCGATGAACCGCTACGCGCCCGACCGCACCTTCATGATTTCGGCCGCCGTCGCCGTGCGCGACGGCTCGGGCCTGCTCGCGACCGAAAATGCGCGCGACATCACCCGCATCGTCCGCGCCGAACGGCTGCGCCTGGGCATCGTGCTGGCCGCCGCCGTCCTCGCCTCGGTGCTGCTGTCGCTGTTCCTCGCCCGCACCATCGTCCAGCCGCTCCAGCGCCTGGCCCGTGCCGCCGTGCGCGTTCGCCTCGGCCGCGCGCGTGAAGTCACCGTGCCCCGCCTGCCCGAGCGGCGCGACGAGATCGGCATGCTCGCCCGCGCCCTGTCGGACATGAGCCATGCGCTGCGCCAGCGGATCGACGCGACCGACGCCTTCGCCGCCGACGTCAGCCATGAACTCAAGAACCCGATCGCCTCGCTCCGCTCCGCGCTCGATTCGCTCGAACGGGTGGACCGGCCGGACCTGCGCGATCAGTTGATGGCGATCGCACAGGATGATGTCCGCCGGCTCGACCGGCTCGTCACCGACATCGCCGAAGCCTCCCGCATCGACGCCCAATTATCCCGCACCCGGTTCGAGCCGATCGACCTTGGCCTGCTGATCGAACGCATGGTGCTAGCGCGCGAAGCACGCGGCGTGCCACGCGGTATCCGCCTCGCCTTCGCCCGCCCGCGCAAGGAAGTCGCGGTCGTTCTGGGCGAGGAACAGCGGATCGTGCGCGTGCTCGACAATCTGATCGACAATGCCATCTCCTTCTCGCCCGACGACGGGCTGGTCCAGATCATCGCCACCGTTGCCGACAATGAAGTGCTGGTCAGCGTCGAGGATGAAGGCCCCGGCGTGCCCGAGGGCGAGCGCGAGCATGTCTTCCGCCGTTTCCACAGCGTCCGCCCGGAAGGCGAGGCGTTCGGCAAGCATTCGGGCCTCGGCCTCGCCATCGCCCGCTCGATCGTCGAGGGGCATCAGGGCAAGATCAGCATCGCCGACCGCGAGGATAGGCTGAGCGGCGCCCGCTTCATCGTCCGTCTGCCCATGGCCGTGGAACGCGACCCCGGCATAATGTCCGAATGAAAGCAATAAGCTGTTCATTCCTGCTGGCCACAATGCTCCGCTGCGATGTCGCGTGAATCGACGCAATTCGATTTCCAACGCGGCGAACTGGGGCTAGAAGCAGGAAGGCAGGGGAACATGGTGCGGGCACTTTCATCAGAGACGCTTCACGCAACGACCGTCGCGATCGAGGGACGCTCGGTGCTGCTCTATGGCGCCAGCGGCATGGGCAAGTCCGACCTTGCCCTGCGCCTGATCGATCGCGGTGCGACGCTGGTTTCCGACGATTATACCCTGCTCAAGCGGGTCGACGGCCGGCTGATCGCCACCGCCCCCGAAACCATCAGCGGCAAGATGGAAGTGCGCGGCATCGGCATCGTGCCCGTGCCCCATGTCGGCGATTCGCCGGTGGCGCTGATCGTCGACCTGGCCGAAACGGTCGAACGCATGCCGATGCACGCCGCCACCCGCACCATCGCCGGGGTCGAAATTCCGCTGGTCGCCGTCGTCGCGCATGAGGCGTCCGCCCCGATCAAGGTCGAACTCGCGCTCAAGGCCCTGGGCAAGACATGAGCGATAGCGCGCCCAAGACCATCCTGCTCGTCTCCGGCCTGTCGGGCGCCGGCAAGACCACGGCGCTCAAGACGCTGGAGGATATGGGCTGGGAAGTGGTGGACAATCTGCCGCTGGTGCTGCTCGACCGCCTGCTCGACACGCCCCTGCCCGCCGGTCATGGCGGGGAGGATGACCGGCCGCTGGCGCTCGGCATCGACGCACGCACCCGCGGCTTCGACGCCAATGCCATCGTCCAGCGGATCAAGGCGCTGCGCGAACGGCACGGCCATGATATCGAGACATTGTTCCTCGACTGCTCGGGCGCCGAGCTGGAACGCCGCTATGCCGAAACCCGTCGCCGCCACCCGCTGGCGCAGGATCGCCCGGCCGCCGACGGCATCGCCCGCGAACGCGAACTGACCGAACCGCTGCGCCGCTGGTCGGCCCAGCTGATCGACACCACCAGCCTGTCGACCAATGCGCTACAGCAGGAAATGCGCGCCCGCTTCGCCCGCGAACAGCTCTCCGACCCGGTGCTGACCATCCTCTCCTTCGGCTATTCGCGCGGCGTGCCACGCAATGTCGACCTGATGTTCGACATGCGCTTCCTGCGTAACCCCTTCTGGGACGAGGATTTGCGTCCCAAGACCGGCCTCGACGCCGATGTCGCCGCCTATATCCAGGCCGACCCTGCCTATCAGGAGGCGCTGGGCAAGATCCAGGATCTGCTGACGACCCTGCTGCCGCGCTACGCCGAAGCGGGCAAAACCTATATTACCGTGGCTTTCGGCTGCACCGGCGGGCGCCACCGCTCGGTCCATGTCGCCGAACATGTCGCTAGATACTTGCAAGATGCGGGCTTTTCGCCCACCGTCTCGCACCGCAATATGGAATCAGCGCCCCAGGACAGTCTGGAGAAGCGCAGACCGGGAGGCCCGAAAGCAATATCATGACAAAGGTGGGCCGCGGAAGCAGATGATCGGACTCGTACTCGTCACCCATGGGTCGCTTGCGACGGAATTCGTCGTGGCCATGGAACATGTCGTGGGACCGCAGCAGCAGATCGAAACGATCTGCATCGGGCCGGAGGATGACATGGAATTGCGCCGCGCGGACATCGCGGCGGCGGTCGCGCGCGTCAATGACGGCGCTGGCGTCATCCTGCTGACCGACCTGTTCGGTGGCACCCCCTCCAACCTCGCCATCTCGCTGCTCAAGGCCGGCGAGATCGAGGTGATCGCGGGCATCAACCTGCCCATGCTCATCCGCCTGGAAAGCGCCCGCAAGGTGATGGACGTGCGCGCCGCCGTCGCCGCTGCCCGCGAAGCAGGCCAGAAATATATCAGCGTCGCATCGGAATTGCTGGGCAGCACCTCATGAATGATATCAGCCGGGAAGTCAGGATCAGCAACAAGCGCGGCCTCCACGCCCGCGCCAGCGCGAAATTCGTGACCCTGGCCAGCGGCCTGCCCGCCCAGATCACCGTCAGCAAGGATGGCAGCGAAGTCACCGGCACGTCGATCATGGGCCTGATGATGCTCGGCGCCGCCATGGGCGACAGCATCACCATCAGCGCCGCCGGCCCCGACGCGCATGACAGCCTGCACCAGCTCGTCGCCCTGGTCGAAGACAAGTTCGGCGAGGAATAGGCGCGACCAGCGGCCGCGTTGCCGCGACGGGTTCCCATCCCGACATTGACGTCACGGCCCCGCCGCCCCATCTTGCGACATAGGGCGACCGCTGATCGGGAGGCAGCATTCGCCACCGGTTCAAGTGGATAGGCGCCATGCTCGACACGAAATTGAACGACGAAGCCGCCCGCCTGGCCGCGCTCGGCCGCTACGAAATTCTCGACACGCCGCCCGAGCCCGCCTTTGATCGCATCACCCAGCTTGTCCGGTCGATCCTGGGCGTGCCGATGTCGGTCGTGTCGCTGATCGACGGCGATCGCCAATGGTTCAAGTCGCGCACCGGCATCGACGCGACCGAAACCCCGCGCGACATCGCCTTCTGCAACCACACCATCCGCGACCGTGTGCCGATGGTCGTCCCCGATGCCTGTTCCGACCAGCGGTTCAGCAGCAATCCGCTGGTCACCGGCGATCCCAATATCCGCAGCTATGCCGGCGTCCCGCTGGCGACGCCCGACGGCTATAATGTCGGCACCCTCTGCGCGATCGATACCGTGCCGCGCGAATTTGATCCCGGCCAGATCGCCATCCTCGAAAATCTCGGCGCTCTGGTGGTGGAGCAACTGGAACTGCGCCGCATCGCCGAGCGCGACCATCTGAGCGGCGCCCTCACCCGCCGCGCCTTCGTGGCGGAAATGGACAAGCATATCGCCCTCTTCCGCCGTTATGCGCGTCCGGCCAGCCTGCTGCTGTTCGACATCGATCATTTCAAGCGGGTCAATGACACCCACGGCCACCCGGCCGGCGATGTCGTGATCCGCGAGGTCGCCGCCTGCTGCGACCGGACCAAGCGCCCGAACGACATATTGGGGCGGCTGGGCGGGGAAGAGTTCGGCGTGCTGCTCCCCGAGAGCAACGCAGCGCAGGCCGGGGCTGCCGCCCAGCGTTTCTGCGATGCCATCGCCGCGCTGGAAATCGCCCACATCCCGCCGCTGCGCGTCACCGCCAGCTTCGGCATTGCCGAGATCGGGCCAGACCGGACCAGCAGCGACGCCTGGATCGCCGCCGCCGATGTCGCCCTCTATGCGGCCAAGCATGGCGGTCGCAATCGCGTGGTCATCACGAAAACGGACGCCGCCCAGCCCGACTGACACCGAAAGGCTGTCCTTTTCCCCATTCCCTCGATAGAGAGGCCGCTTCGTCCGCACTGGTCGCGGACCAGAAGGCAGGACGCAGAACGTGGCACGCGAAATCACCGGTTTTTCCAACCCGCTGGTCAAGCGCGTGCGCTCGCTGCGGGAAAAGAAATATCGCAAGGCCGAAGGGCTGTTCCTTGCCGAAGGGCTGCGCATCCTGACCGAAGCGCGCGAGGAAGGCGTGCTGCCCGAAATGCTCTTCCATGCCGGCTCCACCCACCCGCTCGCGCTCGACCTGATCGACGCGATCGAGGCGGACGGCGGCGACGTGATCGAAACCACGCCCGATATTCTGTCCAAGATCAGCGGCAAGGATAATGCCCAGGCCGTGGTCGGCGTCTATCGCGACCGGCTGACCCCGCTGGAGAAGCTCGACCGCAGCACGGCCGACATCTGGATCGTCGCCCAGTCGCTGCGCGACCCCGGCAATCTCGGCACCATATTGCGCACCGGCGACGCGGTGGGCGCCGGCGGCCTCATCCTGATCGACGATTGCGTCGACCCCTTCTCGGTCGAATCGGTGCGCGCCAGCATGGGCGCCCTGTTCACCCAGTCGATCACCCAGGCACGCTGGGGCGAATTCATGCACTGGCTGCGCCAGGGGCCGGGCGAACTGATCGGCACCAGCCTGAAAGCGACCCAGGATTATCAGGAACCGAGCTATCAGAGCCCCAGCTTCCTGCTGGTCGGCAATGAGGCGCAGGGCCTGCCCGAAAGCTACGAAGCCGAATGCGACCAGCTGGTGAAGATGCCGATGCTCGGCAAGGCCGACAGCCTCAACGCTGCGGTCGCGACGGCGGTCATGGCCTATGAGCTGCTGAACCAGAAACGAAAGACATCATAACGTCATCCCAGCGAAGGCTGGGATCTCATTTTTCTTTACACATGTGGAAGAAGAGAGATGCCAGCCTTCGCTGGCATGACGCCAAAGGGGGCGAGAAGACGTGAAACAGACGAGCGGCATGGGCGCAATGTGGCTGCACAAGCGGGTGCTGGCAGCGAGCCTCATCGGCACGGCGGTCGAATTTTACGACTTCTATATCTACGCCACCGCCGCCAGCCTGATCTTCCCCTCGCTCTTCTTTCCGGCCTCCTCGCCCTCGGCGCAGTTGATGGCCTCCTATGGCAGCCTCGCCCTCGCCTTCCTCGCCCGGCCGCTCGGCGCCGCCGTCTTCGGCCATTATGGCGACCGCATCGGGCGCAAGGCGACGCTCGTCACCTCGCTCATGCTGATGGGCGGCTGCACATTGCTGATCGGTTTCCTGCCGACCTATCTCATGATCGGCTTCTGGGCGCCGCTGATCCTGTGCGTGCTGCGTTTCGGCCAGGGCTTTGGCCTGGGCGGCGAATGGGGCGGCGCGGCACTGCTGGCGGTCGAAAATGCGCCCGAAGGCTGGCGCGCCCGCTTCGGCATGTTCCCGCAACTGGGCGCCCCGGTCGGCTTCATCGCCGCCAATGGCCTGTTCCTGCTGCTCGGCGCCTTCCTGACCGATGCGGAATTTTTCGCCTGGGGCTGGCGCCTGCCGTTCCTGGGCAGTTCGGTCCTCGTGATCCTCGGCCTCTGGGTCCGCCTCAAGCTCACCGAGACGCCGGAATTTGCCGCCGCGCAGCGGGAAGCACCACCGCCCGCCGTGCCGCTTGCCACCCTGCTCTCGACTCATCTGGGCGCGGCCATCGCCGGCACCTTCGCCTGCGCCGCCTGCTTCGCCGTCTATTATATCGCGACCGCCTTTGCGCTGGGCTATGGCACCACCGCGCTCAAGATCGACCGGGAAATCTTCCTCGCGATCCAGCTTGGCGCCATCATGTTCATGGCGCTCAGCATCGTGATCGCCGGCTGGTGGTCGGACAGGAGCAGCCCCACCCGCGTGCTCGCCTGGGGCTGTGCCGGCACACTGGTCATGGGCATCGTCTTCGGCCCGCTGATCGGCACCGCGGCGCTGCTGCCGATCTTCGTCGCGCTCAGCCTCGCTCTGTTCGTCATGGGCTTCATCTACGGCCCGCTCGGCGCCTATCTGCCCGCCCTCTTCCCGACCCAGCTGCGCTATACCGGGGCGTCCTTCGCCTTCAATCTGGGCGGTATCCTGGGCGGCGCGCTGGCGCCGATCGTCGCGACCTGGCTGATCGGGATGCAGGGCGTCGCGCTCGTCGGCCTCTACATGTCGGCGGCTGCCCTCATCAGCCTGGCGGGCCTGTGGTGGACCAGCCGCAGCTGAATCAGATTGCCTTGCGCATCAGGATCATCGGCACGCCACTATCCTCAAACGGGCGGACGTCGATGAACCCGAAGCTGCGATAGAGCGGCACGCCCGCCATCGTCGCCGACAATTCCAGCGCGGCAAAGCCCTCCCGCCGCGCGGCCGCCTCGCACAGCGCCAGGATGGTCGTGCCGACCCCTTTGCGGACATGGTCGGGATGGGTGTACATCGCCCGCACCTTCGCCGCCTCGGTCGCGGGGTCGAGCATGCGGTCGTCGCGCCCGGCCGTGTGGTCGCCGCCATAGGCGGTCGCCCGGCGGCTCCATCCGCCACATCCGGCGATCGCGCCCTCCGCCTCCACCACGAAATAGGTCCGGTCACCGATCAGCCGCCGGTCCAGCCCCATGAAGCCATGGCTGGCTTGTACCTGCGCAGCGGTCAGATAGGCCGACTGCAATTGCTCGATGGCCAGCGTCATCAGGGTGGACAAAGCGGGTTCGTCGGCGGCGGTCGCCAGGCGGTTGGTCAAGGACATGGCCCCTCCTGCAACGAAATCGGCCGGCCCCGCAAGGGACCGGCCGATCGGATCATGATGATGCGGGATCAGAACTTGAATCCGACCTTCGCATACCAGAAGCCGCCGTTGAAGCCGAAGGGCGATACGTCGGGATAGATGTCACCGGTGAAGCGACCACCCGTCGACGCATAGACCGGCCCCAGCCCGCCGGCGCGATTGTCATATTTGTCGGGATAGTTGCTGAACAGGTTCTGCGCGCCGGCACTCAGCGTGAAATTGTCATTGAGCTGATAGCTGACTTCCAGATCGAACACGAACTCGCTGCCAAAGCTCTGATTGACATAGCTTTCGCCGTTCGCACCAGTGCCGTCGTCATAGACCTTGTACTTGCCATACCAGTTCGCCCGGCCGAGCACCGACAGCGCGCCGCTGGTCCAGTTCTCGGTCAGGATCACGCGCGTCTTGGGCAGCGTATTCTGCAGCTGCATGATGCGCGTGTCGCTGATGATCGGCGATCCGGTATCGGGGTCCAGCCCGACGCGGATGACCTTCGTCTTGTTGTAGTTGAAGGCCAGCGTGGTGTTGAACGTCCCCATGCTGTCTGTCGAGAAGCGATAGCTGCCAACCACGTCGACACCCTGGGTCCGGGTATCGAAGGCATTGGTCAGGAACTGCACCTCGTTGACCGTGGCATAGTTGGCCAGGCCCAGCGCCTGAAGTTCGGGGCGCTGATCGTCGGTGATCACCCGCGATCCGGTGGTGCCAATGCGGTCCTTCACCTTGATGTTGTAATAGTCGATCGTCAGCGACGCGCCGGGGGCCGGCGTGAACACCGTACCGGCCGAGAAGCTGACCGACTCTTCCGGCTTCAGCGGCACCGCGCCCAGATATTGGGCGACCGGGCTGGCGACCGGCAGCGTCATGAACTCGATCGCGTTGGGATTGCCCGGATTGAAGGTGGTCGCGATGCTGCTGGTGTTGGTTTGGCCCGGCGTCGGCGCACGGAAGCCGGTCGACAGCGTGCCGCGAACCGCGAACACATCCGGCACGATGGCGTAGCGTGCCGACACCTTGCCGGTGGTCGAATTGCCGAAGTCGGACAGATGCTCGTAGCGGCCGGCAAAACCAAGCGAGAAGGCTTCGGTGATGTCGCCTTCCACGTCGATATAAAGACCCTTGGAATTGCGGCTGCTCTCACCCGCGATCGCCGGACCATAACCGGGGAAGCCATTGGCGCCGACCGGCAGCGCGACCGAAAGCTGGCTGCCATCCGCGTTCAGCACCGGTGTGCCATCCTGATGGAAGACCAGGTTCCCGGTATAGGGCCCGATCGCATAGGAGGCCGCGTCGCCCAGGCCCAGTTCATAGGATTCCCGGAAATACTGCCCACCAAACGCAATCGTGATCGGACTCGCCAGCCCGACTTCCCAGGGATAGCTGAAGTCCGCATTGAACAGCGTCTCGCGCTGTTCCAGCTTGCCGAGGTAGAATTCGGTCGGCGAGGTGATGCCCAGCGACGGGTTCATCGTGCCGTTCATCGTATATTTCAGCGTGGACTGGCCATAGCTGCCCGACAGGTCATAGTTCAGGCCAAAGCCGAGCGTGCCCTTGTAGCCGACGGTGCCCGAAATATCGTCGATCTTGCCGAAGAAGATCGGCGTGAAGCCGCCCGAATAGACGCAGCTCCAGTTCTGGACCAGCGGATCGGAGCAATCCGACACCTGCGTATAATCCCGCGTCGTGGGGTCATAATCGTTGGGCGCATAGACATTGCCGCCCGCCGCGCCGGTCTGGATGCCCGGCGTCGTGTTGTCGAAATCGGTGAAATAGTCGTTGAAGATGCCGTTCAGGCCGAAATTGGCGGAATTGACCGACTGGCGATAGTTGAAGCTCTCTTCCTGGAAGCTGTGGCCATAATTGCCAAAGAAGTAGATGCTGCTGTCGTCGCCCAGGTCGAAGCCGCCATTCACGAAGAAGCGATAGGATTCCATCTTCGGATTGCCATAGCGCTGCGCCAGCTTGGGCACGCCGATGTCGGGCTGCTCCTGCGACAGTTCCAGCGCGCCGGGTCGGGTGACGCCGCGGCTGGTCTTGCCGGCGTTCACATATTCGCCGCTGATGTTGATGAAGCCATTGTCGCCCAGCTTGAAACCACCGTTCAGCGCGACCTGATAATCCTCGCCATCGCCGCGATAATATTGGCCATAGCGGGCATAGCCCGAAATGCCGTCGGTATCGTCGCGCAGCGCCATGTTGATGACGCCCGCGATCGCGTCGGAACCATATTGGGCCGAAGCGCCGTCGCGCAGCACTTCGACGCTGCGCACCGCAATCGCCGGAATCTGCGCAAGGTCGGCCGAATGGGCGCCAGCGGACTGGGCGTTCGCGCCGATCTGCACCAGCGCGGAGCGATGCATGCGCTTGCCGTTCACCATCACCAGCGTCTGGTCGGGCGCCAGCCCGCGAAGGTTGGGCGGCCGGACGAAGGAGGAGCCGTCACCAATGGCATAGCGCGCCACCGAGAAGGACGGGACCAGGTTCTGGATCACCTGGTTCATGTCGGCGACGCCCTGCTTCTGCAGTTCCTCGCCGGAATAGACATCGATCGGCGTCGGCGATTCGGCGACGGTACGGTCGGTACGCCGCGTGCCGGTGACGATGATCGTCTGGCCGGGCGTTTCCGCTGCGGCCGCCTGGGGCGCGACATCCTGCGCAAGAACAGGCATGGAATAGGACAGTGCAATGGCAATCGCACTGCATGAAAACAGACCCTGATACTTCATCAAAAAGCCCCCTATTTCTTTTTTTAGAGACCTTTCGACACCCCCCTCTTCTTGTTGCCGGATGAGATCGGAATGGACGCAACTATCCGTTCCTGAAATCGGAAATTTCAGTGCGTTTCATTCAGTAACATCTGGAAATATCAGGCTGGCATAATTGCATCGACTGCGAAATGGCCCTTTGGGTGGCCGCAAAAATTTGTTCGCAAGCGCAATAATTCATGCCGTAAAACAATGTGTCAAATCATTGTAACACAAAGAAAAAGGCGGCAGCCCTGGGGGCCACCGCCTGTTTCATTTTTACAACTGTCAAGGACAGTTTTGAAGGATCAACCTTCGGTGCGGGTATCGCGGCGCTCGGCGATACGAGCGCGCTTGCCGGTGCGGCCACGCAGATAATAGAGCTTGGCACGACGCACGACACCGCGACGAACGACGGTGATCGAATCGAGGTTGGGCGAGTAGAGCGGGAACACGCGCTCCACGCCTTCGCCGAACGAAATCTTGCGAACGGTGAAGTTGCTGCCCATGCCCTTGTTGGAACGGGCAATGCAGACGCCTTCATAGTTCTGGACGCGGCTGCGCTCGCCTTCGACAACCTTCACGCCGACGCGCAGGGTGTCACCGGGACGGAAATCGGGGATTTCCTTCGCCAGGGCGGCAATGTTTTCGGCCTCGATCTGCTGGATCAAGTTCATGTAACTTAGTCCTTATTTTCGCGTTGCGCACCAGAGGGCGACTGGTCCCGAACGCCGATATGACGTTCCCAAAGGTCCGGCCGCCTTAGCCGTGTATCTGCCTCCACCTGTTGTTTCCGCCAGGCGGCGATCTTCGCATGATCCCCCGATCGCAACACTTCGGGAATCCTGCGCCCCTCCCATTCGACTGGTCGGGTATAATGCGGATATTCGAGCAACCCCGTTTCAAAGGATTCCTCAACACCGCTGGAAGCGGCGCCCATTACACCGGGAAGCAGGCGGATGCAAGCATCCAGCAGCATCAGCGCGCCCATTTCCCCGCCGGACAGGATGATGTCGCCCATCGAGACCTGCTCGATCGGCCGGGCCTCGAAAATACGCTCGTCAAACCCCTCGAACCGCCCGCACAGCAGCGTCACACCGGGACCGTCCGCCAGCGCCCGGATCCGCGCCTGCGTGATCGGCTTGCCGCGCGGCGTCATCGCCAGGATCGGCAGGTCGGGCCGCTGCGCCAGCGCATGATCGATGCCGCGCGCCAATATGTCGGGCTTCAGCACCATGCCCGCCCCACCCCCGGCCGGCGTATCGTCGACGGTGCGATGCTTGTCGGTCGCAAAGCCGCGCATCTGGATCGGATCGCACGACCATTTGCCCTCGGCCAGCGCACGCCCCGCGAGCGACACGCCCAAGGGGCCCGGAAACATCTCGGGATAGAGGGTCAGGATCTGGGCCGCAAAGCTCATCGCCGGCGCGCCCGCAGCCGGGCGGCAGACAGGCCACCAATCAGGCAGAGCGCACCGCAGCCCATCATCACGAAGCCGATCATCCGCAGCATGTCGGCAAAGGGCCGTTCGGGATGCAGCATGCCCGGCAGCAGCACCAGCAGCGGCAGGGGACAGACCAGCCCGATCGCCACCAGCCCCTTCACCCAGAGCGGCCAGCCAAGGCCGAACAGCCGCCAGCCCCCGGCCAGCATCATCAGCAGATAGATTGCGGTCAAAATTTGCGCCATGGCTGCGCGCCTAGAGTATTTTCGCCGCAGGGGGAACTGTCGATCGCGCGCGCCTCAGGGCGCCTTGACCTCCAGCTTCATCTCCTGGATTTCCGCGTCGGCCGTCGGCGCCAGCAGCAGGCTGCCCGCCACCCGCCCCTTCTCGCAGGTCCAGGTGAACTTGCCCGACAGATTGCCCGTCGCGCTCAGCGGTGCATCGACCGCGCAGCTACCGACCTCTCCCTTCAACGCCGCCAGGCGCTTGCCCCAATGCACCGCATCGGCGTCCATCAGGAAATTCATCGCCAGATTGTCGCGGGCGGCCAGCACATCGCCCGACGCATAGATGCGCCCTGCCGCGGCATAGCCCTGCGCCAGCAGCGGACTGACCGGCACGTCCCGCGCGATCAGCGCCCCCGCCTTGTGCAACAGCATCGCCGCATCCCAGGCGGCGCCCGCCCCGCCATTATAGGTGCGATTGGTGAAAACGAAGATGCCGACACCATAATCCGGCATCAGCATCACATGACTGCCATAGCCGGGATAGCCGCCGCCATGGGACAGGGTCAGCCCCAGGTCGCAATCCTGCGCGATCCGCATGGCAAAGCCATAGGCCGCCGCTTGGCGGCAGGCGGTCGCCCCGCTCTTGCCGTTGCGCTGGCCGACGCTCATGAAATTGCTACCCTCCGCCAGCATCCGCACCGACGCCCGGCTGACCGGGCCGCTCTCCGCATCGTCGCGCGGCGGCCAGGCCGACAGCAGAAAGGCCACCCAGCGGGCATAGTCATTGGCACTGGTCTGCAGCCCGCCCATCGCGCCAAAGGCGCCGTCGGCCATGTCGGGCTCGCGCTTCCAGCGCCCATCTTCCCAGCGATAGCCGAGCGACCGCCGCGCAACCGGCCATTCGCTCAGCTGATAGCCGCTCGACGTCATGCCCAGCGGCGTCAACAGGCTTTGCTCGACATAGCGGCGATAGGGCATGCCCGTAACATTGGCGATGATCCGCCCCAGCAGCGCATAGCCGAAGTTGGAATATTCATAATGGGTCGCCGGCGCGCTGCTCATCGGCACGCCCTGCTCCAGCATCCGGGTGAAGTCCGCGTCGGGCAGCGGCGTCTGCCGGTCGCCCCAGGGATTGTCATCGACAAAGCCAGCACTGTGGGTCAGCAGGTCGCGGATACGGATGCGAGGGCTATCCTTGGTCGCATAGGTCCAGCCACGCATTTCCGGCACATAAGTCTCGGCCAGATCATCGAGCGAGAGCTTGCCCTCCTCCCGCAGCTTCAGGATCGACAGCGCCGTGAACGCCTTGGTCATGGATGCGATGCGGAACAGGCTGTCGGCCGTTACCGGCCGCTTCTGCACCAGATCCTGCGCGCCAAAGCCCTTCACATGAACCAGCCTGCCATCGGAGACGATGCCATAGACCAGGCCCGGCGCATGGCTATCGACCTGGAAATCGGCAAAGAGACGGTCAATCTCGGGGATGGCAGCGTCGATCTTCTTTGCATCAGCAGCAACGGCCGGCGCAGACAGGATGGACAGAAATCCCGACAGGGCCACCATGCGCACAGCCATGGTCATCATGCGCTCCAATCCTCCACTGTCAGGCCGGGAATATCCGCGAAATCCTTTTCGTTGCGCGTCACCAGCACCATGGCCGACGCCATCGCCTGCGCTCCGATCAACCGATCGAAACCCCGACGGCGCACCCCCAGCAGGCGTACCATCTCGGCATAGGTGTGCGCCGCCGCATCATCGAACGGCAAGATATTCAGCAGCGCCAGAAATGTATCGACACGCCGCAGGTCGCCGACCGGATCGCTAGAGCCGCGATTGCCGACCCGCAATTCGGCAGCAGTGACAGCGGAAACCGACAGGCGATCGAACTCGGCCGCCATCCGCTCGGCCAGACGGGCGCTCCGTCCGAGCAGGAAATCGATGCAAACATTGGTGTCGAGCAGATAAGCGACCTGCGTCATGCCGCAGACGACGCCGGTCCGGTCCAATCGCGATCCCCCTGATCGATATCGCCGCGCCCTTCCGCCATGAAGCCCGCCGACATGCTGCCGAACAGGGACAAAAGGATGTCGCGCTGCTGCCCCTGCTTCCAGAAGGAAAAACTGCCATCGGCATGCGGTATCATGACGACTTCCTCGCCGTCATTCAGGCCCAGACTCTTTGGCAGCCGCAACGCCAGGCTGTTGCCCGACTTGAAGACCTTGGCCCGATATTCTTCGCCCATGGAGAAGCTCCGTATATACGGAGCGTATATACTATTCGGTAAAAGCCGCGTCAATCACGGCGCCGTCCTCGCTCAGCACCACCACATGCATCGGCGCCATGAAGCGCTTGCCGGGCTTGCCCTCGATGGACGGACGCTGCACCTCGATGATGTCGCCGGCGCCGAAATTCTCGACCGCGATGATCTCGCCCAGCGTCTCGCCGGTGCTGCTGGTGCAGGGAAGGCCGACCAGGTCGGCATGATAATATTCGCCCTCGGGCAAGGCCGGCAGGGCGGAACGCAGGACGGTCAGCGCCGTGCCGCGCAGGGCTTCGGCCGCGCCGCGATCGCCGATCTCGGCAAAGCGGGCCACCGCGCCATTCGGGCCGGGGCGCACCGACTTTAAGGTCAATGTGCGCCCCGCCGCATCGAAGCTCTTGTAGCTTTTCAGGGCCTCGGCCCCTTCGCCAAACAGCTTCAGACGGACTTCGCCCGCCACGCCATGGGCACCGATGATCGCGGCCAGGGTGACGGGCTTGTCGGTCAAGAGGATCAGCCCTCGGCCTGCTCGGCAGCGGCTTCCTCGGCGGGAGCAGCTTCTTCAGCAGCCGGAGCGGCGGCAGCGGCAGCGGCTTCGCGCGCAGCTTCTTCAGCTTCGGCAGCCTTGGCAGCGCGGTCTTCAGCGCGGTCCTTGGCCTTCTGGCCCGGCTCTGCCTTCTTCGGGTTGTTGCGAGCAGCGCGCTCCTTCACGCCGGCGGCGTCGAGGAAGCGGGCAACGCGGTCGGTCGCCTGGGCGCCGGCGGCAACCCAGTGCTTCGCACGCTCGACGTCGATGATGACGCGCTTTTCGTCGCCCTTGGGCAGGACGGGGTTGTAGCTGCCGATGCGCTCGATGAACTTGCCGTCACGCGGAGCGCGGCTGTCGGCCACGACGATGCGGTAATAGGGGCGCTTCTTGGAGCCGCCGCGCGACAGACGGATGGAGGTTGCCATGGAACTAGACCTTTCTATTCAAACCAAATTACGGAAATTGCTTATTTCTTCATGAAATTCTGAAAGCCGGGCGGAAGCTTGGGCATGTTGCCGCCCAAGCCACCAAGGCCACCCAGACCCGACAGGTCGGGCGGACCGCCCTGCCCATCCGCGCCGCCCGGACCACCCAGGCCGCCCAATCCACCCATGCCACCGCCGGTGAACATCTTGGCCAGCCCCTTGAGGCCGCCCATCTTGCGGATCTTCTTCATCGCCGTTTCCATTTCCTGATGCATTTTCAGGAGACGGTTGACGTCCTGCACGGTGCGGCCGGCGCCCTTGGCGATACGGATCTTGCGCTTGGCGTTGATCAGCGCGGGCTTCTCGCGCTCCTTGGGGGTCATCGACCCGATCATCGCGTCCAGATGCAGCAGCGTCTTGTCGTTGGCGCCGCTATTGGCCATCGCCGCCTGCGCCTTCTTGAGGCCCGGCAGCATGCCGGCCAGCGCGCCCAGACCGCCCATGCGGCGCATCTGGTTGAGCTGGCTGCGCAGGTCGTTCATGTCGAACTGACCCTTGGCCATCTTCTTGGCCAGCTTGTCGGCTTCCTCGGCGTCGATCGTCTCGGCGGCCTTCTCGACCAGGCTGACGACGTCGCCCATGCCCAGGATGCGCTGGGCAACGCGGGCCGGATGGAAGGGCTCAAGCGCATCCAGCTTTTCGCCGGTGCCAGCGAACTTGATCGGACGGCCGGTGACCGCGCGCATCGACAGCGCGGCGCCGCCACGGGCGTCGCCGTCCATACGGGTCAGCACGACACCGGTCAGCGGCACCTGCGCGGTAAAGCTGGTCGCCACGTTCACGGCATCCTGGCCGGTCAGCGAGTCGACCACCAGCAGGATTTCCGCCGGGTTGGCGACGTCGGCAACCGCCTTCATCTCGTCCATCAGCGCCTGGTCGACATGCAGTCGGCCGGCGGTGTCGAGCATGACGACGTCGAAGCCCTGCAGCTTGGCCGACTGCAGCGCGCGCTTGGCAATCTCGACCGGCTGCTGGCCGGCGACGATCGGCAGGGTCGCGACATCGATCTGGGTGCCAAGGACGGCAAGCTGTTCCTGCGCGGCCGGGCGCTGGACGTCGAGCGACGCCATCAGCACCTTCTTGCGCTCCTTGTCCTTCAGGCGCTTGGCGATCTTCGCGGTCGAGGTCGTCTTGCCCGACCCCTGCAGGCCGACCATCATGATGACGGCGGGCGGGGTCACGTCGATCAGCAGGTCGCTGGTTTCGGCGCCCAGCGTTTCGGTCAGCGTGTCGGAAACGATCTTGACGACCATCTGGCCGGGCGTGATCGACCGCAGCACATCGCTGCCGACAGCCTTTTCGGTCGCCTGGTCGACGAACTGGCGGACGACGGGCAGCGCCACGTCGGCTTCCAGCAGTGCGACTCGCACTTCGCGCATCGCGGCACGGACATCGTCCTCCGTAAGCGCACCGCGCCCACGCAGCTTGTCGAATACCCCACCGAGACGATCGCTTAGCGAATCGAACATCATCACCTCAATTCGGGCCAAGACCCGGAAAATCCATGCATCACCCCAAAACGACAAAATCGCCGGCGGGCGAAAACTCGCCGGCCAGCGTCCATTCGATATCCCTCTTGGATATCCTGGAGTCGTCAGGGTTCCAGGACCAGAGTCCCGGATGCAGGGCGCCCCTTAAGCCAAAGCGGCCGCAAGCGCAAGTCCGCTATCCCGCAGCCAGCGCGGCAGCCGCCCCAGTGACGATCGCCGTGCGCCCCAGCAACTCGACCAACAGCAATCGCCCGGCGATCACCGCCAGCCCCCAGCGATAGGCCGGATGCACCGCGCCGCGCAGCCCCGCATCGGCGCGCATCGCGATCCCGACATAGAGCAACTGCATCAATGTCGCGCAGGCGCCGGCCCATGGCCCCAGCAGCGGCATCGGCAATATCCGGCCGAATGCCGGCTCCATCATCGCGATGGTCCCGCACAATATCAGCCGCTTGTGCCAGTCGCTCCGCTGCCGCAGCAGGATCGCCGCCAATGTGAGCGAACCAAAGGCCAGCATGTCGAGCGGCCCCAGCACCAGGAATATGCCCGGCGGAAAAAAGGGCGGCACCCGCCCCATCTGCACCGCCAGGATCGACGTCGCGATACCCCAGGGGATCAGGAAGCAGGCAAGCCCGGCCGCAATCCAGCCCAACTGGCGATGGAGATCGGTCCGCCGCTGCGCCACCAGCAGTGCCTGCGCCAGGAACAGCAGCGTCCATGCCAGCAGCGACAGCGCATGGACATGCACCCACCACGGCACGGTCGCCACGTCGACATAGCCGCGCAGGGCAAAGCTGCCGAAGCCGCCAACCACGGTGACAGCGACCAGCGCCGCCATGCCGGTAAAGATGCGCCGTTCCCGCGCCTGTCGTTCCACTGCACCGATTGCCGTCGCCATTGCGTCGACCTCCCACTCTTTGGCAACAATAGCGCAGCAACCACGCCCAATATTGTAAGAAGTCGCCACGTTCCGGCTCGGCGCTTGCGCCCGCCCGTCGTTTGCGCCAGCAAACCCGCCACAGACCGCATAACAGGGGGAGCTTTTCTATGAGTTGGACACGTCGCAAGCCGATGGAGGCGATGACGCCCCAGGGAGGCGCCCACAGCATGGCGCGCACCCTGTCCTGGCCGCATCTGCTGGCGCTGGGCGTTGGCGCGATCGTCGGCACCGGCATCCTCACCCTGATCGGCGTCGGCGCCGATCGCGCCGGCCCCGCCGTCCTCATCTCCTTCGCCATTGCCGGCGCGATCTGCGCCTGCGCCGCGCTCGCCTATGCCGAACTGTCGACCATGATGCCGGCAGCGGGCAGCGCCTACAGCTACTCCTATGTGGTGCTGGGCGAGGGCATTGCGTGGATCGTGGGCTGGAGCCTGATCCTCGAATATTCGCTGGTCGTCTCGACCGTGGCGGTGGGCTGGTCGGGCTATGCCGCCCCGCTCCTCACCCCGCTCGGCTTTCCCGAGGCGCTGACCAAGGGGCCGGAGCTTGGCGGCCTCATCAACACCCCCGCCATCTTCATCATCGGCGTCGTCGCTGCCCTGCTGATGTTCGGCACGCGCGAAAGCGCCCGGCTCAACACGCTGCTGGTGCTGATCAAGATCGCGACCCTGAGCCTGTTCGTCTGGGTCGCCCTGCCCGCCTTCGATGCCCAGCATCTCGAACCCTTCATGCCCTTCGGCTTTGCCAAGCATATGGGGCCTGACGGCATCGAGCGCGGCGTGATGGCCGCAGCCGCGATCATCTTCTTCGCCTTCTACGGCTTCGACGCGATCTCGACCGCGGCGGAGGAAGCCAAGAACCCGGACCGGGACCTCGCCATCGGCATCGTCGGCTCGCTGATCGTCTGCACCCTCATCTATGTGCTGGTCGCCGCCGCAGCGGTGGGCGCCATGCCCTTCACCCGCTTTGCCGACAGCCCGGAGCCGCTTGCCCTCATCCTGCGTGAAATGGGCCAGGGGTCGATCGCCCGGATCGTCGCGATCGCCGCCGTCATTGCGCTTCCCACCGTGCTGCTGGGCTTCCTCTACGGCCAGAGCCGCATCTTCCTGGTGATGGCGCGCGACGGCTTCCTGCCGCAATCGCTCGCCCGCATCTCGAAGCGCGGCACCCCTGCGCGCATCACCGCCGTCACGGCCGTGCTGGTGGCGGTCATCGCCGGCGTGCTGCCGATCGACCAGATCGCCGCGCTCGCCAATGCCGGCACGCTGATCGCCTTCACCGCGGTGGGCGCCTGCCTGCTAATCCTGCGCCGCCGCGCACCGGACCTCAAGCGCCCGTTCCGCACCCCGGCGGCGACGCTGGTGGGCCTGGGCGCCGTGCTCGGCTGCGCCTATCTGTTCCTCAGCCTGCCGATGAAGACCATCTATGCCTGCCTGATCTGGAACGCGATCGGCCTCGTCGTCTATTTCCTCTATGGACAGAAGCGCGCCTCGGCCGCCCGCTAGGGCCGAGGCCCGCACAAAGAAAAGCCTCCCGTCGCGACAGCAACGGGAGGCTTTTTCTTTGCCTCGAACAGGGCAGCGCTCAGTGCGCGGCCGACGTGTCCACCGGCCCGCTCGGCTTGGGCGCCAGCCAGACGATCACCGCCGCCGCAAACAGCACCAGCGCGGAGATGAAGAAGACATAATCGACCGAAATGGCGATCGCCTCCTGCTCGACCAGATTGGATATGGTCTGGCGGATCTGCTCGGTCGTCATCCCCATGCCCGACAGCGCGCGCTGCGCATCGTCGGGCTGCAAGGCACCGGCCAGTTCGTTGCGCGACACGCGCTGGCTGTCGCTCCATCCGGTCAGCACCAGCGACGTCGCGATCGCGATCGCCATGGTCCGCAGGAAATTCTGCAGGCCGGCCGCCGACGCCGTCTCGCTCGGCGGCACCGACCCCAGGGTCAGCGTCGTCAACGGGATCATGAAGAAGGGCATAGCAAAGCCCTGCACGAACTGCGGCAGCGCCAGCCCGAAAAAGTCGATGCCGCTGGTCCAGTGCGCCCGCCACAAGGTCATGCAGCCCAGCCAGAAGACCGCGCCCGAAATCATGATGCGCGGATCGACCTTACCGGTGAAACGCGCGGCGAAGGGGGCACTCATCACCGCCGCCATCGCCGTGAAGGCGGTGACGATGCCCGACCAGGTCGCGGTATAGCCCATCGACATCTGCAGCCATTGCGGGATGACCACGATGCTGGAGAAATAGGCGCCGAAGGCTAAAGCCAGCGTGAAAACGCCCGATGAGAAGCCGATATGTCGGAACACCCGCAGGTCGACGATCGGATGCTCCTCGGTCAGCTCCCAGATGATGAAGACGATGAAGCCGATGCCGGCCAGGATGGCGAGCGTCAGGATCAGCGGGTCGGAGAACCAGTCATGGTCGCGACCGATGTCCAGCATCACCTGCAGGCAGCCGATCCAGAAGATCAGCAGGCACAGGCCGATCTTGTCGATCGGCTGGTGCGCCGTATCGGTCTCCACCGGCCGCAGCATCGCCATCGCCGCGAACACGCACAGCGCCGCGATCGGCAGGTTGATGAAGAAGATCCAGTGCCAGCTCCAATTGTCACTGATATAGCCGCCGACGATCGGCCCCATGGCCGGCCCCAGCAGCGTCGTCATCGCCCACAGGCCCATGGCGCGCGGCCGCATTTCCGGCGGGAAGATGCGCAGCAACAGGGTCTGCGACATCGGCATGATCGGCCCGCCACAAATGCCCTGACCCAGGCGCGCGGCCACGATCATGCCCAGCGTGGTCGACAGGCCGCACATCATCGAGAAGAAGCCGAAGCCGATCATCGCCCAGATGAAGGTCCGCACCACGCCGAAACGCAGCGCCAGCCAGCCGGTCAGCGGCACGCAGATCGCCTCCGCCACCGCATAGGATGTGATGATCCAGGTGCCCTGGTCGCCGGAGATGCCCAGATTACCGGCGATATGCGGCACCGAGACATTGGCGATGGTCAGGTCGAGCACGACCATGAAGTTGCTGAGCGCCAGCACCAGCCCGGCAAGCGTGCGGGTGCGCGGCGAGAGCAGATTGAAGGTTTCGGGACCGCTCACGCGCTCGCTCCCTTACTTGCCGGCCAGATCGATCTCGACTTCGGTGGACAAGCCCACGCGCAGCGGATGCTCTGCCAGTTCCTTGGGGTCGAGCGCGATGCGCACCGGCAGGCGCTGGACCACCTTGATCCAGTTGCCGGTCGCGTTCTGCGCCGGGATCAGCGACAGCGACGAACCGGTGCCGCCAGAGAAGCCCACGACCTTGCCATGATAGACGACGTCGCCGCCATAGATGTCGGCCACCACCGTGGCGGGCATGCCCACCTTCACATGGCGCAGCTGGCGCTCCTTGAAATTGGCATCGACATAGACCTGCGACAGCGGGACGATGCTCATGATCGGGCTGCCCTGCGCGACGCGCTGGCCGATCTGGACCGCACGCTTGGTCACCACGCCGTCGATCGGCGCACGGATGATCGTGCGTTCCAGGTCCAGCTTGGCGTCTTCCAGCTTCGCCTTGGCAACCATCACCGCGGGATCACTTTCCTCGGTCGAACCGCGGATCAGCGCGTCATTGGCGGCCAGCTGGCCGGTGGCGGCATTGCGGGTCGCCTGCGCGGTCTCGACACCGGCACGGGCCAGGTCCAGCGCCGCCTTGGCAGCGGCATAGGATTTGCGCGCCGCGGTGACTTCGTCACCCGAAACCGCGCCGCCCGCGACCAGCGCCTCGCGGCGCTGCAGGTCGATGCGGGCCTTGTCGAAATCGGCCTGCGCGGTCGCCAGTTGGGCACGGGCCTGGACGATGTCGGCACCACGCGCCTCGACCTGCGCCGACAGCGAACCGCTGGTCGCGCTCGTCTGGCGGAAGCGGCGACGGGCATCGGCCAGATCGGCCTCGGCCTGCTGCAGCGCGATCTGCGCATCGGTCGGGTCCAGCTTCACCAGGATGTCACCACGCTTCACCGCCTGGGTGTCGGTGACGTTGACCTCGATCGCCTGCGCCGACAGCAAGGGGGTCACCTGGGCGACCTCCGCATTCACATAGGCATTGTCGGTGCTGACATGGTTGCGGCCGATCAGGAAATACCAGGCCGCCCACAGGACACCGACCACCAGCACGGCGATCGCCAGACGGGTCAGCCAGGTCTTGCGGGCATTGCCGCGCTGCTCGGCCAGTTCAGGGGAAGTTTCGGTGGCGGCATCAGCCATTGGGTCGATCCTTGGACTGAGCGTCGCTCGCGGCAAAGCCGCCGCCGAGCGCGCGAATGAGGGCAATATCGAGAGAGAAGGCGCTCGCTTCCAGCTGCGCGACGGACTGACGCGCCGCGAGCAGCTGGTCTTCGACGTTCAGCACGTCGAGATAGGTGGAAAGCCCGCCCTTGTAGCGTTGCTGGGCGACGCCATAGGCATCCTGCGACGCGGCCAGCGCCGCCTTGGCGTCGGTCAGCCGCTGGTCCAGCGTCCGGCGGCTGGTCACGGCGTCGGCGACGTCCTGATAGGCGCCCAGCACCGTCTTGTCATAGCTGGCGACCGCCTCGTCATAGGTCGCGCGCGCGCCACGATACTGGCCGCGCAACTGCCCGCCATGGAAGATCGGCAGGCTGATCGCCGGGCCGGCACTGCCGAACAGCGAATCCTTCTTGAACAGATTGTCCGCAAAGGACGTCGAACCACCCGAAGCACCGGTGCCGGTAAACAGCGTTTCATACCCCAGCGACTGGACGCCGATCAGGGCGCTCAGGCTCACCGCCGGGTAGAAGGATGCCCGCGCCACCTTGATCCGGCTGGCGGCGGCCTGCGTCCGGGCCAGCGCGGCGGCGACGTCGGGACGACGCGCCACCAGATTGGTGGTGACGTCCGCCGGCAGGCCCAGTGGCGCCAACTGGCCGACCTGCGGCCGGGTCATCGCCAGGCCACGGTCCGGCCCGGCGCCGATCAGCGCGGCGATCTGATGCTGGCGCAGCTCGATCGCCACGCGGGCGGCCGCCAGTTGCGCCTTGGCCGAGGACACGGTGGCGTCGGCCTGGCGCACGCTGCCGCGCGTTTCCAGGCCATTCTGCCGCCGGTCGGCGACCAGCTTCTGGCTGGCCGTACGGATTTCCAGCGTGCGCTCCTGGATTTCCGCCTCGTCATAGAGGCGGGCCAGATCGGCATAGGCATCGGCGATCGCGGTGGTCAGCGCCAGGCGTGCCTGCTGCGCGTCGATCTCGGCCGCGCGGGCTTCCGACGTGGCTGCGGCCAGCGACGCCCGGTTCTTGCCCCACAGGTCGATGTCCAGACCAAAGTCCAGCCCGACCTTGCCGGTGCCCAGCCAGCCCTGAGGCACGAAATCCTTGGGCATGCCCATATTATAGCTCTGCTTGGTCACGCCGGCATTGGCCGTGGCGTCGACCGTGGGCAGCAGCGCCGCGCCCGATTGCTGGGCCATCGCCGTCGCCTGGCGGAAACGCGCCAGCGCCACCGCCATGTCAGGCGAATTGCGCAGCCCCTCCTCGATCAGCGATGTCAGTTGCGGATCGCCATAGGCGCTCCACCAATTCTCGCTGGGCCAGGCAACCGTGTCGGCGCTCAGGCTGCGCCCGGCCTCCACGCTCTGCGGCGCGCGAATCTCGGGCTTGTCGCCCAGATCGGGTATTGAAGCACAGCCGGCCAGAAGCAGCGCTGTCACTGCAATACCGCCGGTGCGAATGGAAAAACTGATGCGACTCACGGACATATCCAAACCGTACCATCCAGTATGAAAATCGCCTTTGCCCCGCCGTACCACCCTTGTCAATATAAATAGCGTACTCTATGGTACGCTTATATGACATGCTCGGAAAAAGCTTCTGCCCCCAGTCGTCGGGAGGCCCGCCGCCTCGACCGGCGCCAGACGATATTGGAGGTGGCTGCCCGGCATTTTCTGGAAAATGGCTATGCCGCGACCAGCATGTCGGCCATCGCCGCCATATTGGGCGGGTCGAAGGGCACGTTGTGGAATCATTTCCCGTCCAAGGAGGAATTGTTTCGCGCGGTTCTCGAAAATGCGACCAGCACCTATCGCGCGCGACTTTCGGAAATATTGGACCCCGGCGGCGACCTCGCCTCGACGCTACACCGCACCGCGCTCAGCCTGCTCGAAAAGGTGACATCGCCCGAAGCGATCGCGCTGCACCGGCTGATCGCGTCGGAAGGTGGCCGTTTCCCGGAAATGAGTCGCATCTTCTATGAAATGGCGCCCAGCCATACGCGGATGCTGCTCGCCCGCTTCCTCGAAGGCGCCATGGACCGCGGCCAGTTGCGCCGCGACGATCCCGACAAGGCCGCCCGCGTGCTGATGCGCCTGACGACATCGGGCTGCCATGAATTGCTGCTGCTCAGCCAGATCGAACGGGTCACGCCGCAACAGATGGAAAGCGACGCCGCCTTCGCCGTCGACATTTTCCTGCGCGCCTATGGCGCCGAGGGCATGGCGCGTTAACCATTTCTTTGCCGCCAGCTTCTATCCTGCCGATCGCAGGAGTTGCTATCCAATGCCGTTTTTCAAGCGCAAGCCCCTTCATCAGATCATCGCGGAACAGCCGGAAAGCGGGGCCACAGCCTCGCGTCGGCTGCGCGTACTGCTGATCGACGAGAATGCGACCGCCCGCGCCGTCATCGCCCGCCGCCTGTCGCGGCTTAACTATGACGTGGTGCTGGCCGAAAACGGCTTCATCGCCCTCAACCTGCTGGTCACGCGTCCGGTCGACCTGATCCTGATCGACATGGACCTTTTGATGCTGCCCGCCGTGGCGACGATGAAGCGCATTCGCGCCACCGCGCTCGCCCCCCATGCCTGCATCGTCATGCTGACCGGCCGCATCGACAGCCAGTCCGCGGTCGAAGTGCTGGAGGCCGGCGCCGACGACCATATCGTCAAGCCGTTCGATTTCGACCTGCTCGATGCGCGGCTGCGCCATCTGTGCGCCCGCGCCGAACGGCTCGGCATGCTCAGCCGCCACAATGCCGAACTCGACGCCCGCATCGCCCGCCGCGCCGTGGAACTGGGCGAAACCCGTGACGCGCTGCAGGAAATGCAGCTCGACCGCGCCCGTCTCGTCTCCTCGATCCAGGCCTTACAGGATGAAGTCGCCCGCCTCAGCGCGCGACAGAACTGACCCACAGACTGAGGCCGGTTTCAAGCCGTTCGGGCGGACCATCCGCCACGATCCGCTCGGCATCCGCCCGCGCCCGGTCCAATATCGCCGGCGCCACGGACGCATCATGATAGACCCGGTCCGCCAGCGCCAGCATCCGCGCATCGCGCACGGTCAGGTCGTCGGGATCAGCCGACGACAGCCGGACAAGATATAGCGCGCTATTGCCCGCCTCCGGACCTTCCGCCAGCCAGACGTCGACATCCGGATCGAAACCCAGCGGATCGATCGCCCCGCCCGGCGCCAGTGCCTTGCCGATCGCCTGCCGCCGCGCGCCCGCATCGGGCCACAGGTCGCGCAACCGCCCCCGCGCCGCGAACAGCGCCCGTGCCAGATCGCCCAGCCCGCTCGGCAACAAGGCCTCGATCCGCTGCCGCAGCGCCGCCGCCAGCCCCGCCGACGCCCCACCCGTGCCGATCGCGATCAGCACCGGATCGCGATCGACGATCGCCGGCAGGGTGAAATCGCACAGGTCCGGCTTGTCGGTCGCATTGACCAGCACGCCGCGCGCACGCAGTCGCGCCACGACCGCCGCGTCGCCATCCGACACGATCGCGACCCGCGCATCCGCATCATTCTCGCCGACGATGCGCGCGCCGGCGCGCTCCAGCAGCCGGCGCTTGGCATCGGCCGCCTCGCCTTCTCCGGTCAGGATGACCGCCCGCCCCTCCAGCCGCAGAAAGACGGGCAGGCTGTGCATCAGCCAGCCACCCAATCGGGGATATGATCGCCCGCGATCAGCGCCTCGATCGGCGGACGCGCGCGGACCACCGCCCATTTGTCGCCCGACACCAGCACTTCGGGGGTCAGCGATCGGCTGTTATAGGTGCCCGCCATGGTCGCGCCATAGGCGCCAGCGGTCATGAAGGTCAGCAGGTCGCCGGCCGCCACCACGTCCATGTCGCGGCCCATGGCAAAGGTATCGCCGGTTTCGCACACCGGTCCGACCACGTTCGACGCGATCCGGTTGCCGTCCGGCGCCACCGCGCGGATATCGTGCCATGCGTCATAGAGGCTGGGCCGCATCAGGTCGTTCATCGCCGCGTCGACGATAACGAACGGCGCCTGCGCGCCCTGCTTGACGCGGATCACCTTCGACAGCAGCACGCCGGCATTGCCCACGATCACCCGGCCCGGCTCGAACATCAGCCGCGCATCCCATCCCTGCGTCACCCGCGTCACCATCGCGCCATAATCGGCCGGGCTCGGCGGCAGCGGCTGCGACGGGTCGTAGGGCACGCCCAGGCCACCGCCCAGATCAGCGGTACGGATGTCATGGCCCGCCGCGCGCAACTGCGCGATCAGCGCGCCGACTTTGTCAAAGGCCGCCTCCAGCGGCGCCAGGTCGGTCAGCTGGCTGCCGATATGCACGGCGACGCCCTGGACATCGAGGCCCGGCAGGTCGCGCGCCGCCGCATAGCTTTCCAGCGCCCGGTCATAGGGGATGCCGAACTTGTTTTCCGACTTGCCGGTCGAAATCTTGGCATGGGTGCCGGCGTCGACATCAGGGTTGATGCGATAAGCGACCGGCGCCTTCCGACCCATCGACTCCGCAACCTGCGACAGCATTTCCGCTTCCGGTTCGCTTTCCAGGTTGAACTGGAAAATGCCCAGCTCCAGCGCCAGCTTCATTTCCTCGGCGGTCTTGCCGACGCCCGAAAAGACAATGCGGTTGGCCGGAATGCCCGCGGCCACGGCGCGCTGCAACTCGCCGCCCGACACCACGTCCGCGCCCAGCCCCAGCTTCGCCAGCGTCGCCAGCACGGCGGCATTGGGATTGGCCTTCACGGCAAAGGCGATCAGCGGATTGTCGAGCTGGGACAGCCCTTCGCGGAACACGCCGACATGGCGTTCCAGCGTCGCGGTCGAATAGACATAGACCGGGGTGCCGACCTGCTGCGCAATTTCCGTCATCGGCACCTGCTCCACATGCATGGTGCCGTCTACATAATCGAAATGGTCCAAGGTCTGATCCTTGCGGGAATAGGGACTATTGTTGCGGCCGGCTTTCCGGCGGCAGGTCGAACTCGTCATTGCCGCGCTGGCGCGACTGGGTCAGCAGTTCGACGTTACGTTCCGGGCGAGCCTGGGTGCCCGGATCCATCATGTCGGCGGCGGTCGGCGCGGTCGCCGCCCCCACCGGCACGGCGGGCAATTTCTGGCCCGCCACGGGTTTGAGCGATTCACGGCCACCACAGGAGGCCAGCGCCAGCGCCATTGCCCCGATCATCAGCCCGTTGCGGACATGCCGTGCCATCTGCCTCACTCCTGTGTCGCGCGCGCCGCGGCGATCCGGGCGCGCACCTGATCGGGCGCCGTGCCGCCATGGCTCTTGCGGCTGGCGACCGACGCATCGACCGTCAATACCGCATAGATGCGATCGTCGATACGCGCATCAATGGCTTTCAGCGTTTCGAGCGGCAGGTCGGCCAGTTGCACGCCGGCCTCTTCCGCCGCCGCCACGGCGCGGCCGGTGATATGATGCGCCTCGCGGAACGGAATATCGCCCTCGCGCACCAGCCAGTCGGCCAGGTCCGTCGCGGTGGCAAAACCGCTTTCGGCCAGCCCGCGCATCCGGTCGGTGCGGAACGTCACCGTCTCGACCATGCCGGTCATCGCCGCGATCGACAGGCCCAGCAGGTCATGCGCCTCGAACACCGGCGGCTTGTCGTCCTGCATGTCCTTGGAATAGGCGAGCGGCAGGCCCTTCATCGTCACGCACAGCGCATTCATGCAGCCCATGATGCGGCCGGCATGGCCGCGCACCAGTTCGGCCGCGTCGGGATTGCGCTTCTGCGGCATGATCGAGCTACCGGTCGAATAGGCGTCGGGCAGCTTGACGAAGCCGAAGGGCTGGCTCGCCCAGATGATGAATTCCTCGGCCAGGCGCGACAGGTGCAGCGACGCCTGCGTCGCGGCCATCAGATAGTCGAGCGCGAAGTCGCGGTCGGACACGCTGTCCAGGCTGTTGTCGGTCGGCTTGGCAAAGCCCAGCGCCGCCGCCGTCGCATGGCGATCGATCGGGAAGCCGGTGCCGGCCAGCGCGGCGGCGCCCAGCGGGCATTCGTCCAGCCGCACGCGCGCATCGGCAAAGCGGCTGCGGTCGCGACGCACCATTTCATAATAGGCCATCAGATGATGGCCCAGCGTCACCGGCTGCGCCGACTGGAGATGGGTGAAGCCCGGCATCACCGCATCGGCATGCTCCTCGGCGCGGGCGAGCAGCGCCTGCTGCAAGCCGGCCAGGCCCGCCATCACTTCATCCATGGCGTCGCGAACCCACAGGCGGAAATCGGTCGCCACCTGGTCGTTGCGGCTGCGCGCGGTGTGCAGGCGGCCGGCCGCCGGGCCGATCAGTTCGGCCAGCCGCGACTCCGTGACCATGTGGATATCTTCCAGGTCCAGATTGACCGGAACGCCATTGGCTTCATATTCCGCCGCGATCCGGTTCAGCCCCTCGGTGATCGCCTGCGCATCCTCGCCATCGACGATGCCCTGCTTGGCCAGCATCGCGACATGCGCCTTGGACCCGGCGATATCCTGTTTCCACAAGCGCTTGTCGAAGGGGATGGAGGCATTTATCTCACGCATGATCGATGCCGGGCCGGCCGCGAACCGGCCACCCCACATGCTGTTGGAGCCTGCTTCCATGATATCGTCCTTGCGCTCGGTAATGACACTGCTCCTGCTGGCTGGGCTGGCGGCATGCGATAGGCAATCCCCGCCCGCGGGGCAAGCCAATGCGAGCGCCAGCGGCGAGGTGACGGGCGACGAAGTGCAACCCGCTGCCGGCGGCAGCGCCAAGGGCGAATTCAACTACACGATCGACCGCAGCAAGGCGGGCACGCCTGCGCCGACCTTCGCGTTCGAAAATCCGCAGGGTGGCACGGCGACGCTGCAGGACTTTGCCGGCCGCCCGCTGCTGGTCAATCTCTGGGCGACCTGGTGCGCGCCCTGCGTCGCGGAGATGCCGACGCTCGACGCCCTCGCCGCGCAAAGTGACAGCGAAGGTGACAGGAGCCTGGTCGTTTTGACGATCTCGCAGGACGTGCGGGGCCAGGCCGCGATCAAGCCCTTCTTCGCCAAGCACAAGCTGCCCCACCTCAAGGGCTGGACCGATCCGGAGAACAAGCTGGGCCTCGGCTATGCCACCGGCGTCCTGCCGACCACCGTCCTCTATGATGCCAAGGGCAAGGAGGTTGCGCGCGTGGTCGGAGCCATGGACTGGACCGGCGCAGAGGCCCGCAAGCTCATCGCCATGGCCAAGGGCGAATGAGGCACAAGTAAATCAACAACGAACCAGGATCAAAAATCCGCCATGCCAGTTGATTGCAAAATGCACATGAAAAATGCAAAATTGAACATTGCGACATTGATGCAACAAAAAATATGCTGCAGAGTTCAGTCGCTGAAATATGCGTGAAATATGTCACTTTTACTTAAATTTTGTGCGGCGCAATAGAGGATAGTCCGCAGATCGTTCGTCCCTCCGAGTGTCAAGATAATGACAATATCAGGGGGCATAGAATGAAGAGACTTTCCGCGCTCAAGCTTTCTCTCGTGATTGCGACATCCTGGTCGGCCTGCGCCATGGCGCAGGAAGCACCGCAGGAACCGCAGGCCGATGAAGGTGCAGCCATCATCGTTACCGGCACCCGTGCCGTCGGCATGTCGGCCGCCGAAGCTGCCGCACCCGTTCAGGTGCTCAGCGAAGAAGCCATCGCCCATGTCGGCCAGCCGAACCTCAACCAGGCGCTGACCCAGATCGTTCCCAGCTTCACCGCCCAGACCCAGGGCACCGACATGTCGAGCTTCTCGCTGTCGGCTCGTCTGCGCGGCCTGAGCCCCAACCACACGCTGCTGCTGGTCAATGGCAAGCGTCGCCACGGCTCGGCCATTCTTCAGGTCGCCACCGGCCCGTTCGGCGGTTCCGCCGCGCCCAGCCTCGACCTCATTCCGCCTGATGCCGTCGAACGCATCGAAATCCTGCAGGAAGGCGCCGCCGCCGTTTACGGTACCGATGCGATCGCCGGCGTCATCAACCTGATCCTGAAGGACGATACCGAAGGCGGCAGCTTCAAGATCACCGGCGGCCAGAATTACGACAGCGAAGGCGAAACCTTCTCGGTCTCGGGCAATGTCGGCTTCAAGCTGGGCGAGGATGGCTATTTCAACCTCAGCGGCTTCCACCGTCGCCAGGACTATACCACCACCGGCACCGGCCAGGTTCAGGTGACCCAGCTCGACGGTTCGCTCCAGCCCAACGCTCCCGCGCAATGGTCGAACCTGACCGGCGACGCGCTGGCGGGCATCAACGGCGGCCAGCCCAAGACCTATCTGACCGAATTCTTCTACAATATGGGCTATGATTTCGGCGGCGTCGAGCTCTACAGCTTCGGTAACTATGCCCGCCGCATCGGCTATGCCAAGCAGGGTTATCGCCACCCCAAGCGCGTCTGCTACGAAAGCGGCAATCTGGGCGGCAGCGTCACCACGGCGGCTTATGATCCCAGCATCTGCTATGGCAATACCGGCGTCGTCGGCATGGTCCCGCTGCAGCATGTGACCGAGGACGAATATAGCTTCACCGTCGGCGCCAAGGGCGAATTTGGCGGCGGCTGGAACTATGACCTGTCGACCACCTATGGCCATGACAAGAACGAGATCTGGACCGAAAATTCGGCCCATCGCGAAGTCTGGCAGGAAACCTATGCCCAGTATCTGAATGGCTCGGGCGTCCTGCCCAACACGCCGGACTCGGCCTATGACGGCGGCTTCCGCCTCAGCCAGACCACGGTCACGGCCGACATCCGCAAGGAATTCGATCTTGGCCTGGCCGATCCGCTGACCTTCGCCTTCGGTGGCGAATATCGCCGCGACACCTACACCATCGTCGCGGGCGACTATTATTCCACCTACAAGACCGGCGTTCAGTCCTTCCCGGGCTACAAGGAAAGCGACGCGGGCGACTGGAACCGCAGCGCCAAGGCCGGCTACATCAACGTCATCGTCAACCCGGTCGAAAAATGGACCGTCGACCTTGCCGGCCGTTACGAAGATTATTCGGACTTCGGCGACACGCTGATCGGCAAGGCCACCACCCGCTTCGACTTCAGCGATGCGGTCGCCATCCGCGGCACCGTCAGCACCGGCTTCCGTGCGCCGACGCTGGCCGAACAGCATTATTCGACCGTGGCCGTCGGCCCGACCAGCGCCGTTGCGGTGCTGCCGGCCGGTTCGCCTGCGGCGACCCTGCTGGGCTTCTCCGCGCTGAAGCCGGAAAAGTCGACCAACTTCTCGGGCGGCTTCGTCTTCCGTCCGATCCCCAAGCTCGCGGTCACGCTGGATGGCTATCTCATCAAGATCAAGGATCGCATCGCCCTGACCGCGGCCCGTTATGCCGTCCAGGGCGGCGTTGCGACGGCGGAAGCCCCGGCAATCATCTCGGCGCTGCAGGCAGCCGGCGTGGTGTTTGACGCGGCGCTGCCGAACATCGGTGCGCAGAGCTTCACCAACGGCATCGACACCCGCACCTGGGGCATCGACTTCTCGGCCGCCTATCCGGTGGCCCTAGACTTCGGCAGCCTGAACCTGTCGGTTTCGGCCAACTACAACAAGACGAAGATCACCAAGAACAAGATTCCGACGGTCTTCAGCAACATCTCTGAAAGCTATGTCGAAGACGCTTCGCCCGACTACAAGGTCGTGCTGGGCGCCCTGTTCAAGAGCGGCGCCTTCACGGTCAATCTGCGCGAGACCTTCTATGGCAAGACCAGCGTGCTGGTGCAGCCGGGCGTGTCGAGCGCTTCGCTGATCGCCGCCGGCCTGCCGACCATCTATGAAGCGAAGGTCAAGCCGACCGGCATCACCGATCTGGAAGTCAGCTATGCGTTCAACGACGCCATGACCTTCTCGCTCGGCGCGAACAACCTGTTCGACAAGATCCCGGAAACCCCGGCACTGCTGAAGGGCGTGACGATCCCGGCGGGCACCTCGCCCTATATCAACGGGTCGACCACCTATAACAGCCCCTATGGCTTTGGCCCCTACGGCACCTCGGGCGGCTATTACTACGCGCGTATCGACTTCAAGTTCTGATAGGCTAGAACACAAGGGCCGGTCTCCCAGGAGACCGGCCCTTTTGCTTTGTCAGCGTCCTGAAGCCGGTCGGCACGACCGGCGGCTCGCAGGACGCGGCAACAATGATAGGGATGTGGATCGATGCCTCGATCCCCATCAGGGGGAAGCGAAAACCATGACCGACCGTCCGGACACTCTCAGCCGCCGCATGCTGATGCGCGGCGCCATGGGCGCGGCGGCGCTCGCCGGCGCAGCACCCGCCCTCGCCCAGCGCGACCGCAAGGTGGCGATGAGCGATGATCCGGCGGCAATGGTCGCCACGCTGACCGACGGCGTCTTCATCAACAGCAACGAAAACCCGCTCGGCCCCGCCCCCGCCGCGTTGCAGGCGCTGTCCGGGCTCGATCCGCTCGCCGGCCGCTATGGCATGGCCTTCGCCTCGAAGCTGGAAAGCCTGTTCGCGCGCCAGAACGGCCTGGCACCCGACCAGGTCCAGGTCCATCCCGGCTCCTTCATGCCATTGCGCTCGGTCGCGCTGACCTACTCGTCGAAAACCCGCCCGATCGCCTATTTCGAGCCGACCTTCGACCAGGGGTTCCTGGGCAAGGGCAACCAGCCGGTCACCCGCGCCGTCGCCCTGCCGCTGGCCGGCGATTTCACCGCCGATGTCCGCAAGCTGCTGGCCGCCGCGCCCGACGCCGGCGTCTATTATCTCTGCAATCCCAACAACCCGACCGGCCTGCCCATCCCGCGCGCCGACATCGAATGGCTGCTCGCCAACAAGCCGGCCGGTTCCGTGCTGCTGGTTGACGAGGCCTATATCCATTATAGCGACGCGCAGAGCTGCCTCGATCTGGTGGCGAAGGGTGCGGACATTCTCATCACCCGCACCTTCTCGAAAATCTACGGCCTGGCCGGCCTGCGCTGCGGCCTGATCGCCGGGCGCAAGGATCTGCTCGACGGCATGGCCGACTATGGCGTCAACATCACGCCGATGCCCGCCGTGGTCGCGGCCGAAGCGAGCCTGCTCGATCCCACGCTGCTGCCCCAGCGCAAGGCCTATAACAAGGCGGTGCGCGACGATCTCTTCGCCTGGCTCGACGCCCGCGGCCTCAAATATCTGCCGTCGCAAACCAGCTTCGCGATGATCCATGTCGGCCGCCCCGGCGCCGATGTCACCGCCGCACTGGCGAAGGAGAAGATCTTCATCGGCGGCCCGCGCAAGCATATGGACGACTGGATCCGCGTCTCCTTCGGCACGCCGGCGGAGATGCAGGCGTTCAAGACCGCGCTCGCCCGGATCATGGCGTGAGCCTCAGCCGGCGCCAGGCGCTCGGTGCAGCGCTTGCCGTGCCGCTGGCGGCACAGGCCGCTCGCGCCGTCGCCGCACCGCCATCGCTGCCCGATAAAGCCAGCTTCGCCGCCACCCCGGTCGCCTATCTCGACAGCGCCTCCACCCATCCGGTGAGCCTGGGCGCCAAGGCCGCCGCCGACGCCTATCTCGCCGGCCGTACGCTCGATCCCGTCGCCGCCGCGCGCAAACCGGTCGACCGCGCCGCGCTGATCGCGAAATTTGCCGCGCTGATGGGCGCCGACGCGGACGAGATCACCTGGGTCCAGTCCACCACCATGGGCGAGCAGGCGGTGCTGCGCGCACTCGGCTTCCCGCATGACGGCGGCCGCGTCGTCACCGACACGCTCCATTTCTACGCCGCCTTCCCCATGTATCAGGAAATGGCGAAACAGGGCGTCGATGTTGCCTGGGTGCAGGCGCGCGAGGGCCGCATCGCGCCCGAGGACATGGCCCGCGCCATCACGCCGGGGACGAAGCTGGTCAGCATCTCGGCCGTCTCCACCTATAATGGCTTCCAGCATGACCTGAAGGCGATCAGCGATATGGCGCACAAGGTCGGCGCGCTCGTCTATGCCGACATCATCCATGCCGCCGGCGCGGTGCCGATCGACCTGCATGACAGTGGCGTCGATTTCGCCGCCTGCGCCACCTATAAATGGCTGATGGGCGATTTTGGCCTGGGCTTCCTCTATGTCCGGCGCGGTGTCGCGGACCAGCTGCCCCGCACCGAATATGGCTATTATGGCTTTGCCGCGCCCGATGCGCCGCCGGGCATCGGCCTGTCCCCACCCCAGACCCATATCTTCCCGCTCGATCCGCCCGGCGATGCGCCGACCAGCTATGTCGCCCGCCCCGGCGCGCTCGGCCATTTCGGCACCGGCACCTATGCCCAGGCGATCAGCACCATGCTCGATCATTCGATCAGCTACATCTCGACCATCACCGTCCCGGCGATCCAGGCCCATGCCCAGCAATTGATCGGCCAGTTGCGCGACGAACTGCCGCGCAAGGGCTATCGCCTCATCACCCCGCCGGGCACGACCAGCCCGCTGCTCAGTTGCATCCTGCCCAATGCGAAGGGCCTGCTCACTGAGCCGCTGGCACGGGCGCAGGTGCGCCTATCCGTTCACGACAATTATTTCCGCATCTCGCCATCGGTGTTCAACGATGACAGGGATGTCGAACGGCTGATCGCCGCCCTGCCCCGCGTCTGATCCTTTTCGGAGCCCTATGATGAAAAAGCTGCTCGCCCCCGCCCTTCTCGCCAGCCTCATGATCGCCGCCCCCGCCGCCGCGCAGAAGCCGCTGCCGGCCAAGCTGCCCTTCTCGCCCGCGATCCGGGTCGGCGACATGCTCTATATGTCGGGTCAGATCGGCCAGGTGCCCGACGGCATGGACCCGCACAAGGAAGGGTTCGATGCGGCAGTGAAGAATGCGATGGATTCGATCGGCAAGATCTTGAAGGACAATGGCCTCGACTTCCGCCATGTCGTCAAATGCACGGTGATGCTGGACGACATGGCCGACTGGCCGCGTTTCAACACCACCTATGTCAGCTATTTCGAGGGCAAGCGCCTGCCCACCCGCAGCGCCTTCGGTGCCGACGGCCTGGCGCTCGGCGCCCCGCTCGAAGTGGAATGCCTGGCCTCGTTCAAATAGGCCAGCCGGGCGTCGCCTGGACCGTCACGGACAGGCGCCCCTCCCATCTTTCCTACACGCGCTTTTCCTGATCTATCCTGATGGATGGACCAGCCCCGCCCCAATCCGCCCATCCCCGCAACCCGGTCGCGTCGCGGCCAATGGACGCCCGATCGTCAGCGCCGCTTCCTCGCCGCGCTGCTCGAAACCGGCAATATCAGCCATGCCGCGCAGATGGTCGGCATGTCCCGCTCCAGCGCGCACCGGCTGCGCGATCGGCTGGCCGGCACCGGCTTCGACCGTAGCTGGGCCAGCGCGCTGGCGCTTCACGCCGCCCGCCGGGCCGATCCGCTCGCGCCGATCCGTCCGCACAAGGGACCGATCGGCCGATAAATGTCGCGTCCCTGTCGCCTGGCTGTCGCGTCACTGTCGCTTCGGTGTCGCTTCGGCGTGACCTCAGCGTCGCTTCCGTGTCGCGTCGCAGGCGCGTTTCCGCCAAAATCGCCCGGAAATCGCGACGCAGAACGGTGTGAACTTTCAACTGTCGCGTCGTTTCGCCCCCTTCCCTTCCCCCGCTTCGATCCCCATAGAGATCAGCCATGACCGACCAGCCTGCGCAAGCCGCCATCGAGATCCGCGACCTGACCAAGGTCTATAAGGGCGGCAAGCGCGCGCTCGACGGGATCAACCTCACCATCCCGCGCGGCCAGATCTATGGCCTGCTCGGCCCCAATGGCGCGGGCAAGTCGACCACGATCAACATCCTCGCGGGCCTCGTCAACAAGACCAGCGGATCGGCCAGCATCTGGGGCTTCGACATCGACGCCAATCCGCGCAATGCCAAGAACAGCATCGGCATCGTGCCGCAGGAGATCGTCTTCGATCCCTTCTTCACGCCGTTCGAGACGCTGGAGAACCAGGCCGGCTATTATGGCGTGCCGAAGGACAGGCGCCGCTCGATGGAGCTGCTGCGCGCGGTCCACCTGGAGGACAAGGCCAATGCCTATGCCCGCACCCTGTCGGGCGGCATGAAGCGCCGGCTGCTGGTGGCCAAGGCGATGGTCCATTCGCCGCCGATCCTGGTGCTGGACGAACCCACCGCCGGCGTCGACGTGCAGTTGCGCCAGCAGCTCTGGGCCTATGTGAAGGAGCTGAACGCCATGGGGGTGACGATCGTCCTCACCACCCATTATCTCGAAGAGGCCGAGGAGCTGTGCGACCGCATCGGCATCATCAACCATGGCCGGGTCATCACCGACAAGCCAACCCGCGAGCTGATCGCGATGGCGCAGGAAAAGGTGGTGCAGGTGACGGTCGACCGCGACATCACCGCCCCGCCGAGCGACCCCAGCTTCGAGAAGGTCGAGCTGACCGACGAGCGCACCCTCACCATCACCTATATGAAGAACCGCGCCAATGCGGGCCAGGTGCTGAGCGCGGTGCAGGCCGGCGGTCTCGCCATCGTCGACGTGGTGACCCGTGATCCCGACCTGGAGGATGTCTTCCTCAACCTGACGGCGGCTGCGTGACCGAAAATCTCCGTTCGGGCTGAGCTTGTCGAAGCCCACGCCTGAGCGTAGCGAAGGCAAAACCTCACTGCGTTCGGCCTGGCCCTTCGACTTCGCTCAGGGCGAACGGATATTGGGAAATAGAAGGCCAGTTCATGCCCACCATCACCCATGACGTCGTCATCATCGGTTCCGGCGCGGCCGGGCTGACAGCCGCCATCAACCTCGCGCAGGACCGCAAGGTAGTGGTGCTGGCCAAGGGGGCGCTGGATGGCGGATCGACCAACTGGGCGCAGGGCGGCATTGCCGCTGTACTCGACGCGGGTGACAGTTTTGCGGCCCATGTCCATGACACGATGGTCGCGGGCGCCGGCCTCAACGATCAGGACACGGTCGAGTTCGTCGTCTCCGAAGCCCCCGCGGCGATCGAGCGGCTGGCGGAACTGGGCGTGCCCTTCAATCCCAACGAAGAAGGGGATGGCGACGAGTTCGGCGAACGCTGGCACCTCACGCGCGAGGGCGGCCACAGCCATCGCCGCATCGTCCATGTCGACGACGCCACCGGCCATGCCGTTCAGGTCGCGCTGCTCAAGGCCGCGCGCGCCAATCCCAACATCACCCTGATGGAGGATATGGTCGCTGTCGACCTCATCACCTCGCGCCATGGCGAGCGCTATTCGGGCGACGGCCATGTCTGGGGCGTCTATGCCTTCAACAAGCAGACCGGCCATGTCGACACGATCCTCGGCCGCGCGACCATCCTGTGCACCGGCGGCGCGGGCCGTACCTATCTCTTCTCCACCGCGCCGCGTGGCGCGACCGGCGACGGCATCGCCATGGCCTGGCGCGCGGGCTGCCGCGTGTCGAACATGGAGATGAACCAGTTCCACCCGACCTGCCTCTATAATCTGGAGGTCAAGAATTTCCTGATTACCGAGGCTGTGCGCGGCGAAGGCGGCCACCTCAAGCTCCCGCCCGGCGTGCCCGGCGGCGGCGAGCGCTTTATGCCCCGCTTCGACGCCCGCGCCGAACTGGCGCCGCGCGACGTGGTGGCGCGCGCGATCGACCATGAGATCAAGCGCCTTGGCCTCGACTATGTCCATCTCGACATCAGCCACAAGCCGCCCGAATTCGTGAAGCAGCATTTCCCGACCATCTATGCCCGGCTGCTGGACCTCGACATCGACATCACCAAGGAACCGATCCCGGTCGTCCCGGCGCAGCATTATACCTGTGGCGGCGTCATCATCGACCTGGACGGCCGCACCGACCTGCCCGGCCTCTATGCCGCCGGCGAAGTGACCGAAAGCGGCCTGCACGGTGCCAATCGCCTCGCCTCCAACTCGCTGCTCGAATGTTTCGTCTTCGGCGAGGCGGCGGCCAAGCATATCCGCGCCCATTGGGACGATCTGCCCGCCCCGCCGCCCATCCGGCCGTGGGACGAAAGCCGCGTCACCAATGGCGACGAAGAGGTCATCGTCCAGCATAACTGGAAGGAAATCCGCCGCTTCATGTGGGACTATGTCGGCATCGTCCGCACCACCAAGCGGCTGGAGCGCGCCCAGCATCGCATCGACCTCTTGTCCAAGGAAGTCGATGAATATTACGGTAATTTCCGCGTTACGCCGGACCTGATCGAGCTGCGCAACCTGCTCGAAGTCGCCCGGCTGGTGGTCCGCTCGGCGCTCCATCGCAAGGAAAGCCGGGGCCTGCACTACACGCTCGATTATCCCGAGACGCTGGCGCAAGCCGTCGACACGGTGCTGGCGCCCTGACCCAAAAAAGAGGCGCGGCCGGGCAGCCGCGCCTTTGAAGGGAGGAGGAGCAAACGCCAGGGGCGTCGTCTCGCCGATCACCCTAGCGTCGGCATCAACCGGCGCTTTGATCCAGGTCAAACGCCCTTGAGGAAATTGCCCAGCGCCGCGTTGAACCGGGTCGGCTGGTCGGCCATCACGACATGGCCGCTCGGCCCGATCGGCATCAGCTTCGCGTCCTTCTTGGCCGCATAGGCGGCCCGGAAACGCCGGGTGATCTCGACCGACTGGGCCTGATCCGCGCCGACGGCGTAGACCACCGACATCGGCACCCCGATCCGGCCAAGCTGCGGGCCAAGATCGGTATTGGCCAGGTCACGCAGCGCGGTGGCGATCACCTCCGGATTGCTGCCCTCCGCCCCCGGCGCCTGCGCGACGATCTGGGCGAGGTAGCGGCGCCCGGCTGCCGTACCGGTGAAATATTGGCTCAACTGGTCGGCCAGATAGCCCATGCCATTGGCGGTGCCGCCGACCATCGCCGCGCCGGCCGGCAGCATGTCGACCACCATCACCCGGCTGGCGAGGCCCTTGAGGCCCTGCATCATCGCCAGCGTGCCGCCCATGCTGTGCCCGACCACCGCCGGTCGCCGCAGTCCCGCGGCGGCGATATAGCGGGCAATCTCGTCCGCCACCGGCTGCACCACCGGCCCGCTGCCATTGGCGTCGGCGGCCAGTCCAGCAAAGCCGCGGACATGGACCAGATGCCAGCGATAGCCCGGCATCTGCCCCGTCACGCCGTTCCAGATGCCCGGACCGCTGGCAAGACCGGGGATCAGCAGCACGTCCCGGCCGCTGCCGCGCACCGTCACCATGATCCGGCGCGAGGCAAAATCCGCCGCCAGTGCCGGCATCGCCCATCCCGCCGCCAGCGCTCCCGCGCCGCAGAGCAGGCCGCGTCGATCCATCAGTCCATCCGTCATCCGCTCCCTATTGCCGCCCCGCCGCTGAACCGCAACTGAGCGCCGTTCCGCCGTTCAGACTCCTTACATCGCAATTGTGGAATCATTCGTCGCATCGTCCTTGCCTACAATGCGGGTCGCCGCGCCTTGTAACGGCTTGAAGTGCGGGGTTAGTGATGAGTTCGAATGATAGCAGGCGCGTCTCGTCGCGCCTTGTGCTTGCGGTGGTTGCCTTGTCCGCCTGCGTCGGCGCGCCCCCCCAGCCGGGTGCCCAGGCCAGCAGCGCGCGACCGAATAATCCGCCGCGCCAGACGGTGCAGCCCACGACCAACACCTGGCCGATCAAGCAGGTCGCCAATCCCCCCGCCCCGTTCAAGGATATCGACCAGCGCGAGCAGCCCTCGCCCGCACTCGTCAGCGTGATCCAGAATCTGGGTCAGAGCTTCCGTGGCAAGGTCGGCATCGCGGTGCGCCGGGTCGGGGCGGACTGGACCGTCGCCTATAATGGCAATGCCCTGTTCCCGCAGCAGAGCGTGTCGAAGCTGTGGGTGTCGATGACCTTCCTCGACGCGGTCGATCGCGGCAAGATCCGCCTCGCCGATTCGACCACCATCACGAAGAAGGATCTGACCCTGTTCCACCAGCCGAGCGCGGCGATGGTGGGATCGGGCGGCTGGACCACCACCTATTCCGACCTGATGCGCCGCGCGATGACGCAGAGCGATAATACTGCCAACGACACGCTGCTGCGCGCGGTCGGCGGGCCGGACGCGGTGCGCGGCTATCTGGCGCGCCGCCATATCGCCAATATCCGCTTTGGTCCAGGCGAACGGCTGTTGCAATCGACCACCGCCGGCCTCGACTGGCGGCAGGATTATTCGATCGGCCGCAATTTCTACGCCGCCCGCGCCGCGCTGCCCATGTCGGTGCGGCAGAAGGCGCTCGACAATTATCTCGCCAGCCCGCCCGATGGCGCCGCGCCGGCGTCGATCGTGCAGGCGCTGGCCAAGCTCAAGGAAGGCGACATGCTGTCCTCCGCTTCGGCCCGCGTGCTGATGAACTTCATGGAGGAAGCCAAGACCGGGCCGCAGCGGATCAAGGGCGGCGTCCCGCATAGCTGGACCTATATGCACAAGACCGGCACCGGGCAGGATCTGCCGCCGCGATCGACCGGCTATAATGATGTCGGCATCATGACCGCCCCCGACGGCACCAGCTATGCGGTCGCGGTGATGATCGGCAGCACAACCGTGTCGATCCCCGAACGCTGGCAGCTGATGCAGGCCGTGTCGCGCGCGGTGGTCGCCAATCATGAGAAGCGGTGACGATCAGAAGCGCCTGACGACGCCGACATAGAGTTCGGCATCGGGGCTGTCATGGTTGAGGCCAAGATTGGCGCCGGCATCGAACTGCATGTCGTCGCCCGCCTGCCAGCCCAGCGACAGTCCCGCCAGCGCCTGGGTGGCATGGCCGTCGGGATCATCGTCGCGCATCAGCGACGCCTCGATCGATCCGGACAGGCTGTCGCTGATGTCGAAGCCCAGCCCGGCGACGCTGCCATAGGCGAGATGCCGGCCATCGCCATCCTCATCGACCGCCGCGTCGACTTCTGGCGTGGCCTGGAGCGTCAGGCCATGGCCCAGATCATAGCTGATCGGCACCAGCATCCCGGCGCCCCAGTCACCCTCGCCGATCGCGTCGCCGCCAGTCGGCAGGCTGGCATAGGGCATGACCGCGATCGAGAAGCCCGAACCATCGGGATTGCGCAGATTCTGCCGCAGCGCGACGCGCATGTCGCCGATGTCATTGTCCGTCTCGACCGCGCCGGTTACCCGATCGCGCGTGCGCACATGGCCAAAGGCGGTCCAGGCCAGTTGCGCTTCCAGGCTGTCGGTCAGTCCGATGCGCAGCAGTGCGTCGCCGAAGTTCACAGTGTCGGTGCGGCTCTCCGCATCCTGCTCGCGGGTCCAGTCGCCCAGCCCCAGTTCGACCTGAACCCTGCCCGGCGCCATGGTGCAGGGCGGCGTGTCGAGCCCCGGCCGGTCGGCGCAGAATTCCCGCTGGTCCTGCGCCCAGGCCGCGCCACCCTGCGCCGCCATCGCCATCAGGATCGCCGCGCCCCATGCCCGCATCACACGCCCTCCCCTTCCCAATCTGTTTCCAGCGCAACGAAACGGATAGGAAGCGGCAAATATCCCGCGCTGGCCTTTACTGTCCCGCTGCGGCACTAAGTCCCTATGCCGCGCCCCTTTTCCTCGCTGCTCGATCGCGTGACGCCGCGCACCATCGATGAACTGGAATGTGCGCTGTCGGTGCTGGGCGCGATCCTGCTCGCCCATCTGCTCGGCGCCACCCATGTCTCTTGGGCCGCCTTTGCCGGCTATATGGTGATGCGCGGCCATGCCGCCGAGACGCTGGCGCGCGGCGTGCTGCGGATTATCGGTACGGTCGCGGGCGGCCTGATCGCGCTGGGCAGCGCGCCCTTCATTGTCGGCTACTGGCCCGCCGCTGCGGCGGCGCTGGCGCTGATGGGCACGATCAGCCTCTATGCCGCGATCACCTCGCGCCGTTCCTATGCCTGGCTCTTCTTCGGCCTGACCTATGCGATGGTCGTGCTCGACAAGATCGAGCATCCCGCGATCGCCCTGCCCGAATTCGTCCAGACCCGCGTGCTCGAAACGCTGGCCGGCATCGCCGCCAGCCTGATCGTCAGCCTGGCCTCCACCCTGACCCTGCGCCGCCGCTGGCCGGCCAAGCGCACGCCCGCCGCGACCGGCGCGGGCTGGCACGGGGATTCGCTGCGCCACGCGCTGCAGGCCGGCGTGGCGCTGGCGCTGCTGGTGGCGCTCAATGCCTGGATCCCGGTGCCCGCGCTGGCGCAGGGCGCGATCATGATCATGGCGGTGATGCTGCTGCCGGTCACCGGCATCGGGTCGAGTGGCCTGGCCCCGGTCAGCCAGCGCATCCTGCAACGGATGATCGGCTGCATCGGCGGCGCCCTGTTCGCCGCCTTCTTCCTGGTCGCGGGCGCCGACAATATGGCGCTGTTGCTGGGCGCCACCGCGATCGGCGTGATGCTGGGCCGGCATCTGGAAAATGGCGATCCGACCCATCGCTATGTCGGCACCCAGTTCACCCTGGCCGTGCTGGTGATGCTGGTGCCCGACCGGTATGACCAACTGGCGCTGGAACCGGGCGTCGAGCGGCTGATGGCGATCTTCATCGGCATGGCCGTGCTGATGCCGGTGCTGCTGGTCGGCCATATACTGCGTGGTCGGCACGCAGACGAAGCGACCGCCCCGGCCAGCGGCGAGAGCGGCGGCGTATAAGCGCGGATACAGGAGCGCCCGGCACTGGAGCGGCGGACCAATCCCCGCTATCCCCTGCCCCATGTCTCAGCAGAATCATCTCTATCTGGTCGACGGCAGCGGCTATATCTTCCGCGCCTATCATCAGCTTCCGCCGCTCACCAACCAGCATGGCCAGCCGGTCGGCGCGGTCTATGGCTATACCACCATGCTGTGGAAGCTGGCCGAGGAGCTGGGCAAGGCCGAAGGCCCGACCCATCTGGCCGTCGTGCTGGACAAGGGCAGCCACACCTTCCGCAACGACATGTATGATCAGTATAAGGCGAACCGGCCGCCCGCGCCCGAGGATCTGGTGCCCCAGTTCCCGATGATCCGCGACGCCACCCGCGCCTTCTCGCTCCCCTGCATCGAGGAAGCCGGGTTCGAGGCGGACGACATCATCGCCAGCTACACCCAGGCCGCCGTGCGCGCCGGCTGGCATGTCACCATCGTCAGTTCCGACAAGGATCTGATGCAGCTGATCCAGCCCGGCGTCGACATGTACGACACGATGAAGAATGAGCGGCGCGGCGCCGACTATGTCATGGGAAAGTTCGGCGTGCTGCCCGAGCAACTGGGCGACGTGCTGGCGCTGATGGGCGACAGCGTCGACAATGTGCCGGGCGTGCCGGGCATTGGCCCCAAGACCGCGGCCAAGCTGATCACCGAATATGGCACGCTGGAAGCGGCGCTGGACGCGGCCCCGGCGATGAAGAAGTCGAAGATGCAGGAAAACCTCATCGCTCATGCCGACATGGCGCGCCTGTCGCGCCGGCTGGTCGCGCTGCATGACAGCATGGACCTGCCCGAGCCGCTGGACGACCTGACCTTGAAGGGCATTCCCAAGGAGCCGTTGCAGGCCTTCCTGTCGCATCATGGCTTCAAGACCCTGCTCAACCGCCTGGGCGCGCCGGCCGCTACGGTTGCGGTCGCCAGCGCGGCCGCTGCGACCGGCAGCGCCGACGCGCCACCGCCGCCCCCGGTAATCGAGGTCGAGCATCCGCCGATCGACTGCGCCCTTTATGAAACCGTCACCACGGTCGAGGCGCTGCAAGTCTGGATCGACGAAGCCCGCGCGCTCGGCGTGGTCGCGGTCGATACCGAGACCGATGCGCTCGACAGCATGGAATCGGGCTTGGTCGGCATCAGCCTGTCCACTGGGCCGGGGCGCGCCTGCTACATCCCGCTCGCCCATCGCTCCGCCGACGACATGTTCGGCGAAGTGCCGCAGCAGATCGCGCTCGATGACGCGATCCGCTTGCTCAAGCCCCTGCTCGCCGACGATGCGGTGCTCAAGGTCGGCCATAATATCAAATATGACCTCAACGTCCTCGCTCGCGTCGGGCTGGAGGTGACGCCGATCGACGATTCGATGGTGATGAGCTTCGACCTCGACGCCGGCAAGTCGCTGGGCGGCCATGGCATGGACGAGGCAGCGAGCGTCCACCTCAACCACACCTGCATCAGCTTCAAGGAAGTGACCGGCACCGGCAAGAAGGCGATCAGCTTCGCCCATGTGCCGCTCGACAAGGCCACCGCCTATGCCGCCGAGGATGCCGAAGTCACCTGGCGCCTGTGGCACAAGCTATCGGGCCGCCTGCCGGCGGAGGGGGCGACCCGCGTCTACCAGTTGGTCGACCGGCCGCTGATCCCGGTGGTCGCCGGCATGGAGCGGCAGGGCATCAAGGTCGACCGCGAAGCCCTGTCCCGTCTCTCGGGCAGCTTCTCCCAGTCGATCGCCGGCCTCGAAGCCGAAATCCACGAACTCGCCGGCCATCCCTTCACCATCGGATCGCCGCAGCAGCTCGGCGTCGTGCTGTTCGACGAAATGGGCCTCAAAGGCGGCAAGAAGGGCAAGAGCGGCACCTACTCCACCGACGTTACCGTGCTGGAGAAGCTCAAGGCCGAAGGCTCGGCCATTTGCGGGCTGGTGCTGGAATGGCGCCAGCTTTCCAAGCTCAAGTCGACCTATACCGACGCGCTGCAGCAGCAGATCAATCGCGACACCGGCCGGGTCCATACCAGCTACTCGCTGACCGGCGCCCAGACCGGCCGCCTGTCCTCGACCGATCCCAACCTGCAGAATATCCCGATCCGCACCGAGATCGGCCGGCAGATCCGCCATGCCTTCGTCGCCGAACCCGGCAATGTCATCCTGGCGGCCGACTATAGCCAGATCGAGCTACGCCTGGCCGCGCACATGGCCGACGTGCCCGCGCTCAAGGATGCGTTTGAACAGGGCGAGGATATTCATAACCGCACGGCCATGGAATTGTTCGGCGAGGTCAATCGTGACACGCGCGGCCGCGCCAAGACGATCAACTTCGCGATCCTCTACGGCATTTCACGCTGGGGCCTGGCCGGCCGGCTGGAAATCAGCGCCGACGAGGCGCAGGACATGATCAGCCGCTATTATGAGCGCTTCCCCGGCATCAGCGTCTATATCAACGAGACGCTGGAAAAGGCGCGCGCCAACGGCTTCACCGAAACCCTGTTCGGCCGCAAGACCTGGTTCCCGCGTATCAAGGCGCCGGTCCAGCACGAACGACAGGGCGCCGAACGCGCCGCGATCAACGCGCCGATCCAGGGCACCAGCGCCGACATCATCAAGCGGGCGATGGCCCGCATGGGCCCGGCACTCGAAACCGCCGGCCTGCCGCGCGTGCGCATGCTGCTGCAGGTGCATGACGAACTGGTGTTCGAACTGCCCGAAGCCGATGTCGAGGCCGCCAGCAAGGTGATCCGCCAGGTCATGGAAAGCGCGGCCGAACCGATGGTCAGCCTGTCCGTACCACTGGGCGTGGAAATCGGCACCGGCCCAAGCTGGGGCGCGGCGCACTAAAAAATCCAAGATACCAACATCTGCTGGCATGACCGGGCTGTGGCCCTCCACTCCCCGTCATGCCAGCGAAGGCTGGCATCCCAATGCCTTTTGACGCAGCATCACGGCCATGACGGGCGGCTGGATCTATATCATGACGAACCGCGCTTATGGCGTGTTGTATATTGGCGTGACATCCAGCCTGCCGCATCGAACCATGCAGCATCGCGACGGGACGGGTTCGGACTTCTGTCGCCGATATGGTCTGGATCGCCTGGTCTATGCCGAGCGGCATGCAGCGATCATCGATGCCATCGCCCGAGAAAAGGCGATGAAGGCGTGGAAGCGCGAGTGGAAAGTGCGGTTGATCGAAAGCATCAATCCCAAATGGCAGGATTTATTCGATACGCTGCACATGGACTGAAGCGCGGCGCCAGAAGGAAGTGGGATGCCAGCCTTCGCTGGCATGACGGAGTATAGGAACCACTATCCACTGCCGTCATCCCAGCCCAGGCTGGGATCTCTCTTCTTCCCCCTTCCAACGAAAAAGGCCGGCCCCATCGGGACCGGCCTTTTTCTCAATCGAACAGCTCTTCCAGAAAGCTCTTCCTGCGTTTCTTGGGATAGCCCCGCCCGTCGTCGCGATATTCGCGGTCCGGGCGGTAGCTCATCTGTGGCGCGGCGGGCGCCGGGGCCGGCTGAACCGAGCGCTCGATGATCTTGTCGAGTTCACCCCGGTCCAGCCAGACGCCGCGACATTGCGGGCAATAGTCGATCTCCACTCCCTGCCGGTCGCTCATGTGGAGCCCCACATGGCAGACCGGGCAGAGCATGGCCGACACGGTGGCCTGATCCCGCATGCTTATTCGCGCTCGCCGGTCAGGCTCAGCAGCATCTGGAACAGGTTGACAAAGTTCAGGTAGAGCGACAGCGCGCCCATCACCTGCATCTTCTGCGCCACCTCATGGCCGGCATAGTAGAAATATTCCGACTTGATGCGCTGCACGTCCCAGGCGGTGAGGCCGGTGAAGACCACCACGCCGATGATCGAGATCACCATCGCCATGGCCGACGAGCCGATGAAGATGTTGATCAGGCTGGCGACGACGATGCCGATCAGGCCCATCATCAGGAAGCTGCCCATCTTGGTCAGGTCACGCTGGGTGGTATAGCCCCAGAGCGCCATGGCGAGGAACATCACCGCTGCCGAGAAGAAGGCCTGGGCGATACTGCCGCCGGTGAAGACCAGGAAGACGCTGCCCAGCGACACGCCCATCACCGCCGCGAAGGCGTAGAAGGCGGTGCGCGCGCCAGCCGTCGTCATCTTGTCGATGCGGAAGCTGAAGAAGAAGACAAAGGCCAGCGGCGCGAAGATCGCGACCCACTTCAGCGGCGTGCCGAAGATGGCGGCAGCCAGCACCGGGGTGTTGCCGACCAGGGCGGCGACCAGGCCGGTAATGACCAGGCCGATACCCATGTTGCGGAAAACGCCGAGCATGTGCGCGCGCAGGCCAGCATCGGTCTGCGCCGTCTGGCTGGCACCATAGCCCGGCATGCGTACGGGATTGTTCACGGCTTCACTCACTCCATCATAAATGTGGTTCGAGTGAGCCCGGTGCGGTCTCCTGCGGCAAAAAGAGGGGGGAATTGCCACAAAACCTGCACCGGGCGCACCCGATGCGGTCCGACATCGCGACCTGGATCAAGGGGGAAGAGATCCATGTCGCCAGAGGGGCCCGGTCCGCACAGCCAATATCGGGTCGCCCGGACGATCGCGCAAGGCGCCACCGCCCAAGCAACAATTTATTACATTTGCCGCGCCGCCCCGACGCTGCGGATGAAGTCCCACACTTCCGAGGCGAAGGGCGGCTGCCGTTCGTCCTTCCACTCGTCGACATGATCGTACATGCGCGTCACCCCCTCCATCATCGCCGGCGTGGCGATGGCGGTGAAGGGCGCGAGCAGCGCCTGCCATTCGTCATAAAAGGCCCCTGCCGCCGCGCTCGCCGGGTCGAGCGGCAGTGCCGCCTCTATCCGGGCGGTGAGGTCCGCCCATTGCGCGCTATAGGCCGCCTGGTCGAAATCGGCCGGCATGTTGGGCATCGTCTCGGCAAAGTCGGCCTCGGCCTGGGCGCTGATATAGCGGCCACTGACCGCCTTCCATTCTTCTTGCATGGTCATGCTTTCTCCACTGCGGATCAGCGAGCAAAGGGTCGCGGCATCGAGCGGCTCGCCACGGTCGATGCGGGACAAGGCGATTTCCAGATGGCTGCGCGCCTGCGCCAGTTCCTGCGCCTGCGCGTCGATCGCCGCGACCTGCGCGCGCAGCAGCGCGCCAAGGTCGATCGGCCGGCCGTCGAACAAAGTCTTGATCTGGGCAAGGCTCAGCCCCGCCCGCTTGAGCGCCAGCAATTCATGCAGCCGCGCCAGCTCGGCCGGGCCAAACAGGCGCCGCCCCGACGCGGTGCGCAGCGGCGCGACCAGCCCACGCGCCTCATAGAAACGCAGCGCCCGGCTGGTGAGGCCGGTGGCGCGGGCGACGGCGGCAATATCCAATATATCGGTCATGCCCCTTGCTACCGCTTGACCCAAGGTCAAGTTCAAGCGCTTTTTTGCGGTGCCCGCCCCGTTGACGATCGCGCCGTCTCGCGACATGGCTGGCGCCATGAGCCAAGACCAGCATAGCGACGCGCCCCTGCGCCTGTTCAACAGCCTGACCCGGTCGATCGAGCCGTTCGCGCCGATCGAGCCCAACCATGCGCGCGTCTATAGCTGCGGCCCGACCGTCTATAATTATGCCCATATCGGCAATCTGCGCGCCTATGTGTTCGTCGACACGCTGCGCCGGACCCTGCTGTGGAAGGGGCTGGACGTCACCCAGATCATCAACATCACCGATGTCGGCCATCTGACGTCGGATGCCGATGCCGGTGACGACAAGATGGAGGCGGCCGCCCGCGCCAGCGCCAAGAGCATCTGGGACATCGCGGCCCATTACACCAAAGCCTTCAAGGCCAATATCGCCGACCTCAACATCATGGCGCCCAGCGAATGGACGGTCGCGACCGACTATGTGCCGCAGATGATCGAATTTGCGCAGAAAATCGCCGACACGCATTGCTACGAACTGGACAGCGGCCTCTATTTCGATAGCTCGACCGTGCCTAATTATGGTGCGCTGGCCGGTGGTCGCGACGATGCCGCCCATGCCCGCATCGACCCGGTGGCTGGCAAGCGCAACCCGAGCGACTTCGCCATCTGGCGCAAGTCGCCGCCGGGCGAGCAGCGCCAGATGGAATGGGACAGCCCCTGGGGCAAGGGCGCGCCGGGCTGGCACCTGGAATGCTCGGTCATGAGCCAAGCCCGCCTCGGCCAGCCGTTCGACATCCATACCGGCGGCATCGACCATCGCGAAATCCATCATCCCAACGAGATTGCGCAGAATCAGGCCTATTGCGGCTGCACCGATACGCAGCCGGACTTCACCGGCGCGCGCTGGTGGATGCACAATAATTTCCTGGTCGACCGGCAGGGGAAGATGAGCAAGTCGAAGGGCGGCTTCACCACCCTGTTCAGCCTGGTCGACGCCGGCGTGCATCCGATCGCCTATCGCCTGCTGTGCCTGGGCGCCCATTATCGCAGCGAGTTGGAGTTCAGCGCTGACAATCTGGCCGCTGCGCTGACCCGCCTCAAACGACTGGTCATGGGCGTCGAGGGGCTGAAAAGCCGGGCCGAGGGCATCACCTGGCAGTCGGTCACGCTCGATTATCTGCGCGCCAATCTCCACCCCAAGCTGGTGCCGCTGCTGGAACAGTTCGACGCCGCGATCGCCGACGACCTGATGACGCCCCGCGCGCTGCCGCTGCTGGAGGAAGCGATCAGCATGAAAAAGGTGCCGGTCGACGAGAAGCTCTGCCTCATCGCCGCGTTCGACCAGGCGCTGGGCCTGCGCCTGCTCGACCTCACCCGCGCCGAGTTGCGGGTGCAGCCCAAGGATGCGCAGATCACGCCCGAGGAGATCGAGGCCGAACTGGAACGCCGCACCGCTGCCCGTGCCGAGAAGGATTTCGCCCTGTCGGACGAGATTCGCGACGCGCTGATCGCGCGCGGGGTCGAGGTGATGGACGGCGATCCGCTGCGCTGGGACTGGCGCCTGACGCTGGCCTGATGGCTTGACGCCGTCCTGGGTTCGACCCAAGACGGTATCGGGTCGAGAAAAGTGGGGCGCATCATGCTGTTTTCCGCGCGCGCGGGCGCGTTTCTGCTGGCCTTGGCCGGCCCCGCGCTGCTGCCCGCTGCCGCCGCACCGCCGCCTGCCTTCCGCACCGACGATCCGCGCTATGCCCGGCTCTACGCGCTGGAGGACAAGGCCGATGCGCTGTTCGAGAGCGATGATTATGCCCTGTCCATGTCGCAAAAGACGCGCGACGCCTGGACAGCGCTCGAAACGGCGGCATCCCACAGCAAGGTGCAGGGCCAGGCCCATCCGCTGGCGGGCGTCGCGCTCATCAACCTGTCATCGATGGACCAGATCGACGGCCGCAACCCCGACGCGCTCGCTCATGCGGACCGCGGCCTTGCCCTGCTGGCCCCCTTCCGCGACGCCTATCCGATCTACTGGATGCAGGGCCTGTCGATCAAAGGCTATGTCCAGGTCACGCTGAACCAGATCGGCGCCGGGGTCGAGACGCTGGCCGAGGCGAGCCGCTATATCGACGGCTATTTTGCCCGCACCGATCCCAAGGCGCTCGATGAATCGGCGATGATGCTGAAGTCAAACATCGCCTTCGCCCATGCCCAGGCACTGTCCCGCCTCGGCCGCAACAGCGAGGCGGTCGAGGCGCAGCGCCGCAGCATGGAGGCGCGGGTCGCCGCCAGCGGCCAGAACAGCGCGGACGCGGTCGGCGCCTACTATATGTATGGGCAGATGCTCTCGCGCGCGGATCGCGATGCCGAGGCGGAAATCTATGTACGCCTTGCCGTCGATACCGCGACCGACCATGTCGATCGCAAGCATCCCAATTATGCCCGCGCGCTCGAAGCGCTGGGCCTGCTGCTCTCGCGCACCGGAAGGCGCAGCGAAAGCCTCGCCTATCTGGAGCGATCGATCGCGATCAAGCGCGAGACCAGCGGCACGAAGAGCCTGGCCTTTGACTTCGCGCTACAGAATCTCGGCAATCTGTTGCTGCCGCTGGAACGCTATGACGAGGCCGAACCGCTGTTCCTGGAGGCCGAGCGCGGCTTTCGTGACATCGAAGGTGACACCAGTCCGCAGTCCGCACGCGCGCTGGCCTTTGCCGGCGTCGCCGCTTTCGCCCAGGGACGCAGGGAAGAAGCGATCAGCCGGCTACAGACCGCGCTGGCGCGTGGCCGCACCGGCAGCGCCGAGGATCGCGACATGGGGCAGCGCGTCTATCCCTTTTTGATCCCCGCGCTGATCCAGGCCGACCGGATGGACGAGGCGCGCGCTGCCGCCGCCGATTTCGACCGGGAAACCCGCCAACTCGACAATCTGCCCGGCTTCGCCATCGCCAATGCCGGCATGCTGTCCGCCTGGGCCAATGGCGGCGACAGCGTCGATGCGGCCTGCCGGCTGATCGCGCTGCTGCGCACCAGCCTCAGCCTGCAGGAGGACGGCGCCCTGACCGAGGATCAGCGCGCCGCGCTGGACAGCGTGCTGGCGATCGCGACACAGGCGCGCGACGCCGGGCTGGCGATGGACGCGATGGCCCTGCTTGCCGGATCGGGCATCGTCCAGGCCAATCATCTGGTCGCGCAGCGGATGGTGGACGACCCCGCTCTGGGCAACCGGGTCCGCGCGCTGCAGGACCGGACCCGCGCGCTGCAGACCGCCGACAGCCTGTTGCTGCAGGCGCTCGCCCGCGACGAAGGCGTTGCCGCCGCACGCGCCAGTCGCGCGACATTGGCAAAAGAGGTCAATGCCGACCGCGCCGCGATCGCCCATGATTTTCCCCGATGGCTGGAGGCGCGTGGCGGCGCCCTGCCCGACCTGGCATCGCTGCGCGCCAATCTGGCGACGGACGAGGCGCTGCTGGCGGTGACGCCTGCCTTTGACGGCGTCTATATCCTGGCCGTCAGCCGCGAACGGACCGCCATCATCCGGGCGCAGGAGACGCGCGCCGATCTGGTCGGCCGGATCGCGCGATTGCGCGCATCGCTGAGCGCCACCGGCTTCGATCAGGAAGGCGCCCATATCCTCTACACCCAGATCTTCACGCCCGATGTCCAAGCCGTGCTGGGCAAGGCGCCGCGCCTGCGGGTCGTACCGACCGGTGCCTTTGCTGCCCTGCCCTTTGCCATGCTGCCGCAAAAGCCGGTGCAGCATATCGACCGCAACACACCCTGGCTGATCCGGCGCTATGCGCTGCGGATCGACAGCGGCTTTCGCCCCGTCGTGCCGCAAAAGCTGGCGGCGCAGGATGACCGGATGCTGGGCATCGGCGCGCCCCTGCCCTTTTCGCAGGAGACACAGGCGATCGCCCTCAAGCAGCGCGGCGGCGGCGCGGCCACGCTGGCGCAATTGCCGCCCCTGCCCGGATCGGCCGAGGAATTGCGATCGGTCGCGCGCTATTTCGGCCCCGATCATGCCCGGCTGCTGATCGGCGCGAACGCCAGCGAGGCGATCCTCCGCTCCAGCGACCTGCGCCCCTATTCGGTCATGCTGTTCGCCACCCACGGGCTGGTCGGTGGCCAGATGGAGGGGCTGGATGAGCCGGCCTTGCTGCTGTCGCCCCCCGACACGGATTCCGGCAATGACGGGATACTGACGGCATCGGAAGTGGCGCAGATGCGGATCGGCGCCGACTGGGTGATCCTGTCCGCCTGCAACACCGCCGCCGGCAGCAGCGCCCAGGCCCAGACCTATTCCGGCCTGGCCCAGGCGTTCCGTTATGCCGGCGCCGGCGCCCTGCTGGTGTCGCACTGGCCAGTGCGGGACGATGCCGGCACCTTCATCACGGTCGAGACGGTTAAGGCCAACCGGCGCGGCGCCTATCGCGGGGTGGCGTTGCAACGGGCGATGCTGAAGCTGATCCGGTCCGGCAAGCCGGACGCGGTGCAGCCCTATGTCTGGGCGCCGTTCATCCTCGTGGGGCAATAGCCGCTTGCGGATCGACCCGGTTGGCGAGCGGACGACCGGCGGCGAAATCGCTGATATTGGTCATCGTCGTCTCTGCGATGCTCGCCAGCGCCTCTTCGGTCAGAAAGGCCTGATGCCCGGTGACCAGCACATTGGGGAAGGTCAGCAGTCGTTGGAACAGATCATCCTCGATAATCTCGTTGGACAGATCCTCGAAGAACAGGTCGGCCTCCTGCTCATAGACGTCGAGCGCGACACCGCCGATCTTGCGCGACTTGAGCCCCGCCACCAGCGCCTGCGTATCGATCAGCGCGCCGCGGCTGGTATTGACGATCACCAGTCCATCGCGCGCCCGGCCGATCGCGTCGGCATTGATGATATGGCGCGTATCCGGGGTGAGCGGGCAATGGAGCGACACGATGTCGACCTGTTCCAGCAGGTCGCGTGGCGGCACGTAGCGCACGCCCATCGCCAGCAATTCGGGATCCTGGGCCACATCGCTCGCCAGCACCTCGCAGCCAAAGCCCAGCTTCAGCGTGCGGGCGACCAGCGCGCCGATCCGCCCGGTGCCGATCACCCCCGCCACCCGGCCATGGAGGTTGCGGCCGATCAGCCCGTCGAGCGCAAAATTATTTTCCCGCACCCGCGCCCAGGCGCGATGGATGCGCCGGTCGAGCGCCATCAGCAGCGCGACGGTGAATTCCGCAACCGCATGGGGCGAATAGGCCGGCACCCGCACCACCGTCAGCCCCAGTTCCGCCGCCGCGACCAGATCGACATTATTATAGCCGGCACAGCGCAGCGCGATCAGCCGCGTGCCGCCGGCCGCCAGCTTGGCCAGCACGGCCGCGTCCAGCCGGTCGTTGACGAACACGCAAACCGCCTCGAACCCTTCGCCCAGGCTCGCGGTATCCGCGTCCAGCCTGGGTTCCAGGAAATGCAGTTCATGTCCCTGATTGGCGGCCGACAGGAAATGCCGGTCATAGCCCTTGGTGCCGAAGATCGCGATGCGCATGGCACCATAGTGCCTGCCCGACCGCCATCGTCAAGCCGCGGCCTATACTGAGCCAGTCCGTTTCACATGTCGGCCAGTCCGGTTGGACAGGCTATCCCAAAGACGGCACTTTGCGTCGCATCCTCAACGATCCGATATGAGTGCCCCGCCCCCATGTTTGCGCTTCTGCTGGCGATCGCCGCCGCGTCATCGAGCAAGGTTCCGCCGCCACCGCCCGCATCGGACGAAGGCGGCATCTACATGTTCGAGACCGGCACCAGCCTGCTCGCCAAATGCCGCAACAAGGCGCCGGAATATAAGCTGGCCTGCACCGCATACATCGCCGGGGCGACTGACGGCATCCGCAAGGAGATGTTCCTGGGCCGCGCCCGCACCGTCTGCTGGCCCAAGCGCATGGCGGCCGAGGATGTGAAAGGCACCGTCGTCGCCTATCTGGAGCGCTACCCAGATCAGCGCGGCGCTGCGGCGTCGGCGCTGGTCAGCATCGCCCTCAACGATCGCTATCCCTGCCAGAAATAAAGCCGCTCGATCAGTCTGATCGATAGTATCCTTGCGCAAAGAGGCGCCGCAACCGCTATAAACTTGCCCTGCCGGGCGGTTGCGCGTAGATGCGGCCCCTATTTTTTTGACGTGAAGGAGACTCGACGTGGCGGCGAAGTGGACGCCGGAAAGCTGGCGGGAGCATAAGGGCATCCAGATGCCCTTTTATCGGGACCAGGAGGCGCTTGCCTCGGTAGAGGCCCAGCTTGGCCAGTTTCCGCCCCTCGTCTTTGCGGGCGAGGCACGGAATCTGAAGGCCGATCTTGGCCGCGTCGCGAACGGCGAAGCCTTCCTGCTGCAGGGCGGCGACTGCGCCGAGAGCTTTGCCGAGTTCCATCCGAACAATATCCGCGACACGTTCCGCGTGCTGCTGCAGATGGCGGTCGTCCTGACCTTCGCCTCGAAGCTGCCGGTGGTGAAGGTCGGCCGCATGGCGGGCCAGTTCGCAAAGCCCCGCTCGGCCGATACCGAGACGATCGGCGGCGTGGAACTGCCCAGCTATCGCGGCGACAATGTCAACGACATCGCCTTCACCCCTGAAGCGCGTGAGCCCGATCCGCAGCGGATGATCCGCGCCTATAACCAGTCGGCGGCGACGCTGAACCTGGTGCGCGCCTTCTCGACCGGCGGCTATGCCAGCCTCGACCGGGTGCATGGCTGGATGCTCGATTTCATGGGGCGCAGCCCCTGGGCCGCGAAGTTCGAGGCGATGGCCGACCAGATCGGCCAGGCGCTCGACTTCATGCGTGCCTGTGGCCTGGACGCGGATAGCGTGCCCCAGCTTGGCGGCACCAGCTTCTACACCAGCCATGAGGCGCTGCTGCTGCCGTTCGAACAGGCGCTGACCCGTCAGGACAGCCTGACCGGCGACTGGTACGACACCTCGGCGCACATGCTGTGGATCGGCGACCGCACCCGCTTCGAGGGGTCGGCCCATGTCGAATATCTGCGTGGCATCGGCAACCCGATCGGCATGAAGTGCGGCCCGACCCTGGAGCCGGACGAATTGCTGCGCCTGCTCGACCTGTTGAACCCGAAGCGGGAAGCCGGCCGCATCACGCTCATCACCCGCTATGGCCATGACAAGATCGAGGCCGGCCTGCCCAAGCTGGTGCGCGCGGTAAAGCGCGAAGGCCATTCGGTGGTCTGGTCCTGCGACCCGATGCACGGCAATGTCATCAAGGCAGCCAATGGCTACAAGACGCGACCGTTCGACCGCATCCTGGCCGAAGTGCGCGGCTTCTTTGCCGTGCATCGCGCCGAAGGGACGTTCGGCGGCGGCATCCATGCCGAAATGACCGGCCAGAATGTCACCGAATGCACCGGCGGTGCGATCGCGATCACCGACGAAGGTCTGGCCGATCGCTATCACACCCATTGCGACCCCCGCCTCAACGCGGCCCAGAGCCTGGAACTGGCTTTCCTGCTGGCAGAAATGCTGAACGAGGAACTGAAGGAACGCCGCGCCGCGGCCTGACGAAAAAGGAACCGGCCCCTCCGAACCGCAAGGAGGGGCCGGTCCAGCCGGCTTCTGCCCCCTGTTCAGCCGGGATCTGCGATCGGGTCGAACTCCAGATGCAGGTGCCGCAACGCCCGCAATATATAGGTGGGCTCATAATCGAAGCGCAGCGCCTCACCCGCCCCATGATGGGCCGGGGACAGGCGGATATTGCCCATCCGCGCCAATAGCCGTTCGATGCTGACCGCCACCTCGCGCCGGGCCAGCGGCGCGCCGATGCAGGTATGGGCGCCCCGGCCGAACGCCAGATGCTCCTTGGCGCGCGGCCGATCCATGTCGAACTGTGCCGGATTGTCGAAGCGGCGCGGATCGCGATTGGCCGCCATGTGCGACATCAGGATCGTCGTCCCCGCCTTGATCTCGACCCCGCCCAGCTCTGTCGTCCGCGTGCAGATGCGCCCCCCGCTCTTAACCGACCCGTCATAGCGCAGCACTTCCTCCAGGAAATTGGGGATACGCTTGGGGTCGGCGCGCAACTGCGCCTGGATATCCGGCCGGATCGCGATGATGCGAAAGGCGTTGGCCAGCAGCCGGTTGGTCGTGTCCTGCCCCGCGCCGAACAGGAAGGCCGCCATCGCCGTCAGGTCGACCAGGGTCGGGCTCGTCCCATCCGGGAACTTCGCCAACGCCAGCGTCGTCAATATGTCCTTCTTCTCCGTGTCCGCGCCCAGCAGCCGGCGTACCGGCAGCACCGCCGGATGGTTCAGGAAGCGGCGCCAGGCGATGTAGCGGAACATATGCTTGCCAAGGCCGACCAGCGGATTGTGCTTCAGATCCTCGGGCGATCCGTCGATCTGGGCCGGCACCGCCCCTTCCAGCAGGACGCGGAAGGCCGCGCGCCCCTTGGCCGGGATGCCCAGCAGATCGGCGATCACCAGCGTTGCATAGGGGCCGCCATATTGGCGCACCAAATCGACCTTACCGTCGGCGGCAAACTCGTCGATCAGGCTGTCGGCGGTCGCATAGAGGGATGGCTCCAGCGCCTTCAACCGGCTGGGGGTGAACAGGCTGCCGATCACCGACCGCAGCTTGGCATGGCGGGTGCCGCTTTCCGTCACGATCTGGTCGGCAAAGGCGATCTTGGGCCGCGCCGCCTCCAGTTCCGCCGCGATGTCGTCGCCCTGCGGCGTGAAGGGCAAGTCCGTCATCGGCCCGGTCACGGCGTTGATGCTGGAAAAATGCTCGGTGTCGAGCATCACCTGCACCGTTTCCTCATAGCCCGTCACCGCCACCACATTGCGATGGGGCAGCCGCGTCACCGGCCCCTGGGCGCGCAGAAAGTCGAAATAGGCATGGGGATCATCAACCAGATCCACATCCTTGTAGAAGTCCGCCGTGGCGTAGTCGCGCATGATCCTCACCCATTTATGATATACATTGGATCATATCAGCTGTCATGTCGCTGTCAACGACGGCAAAATGGTAAAGCAAATCGCAGGGCTTTCGCGCTAGGACAGCGCCATGCATGGGTCGGCACCACAGGAAAGCAGCATGATCGGGGCGGGTCGCTATCGCCGCGACATTGACGGGCTGCGCGCCATCGCCATCCTGCCGGTGCTGCTCTTCCATGCCCATGTGCCCGGCTTTTCCGGCGGCTATGTCGGCGTCGACATCTTCTTCGTGATCTCCGGCTTCCTCATCACCGGCATCATCGCGCGCGAGGTGGATGAACAGCGCTTCTCGCTCGTCCATTTCTACGAACGCCGCTTCCGCCGGATCATGCCGGCGCTCAGCCTGATGATCCTGGCCGTGCTGGCGGCGGCCTGCTGGCTCTATCTGCCCGGCGATATAGAAGGCGTGCCGAAATCCGCGCTCGCCGCCACGCTGTTCGCCTCCAACCTCTGGTTCTTCACCGACACCGGCTATTTCGCCGGCGGCGCCGACGTAAAGCCCCTGCTCCACACTTGGTCGCTGGCCGTGGAAGAGCAATTCTACATCGGCTTCCCGATCCTGCTGATGCTGGTCGCGCGTTTTGCCGCCCGCTGGCGCAGCCTGATCGTCGGCGCGATCGCCGCGCTGTCGCTGGCACTGGCGATCGCGCTCCAGCGCGACACCAGCGGCTTCACCTTCTACCTGCTGCCGACCCGCGCCTGGGAATTATTTGCGGGGGCCTTGCTGGCGCTCGGCGCCATACCCGCCGCGCGCCCGCGCTGGCTGCGGGAGGCGCTTGCGTGGAGTGGCCTTCTATCTGTCACCTTCGCCGTCATCTTCTACACCCGCGAGACCGTCTTCCCCGGCATCACCGCCCTGCCCCCGGTGCTGGGTGCGGCGCTGCTGCTGCACAGCGCGCCGGGCACCAGCGTCGGGCGCCTGCTCAGCCTGCCCCCTTTCGTCGGCGTGGGCCTCATCTCCTATTCCCTCTATCTGTGGCACTGGCCGCTGATCGTCTTCACCGAATATGCGACCGATGCGGCCCTGACCGGATCGACGGCCATCGCGGTCGTGACAGCTTCCTTCATCGCCGCCATCCTCTCCTGGCGCTTCATCGAGCGTCCCTTCCGCGATGCCCGCCGCATCCCCGCCCGGCGCATCTTCCAGTTCACCGGCAGCGCCATGGCGCTACTCGGCCTCCTGTCGCTGGCACTGCTGGCGATGGGCGGCTGGCCGCAGCGCTTTGCGCCGCAGGTGCTGCAACTCGCCGCCGGCCGCACCGACATCAGCCCCGCGCGCAAGGCCTGCCACGACACATTCGCCCGCGGTGCCCAGCCCTGCATTCTCGGTGCCAAGGTCCGGCCCGACGCCCTGCTCTGGGGCGACAGCCATGGCGTGGAAATGGCCTATGCCCTGTCGCTCAGGGCCAGAGCGGAAGGCCGCGCCCTGATCGAGCGCACCACCTCCAGTTGCCCGCCGGTGCTGGGCTATGACGCGCCCAAGGATGCCCGCTGCGCTCGCGCCAACCAGGCCGCCTTTGCCGCCATCCGTGCCGATCCGGGCATTCGCCGCGTCTATCTCGCCGCCTTCTGGGCCAATGGCGAATTTGACGATCCCGCCTTCGTCGCGAAACTCGACGCCACCATCCATGCGCTGCGCGCCGAAGGACGGCAGGTCATCCTGATCGGACCGGTGCCGCCCCAGCCTTTCGACGTGCCACGCCATCTGGCCCATCTCGCCCGCGCCGACGATCTTGCGCAGGCGCAGGGCGTGGACCGCGCCACGATCGAGGCCCGCACCCGCAATCTGCGCGCGCTGTTCGCGCGATGGCAGGCACAGGGCGTGACGCTGATCGATCCGATGGCGCGGCTATGCGATGCCCGCCGCTGCGCCATCATCCATGACGGCAAGCCGCTCTATTTCGATTCCCACCATCTGAGCGTCGCCGGCGCCCGGCTGGTGATGAACGACTAAAATCATTCCGCCGCCATCGCGTAGCTGCGCGGCAGTTCGTTCGCCAGCGCCTCGGCAATCGCTGCCACCACGCCCTGCATCCGCGTCAGTCCCGGTCCCGGCCGGTCGAGCGTGACGTCGAGATAGAGGGCACGGTCCACCTCCAGCTGCAGCGCATGGAAATCGCGCTCCGGCCGGCCATGCCGCTCGATCAGATGGTCGCCGGCATAGGGGTGGTTCTGCGAGGTCAGCACGCCATGCCCGGCCGCGACATCGGCCGCCAGCATCATCAGCCGTGTCGCGGCGCTGCGGCCGAAGCGATCGCCCAGCACCAGCGCCGGGGCAGCCTGTCCGGCAGCCGGCGGCGGCAGCGGCGGCATCGAATGCAGGTCGATCAGGATGGCATGGCCATGCCGTTCCCGCGCCGCCGTCATCATCTGTGCCAGCCGGGCATGATAGGGCCGATGCACCGTCTCGATCCGCCGCCGCGCTTCCTCCCAGGGGATGGGCCGCTGCCACAATTCCAGGGCGCCGGGCAGGCGACGGGGAATGAGGCCCAGCCCGCCGCGCAGCTTGGCGCTGCTCTGCAGCGGCTGGTCGCGGGGCAGACCGGTCACCATCACCGGATCCAGCTCCCGCTCATGCCGGTTGAGGTCGATCATCGCGCGCGGCGCGCGGGCGACCAGCACGCTGTAGCCCCGCGCGACCAGCGGCCCCGCCAGCATGTCGGCCCAGCGATCCTCCAGCCGACGCAGCACCTCCGGCCGCACCCGCGCCAGAGCCAGCAATTCAGGGGAATAGTCGCGGCCGGCATGGGGCACGGACACAATCAGCGGACCATTGGGAAGAGCAGGACCATGAAGATCATAGGCCGCCGTCGATTCGGTTGGCGGACACGTACCAAAATGATCCAACGCCATTCCTTTCACCGGCCGGGGAAAAATTTGGTCGGCTGGATAATCTTTAATCCTTGTCGCATATATCCAAACGGCTTGCCAGTCTGTGGGCAAGGCAAGGGGCGCCGCGGAAGACGGCTTACAGGAAATTTGGGGTCAATGGTTCGAATCCTGCTGGCGGAAGATGATGACAGCATGCGCGCCTATCTGGCGCGGGCGCTGGAAAAGTCGGGTTATGAGGTGGTGGCGGTCGCCACCGGCACCCAGGCCGTGCCGCATATCGAATCGGATCGGTTCGACCTGCTGCTGACCGACATCGTCATGCCCGAGATGGACGGCATCGAACTGGCGCAACACACCGCCAATGTCGCGCCCCAGACCCGCATCATGTTCATCACCGGCTTTGCCGCCGTGACGCTCAAGGCCGGCAAGGCGGTACCGCAGGCGAAGGTGCTGTCAAAGCCCTTCCACCTGCGCGACCTGGTGCTGGAAGTCGAACGGATGTTCGGCAGCGAGACGCTGACCGGCCTTAGCTGAGCGCTTCGGCCTCGTCCGCGCCCTGCCCCTGCGGCGGCAGCGGCTTGCCCGCCATGGCCGCCGCAAAGCGCTCGCGATCCAGGCCCTTTTCCCAGACCGACACCACTACCGTCGCCACCGCATTGCCGACGAAGTTGGTGAGGCTGCGGCATTCGCTCATGAAGCGATCGACGCCCAGGATCAGGGTCATGCCCGCGACCGGCACTGACGGCACGATCGACAGGGTGGCGGCCAGGGTGATGAAGCCCGCGCCGGTCACGCCCGCCGCGCCCTTTGACGACAGCATCGCCACCAGCAGCAGCAATATCTGCTCCTCCAGGCTCAGATGCACGTTGGTCGCCTGCGCGATGAACAGCGCCGCCAGCGTCATGTAGATATTGGTGCCGTCGAGGTTGAAGCTGTAGCCGGTCGGCACGACCAGCCCGACCACCGACTTGCGGCACCCCGCCTGCTCCATCTTCTCGATCAGGCTGGGCAGCGCGGCTTCCGACGAGGACGTGCCCAGCACCAGCAGCAGTTCGGCGCGCAGATAGCGGATCAGGTGCAGGATGTTGAAGCCGGCGAACCAGGCGACTGTCCCCAGCACGACGAGCACGAACAGCAGCGAGGTGAGGTAGAAGGTCGCGACCAGCCCGGCGAGGTTGGCGAGCGTCCCGACGCCATATTTGGCCACCGTGAAGGCCATCGCGCCGAATGCGCCGAAGGGCGCCGCCTTCATCAGGAAGGATACCAGCTTGAAGATGGCGAGACTGGCCGATTCCAGCACCGTCATCAGCGGCTCGGCCTTCTCCCCGATCATGCTGAGCGCGATGCCGAACAGGATCGCGACGAACAGCACCTGCAGGATATTATGCCCGTCGGCCACCGCCGACACCAGGGTCGCGGGAATGACGTTCAGGAGGAAGGCGACCAGCGTGCGATCATGCGCCTGCTGCGCATAATCGGCGATCTTGCTGGCATCCAGGGTCGCCGGATCGATGTTGAGCCCGGCGCCGGGTTGCACGACATTGGCGATGATCAGGCCGACGATCAGCGCCAGGGTGGAGAAGGTCAGGAAATAGGCAAAAGCCTTGGCCGCGACCCGGCCGATCGCGCCCAGTTCCTTCATTCCGGCAATGCCGGTGACGATCGTCAGGAAGATGACCGGCGCGATGATCATCCGCACCAGCGCGATGAAGGCATCGCCCAGCGGCTTCATCGCCTCGCCCGTCGCCGGGAAATAATGGCCGAGCAACACGCCCAGCGCGATCGCCACCAGCACCTGGAAATAGAGATGGCGATAGAAGGGGAGCGGCCGAACCGGTTCCGTCGGCGTCGATGGCGTAGGCAACATGATGTTTTTGCGTCCCCCCTTATTTGCACCGCAGCATATGGCCTCCCCACCCCCTGTCCAGCGGGTTGGAAAAGTTTCTACAAAAAAGTGTCATTTAGCGCTTGCGCGAGTCACCGCCCCCCGTTATTGGCCCCCTCCACGGCGGGCGTGTAGCTCAGTGGTAGAGCACTGTGTTGACATCGCAGGGGTCGCAAGTTCAATCCTTGCCACGCCCACCATTGAAAACCCCGGTAGGTCAACGACCTGCCGGGGTTTTTATTGCTCTGCACCACAGAGTTCGTCCGGTTCGATTGAACCGGCCCCTCACTACCGGTCGCCCCACATCAAGCTCACCAATCGAGCGCATCAGCGGCGTCTCGCATGAAGCCAGGACTGTATCTTGCATAGGTGCGCTCGGTCACGCGCGTCGAGGTATGCCCAAGGAACTGAGCGATCTTCTGCATGGCCACATCAGGCAGATCCATTCGAGTGAGTGTCGCCAACAGGCAACACCCTTCAAAAACGCAAATATGCTATTGCGAATCTATTGCATTAATAATCGAGCCAGCTTAGCAGGCGCCCCCTAAGCCAGAAAAAGGGGTCGCACATTGAGACAGATCGTAACGCGGGCGCTGCTCGCGAGTGCTGCGCTATTGCCTGTTCAGATCGCTACCGCACAGGATAGCGGCACCGATGCCCGCCTGCTGCCTGAAGTCGTTGCCGATGGCGAGCGCACCGACGACAGCTATGTCATGGGGACCGGTGCCGACGCCGGCACCACGCGCATCACCGAAAAGGAAATTCGCGCCCGCACGCCCGGATCAGGCGACGTCAATCAACTGCTCAAGGCCCTGCCCACGATCCAGTTCCGCAGCGATGAATTTCTTGCCACGCGGGAGGACATTCAGGACATCCGCCCCTCCGACATCGCAATTTTAGGCGGCCGTTTCTACGAAAACCTCATCAGCATCGACGGGATCGACGCCAATGCCCGTGTCGATATAACGCAGGACAATCCCCAGCATTTTGCAGAGCCGACTGGGGCCGGCGCGCAATCTCTTTGGGTCGATGCCAATCTGGTTGGCGAGATCGTGGTGCGCGATTCCAACATTTCTGCCGAATATGGACGCTTCACCGGTGGCGTACTGGACATCAAGACGCGCGATCCCAAGCGCCGCTTCGGCTTCACCAGCACCCTGTCCTACACGTCCGACGCACTGACCCATTTCAAGATGTCGGACGCGTCGCGCGAGGCAATTGGCGACGATGCCATGCCGGGAAAGCCCTCCTTCGAAAAATGGCGCTACGGCGTTACGGTCGATGCCCCGCTCAACGACGATATCGGGTTGCTGCTGGGCTATAACCGGTCGCGCGCCGATGTGGTCTATACGCGCGGGGCCAATTATGGGAACAGCCGCTTCGGTCAGTCCAGTGTCAGCGACAATTATCTGGCCAAGCTGGTCTACGACATCCGCACCGACCTGAAACTGAGCGGCCAGTTCGTCTACACGCCTTATGAGAGCGAGTCCGCATCTGCCAACGGAGTGGACAACATCGTCACGTCCCACGGCGGCGGCATTACCAGCAAGCTGGAACTGAGCAAATCGGGCGACACCAACTGGTCGATCTCGGCCAGCCTCTCGCATAGCGACACCAGCCGTGAGGCCTCCTCAGACAATTATTCCATCCCGTCCTGGACGACAAACGGCAATGTGTGTTCGGCTACCAATTGCACGATCGGTGGCTTCGGCGATGTCGATCAGTGGCAGAATAACTATGCTCTGACCGGCCGCTGGTCGGCACCCTTTGGACCTGGTCGCCTGAGCCTTGGCATGGACTATCAGAGGATCGAGGCCATGCGCAGCCGGCCCGATGATAATTATGCCTATTCGCGCGGGACCGACGAGGAGGACGCCGCCAATATCGTCTGCGCCGACGGCAACAGCCTGACCTGTGTCACCGGTGAATATGCACTGGAGCAATATTCGGTCTATGAAGCCTATCGGGCGCGGGTAAATCTCGACAGCTATGCCGCCTGGGCAGAATATCAGTTGAAGCTCGGCAACGTCTCACTGCGCGGCGGCCTGCGCTATGATTATGAGAGCTTCCTGGGCAATCATAATTTCTCGCCGCGCCTGTCGGCCAGCTATGATCTGCCCTGGGATGGCTGGAACATCACGCTGGGCGCCAATCGCTATTATGGCCGTTCCATGCTCGCTTATGCCCTTCGCGAGCAATATCCTGACAATTTCGTCTATCGTCGCGCCGCCGCCACATCAGGCTCCAGCCTGGTCTATGCGGACAGTGACTGGTATCTCTACAGCACCAGCAAATCCGCCAGCTATTCCGACGGCAACAAGAAGACACCCTATTCGGACGAACTGTCGGCGGCGCTGACTGCAGGCGTGTTGGGCGGTAGCCTGCGGGTCAAAGGCATCTATCGCGAAGGCAAGGATGAGTTCGTCCGCTCGGTTGGTGAAACGCTCACCACGACGCTCGCCAACGGCCGCACAACGACCTACACCAACTATGTCGTCACCAATGACGGGTTTAGCAAATATCGTGGCCTGTCACTCGAATGGACACGCAGCTTCGGCAAACACTCGATCGCGCTCAGCACAAACTTTTCCAAGACCAAAAGCAGCAATGACGATTATATCGTCGACATCGAGGATTTGATCGAAAACCCTCTGGTCGTGTTCGATGGAGAGGTGCGCAGCTATGCCGATGTGATGGCGATGAACCAGCGCCCCGACATGGCCGCGCCCCTGATCGTCAACGCTACCTGGACCGCCAACTGGCTGGACGATCGCATCACCACCAACATGAACCTGCGCTATCGCAGTGGTTTCGACCGGATCGAGGATACCGGCCAGAGCGCGACCGTGGACGGCACATCCTACGACCTTTACGACTATGTCCATTATCCCGATGCGTTCGACATGAACATGAACGCGCAGGTGGAGGTGATCCGCTCCCGCTATGGCACGCTGACCGCCGACGTGCGTGTAGCGAACCTGCTCGACAACACGCCCTCGCCCAACAGCAGTTCAACCTCTCAACCCTATCAATATGGCCGTTCCTTCTGGTTCGGGCTGAATTATCGCTTCTGACGGGATGACGATCCGCTTCCTGCGCCCCGTTCGCCTCGTGATGATGCTGGCCTGCGCCGCCATCGTCGCGGGGCCGATGGTGCGGGCAACCGCCGAGCCGGCGAGCCTGCGCCTTCTCTATGCGGGCACGCCGGAAAGCTGGCCGCGCCCATTGCTCAAGGATGGCGCGGCCTTCAGCGAATTTGCCCCCCTGCCCGCAAGGCCGGCGATGAGCGATCGGGACAAGGCACTTGCCGAGATCGGTCTGCGCCTGTTCGATGATCCGGCACTGTCCCGATCGGGCCAGATCGCCTGCGCATCCTGCCATAACAGCGAATTGGGTCTGGCCGATGGCATTCGCACATCCTTTGGCCACGACCGCCAGCGCGGCCGACGCAACGCCCAGTCGCTGTTCACCGCCGCCTGGATGACGCCGCTCTTCTGGGATGGCCGCGCCGCCGACCTGGAGGCACAGGCGCTGCATCCGCTGGTCGACGGCAAGGAAATGGCGAGCAGCATTCGCATCGTCGAACGCCGGGTCAATCATGACCCGACCTACCGGACCGCCTTCGCCAAACTCAATGGCCGGCGGCGGATAAGCATCGCCGACGTGAGCGCCGCGCTTGCCGCGCATGAGCGGACCCTACGACCACCGCGATCGAAATGGTCCCGCTTCATCGCCGGCGATCATCGGGCACTGGATGACCAGGAACTGGAAGGGCTGCACCTGTTCCGCACCAAGGCAGGTTGCGTCAATTGCCATAATGGACCGCTGCTGTCCGATCGGCAGTTCCACAATCTAGGCCTGAGCTTCTATGGCCGCCGGCTGGAGGATCTGGGCCGCTACGAGGTGACCGGCGCAGCCGCTGATGTCGGCCGTTTCCGCACGCCTTCGCTGCTCGGCGTCAAGCAAACCGCTCCCTATATGCATGTCGGCCTGCTCCAGACGCTCGACAATGTCGTTGCCTTCTACAATGGCGGCGGCGGCAAGGACCGCACGAAGAGGCCCGGCAATGTGCCCAACCCTCAGCCCGATCCACTGGTAGCACCGCTCGGGCTCAGCAAAACGGAGCGCGATGCCCTGATCGCCTTCCTCCAGACATTATAGCCATTCAGAGCGGAGAGCGCCGCGCCATGTCGTCCAGCGCGAAGCCGATCAACGCGGCCGCGCAGGGCGTAACGAACAGGACGAGGAAGCCCCAGGCCACGGGATCGGCAAAACCTACCATCAGGGCTGGCAGACCGAGCAGCGCAATCAGGATGTTGGGCGTCACCAGCGCCATCCTGGCCCAGGCGCGGTGCGGCACCAGGAACAGCATGTTGCAGAGATAGAGGATGGCCGTGCCCGCTGATAACCAGGCGATCGTCTCGTCCGTTCCCGCGCCCACACGGTCCTCCAGGAAATACCAGGACAGGTAGCTCAGGAATTGGAAACCATGCAGGGCCAGGAACATGAAGTTCACACTGCGCGCCACGAAATGGGGAATGGAGAGCACTGCCATCAGTTAATAATATGCTATTGAGAATCTTGAGCAACAAGATTAGGGCGCGGACATGGATTTTTCGCGCACGACCTCCGGCCTGCTGACGCTGGGTGTTCACGGGCTGGTGATCGGCCTCGTCCTGATGCAACGATCCTTCGGCGCTGCTCCCACAACCGACACTGCAGCCCTCTCCGTCTTCGCCCTGCCCGCCCAACCGCAGTCCACTCCCAAGGTCGAACCGCAGCCGGAAAGAGCACAACGCGCTTCACCGGCACCGCCCCCAAGCCTGACGCTACCCACAATGATGCCCGCTCAGCCGCTTCTGCGTCAGCCTGCCCCCCTGGTGCAATTGGCAGCGCCGGTCCGTATTGCGGCGCCTCCGCAGATGATTGCTTCGCGCTCGGCTCAGAGCAGCACATCAACCGGCAGCGCTCCCGCAGCGGATATAGGCGATACCGCCCCGAACGCAGCCCCATCGCCCGATGCCGGCAAGGATGATGCCTATGCCCGCAAAGTCCTGGCCTGGATCGGCCGACACAAGGATTATCCCCGCAGCCTAGCGCGCGAAGGGACCGAAGGCACTGTCCTCGTCCGCCTGCATCTCGCGTCGGACGGCGATCTGGAGGATGTCGCGCTGGCGCGTAGCAGCGGTTTTGCGGAGTTGGATCGACTGGCGCTCGACCAACTGCGCACAGCCACGCCCTATCCCCGGCCACCGCGGAATTTGCCGGCAATGGCACGCCGCTTCCTGGTGCCGATGCGCTATCGTCTGGCAGGATAGCATGTCGCCAAGCCGATCGCCTGCCTGTGCATGGATCATACAGACGCGAGACCACGAATCATTTTATAACAACAAGTTAGATAGATCACGAACCTACAGTGGTCGTCTGGTTCAATATGAACCCAAGTGACCGCGCAGATCGGGAATCATGGGGTAAAACACCCTGATTCGCCTGCATTTCGATAAAGAAAACCGCAGTTTTGCGTAGATGGCTGGTGTTGACATCGCAGGGGTCGCAAGTTCAATCCTTGCCACGCCCACCATGATAAGGCCTTGGAAGTCTCCGGATTTCCGAGGCCTTATTTTTTGCGTTTTTCCGGCTATGACGCGCAGCAGCGAGACGGAGACCAGCAGATGACGGCGACATGTGTGGTGATGGGCGGACGGCGGGTGCTGTTCGTGATGGCGATCGACGCCGAATATGGCCCGCATCTGCAAGCCCGGATCACCCCGCTGATGACCGGCGTCGGCCCGGTCGAGGCCGCACTGGCCATGGCCGTGACGCTCGACCGGATGGCGCAGGCGGGCACCCTGCCCGATCTGGTCGTGTCGCTGGGCTCTGCCGGATCGCGGGTGGGCATGCTGGGGGAGGTTTATCAGGTCGCCAGCGTCTCCTGGCGCGACATGGATGCCTCGCGCCTCGGCCTTATCAAGGGGGTGACGCCGCTGATCGACCATCCGGTCGACATTCCGCTGGTCACGCCGCTCGAAATCCGCGCCCTGCGCCTGTCGACCGGTGCCAATGTCGTGGGTGGCGAGGAATATGCCGCGATCGACGCCGACATGGTCGACATGGAAACTTTTGCGATCGCCCGCGCCTGCCAGCGTTTCGACGTGCCGCTGATGGGGTTGCGCGGCATTTCCGATGGGCCGGGCGAGCTGAACGACATGCTCGGCTGGACGCAGCTGCTCTCACTGATCGACGAGAAGTTGGCGGTGGCCGTCGATGCCCTGGGCGAGGCGCTTTAACAGCCGCCCGGCTGGCGCGCGGCGCCGCGCGGCCAGGACAGTTCATAGGTAACGAGGAAGCCGTCATGGTCGGACAGTTCCGGCCCGCTCGGTCCTCCATCGAACATCGCTTCCACCCGGATCGGGCGAACCGAGACCCGGTCGCCCGGCCAGAAAAATTGCAGATCCTGCGTGTCCATCCAGGGTTCGTCGCCATCCCAGGACATGCGTACATCGCAGCCTGACGCGGCATCGGCGCAGACGCGATGGACCAGGTTGAGCGCCTGATAGCGAGAGAAATTCTCCCAGCGCGGTTCGGAATGGCGCATGTTGAAATCGCCACCGAAGATCAGCGGATAGGCGTCGTCATGGCTGGCATCGATGAAGGCCGAGGCCTCGAGCGCCTGCCGCTCATGCGCGGCGAGGTTGCGCGGTCCGGGCGCGCGGGACGCCCCGCGCGAGTTCATGTGCGTGTCATAGATGTCGATCGGGGTCGGCACGCCGGGCATGGCAATGCGGGCCAGCACGATCCCCTTGTTCGACAGGCAATCCAGGCCCGCACAGGATTTGCGGCCATAGGCCCGCTTCTGCGTCAGGAGAATCGGATAGCGCGAGGCGACGGCCAGGCCACTGCCGGAAAAATGAATGCCGATCTCGCCCCGGTCGATATGCGACTTGCCCGGCAGCTTGTCCTTGGTCGACCCACGCGCGCGGGTCGTGCGATGCGGGCCGGCGGTGATTGCCGGATAGCCGGTATCGGCCACCGCCTGCTTCGCCGATCCGCTGAACATTTCCTGGAACAGCACCACGTCGGGTGCCGTCCCCGCCGCGCGCATGGCGGCCAGACGCTCCGCTATCTGCTCGAGCGAGGGTCCACGCCCGCTGCGTGCCGGCCAGCCCAGCCCCTCGATATTATAGGTCAGCACCGACAGGGTGGTGGTGATCCGCTGCGCATCCGGTGCGGCGAGCACGGGCGCGACTGCCGCGCTACAGGACAATTCGCGATAGGGTGCCGGCGTCGCACAGGCCGACAGCAACAGCGGCGCCAAACAGGCGCCGAACCGGTGGAGGAAGCGGGAAGTAGCGGCCATATGCTCCTCGTCATCGGATCGGCGCATCATGACGCGAAAGGGCGCCGGCGACAACCGGCGCCTGGACCGGATCAGTCGCCCTCGAACAACAGGATCGCGCGCGAGGGGACACCGTCCTGCTCCAGCGCAGCCAGACCACCCAGATCCGGCAGGTCGATCGCGAACAGCGCCATCAGCACCTGCGCGCCCTGCTCGCGCAGCAACCGCGCCGCCGCCTGCGCCGTCCCGCCGGTGGCGATCAGATCGTCGACCAGCAGCACGCGCGCGCCCTGTGGCACCTGTCCTTCATGCAGTTCCAGCCGGTCGGTGCCATATTCCAGCACATAGTCGATGCCGACGGTCTTGCCCGGCAGCTTGCCCTTCTTGCGGACGGGCACGAAACCCTTGCCCAGCTTCAGCGCCAGCGCCGCGCCCAGGATGAAGCCGCGCGCCTCCACGCCGACGATCAGGTCGGGGTCGAGCGGTCCTGCCACCTTCGCCATCTGGTCGATCAGTTCGGCCAGACCCGGCCCATCGGCCAGCAGGGTCGTGATGTCGCGGAACTGGATGCCCGGCTTGGGGAAGTCGGGGATGGTGCGGACCAGCGCGGTCAGACTGTCGATGCTCATGGTTGAAGCCCCATAGGGAAAGGGCGCGCTCCCGACAAGGAAGCGCGCCCTTTCTTTCATGCCATCAGGCAGAGGTGCGGTCAGGCCGCTTTCTTCTTGTCCGCCCAGATATTCTGATAGGCCATATAGGCAAGGCCCGTGGCGATCAGCAGGAAGAGGATCGTCGCCACGCCCGCGCGGCGGCGGTTTTCCAGCTTCGGCTCGGCCGTCCAGGTGAGGAAGGCGGCCACGTCCTGCGACATCTGGTCGATGGTCGGCTTGGTGCCGTCGCCATAGGTCACCTGGCCATCGGCCGACAGCGGGGGCGCCATGGCAAGGTTCAGGTTGGCGAAATAGGGGTTGAAGTGCAGCCCCTCGGGCGTCTTGGCATCCGGGAAATGCTTGAGCAGTTCAGCCGGCTGTTCCTGGAAGCCCGTCAGCAGCGAATAGACATAGGCCGAGCCATGATGGCGCGCCTTGGTCATCAGCGACAGATCCGGCGGGATCGCATTATTGTTCGCCGCCGCCGCCGCGACATTGTTCGCGAAGGGGGACGGGAAATAATCGGCAGGAATGCCGTCGCGGGTCGAGGCCTCGCCCGTCGCCGGATCGACGCTGGGCGTCTTGATCGCCCAGTTCTTGGCGATCGCCTTGATCTCCGCTTCATTATAGCCAATGCCGGCCAGATCGCGGAAGGCGACGAACTTCAGGCTGTGGCAGGCCGAGCAGACCTCCTTGAACACCTGGAAGCCGCGCTGGAGCTGCTGATTGTCATAGCGGCCCAGCGGCCCGTCGAACGAGAAGGAGACATGCTTGGGGGCCAGGTGGAACTCATGCTCCACCGTCTTGGCCGGAGGCTCCACCACGTAGGAATAGGCACCCACGAGGAAGGAGATGAGCAGCCAGCCGGCGAAGAAGAGGCCGACAAGGAATGCGCCGATGCGTACCATGCTTGTCTTCCCCCTTATTCGGCCGGGACTGCGGCGGATTCGCCGTCAGCCTGGGCATATTTGGCCAGCACCGCCTCGGTGATCGAATTGGGCAGCGGCAGCGGCTTTTCGAAGCGCGCGATCATCGGCAGGATGATCAGGAAATGCGCGAAATAATAGGCCGCGGCGACCTGGCTGATCATCACATAGGGCTCTTCCGCCGGCGCACCGCCGCAATAGCCCAGGATCAGCACGTCGAGCACCAGAATCCAGAAGAACGTCTTGAAGGTCGGACGATAGCTGCCCGAGCGCACCGGCGAAGTGTCGAGCCAGGGCAGGAAGAAGAGCAGCAGGATCGATGCGAACATCGCCAGCACGCCCAGCAGCTTGGCCGGCACGAAGAAGAAGTCGACGGTGAAGGCGCGCAGGATCGCGTAGAAGGGCCAGAAATACCATTCGGGCACGATATGCGCGGGGGTCGAGAGCGGGTTCGCCTCGATATAATTGTCCGGGTGACCCAGATAATTGGGTGCAAAGAAGAGCAGGATCGCGAACAGGATCAGGAAGATGCCCGCCCCAAAACCGTCCTTCGCGGTATAATAGGGATGGAAGGGCACGGTATCCTGTGGCCCCTTAACCTCGACACCGGTCGGGTTGGAGGAACCGGGAATGTGCAGCGCCCAGATATGCAGGATCACCACCGCCGCGATCACGAAGGGCAGCAGGAAGTGGAGCGAGAAGAAGCGGTTCAGCGAGGCATTGCCGGGGGCAAAACCACCCAGCAGCCAGGTCTGGATCGGCTCGCCCACCACCGGGATCGCGCCGAACAGGCCGGTAATGACCTTGGCGCCCCAATAGCTCATCTGCCCCCAGGGCAGGACATAGCCCATGAAGGCGGTCGCCATCATCAACAGGAAGATGACGAGGCCGAGCAGCCAGACCATTTCGCGCGGCGCCTTGTAGGAGCCGAAATAGAGACCGCGGAAAATATGGAGATAGACGACAATGAAGAAGAAGCTGGCGCCGTTGGCATGGGCATAGCGCATCAGCCAGCCCGCATTCACGTCGCGCATCGTCTGTTCGACGGTGCCGAAGGCGACCAGCGTATTGGCGCCATAATGCATCGCCATGACCACGCCGGTGACAATCTGGATCACCAGCGCCAAGCCGGCGAGCACGCCGAAATTCCAGAAATAATTGAGATTGCGCGGCACCGGATAGCCGGCACCGACGGCATTGTAGACGAGACGCGGCAGCGGCAGCTTCTCGTCGACCCACTGCATCAGCGGATGCTTGGGGGTATAATGTTCAGCCCATGGAAAGCTCATGACGGTCCCCCTCAACCCACAAGAATGGCAGTGTCGGAAGTGAAGCTATACTTCGGCACTTCCAGATTCTTGGGGGCAGGCCCCTTACGGATGCGAGCGGCCGTGTCATAGGACGAGCCGTGGCAGGGGCAGAAATAACCGCCAAATTCGCCGCGATTTTCGCCCTCGCCCGCGCCCAGCGGCACACAGCCCAGATGGGTGCAGACGCCCATGGTGATCAGCCACTGCTTCTTGCCGTCGACGGTGCGCTCCGCCAGCGTCTGCGGGTCACGCAGCGTGGACGGGTCGACCTTGTCGGCCTCGGCAATTTCCTTTTCGGTGAGCTGGCGAACGAACAGCGGCTGCGACCGGAAGGTCGTCTTGATCGCTTGGCCTGGCTGGATCGCGGAAAGATCGACCTCGGTCGATGCGAGCGCCAATACGTCGGCGCTGGGGTTCATCTGATCGATGAGCGGGAGAATGACGCCGACGGCGCCCACCCCTGCGAAGCTCACCGCAGCGATATTGATGAAATCGCGGCGACGCACTCCGTCTTCGCCGGATAGACCCTGCCCGTCAACTTGTTCTGAGTTCGCCATGCACCTCTACCCTTGCAAGACTTCCCTATTCACGCCGGAATGCCTTGAGTGATCCTGATTATCAAGGGAGTTAGGGTATACCCCGCCTCCCCCCGGCGTGGGTCAAAGGTCTGATAACCGGACTGTCAGGGCTTTGCCAACCGCAAAGTCATCCAGACTATGACAAATCGCCGCGCTGCATTATGCGACAGCCATGCGTATCGCTCTCTACCAGCCCGAAATCGCCGGCAATGTCGGCGCCATCCTGCGCCTCGCCGCCTGTTTTGCCGTGCCCGTCGACATCATCATGCCGACCGGATTCGCCTTTTCCGATGCCCGGCTGAAGCGCGCGGCAATGGATTATGGCGCAGCGGCCGAAGTCGTGCGCCACGCCAATTTCGAGGCATTTGATGCCGAAAGACGGGCCGCCGGCCGCCGTCTGCTGCTGATGAGCAGCCACGCGTCGGAACGACTGCCCGACGTGACATTTCGCAGTGACGATGTCTTGCTGATGGGGTCGGAAAGCGCGGGCGTGCCCGATCATGTCCGCGATCTGGCCGATATTCGCGTGCGCATTCCGATGGCGCCGGGCTTCCGCTCGCTCAACATCGCCGTTTCCACCGGCATCGCCGTTGCCGAGGCCCTTCGCCAGACCGGGAGCTTCCCCGCATGACGCCTGACATACGCTTTCCCCTGAACCCGCAGCAGCAGGCGGCCCGTACCTGGTTCGAATCGCTGCGCGACCGGATCTGCGCAGAGTTCGAGGCGATCGAGCGCGAGGCCGGCAGCGACGCCAGCTTCGCCTACACCCCCTGGGACCGCGAGGCCGAAGGCGTAGCGCCGGGCGAAGGCGGTGGCGGCGTGCGCGGGGTGATGAAGGGCAAGGTCTTCGAGAAGGTGGGCGTCAATGTCTCGACCGTCAGCGGCGATCTTGCCCCCGGCTTTGCCCAGACCATCCATGGCGCGGCCGACAATCCGGCCTTTTTCGCGACCGGTATCAGCCTGGTCGCGCATATGGCGAACCCGCATGTGCCGGCCGTCCACATGAACACCCGCTTCCTCAACACCAGCAAGACCTGGTTCGGCGGCGGCGCCGACCTCAATCCGCCCCTGCCGCGCGACGAGGATACGGCGGATTTTCATGCGGTGTTGCAGGCCGCCTGCGACGCCCATGATCCGGCCTATTATCCGCGCTTCAAGGCCTGGGCCGACGAGTATTTCTTCATACCTCATCGCGGCGTGCACCGCGGCGTCGGCGGCATCTTCTACGATCATCTCGAATGCGCGGACGATGCGGCGTTCGACGCCAATTTCGCCTTCACCCGCGATGTCGGCGACGCTTTCCTGGAGGCCTTCCCGCCGATCGTGCGGCGGCGGATGAACGAGGTGTGGAGCGAGGAAGAGTATCGCACCATGCTGGAATGGCGCGGCCGCTATGCCGAATTCAACCTGGTTCATGACCGCGGCACCCTGTTCGGACTCAAGACCGGCGGCAATATCGACGCGATCCTGATGAGCCTGCCGCCGATGGCGAGCTGGAGCTGATCCGATGGCGCTGACCCCGGTCGATCCGCGCGAGATCGCGACCATCGTCACCCATCTGGAAATGCGGGATCGGCCCAGGCCCGCGCCGATCCCGCCCGCACCACTGCGGCTGGTGCCGTGGAAGATGCCGGACCTTGCCGCCTATCGCGCCCTGTTCCGCCGCGTGGGCGAGCCGTGGCTGTGGTTCTCGCGGCTGGTGATGCCGGACGATCAGCTCGCGGCTATCCTGCATGATCCCTTGGTCGAGGTCTATGCCGTCACCGACCCGCGCGGGGTGGAGGTCGGCCTGCTGGAGCTCGATTTCCGCAGCCCGGCACAATGCGAGCTGGCCTTTTTCGGGCTGGTGCCCTCGCTCAACGGCAAGGGCCTTGGCAAATGGCTGATGGCGCAGGCCAAGTCGCTCGCCTGGCGCAAGGGGGTGGAGCGCTTCTGGGTCCATACCTGCACGCTCGACAGTCCGGCGGCGCTCGGCTTCTACATCAAGTCGGGATTCACGCCTTATGGCCGGGAGATCGAAACCTTCGCTGACCCACGCCTGCTGGGCCTGCTGCCGCCCGAAGCGGCGCCGCAGATCCCGATGTTCGGTCAGCCGGCCGACGCCTGACGATAGATGCGGGCCAGCATCACCAGCATATAGACCTGGATCACCGTCGACACCGCCGCCGAGGCGACGCCGCCCACCAGCCGCGCGGCCTCCGGCCCGGCGGCAAGGCCGGCGAGCGCACCGAAGATCGTCTGCGCCGCCATGCTGGCAATGCCCGACAGCAGGGTGATCAGGATGATGAAGCCCAGCAGCCGCCAGAAACAGCCCCGCGTCAGCGCCCAGGCATGGCGCAGCGAGGGCACCACCCCCTGATTGCCGTCGATCACCGCCGGATTGAGCAGCATCAGCCGGACGCTGGCGAAGATGGTGGCGCCGCCGACAAAGGCGCCGAGGATGGCGCCGATGCTGGTGCCCACAGACTCCGAGACCAGGCTGGCCAGAACGGCGACCAGAATCGCGGCCAGCATCAGCCCGCCGATCAGGAACATGGCGAGCAAGGCGGTGCCCAGCAGCACCGGCAACCGCGCGAAGCCCAGACGCAACGCCTCCCCCACGCTGATGCCCGGCCGAAGCGCCAGCGCAAACAGCGTCAGCGATCCGAACCAGATGATGACGACGCCCAGCAGCGTCGCCAGCGCAAAGCCCGGCGGAATATCGGGCAGGCCGGTGCGCTGGGGATTGGCCATCCATTCGGCCAGTTGCGGCGGCGTCATTTCCTGCAGGATCAGCCCCGGCAGGGCCAGGAACAGCAGCGCGACGGGGAAGAGCAGCGACGCTTCGCGGGCGACGAAGGCAACCGCCTCCTCCCACGCCTTGCCGATCGAGACTGCCGCCATATCTAATGCCTACCCCTGTCCTGCGAAATGCGGCCCGAGACTTGATCGCTCGCCCCGCTCAAGTCAAGGAAGCGCCATGACCGATCCCCTGCCCTTTCCTGACGTCGAGTGGCGCAGCGATGCCGCCCCCGTCGATTATCCCACCGCCCTTGCCGATATGGAGGCGCGGGCCGCCGCCATTTATGAAGGCGATGCGCGCGAGCGCGTCTGGCTGCTGGAGCATCCGCCGCTCTACACCGCCGGCACCAGCGCCGATCCGGCAGAACTGATCGACCCGCGCTTTCCTGTCCATGATGCCGGGCGCGGTGGCCGCTATACCTATCATGGGCCGGGCCAGCGCATCGGCTATCTCAACATCGACCTGCGCGAGCGCGGCAAGGATGTGCGCAATTTCGTCCATCATCTCGAAGGCTGGATGATCGACGCGCTCGCCGATCTGGGCATTGCCGCCCGCCGCGCCGAAGGGCGCATCGGCATCTGGACCGACGACAGGCAGGCGCGCGAGGCAAAGATCGGTGCGCTGGGCATTCGCGTCCGTCGCTGGGTGACGCTGCACGGCTTTTCGATCAACGTCGATCCCGACCTGTCCCATTTTGGCGGCATCGTGCCGTGCGGGATCAGCGAGTTTCCGGTGACCAGCATCGCCGCACTGGGCGGCAATGCCTCGATGGAAGCCCTTGATGCCGCGCTCAAGGCGCATTTCCCTGCCTTTCTCGGCCGGCTGCGGCGCTGCGGATCGGGCGACGGCACGGGACTTGAGCAATGCGGGACCGCCCGCTAGGGTCCGCCACTTCGCCAGGTGGGGGGCCGCCGGGCATGTTGAGCCATGTTATGGAGACCCGGATGCGCCTTGACGCAAGGATGATGACTGCCGCCCTGTTGATCGGCTTCATGCCGCTGGCAGGCTGCGGCGGTGGCGGCGAAAAGAGCGGCAACACGGTGCAGATGAAGGATATGGAAGTGGTCGATGGCACCGCCACCGACGCCATGACCGATCTGGACGGCGTGCAGAGCGAGGGCACCAGCCTGGCCCTGCCGGAAAACCGCACCGAACCCAAGGCCGCTGCCCCGGCCAAGGCGGACAATGTGACCGCACCCGCCAATGATGAGGAAGTCGTGTCGGATCAGTGAGGCTTTTGCCGTTCACTTCCGATACAGCCGCGCTATAGTCGATGCCGTTATGGGGTAATTGGGCGTTCGCGCCGTCAAGACCCCGGCTGAGAGGGTTTATTCAATGACGTTCCGTTTTCGCTCGCGCCAGGCCTTTGCCGCCCTGACGATCGCCGCCGCGTCGCTCGCCGCCGCGCAGCCGGCCGCCGCGCAATTCTTCTGGTCGCCGCCCGACATGTCGGCCCCGGCCCTGACCGACGAAGCCGCCGCCACCGCGCTGGGCCTGCCCGGCGCCACGGCCGACGAAATCAAGGCCGGCCTCACCTGGAACCTGCGCGCCGCGATCAACGTGGCCGCGCTGCAGTGCCAGTTCGAACCGACCCTGCTGTCGGTCAGCAACTACAACGCCATGATCGCCCATCATGACGCCGAACTTGACGCAGCGCAGGCGACGCTGCTCAGCTATTTCCAGCGCACCAAGGGCAAGGGCAAGCCCGGCCAGTCGGCGTCCGACATGTATAATACCCGCATCTATTCGGGCTATTCGACGGTCCAGGCGCAGCGCGGCTTCTGCCAGGCGGCGGCAGCGGTCGGTCGCCAGGCGATCTTCGCTGATCGCGGCCAGCTCAACGTCGTCGCGCGCCAGGGCCTGGCCTCGATCAAGAAGTCGCTCGTCCATGCCGGCGAGCAATATTATGGCGATCCGGGCTGGAACTATCAGCTCGCTTTGCCCTCGCTCGACGCCAAATGCTGGAAGAAGGGCGTATTGCTGCCCGAATGCCACCAGCAGTGGAACCAGAAGGCGGGCGTCCAGCCCTGATCTGACGGAGACTTAACGCAGGCCCAGATATTTATGGGCCTGCACCGTCAACCGCCAGCGCGGCCGGGCCATCACCAGATCGATGGCCGCGCGGGCATTGTCCACGGCATGGGCATCGTCGAGCGGCTGGACCAGCAGATGGTCGAAGCCCCAGCCCTCCATCGCCTCGACATCCGCCAGGCTGTGGCCGCCATCGGGCTGCGGCCAGACCAGCTTCAGCTCATTGCCCTTCACCTGGACCACGTCGCTGCCCGCCTTGGGGCTGATGCAGACCCAGTCGATGCCCGGATGCGCCGGCAAGGTGCCGTTGCTTTCGATCGCGATGGTGAAGCCACGGCCGTGGAGCGCATCGATCAGCGCATCGTCGACCTGCAGCATCGGCTCGCCACCGGTCAGGACGATATAGGGGCCTTCCCCCTCGCCCCAGAAGGCGAATGCCGCATCGGCGAGCGCGTCGGCGGTCGCGAACTTGCCGCCGCCATCACCGTCGGTGCCGACGAAATCAGTGTCGCAAAAGCGGCATACGGCATCGCGCCGGTCCTGCTCGCGCCCGCTCCACAGGTTGCAGCCGGCAAAGCGCAGAAATACCGCACGCCGCCCCGCCTGCACGCCTTCGCCCTGCAGGGTCAGGAACATTTCCTTGACCGCATAGGTCATGTGTCAGGCCTTTCCGGGACGCGTCGCATAGACGGTGGGATCGGGCAGCCCTGCTTCCTCGAAGCCCTTCGAGCGCAGGCGGCAACTGTCGCACAGGCCGCAATGCTTGTTGTCGGGCGTCGGATCATAGCAGGACCAGCTGAGCCCGGCGTCCAGGCCCAGGCGATGCGCCTCGCGCACGATGTCCGCCTTGGTCATGAACTGCAGCGGCGTGTTGATGCGGATCGGATGGCCCTCGACCCCCGCCTTGGTCGCCAGCGTCGCCATCTTCTGGAACGCGTCGATAAATTCGGGACGGCAGTCGGGATAGCCCGAATAGTCGAGCGCATTGACACCGATATAGATGTCGCTGGCCGACGCGACTTCGGCCAGGCCCAGCGTCAGCGACAGGAAGATGGTGTTGCGTGCCGGCACATAGGTGACAGGGATTTCGTCGCCCACGCCGCCCTTGGGCACTTCGATATCGGCTGTCAGCGCCGACCCGCCAAAGGCCGTGAGGTCAAGCGGCAGCACGATGTGCGACATGGCGTTGAGCGCCGTCGCGACCTTGGCCGCAGCGCGCAGTTCGACGCGATGGCGCTGATTATAGTCGATCGTCAGCGCCAGGACACGATAGCCCGCTTCGCGCGCGAGCCCGCCCGCGACCATTGAATCCAGCCCGCCCGAAAGCAGGACGACGGCGAATTTTCCATTCTGTGCGACCATGATGCTGCGCTAGACCTCGTTATGTTGCAGTGCAAGGGGGCCGCCGGTCAGCGGCATGCCCCGACATGGCGCCCTTCGACCATGTTGGAAAAGGGCGCGCCGTCGCTGATCCCCTGCGATCGTATCTGGATGAGGCGCGGCGTTTCGACGCGCAGGTCGGTGCGCGCATTGCCGGCCGCCCCGCAATCGAAGGTCACGGTGGCAGCAGCAGGCGCGTCGCTGACCACGAACGGCTTGCAGCCGGGGCCGGCATTGGCCGGCTCCAGCAACTGATGCGGCATCGTCACGCACAGGCGGCGGGGCGGCGCAGACGGATCATCGCGCAGGCGCAATTCCCATTCGCCCGTTTCCAGCTTGGCGAGCGCAGCCAGTTGCGGCGCGTTCGCCGCCCCGGCCCAGCTTGCCATCATCATTGCCGCCGCGGCGCCCAGCGCCTGCAGCCCCAGCCTTGCCATCTTGCGTCCAGACCTTGTCATCGGCGCCGGGGAGCGGCGCCATGCTTCATCCTGTTGTGCCGCGCAATTGCGGCAATTTGATAGCGCGGGGCGAACGGCCGTGCCGCAATTGCCCCGCGCCGGCTTTCAATGGGTAACGAAACTGTCCAGCGCGAGCGGGAACAGCCGCGAGCAGAAGGCGCAATCGACGCCGATAATGCCCTTCTCGTCCGCCATCGCCACCCGCTCGTCCGCCGGGAAGCGGCCGATCACATCGCGAATATGGGCAAGGTCACAGCGACAGCCCTTGGCAAGCGCCGTCGTCTCGGTGACGCGCACCTCTTCCTCCTCATGGAACAGGCGCCAGGCGATGTCGGTCAGCGGCAGGTCGAGATCGGTCAGTTCCTCGTCGCGCAGCGTGCCGGCCAACGCCTGCACATGTTCCCATTCGGGATGATCGTGGCGCACATGCAGGCGCTCGCGCCCCACTTCGCCTTCGGGCAGATGCTGCAGCAGCAGGCCCGCCGCGACACAGCCTTCGCCCGGCTCATGCCGGGTCGCGATCTGGACGATGCTGGGGATCTGTTCGGACTGGAAGAAATAATGCTCCGCCGCCTCGGCCAGCGACGATCCGTCCAGCGGCACGATGCCCTGATAGCGCTCGCCGGTCGCCGCCTGGTCGAATGTGATCGCCAGATAGCCCTTGCCGAACAGGCCGAACAGGGTCGGATCGCTGCCGATTTCCGCCAGCCGCTCGGCATCGAACTTGGCATAGCCGCGCAGTTCGCCGCCCTTGTAATCGGCCACCAGCAGGCTGACGACGCCATTTTCGGTCTGCGCCTGCAGGGTCAGCTGGCCGCCGGCATCCTTGAGCAGGCTGCCGAGCAGCGCGCCCAGCACCAGCGAGGACGCCAGCACCCGCTCGATCGCCGGGGGATAGGCATGGGCGGACAGCACCTGGTCCAGCACCGGTCCCAGCCGCACGAAACGGCCGCGCACATGGCGCGAGGGGATGGTGAAGCCAAGGGCCTGGTCGACATTGGAACTGGTCACGATATTTCCTTCCGATCCACCCGCCCCGAAAGCCGCGAGGGCCCGTCCTCCGCTTCCCAGCGCAGGACAGGCCCCGTCATCTTTCAGGGCGAACGGAAAATTTCGCCCGAATATAGGATGAGCTTACAGCTTTCCAAGCGCCCAGAGCAGAACCGACTTCTGGGCATGGATGCGATTTTCCGCCTCGTCCCAGATCAGCGACTGCGGACCATCGATCACCGCTTCCACCACTTCCTCGCCGCGATGGGCGGGCAGGCAGTGGAGGAATTTGGCGTCCGCCTTGGCGCCCGCCATCAGTTCCGGCGTCACCTGATAGGGCATCATCGCCGCCAGCTTCGCCTCGGCATGGGCCTGCCCCATGGAGATCCAGGTGTCGGTGACGACGACGTCAGCGCCGGCCACCGCCTGTGCCGCATCGCGAGTCAGGGTGATGGTCGAACCCGCCGCCTGCGCTGCGGTGGCAAAGGACGGATCGGGATCATAGCCCTCAGGAATGCCCATGCGCACATCGAATTTCATGAGGCCCGCGGCCTCGACGATCGAGTGGAGGACATTGTTGCCGTCACCCAGCCACGCCCACTGGCTGCCCGGCAGCGCCAGGCCATGTTCGACCACCGTCAGCAGGTCGGCGACGATCTGGCAGGGATGTGACAGGTCGGTCAGGCCGTTGATGACCGGGACGCTGGCATATTCGGCCATTTCCTCGATCTTGGCATGATCGTCGGTGCGGATCATGATCGCGTCGGCCATGCGGCTGAGCACGCGGGCCGTGTCGGCGACGGTCTCGCCACGGCCAAGCTGACTGGTCGCGCCGTCCAGGATCAGCGAATTGCCGCCGAGCTGGCGGATCGCCATGTCAAAGCTGACGCGGGTGCGCGTGCTGTTTTTCTCGAAGATCATCGCCAGCGTGTGGCCGGCGAGCGGCGCATCGGCGTCGACCCAGCCCTTGGGCTTGCCCGCGCGCGCCGCCTTGCGGTCGATGGCGTCGGCGATCATCGCGGCGATCGCGTCGCCGCCCGCATCGGTGAGATTCAGGAAATGCTTGGTCATTAGAAACAACCTCTAACCCGTTCAGGCTGAGCGAAGTCGAAGCCCCCACCTGAACGAAGTGAAGGCACCTCGCTGCGCTCGGCGATACCCTTCGACTTCGCTCAGGGCGAACGGAAACTAAATGGTCAGGCCGCCTTGGCGTCCGCGAAGCTCCGCGCGCCGGCGGAAATCTTCTCGATGCACTCGGCGATATGGCTTTCGTCGATGACGAGCGGCGGCAGGATGCGCAGCACATTCTGGCCCGCCGATACCGACAGGAAGCCATGATGGTCGCGCAGATGGCCGACGAAGGCGCGCGCATCATAGGCGTCCTTCATCTTGACGCCCAGCATCAGCCCCATGCCGCGCACATCCTCGAACATGTCGTCATGGTTCGGGATCATCTGCTCCAGCGCGGAGCGCAGACGCGCGCCCATCGCCGTCACCTGCTCCAGGAAGCCGTCCGCCAGCACCTCTTCCAGCACCGCGATGCCCACCGCCATGGCGAGCGGGTTGCCGCCATAGGTGGAACCATGGGTGCCGAACACCATGCCCTTGGCCGCTTCCTCGGTGGCGAGACAGGCGCCGAGCGGGAAGCCCGCGCCGATGCCCTTGGCCACCGCCATGATGTCGGGCTTCACGCCATATTGCTCATGGGCGAAGAAGGTGCCGGTACGGGCATAGCCGCACTGCACTTCGTCCAGGATCAGCAGCAGGCCCTGCTCGTCGCACGCCTTGCGCAGGCCGGTCAGGAACTCCGCCGTCGCCGGGGTCACGCCGCCTTCACCCTGCACCGGTTCCAGCAGGAAGCCGGCGGTATTGTCGTCGATCGCCGCCAGTGCCGCGTCGAGATCGTTGAAGGGCACGACCTGGAAACCGGGCAGCAGCGGCTCGAAACCATCGCGCATCTTGGGCTGGCTGGTCGCCGAAATGGTGCCCAGCGTGCGGCCATGAAAGGCGTTGTCGAAGCTGATGATCTTGTGCCGGTGCGCTTGCCCATTGGCATAATGATAGCGGCGCGCGGTCTTGATCGCGCACTCGACCGCTTCGGCACCCGAATTGGTGAAGAAGACGGTGTCCGCGAAACTATTATCAACCAGCTTCTGCGCAAATTCCTCCCCCAGCGGCGAACCGTAGAGGTTGGAGATATGCATCAGCGTCGCAGCCTGATCGGCAATGGTCTTCACCAGCTTGGGGTGGCCATGGCCCAGCAGATTGACGGCGATGCCGCTGGCGAAGTCGAGATAGCGCTCGCCGCGCTCCCCGATCAGGTAGCAGCCCTCGCCTCGGACCGGACGCACATCGCACCGGGGGTAAACGGGCATGAGCGGCGTAATCGACATGTGCCTTCCCTTTCTGGGTTGATGCTGCGCGTCCGTGCGCATTGGATATAACGCAAAAAGGCGGCCCCCGCCGGGCCGCCCTTGTGCGAGTGCCGCCTATACAGGCCACCGGAAGGGGGTGCAACCCCGCAACCGGGCCAGTCAGCAGCCTATGGACTGATCGCCCCGCGAGCGATCAGGGCTGGCCGATCTGGCTCCAGGCATCGGCAATCTCGCCGACCATGGCGCGGGCCTGCTCGACGGGCGCGGCATCATGCTCCTTGGCGCTGACCAGCAGCAGGCGGCGGGCCTCACGATAGATGCGCGCCAGGCCGGTGGCGATGTCGCCGCCCTTGTCGAAATCCAGGCTGGCTTCCAGCGCGAACAGGATCGACATGGCGCGCGCCTGCTTGTCGGACACCTTCAGCCGGTCGCCATTGCGTTCGGCCAGCGCCGTGGCATCGAGCGCGATCAGCAGTTCGTCGAACAGGATCTTGACCAGCGCGTGGGGCGTGGCGCCCTCGATCCGGCTGCCCGAATGCACCGCCGCATAGCGCCGTGCCGCTGCCGTACCCGCAAAGCTGTGATTATAGAACATGCGTCAAAATCCCCGGTTAATCGTCACTGCTATTCCAGGCATCGATCTGCTGCTGGAGATAGCTTTGGGTTGCGTTGAGCGCAGACAGCTTGGTCTGCATTGCCGAATAGATGGAAGTCAGGCGCGTCTCATAGTCGGCCATGTCCTCGTCCAGCTTTTCGAGCTGTTCGGTCAGGCTGTCGGCCAGCTTCTCATAACGGTCCTGCGCCGCCTTGATCGGGCCGTTCTCCAGCTCGATATTGTCGCGCACGCTGTCCATCAGGCCCGACAGGCCCAGATTGTCGGCGGTCGACTTGGCGGGGTTGAGCATCTTGGTGATGCCCGCCGGATCGGCAGCCAGCGCCTTGTCCAGCGTGTCGGTGTTGAGCGTCAGCGTGCCGTCGCGGTTGGTCGCGATGCCGATATCGGCCAGCGTCTTGTAGCTGCCGGTCGAGGCCAACTGGGTCGAGGTGATCTTCGAGAGCTGCGACTTCATGTCGCGCACCGCCGACACACCGTTGAGGACACCGGCGGTCGACGAATCCGTACCGGTCGAGGTCGACGTGTTCAGCGCCTTCATCAGCGTGTTATAGGCGTCGACAAATTCCTGCAGCAGATCCTTCATCGTCGCGGTCGGCTGGGTCATGGTCAGGTTGACCGTGCTGTTGACGTCCGCCGCGCTCAGTTCGATCCGCAGATAGGGGATCGCATCGTCGATGGTGTTGCTGGCATATTCATAGTCGGTGCCGTCGAGCGTGATCTTCGCATTGGCCGGGTCCGACGTCGAGGTCATCGCGCTGCTGTTGAGGCCGGCGAGAACGCTGGTCGAGCTGTCGGCCGAGCTGGTGATGGTGAAATCATTGGCGGCGCCGGTTTCGCCCTTGAACACCAGCCGCGTGCCCTGCGCATCGGTGACGACGCTCGCGGTTACGCCGATGTCGGCGGCGTTGATCGCCGAAGCCAGGCCGGAGAAACTGTTATTGCTCGAATCGACGGTGATCGTCGCGGTTTTGCCGCCCGCCGTCGTGATGGTGAGCGATCCCGTGCCGACCGCCGTGCTGCTGGTGGCGCCGCTGGTCGCGGTAGAGGCAAAGATGCGGGCGGTCGCCAGCGACTTCACCACCAACTGCGCCGGCATGCCGGCCGGCGTGCCGCCGCTCAGCAGGCTGACCGACGCGATGTTGGTGTTGGTCGAATTGGGCGTACCGGTATATTCGGCACCCGACAGGACGCTGGTCAGCGCATCGGCGAAGGTGTCGAGCGAGCTGATGGCCGACGCCAGTGCCGAAATGCGGGCATTGTTGGTCGTCTGCTGGGTGGTGATCGCGGACTGGCGCGGGTCACGGGTCGCGCTGACCAGGCTGGTGACGAGCGCGCTCGTGTCGATGCCCGAATTGGCACCCAGCGCCGACAGGATGCTGCTCCCTACCGATGTCGTCGTCGTTGCCATGGACCGTCCTTTCAAATGAGAGAACGGCCGTAGCGCGAAGATGTTTAGGAATGATTTTCAAGCTGATGGCAAAGCCCGCAAAAAAGCGGGCATGGCCGCGATCAGATCGCCGATGCGGACAGGATCTGGTCGACGGTCCCGCGCGCGACATGCGCCTGGGCCGCATAGGCATAGCTGGCCTGCTGGGCGATCCGCTTGGCCAGATCGGCGGCCTGCTCCACCGCCTCGCGCGTGGCGGGCGGCAGCGGAATGTAGATGAAGGGCTGCGGCATCATCGCCTGGACGGCCGCCGATGCACCATCGACCGACACATCCCCCTGCCCGGCGCGCATGTCGGCCAGGATATCGGCGATCCGGGCATGGATGCGCGCATATTCGGCGGCGCCGGCGGCATCCTCGTCGACCGCAACGATATCGACTGCAAAACTCTCCTGCCTGCGCGCATCGCTGGCAGACATGTTGCCCTGCTCGGTTGCCGATTCCATCGCTGAAACCGGCTGAACGGCCGCAGCCGGCACCGGCGCGCGAACGACGCTCCGATCCACTGGCGAAATCTCGCTACGCGAAAAATACTCGTTCATGACGCACCATCCTAATGCGTCCCCGTAAACAGAATACGGACAAGCGTGGCTAAACTTTAATTCACCATCGCTCTATTTCTTCGATCAACTGCCAAGTATCAGCAAATTCTCTACAATTTCTTTCCATCCGGATCGAAACGCAGATCTTCGGGCACGGTAATGAACGGACGGTCCATTTCCGTCGCCATCTTGTTCTCGACCCGGAAGACGAAGGCCAGCACCGTCGCCACCGCCATGTAGAGACCTTCATTGACGATCTCGCCAGCGCGCGAGGTGAAGTAGATGGCGCGCGCCAGTTCGGGATATTGCAGCACCGACACGCCATGATCCTCGGCCAGTTCGCGGATCGAGGCCGCGATCGCGTCACAGCCGCGCGCGACCACGACCGGCGCGGCATCCACGCCGGGTCGATAGCGCAGCGCCACCGCGAAATGGGTCGGGTTGGTGATGATGACGCTGGCCTCTGCCACCGCCTGGCGGGTCGATCCGTTCAGCACCTCGAACTGGCGCCGGCGGATCTGCCCCTTGAGTTCGGGCGAGCCTTCGCTTTCCTTATGCTCGTCCTTGATGTCCTGCTTGCTCATGCCCAGCCGCTTGGCGCGCTGGAAAATCTGCATCGGCACGTCGATGCCGGCGATCACGAACAGCCCGCCCGCCATCACCAAGCAGACCAGGATGAACATGTTGCCAAGGTCGCTGATCGCATTGCCGACCCCCGCCTTGCCCAGGCCGATGATCGCGGTCAGCCGGTCCCAGATCATCCAGAAGCCGACCGCGCCCAGCAGCCCCACCTTGGCGATCGACTTGACCAGTTCGATCAGCCCCTGCGCGCCGAACATGCGCTTGAGCCCCGAAGCCGGGTTCATCTTCGACGCCTTGGGCGCGAAGGCGCCAGGACGAAAGCCCAGCGATCCGAGCAGCGCCGGCGCCGCGATCGCGGCAAAGAAGGTCGCGAGCAATACGCCGCCCACCGGCAGCGCGATGTCCGCCAACAGGCCGGTGCCGCGCGTCACCGGCGAGAAGTTCACGATATCCTCACGCCCGAAGCGCAGCGCGCGGGTCAGCATACCCGACAGCGCGTCGATCAGGCCCGGCCCTGCGACCGCGAGCCAGCCGATGCCGGCCATCACCACCAGGGCCGTCCCCAGTTCGCGGGACTGGAGGATATCGCCTTCCTTGGCGGCATCCTGCAATTTCTTCTGTGTCGGTTTTTCGGTCTTTTCACCGCCCTCGGATCCGCCCGCCATGGCTCAGCGCCCTTCCGAGATGGCGCGGGCCTGTTCCAGCCCCGACTTGAGCGCGATGGTGATCCCCTCGCCCATCACCGGCACCGCCATCGCCAGCAGCACCAGCCCCGCCATCACCGCCATCGGCATGCCGACGGCGAACAGGTTGAGCGCGGGCGCGGTGCGCGCCAGCATGCCCATGACGATCTGCACCAGCACCAGCGCAAAGCCGACCGGCAGCGCGATCGTGACCCCGGCCCCCAGCAGCGAGCCGCCAAACTGGATCATGTGCCAGACCGCATCATTGCTGAGCATTGCGGCGCCGGGCGGCAGCGCCTTGTAGCTCTGCACCACGAAGCTGACGAGCAGCAGATGGCCGTCCATCGCCAGCAGCAGGAAGGTCGAGAGGATCGACAGGAACTGGCCGACCGCCTGCGTCCCCTGCCCCGATCCCGGATCGACCATCGCGGCAAAGCCCAGCCCCATGGTGTTGGCAATCGCCTCACCAGCGACAAAGGCGGCGGAATAGCCGATCTGCACGGCAAAACCCATGGCAAGGCCCGTCAGCACTTCGCCGGCGACCAGCATTACGCCTTCGAAACTGGCGACGCCGTCATGCGGCAACTGGATGGTGACGCTGTTGAGGGCGGCCATGCCAAGCGCGAGCGAGAGGATCAGGCGCAACTGAAGCGGCATCGCGGGCGCACCGAAGACGGGCGCGGCCAGAAAGGCCGCACCGGGGCGGATCATGGCGATCAGCCAGATCCACAATTGCGTCTCGACGCCTGCGAAGCCGGGTGCGATCATTGCAGCAGGTCCGGTATCCGCTCGAATATCTCGCGCGTGAAGTCAGCGATCAGCACCATGATCGACCCACCGAACAGGGTCAGCATCGCACCCACGACCAGAATCTTGGGAATGAAGCTGAGCGTCTGTTCGTTGATCGACGTCGCGGCCTGGACCATGCCGATCAGCACGCCCGCGACCAGCGCCGGGATCAGGATCGGCGCCGTCGCCAGCGCCGTGATCCACAGCGCATGCTGTGCCAGGCCCATGAAGAAATCCGCATTCTCCATTGCCGCCCTCCTATGTCGCGAAGGAGCCGGCGAGCGACCCCATCGTCAGCGCCCAGCCATCGACCAGCACGAACAGCAACAGCTTGAAGGGCATGGAGATAATCGTGGGCGACAGCATCATCATGCCCAGCGCCATCAGGGTCGATGCGACGACCAGGTCGATGATGAGGAAGGGCAGGAAGATCATGAAGCCGATCTGGAACGCGGTCTTCAACTCGCTGGTGACGAAGGCCGGCAGCAGGATCGTGAAGGGAATGTCGTCGGGCGTGCGGAAAGCCGGGGCCTCGGCCATGTTGGCGAACAGCTTGAGGTCGCTCTCGCGCGTCTGCTTGGCCATGAAGCCGTGCAGCACCTTGCCCGAACGGCCGACCGCTTCCTCGATCGATATCTGGCCCTTGCCATAGGGATCATAGGCCTGGCCGTTGATCTGGTCGATCACCGGCCGCATCACGAACAGCGACAGGAACAGGGCAAGCCCGACCAGCACCTGGTTGGGCGGCGTCTGTTGCAGGCCCAGCGCTTGGCGCAGCAGCGACAGGACGATGATGATCCGGGTGAAGCTGGTCATCATGAGGATCAGCGACGGCAGGACCGACAGCAGGCTCATGAGGACGAGGATCTGCAGCGACAGCGACAGCGAGCGGCCGTCGCCCGAAATCTGTCCCATCGCGCGGGTCAGCGCGCCGCCATTGTCGACCGGCGCCGGCGCGGCCGGCACCGCCTGCGCCAGCGCAGGATCGACCAGCATCAGCCCGGCGGTCAGCAGGATGCCGCCGACCAACCAGTGACTAGCGCGCACGATAGGGGTCGCCTTCCGCGATCTTCTCGATCCGGCCACGGGTAACCGACAGCAGGATCTTCTTGCCCTCGAACTCGACCACGGCCAGCTTGCCGAACGTGCCCATCGGCAGCGCTTCCAGCAGCTTCAGCGACCGGTCATTCTGGCCGACCATCATGCCGGGCTGATATTTGCGCCACAGCCACAAGGCACCAAAGGCCATGCCGCCCACAAGCGGCAGCAGGATCAGCAATTTGACGAAATACCAGAACATGCACGCGCCCCGCGTTTAGGTTAATGCGTCATCCGATCCGCAAGAATGGGCCGCAAGGCAAGCGCAAAAGCACGGCCCTGCGATCAGCCGCGCCGTTCGACCCCGGCCATGCGGGTTTCGGTGGCGGCGATATCGACGATGCGGATGCCATAGCGGCCGTTCACCGTCACGACCTCGCCCTTCGCGATCAACGCGCCATTGACCATGATGTCGAGCAGTTCGTCGGCCTGGCGATCCAGTTCCACGATGCTGCCTTCGGCCAGGTCCATGACTTCGGCCAGGCGCAGCGAGGTCGATCCGACCTCCACCGACATGCGCACCGGAATATCGGCCAGCAGCTTGAACTGGCGGTTCGCCGCCATGCGGCTGGCGCTGTCTTCCCCACGGGGATCCATCATCGGGGCGTCGCTCATATCACTCATTGTTCCGGTCCCTGTGCAATCTTTTCAATCTGGAAGGCGGCACGGCCATCCTGTTCGCCGATCGTGCCGTGCGCGACGATCCTGTCGCCGACGATCAGCGGCAGGCTGCGGCCGATCGTCACGGGTATGATGTCCCCGGCCTTGAGCTGCATCAGCTCCGCCAGCGAGAGATTGGGGCGCGCCAGCACGGTGCGGGCCGGCAGGCGGATGTCGCGCATGCGACGCGCCACGCGGGCCTGCCATACCGGATCGACATGCTCGTCGTCGCTTGCGACCTTGCTGCCCATCAGCGCCTCGACGCCGCGCAGCGCCGCCAGCGGGAAGACCATGTCGATCGACCATTCGCGATCCCGGTCCAGGCCGACGCGGAAGCGCTGCACCACCATCTGGTCGGCGGGCTGGGCAGCGGCAGCGAAGCCGATGCCGGTTTCACGCAGCAGCAGGCCGGGTTCCAGGGGCAGGACTTCGGACCAGCATTCGACCATGCGGGCCATGATGGTTTCGGACAGGCGGGCGATCAGCCGGTCCTCGGTCGGAGTAAATTCGCCGCGCGCGGGCAGCGCCCGGTTGCCAAGGCCGCCATAGAAACAGTCGACCAGGGTCGAGATCATGGTGGCGTCCATGCACAGCAGCATCTGCCCCTTCAGGGGCAGCAGGCGATAGATGGACAGGCTGCAGAAATTGGGCGCGCCGGCCGACCAGGCGCCAAACTCCACGACCCGTGCATCCTCGGCCGCGACATGCGGGCGGATGCCGGAAATGGGTTCGATCAGCGCACGGATACGCCGGCCGAGCTTTTCACCCAGCCGGTCGAGGCCCGACAGCATTACCGGAGCTTGCGCGTCTCCCCGCCCGAAGGCGAAGGATTGAACGTGATTCATGTCTGTCCCCTGCCCTCGGCCAGGGGACTTCCCAGCGTTCAGGCAGCGCTATTGAATAACGAAATTGGTAAAATAAACGTTATCGACACCGCCATAGCCGGTCTTCTGCTTGAGTACATCGTTGATGATGCCCCGGATTTTTCCTTGCAGCATGCGCTTGCCGTCGGGCGTGACCAGCTGCTCCTCCGGCTGTTCGGCGAGCATCATCAGCACTTGGCTGCGAATCGCCATCTCGTGCATCTTGATCGCGGCGATCACGCGATAGTCATAATAGGTCGACACCGCGACGGTGATCTGGGCGAAGGCGTCGGTGTCCGTCATGTTCGACGTGAAGGGCGCCTGAAGCTGGAAATAGGTGGCCTGATAGGCGGTCGGATTGGCCGGCGCGGGCAGGTCGATGCCCTTGCCCGGCGCATGGGCGGCCGACGGGGCATGCCCCTCGCCACCGGCGCTCGCATGGCCACCGCCTTCGCCACCACCGCCGCCGCCTTCACCGGCCCAGCCATGGGCGGTGGCGACAGCCTGCGCATCCTCGCCCGCCAGGACGAGCACGGGCTTGTTGGGATCTTCCTTGGGGCCCTCGGCCTTGGGGCTGAAGAAGCCGGCGGCGTACAGCCCGCCCGCAGCGCCGGCACCACCCACCACCATGGCGACGGCGACCAGCAGGATGAGCTTCATCCCCCCACCCTTCTTCTTCGCCTTGGGTTCATCGCTCATCGTTCACGTCCCCTGGAATATCCCGTCCCGGCCGTCAGGCGTAGCGCGCGCGGCGGACGTCACCGGCGCTATCGCCGGTGTCACCATGGTTAAGAACGGCCGGATCGCTCCCGGCTTTATGGCCAAGGCCATTATTTTCACGGCCCTGCCAGCGCCCCTGCGACGAGGATTGGCCCATCGACTGGCCCGACATCTGGCCGGCACCCTGCCAGGCGCCCTGCTGCTGGGAGGCATTGCCCTGCTGGCCGTTCGACTGGCTGCCGGTCTGACCATTGGCATCGGCCTTGGCCGCTTCGGCAACATGCGGCGCACGCTCGATCTTCACCTCATGGATGCGCACGGCGGCAAGGCCCGCGTCCAGCTTCAGCCGATCGCTATCCTGGCGCAGCGCCATTTCCGCCGCCTCGCTGGCGACGGTCAGGCTGACCGCCGCGCCATCGCCATCCTGGCGGATATCGACCTGAATCGGGCCAAGCTGGTCGGCATTGATCTGAAACCGGCCCTGCGCGCCATTGGCCGACAGGCCGGCAATGTCGCGGGCCAGCCCGTCAATCCACTGTCCCGACACGCCCATATCGACGACCTGCTGGCCAAGACTGGCCGACAGGTCGACCGTCGGCATCGCCGCCGGGGTAACCGAAGGGGTCTGGGGCGCAGCAGCCTGTGGCACGGATACTTCCGCGCTACGATGCGGCGCGGCCGGGGTGGTGGCAACCAGCGGATCGACGGCCGTGGTCGCCTTGTCCGGCGTGCGATCGCTGATCGGCGCTGCCGCTTCGGCGCTGTCGCACACCGGCGTCGCCCGGCGGTTCATATGGTCGCGCACCAGTTGCAGCAGCGACAGGGCTTCCGCCTTGGCCGGCTTGGCGGCCACGGGCGCGGCCGGGATGTCGGTGCCGGCGGATGCGATCTCGACATCTCCCTCATCCGGGCTGCTGGTTACAGCTGCAGGCGCGGTCTTTTCGGTCGGCTTGGCGGCCGCCACGAGCATTTCGGCGGGCATGTCAGGGTTGACCTCCGGCGCCGCAGCGACGGCGGGCACGACCTGCTCGACCGGGCGCGGTGCAATCGCGGGCTGCGGGGCGGCCTGGACCGGGGCCTGCACGACATTCGGTGTCGCGTTGGCGACTGGCACAGGCTGTGCCGGGATCATCGCAGCGACCAGTTCGGGCGTCATTGCAGGCGCCGCCACGGGCGCTGCAACGATCGGGTCATCCTGCCCATCCGCGCCGACCACCGGGGCCGTCATCGCTTCCTGTCCCACGGCCGGTTTCGAAGGGGCCTGGGTTTGGGACAATGAAGGTGACAGCGAAGGAGACACGCTCAAAGGCATCTCCCGGGTCGGCGCGGATGGAGCCGAAGATGCGGGGGCATCAATCGGCGCCTGCGGCAAGGGGGGGAGTGCAGCAGGCAAGGAATGGGCAATCGGATCGGCGACAACTGGTGCGTCGCTGTCGACGGGCGCATCGGCCGTCACCATGTCAGCTTCGCTGTCACCATCGGCGATGTCGTCGGCCTCGGGCGCGGCCATCGCAGCCGGCAGAGGCTGCGGCGCGTGCGTCGGCGCGGCCTTGATCGGCGCGTCGGCAAGGGCGAGCGCGATCGGGCCTTCGGCTTCCACCGGCAGCGGCGCGGCCATATCGGCAGTCGGAACCGGCGCCGGAGTGCGGATATCGGCAGGCGCAGGCGCGACCACCGGCGCCGGGGTCGGCAAGGGCAGCGGCAGGGCTTCAGCGTCAGCCTCGCCTTCGGGCAGGACGATCGGCGCGGGCTCGGCCGATACGGGCGCGACATCCGCCTGATTCTGAACCGACGCAGCGACAGGCAGGACCGGTTCCGCAACCGGCAAGGCGGCCGCAACGACCGGCGGCGCCGGTTCTGCGACCGGCTGGACCGGCATGGCCCGCTGGGTCAAGAATTCGGCGGTATCCGGCAGAGCCGGCGCCTCGATTGCTTCGGGCATCACGACCGGCGCATCGCCCTCGATCGTCGCTTCCGCCGGCAGGGCTGGCGCGCCCACGGTCGTGGCAGGCGCAGCCGGCTGCGGCGCGCCATCGACATCGCTCAGCAGCGCGGCGAAGTCGGTCGCACCCTCGACCACGGCCGAAGCAGCGGCCGTCGTCGCACCGGCCAGCGGCGTCGAGGAGAAGAGCAGCGATTTGAGGCTGGCGAGCATGGTCATGTCAATTGTCCCCCGTGCGCTGCATGCGGCGATAGCGCGGCAGCGCGGCAAGCTTGTTCTCGCGCCATTCTTCCAGCGCGACGCGGGCCCGATCCTTCAGGCGCGCGGCAATTTCCTTCTCGCGGTTGGCCGCGATGCTGAGCCCTTCCTTCGCCTCCACCTTGCGGCGGGCGTCATAGAGCGCGCCGTCGAGCTGGCGACCGGCCTGCTCCAGACGACTGGCCAGTTCCTGCATCGATGCAAAGGAGGCACCGGTGGCGCCGCCCTGAACGCCGAACAGCTCGCCCCGCACCCGGCGCAGACGTTCGAGGTTGGTGGCGATCCCTTCCGCTTCGTCGCGGGCGCGCGCGGTCTCGGCCATGGCCATGGCATGCTGGACATGGCGCACGCGCAGCACGCGATGACGGCGGGACACCAGCCCCTTCACGCGCCGAACTCCGCGATCAGCGCGTTGGCGCTGGTATCAAGGTCGATCCGGCTCTTCTGGTCCTGGCGGATGAAGTTCAGAATTTCCTGGCGACGCTGCACCGCCTCGTCGATCACCGGATCATTGCCGGGACGATAGGCGCCCATCAGGATGAGGTCGCGATTTTCCTCATAGGCAGCCCAGAGGCGGCGATAGGCGGCTGCGGCCTGGCGATGCTCGTCCGGCACGACGTCGGCCATCACGCGCGACAAGGATTTGCCGATGTCGATCGCCGGGAAGATCGCCTGTTCAGACAGGCTGCGCGACAGCACGAAATGCCCGTCGACAATGGCGCGGGCGGCATCGACGATTGGATCGTCGGTGTCGTCGCCATCGGCGAGAACGGTGTAGAGCGCGGTGATCGAGCCGCCGGTGCGGGCGTCGACGCCGGCCCGCTCGACCAGACGCGGGATCAGCGCCAGCGCCGAAGGCGGATAGCCCTTCATCGCCGGCGGTTCGCCGAGCGCCAGGCCGATCTCGCGCTGGGCATGGGCGCAGCGCGTGAGGCTGTCGATCAGCAGCAGCACCTTCTTGCCGCGAGCGCGGAAATATTCGGCGATGGCGGTGGCGCGCGCGGCGGCGCGCAGGCGCAGCACCGGCGGATGATCGGCCGGCACGGCAACCACGATGCTCTTGTGCATCGCATGCTTGAGCTTGGTTTCGAGGAAGTCGCTGACCTCGCGGCCACGCTCGCCGATCAGGCCGGTGACGACGATATCGGCTTCCGCGCCGGCGATCATCTGGCCCATCAGCACCGACTTGCCGACACCCGAGCCGGCGATGATGGCGATGCGCTGACCGCGCCCGGCGGTCAGCAGCGCGTTGACGGCGCGCACGCCAAGGTCGAACGGCTCGGTCACGCGGCCGCGATCGAGGACATTGCCCTTCACCCCGTTGAGCGGCCAGACGCCGCCGGCGATGATCGGCCCCTTGCGGTCGAGCGGCTGGCCCATGGCGTCGATGACGCGGCCGATCAGCCCCTCACCCACCTGCACCATATTGGCCTGGCTGTCGGGTTCGACACGAATGCCATTTTCCAGCGGCGCGTCGGCATCGAGCGGCACCAGCAGGGTGCGCTCACCACGAAAGCCAACGACTTCGGCGCGGCAGACCGACCCGTCGCTGGCAAGGACGCGGGCGCCCGAACCGATCGGACGGCGGAAGCCGGTGACTTCCAGCATGCCGGCATCATGGCTGACCAGACGGCCGACATGGCGCGGCTGGCGATTCTGGACCTGAAGATGCTCGAACAGGGTTTCGGCCTGCGCCAGCTCGGCGCGGATCATGCCTTACCCTCCATGTCGTCCATCAGGGCGCGCAGGCGCGCCAGACGAACGTCCGGGCCATCCTCGACCCAGCCATCGGCGGTTTCGAGGCGCACGCAGCCGCGCTGCATGTTCTTGTCCGACACCAGCGGCACGCCGATCTGCTCGCCTTCGAGCAGGGCGACGTCGTCAGGATGCAGATGCAGCGCGCTCTTGTCGCTGCTGCTGTCGATAAAGGCGGCCACGGCCTCGCAACGCTGGGTCAGTCGATCAAGATCGATCTGCACTTCGCCGACAATCTGTTCGACCAGGCGAACGACCGTGGCCGACAACATGGTCGACAGGCTGCCGCTGGGCGCCGGCGCCAGCATTTCGAGCGCGGCGGTCAGGCGGTTGCGCGCCTCGATCTCGTTCGCCTGATCCTCACCGGCAGCGCGATAGCCTTCCTCGAAACCCTGCGAGAAGCCCGCCATATGGGCTTCGTCGATCGGATCGGTTTCCGGTTCGGCATGGATCGGGGCGCGGGCGGGCGCCGCGATGACGTCGCCGGGCAGCGCCGAATAAAGGCTGCGGAAGCCGTTGCTGGCCACCTGGCCAACGCCGATCATCGGCACGCTCGATACGTCATGGCTGGCTTCGGCGGCCCAGATCTTAGACAAAGTCGTTCCCCTTGCCACCCAGCATGATGGTGCCGGCATCCGCCATGCGGCGGGCGGTGGCGATGATCAGCTTCTGCGCGTCGATGACTTCGGCCAGGCGGATCGGGCCGCGTTCCTCGATCTCGTCGGCGATCGCCTGTGCGGCGCGGGCCGACATGCAGCTGAAGATCTTCGCCTTGAGCATGTCGTTCGCACCCTTGAGCGCCACGACCAGCACCTGGCTGTCGACGGTGCGCATCAGCGTGCCCAGATTCTTGTCATCCATGTCGATCAGGTTATCGAAGACGAACATTTCCTCTTCGATGGTCTGGGCGATCATCTTGTCGCGCTTGGCGACGGCCTTCATGATCCGCTGCTCATTGTCCTTGCGGACATTGTTCATGATCGCGGCCGCTTCGACCGTGCCACCGCGCTGCGACGCCGCGCCCTGCTTGTTCACCGGACCGCGCAGCAGCAACTGCTCCAGATCGTCCAGCGCCTCGTTCGACACCGGGCCGAGCGTGGCGATGCGATAGACGATCTCTTCCTGATATTCAGTCGGCAGCAATTGCAGCACGTCGGCGGCAACCGGCGCTTCCAGATGGGCCAGCACAATCGCCATGATCTGCGGATGCTCCATCTCGATCAGGACGGCGATTTCCTTGGCGTCCATCCACTTCAGCATTTCCAGCTGGGTGGAGCGGGTCGGCGGGGTGATGCGGGCCAGGATGGTTTCGGCCCGTTCCTCGCCCAGCGCCTTGGTCATCGCGCCGCGGATATGGCGGGTGGCGCCATAGCCGATGGTGGTGCGCTTCTTGGCCTTGGTGACGAAATGGTCGAGCGCCTCGTTCACTTCCTCGGGATCGACATCCTGCACGTCATACATGGCATAGCCGAGCTGACGGACTTCTTCGGGCTCCAGGCGCGACAGGATCTGCGCCGCTTCATCCTCATCGAACAGCATCAGCAAGACGGCGGCGGCGGCGCTGCCCTTGAGCGCCTCGGGACGGCCGGGGACGATCTCAGGCATTTTCCTTCTTTCCTTCCTTCAGAAGGTCGCGGACCACCAGGGCGGCGCGATCGGGATCCTGCTTGACGAAGTTGCGGATCAGGTCGGCGCGCTGGGCATAGTCATAGGTGGACGAGATCATGTCGAGCGTCACCGGACGGCTGGGATCGGGATTTTCGGTCGCCTGCTTGGTCAGTTCGCCCGAGATTTCGCGGCCCAGACGCTGCCCGACTTCGGCAGTCTCGACGGCCTTCGCTTCCTGGGCAGCGGCGCGGCGCTTGAGCAGCGGGCGGCCGATGCCGAAGATCACCAGCAGCGCGACCAGCAGGGCCGAGACATTGCGGATCAGCGGCGACATCCAGTCGGCCTCATACCAGGGGGCCTTGACCTCTTCGGCCTTGGCGAAGCTGCGGGCCGACAGGGCGACGACGTCGCCACGGGCCTGATCGAAGCCGACGGCCCCCTTCACCAGCGCTTCCAGCGCGGCGATTTCCTGGGCGGAGCGCGGCTTGCCGTCGGCGCCGGTGTCGAGCGCGACGGCGACCGACAGGCGCTTGACGGTGCCGACTGCATCCTTGGTGACCGACACTTCACGGCCCAGCTCGAAGCTGCGGTTGAAGGTTTCCTCGGTCTTCATCGGCGGCAGGCCCGGCGTGGCCGGCTGCTGCTGTTCGGTGGTCTGCCCCTGCGTAACGGCCTGGCCGTTCGGGTTGGTCTGGGTCACGGTCGGGTTGACCGGTGCCTGGTTGCTGAGCGCGCCGGGGATGCCCGATGCCTCGCCAGCCTTCTGGCCCCGCTCGTCCGACGACCAGCTGCCCTGCTCGGCACGCAGGCGCGCCTCGTCCTGGGGGAAGCTTTCGCGGGTCGCCTGGCGTTCGGCGAAATTCAGTTCGGCGTGGACTTCGGCCGAGAATTTGCCGTCGCCCAGGATCGGGGTCAGCAGCGCGACCACCGACTGGCGATAGCGATCCTCGATCCGGGTCTGGATGGCGAGCTGGCGATCGTCGGCGGCATTGCCGTCATTATTGCTGAGCAGGCGGCCATTCTGGTCGACGACCGAAATATCCTCCGGGTTCAGTTCCGGGATCGACGAGGCGACGAGATGGACGATGGCGCTGACCTGCGCGTCGGTGAGCGTGCGGCCCTGCGACAGGCGGAGCATCACCGAGGCGGAAGGCTTGGTGCGTTCGCGCAGAAAAACGCTGGGCGCTTCGACCGCGAGATGAACCTTGGCGCTTTCGACGCTGTCGATCGCCTCGATCGTGCGGGCGAGGTCGGTCTCGCGGGCGCCGCGCAGCTTCTCATTCTCGACCGCGCGGCTGGCGCCCATCGGCAGGCTGTCGATCATGCTGTTGCCGTCGGGCGCGCTCTTGGGCAGGCCCTGGGCGGCGAGCATCATCTTCGCCTTGAAATAGTCGCCCTCGCCAACGGTCATGCCGCCGGCATTGTCGAAGTCGTACTTGATGCCATTCTGGTCGAGCACCTGGGCGACGGCAGACTTGTCGCCATCGGGCAGGCCGCGGAACAGGTCGCGCTGTGGCGGTTCACGCAGGGCCAGCCAGGCAGCGCCGGCCACCGCGACGGTGCCGAGCAGGCCGAGCAGCGGCAGGCTCTTGGCCACGGCCGGCTGCTTGATGAAGCCCGCGAAGCGCGCCTTGAGCGCATCCACGCCCTTGGCATTGCCGAAGCTGGCACCGGTGACGGCCGGGAGGGCCGGGGCAGCGGCCGAGCCGCCATCGATGGTGAGTGCGTTCTCGCTCATGGGTTAGACCGGCATGCTCATGATGTCCTTGTAGGCGGACAGGAGTTTGTTGCGGACCTGGAGGGTCGCCTCGAAGCTGACCGATGCCTGCTGCTTGGCCAGCATGACCGCAGCGATATCGGTGGTTTCGCCCCGCTCGAACGCCGAGGCGGCATCGCCGGCCTGGGTCTGCAGGCCGTTGACCTGCTGGAGCGCGTTGTTGAGCGCGTCGGTGAAGCCGCCGGGCGCGGTGCCCTGTGTTGCGCCCGCGCCACCGGTCGAACCGACATTGCCGGTCGAGGCGACGTCGCGCAGCGCGGCGTTCTTCTGCAGGATGGCATTGCGCATCGCCATCACGCTGTCGGTGGGAGAGATACCGGTCATGCCCTAACCCTCCTTAAGCCGCAGCCAGCTCACGCATCTCGGCGAGCCGATAGCGCAGCGTGCGTTCGGAAATGCCCAGCTTGCGGGCGGCGGCGGCGCGATGGCCATCGGTCTCGCGCAGGGCGGTGCGGATCGCTTCCAGCTTGGAATGATGGGCGACGTCGCGCAGGCGGATCGGTTCGGCCGGTGCGGCAGCGACTGCGGCCACCGGCGTCGCCGAAACGATACGCAGCGGCTGCGGCGCGCCGGCGACATGCAGGTCGTCGGCCTCGATGCGCTCGCCGTCGCGCAGCACCAGCGCGCGCTGCAGCACATTGCCCAGCTCGCGGGCATTGCCCTGCCAGCGATGAGCGGCCAGCTTGTCGAGTGCGGCGGCGGTCGGCCAGACAAAGCCGTCCTTGCCGGCATCCTGGTGGCGCAGCAGCATGGCGGCGGCGATCGCGGCGATGTCGCCGGGACGTTCGGCCAGCGGGCGCAGTTCCAGCGCCATGACATTGAGGCGCCAGTAAAGGTCTTCGCGGAAGCGGCCGGCGGCGACTTCATCGGCCAGGTTGCGGTTGCAGGCGGCGACGATGCGGACATTGACCGGCACCGGATGAGTGGCGCCGACCGGCAGCACTTCGCCTTCCTGGAGGGCACGCAGCAGCTTGGCCTGGAGCGCGAGGGGCAGCTCCGCGATTTCGTCGAGGAACAGGGTGCCGCCGTCCGCGGCCAGGAACAGGCCGTCCGAGGCATTGGATGCGCCGGTGAAGCTGCCCTTCTTGTGGCCGAACAGCATGGCTTCCATCATGGTTTCGGGCAGCGCGGCGCAGTTGACGGCGATGAAGTCATGGGTGACCCGGCCGGACTGGGTATGAAGGAAGCGCGCCATGCCTTCCTTGCCGGTGCCGGTATCGCCCTGGATCAGGACGGTGGCATCGCTGCGGGCCACGCGGCCGGCGAGCGTCATCAGGCGGGCACTGGCGGCATCGCCAACGGCCGGGACCGAAGCCGGGCGGGCCAGTTCGGCGATCAGCGCGAAGGCAAAGCCCATGTCTTCGAGGCCAAAGGCGACGCGGGCGGGCAGGCCATTGGCCGCCGGCACCAGTGACGGCTTGCCGTCGACCAGGTTGATGAGGATATCGCGATGGGTGGCATGACCGATCTCGGTCGCGAGAAGGACGCGGCGGCTATCCCGCTCACGCGGGCTCTGCGCATCCACGATCCGCACCGTGTACAAGGCATTTTCGAGCCAGTGCTGCAAGCCCGGAACGAGCGCGCAGACCCCACGGCTCACGTCAAGCGATGACATGAACTGTCCCCAGTGTCTTGGCAGGTTTGTGCCCCCGCACGCCCCTACCCCCTTCGATGACTTAAATTTACGCCTACGTGGTTATTAGATGGTTAACGCGGCCATTAACTTGCCGGTGACCGGCAATTTTTTTCCGCTCCGCCGGCAGAAAAATCGCACTCTATATATACGCGCACGCGTAGAGGGCTGTTTTTCCGTCTTTTTCCAGAAAAATCGCATCGCCCCCTAAAAGCTTTTCGCGGCCCGCCGTTATCCCCTTTCGAGGCCGCAAGCGTCAGACGACAGCGACCTGATGAACGGAAAGGGAATATCATGACTGTTATCGGAACCAACTCGTCGGCGCTGCGGGCCACCAATGCTTCGGCCGCCTCCAGCAAGGCTCTGTCCACCGCCATGGAGCGCCTGTCGACCGGCAAGCGCATCAACTCGGCCAAGGACGACGCCGCCGGCCTCGCCATCGCTTCGTCGATGACCTCGCAGATCAAGGGCATGACCCAGGGCATCCGCAACGCCAATGACGGCATCAGCCTGGCGCAGACCGCAGAAGGCGCACTGGGCGAAGTCACCAACATGCTGCAGCGCATGCGTGAACTGACCGTCCAGGCCGGCAACGACACCAACGACGACACCGCCAAGGGCAACATCAAGTCGGAAATCGACCAGCTCGCCACCCAGATCGGCAAGGTTCTGTCGGACACCAGCTTCAACGGCATCAAGCTGTTCGACGGTTCGGCCGGTCCCGCCTCTGACGGCAAGATCAACATCCAGGCTGGTGCCAACTCCAGCGACGCGATCGAAATCGACCTGGGCAATGTCGAAGACGACACCGATGTCGCCGCCGTCGTGACCGCTGGTGCGACCACCACCGCCCTCGACGTCACGGCCGGCACCTTCGACGTCGGCGCAGCGCTCGACCTCTACGACTCGGCCCTGAAGGCGATCGACACTTCGCGCGCCAATCTCGGTGCGGTGCAGAACCGCCTGGAATCGACCGTCAACACGCTGACCGCGAACGTCACCAACCTGACCGACGCCAAGAGCCGCATCGAAGACGCCGATTTCTCGACCGAAACCACCGCGCTCGCCAAGGCCCAGATCCTGAGCCAGGCATCGACCGCGATGCTGGCCCAGGCCAACCAGAGCCAGCAGAACGTCATGAAGCTGATCCAGTAATCCGGATCAGACACCGAAAATGACGGGTTGAGGTATTGGTCACCGGCAACCCGCCATGTCACCCCCGGCACATCAACAGTCCCCACCGTGCCGGGGGTAACACCTTCGATCAAACGGCCAAATTCGAAGCCTCCGTCCCCCCCGGACGGGGGCTTCATCGCGTTTGATTACAGGCGCATCTTGCAATGCCGCGATCAGCACCCATGATGGACGCATGACCATGATCGACCGGCGCGCCTTGATCGCTGCTTCGGGCGCAGCGCTGCTGCTCCCCCGCCCTGCCCTTTCCCAAGCCAGAAACGACCGTTTCTCCTGGGATGGCATCATCGCCATGGCACAGAAGCTGGCGCGCGCGCCCTTTGCCGAAACCCCGCCCAATCCGGTCGCCGCCAAGGTCGGTTATGACCAGATGCACCAGGCCCGGTTCCGCGACGAGAAGACGATCTGGGGCGACCTGTCCGGCGACACCGGCGTCCGCCTGTTTCCGCTGAGCGGCACGGCCCAGCAGCCGGTGCAGATCGCGTTGGTGGACAAGGGCGTGGCGACGCCGCTGCGTTATGACCCCGCCATGTTCGAGACGCCCGACGGCAATGCCGTCGCGGACCTTGGCCCGGACGCGGGCTATGCCGGCTTCCGTATCATGAATGCCAGGCGCGACGGCGACTGGCTGTCCTTCCTGGGTGCCAGCTATTTCCGCGCGCCCGGCCCGACCAAGCAGTTCGGCCTGTCCGCCCGCGCGATCGCGATCAACACCAGCATTCCGGGCAAGGAGGAATTTCCCCGCTTCACCCATTTCTGGCTGGAGCGGACCGGCGACAGCAGCGTCACCGTCTATGCCCTGCTCGACGGGGCGTCGATCACCGGCGCCTTCCGCTTCGTCAATCGGCTTGGCGCCAAGGGGGTGACACAGGACGTGACCGCTGCCCTCTTCCCGCGCCGGCCGATCCCCGAACTGGGCCTGATGGCGATGACCAGCATGTTCTGGTACGACGAGGCGCATCGGACCAAGGGCACCGACTGGCGCCCGGAAATCCATGATTCCGACCTGCTCTCCATCGCCAGCGCCGATGGCAGCGCGCAGGCCCGGCCGCTGGTGAACCCGTCCGTCCCGCGCGTCGATGGCTTTGCCGAGACCAGCCCCAAGGGCTTTGGCCTGTTGCAGCGCGACCGCAATTTCGACCATTATCAGGATGACGGCGTCTATTATGACCGTCGCCCCTCGCTATGGGCGACGCCGTCTGCGCCGCTGGGCGCAGGACAGGTGCGGCTCTACACCTTCCCGACCGACAGCGAATATACCGACAATGTCTGCGCCTATTGGACGCCGGCCAAGGCCGCGCGTCCCGGCAGCCGGATCGATGCCGCCTATCGCCTGGACTGGACCGCGGACCGGGCACCCGCCGGCAGCAATCTGGCGATCGTGCAGGCGGTCTGGCGCGGTCGTGGTGACGAAGCCGGGGTCGAGCGACTGGTGATCGACTTTGCCGGCCTGCCCGCCGATGCGAAGCCCGAACTGTGGACCGACATCGGCAATGGCACCATCGTCAAGAAGGGCGGATATCCGGTGCTGGGCCAGACGGGATTGTATCGCGTGGCGATCGATATCCGCAAATCGGGCGACAGGGCGGCGGATATCCGGGTCCAACTTCGCTCTGGCAATCGCGCGTTCAGTGAATATGTGCATTATCCGATAGGCGCATGAAGGGAACCACGCGGGTAGCGAAAGGTTCTAGCGCTCGGGTTAACCAGGAATGGGTCTGACATGACATCGACAGGAGGCACGAACGTGGCCGATGGGGCCACGGGGTCGCAAGCGCTTGTCCGGGCGTTCGAAAGCGTGCCGGCAGAGGCGCCGCTTGCCATGCCGGTGCAGGATTTCGCGACCGCGCCGGGTCGGATCCATCGGCCGCTGAACATCGACCTGTGGGCCCGCCGGCTGCTGGTCGTGCTGCTGGCGCTGCTGCCCGCCGCGCTTGCCGCGCACGAGATGCGCCGGTCGATCGGCCTGGACGGCATTTCCTTCTGGGAAGGCGTCTATCTTGCCCTGTTCATCCCGCTCTTTGCCTGGATCGCCTTTGGCTTTGCCACTGCCGCGATCGGCTTCCTGCTGCTGACGGTCGGCAAGGGCAAGGGCGTTCGCCCCTATATCCCGCGCGACCGCACACCGCTCAAGGCGCGCACCGCCATCCTGCTGCCGGTCTGCAACGAGGATTTCCTGGGCGTGCTCGGCCGCCTGTCGATCATGGAACGATCTCTGTCGCAGGTAATGGGCGGCGAGCGCTTCGAATTCTTCATCCTGTCGGATTCCAACCCGGAAAATGGCGAGACCGAGCGCAAGGCCTATTTGGAAATGCGCAAGGCCTTCTCGCGCCCGGTCCATTATCGCCGCCGCGCCCGCAATATCGGCCGCAAGCCGGGCAATATCGAGGAGTGGGTGACCCGTTTCGGCGGCGCATATGACCATATGATCGTGCTGGATGCCGACAGCGTGATGAGCGGCCAGACCATGGCGCGCCTGTCGGTCGACATGGAACGTCACCCGCATCTGGGCCTTATCCAGACCGTCCCGACGGTGATGGGCGCCGCCACGCTGTTCGCCCGCTGGCAGCAATTTGCCAGCCGCCTGTTCGGGCCGATCTCGGCCGCCGGCATGATCTGGTGGGCCGGGTCCGAAGGCATGTTCTGGGGCCATAATGCGATCGTGCGGGTGCGCGCTTTCGCCGAAAGCTGCGGCCTGCCCGAACTGCCGGGGCGCGCGCCCTTTGGCGGCCATATATTGAGCCATGACATGCTGGAAGCGGCGCTGCTGCGCCGGCGCGGCTGGGACGTCCACATGGTCACCGCCGACGACAGTTTCGAGGAATTTCCGCCGGCCATGCCCGACCTGTTCACCCGCGATCGTCGCTGGTGCCAGGGCAATATCCAGCATGTCCCGCTGCTGGCGAAGATCAAGGGGCTGCACCCGGTCAGCCGGTTCCAACTGTTCGTCGGCGCATCGGCCTATTGCACCTCGCCGCTATGGCTGGCGATGATGCTGGTGGTTCTGGGCGGCGTCGCCACCGGCGTCTGGCCGCCGGCCGCCGTGCTGCCGTCCAGCACGCTGCTGACGGTAACGGCGGTGCTGCTGTTCGGCCCCAAGATATTGGCGATCGGCTGGGCCATGGCCGACCCGTCGCGGCGGATCGGCTTTGGCGGCGCGGTGCGGATGACGCGCGGCGTGATCGCCGACATAATCCTGTCGATCCTGATGGCGCCGGTCGCGATGCTGACCCAGACGATCAACCTGTTTTCCATCCTGATGGGCCGCAAGGCGAGCTGGAACGGCCAGACCCGCGACCGCGACGGCATGGCGATCCTGGGCGCAATCTGGCTGTTCAAATGGCATATCTTGCTGGGCGTCGGCCTGGCCGTGCTGGCGGTGCGCGCCAATGCGATCGGCTGGATGAGCCCGGTGCTGGCCGGCCTGTTCGCCGCGCCCATTCTGGCCGCGCTGACCGCGCGCAAGGATCTGGGCCAGCGGGCGGAAAATAGCGGCCTGTTCCAGGTGCCCGAACCCTGGTGGCGGACACAGAATTACCGGCCGCTGCGTTTCCGTTGGCCGGTTCCGGGTCGCAAGGCATCGGTATCGCGCCCCGCCAACGACGGTTGACGGGCGCGCGGGCCGGTCAGTTCCAGTCGCTGAGCTTGCCGCGCAGCTTGTCGAGCGCCGACTTCTTGATCTGGCACACGCGCGCAGCACCAATGTCCAGCGTCTGGCCGATTTCCTCCAGATTGAGTTCCTCGACGAAATAGAGTTGCAGCACCAGTGCCTCGCGCTCGGGCAGTTCGCCGATGCATTTGGCCAGCGCGCCCTTGAGCGATTCCCGCTGCATGATGTCGTCGGCGCGATCCTCGACATCGGCGAACCACATGGACTGGTCGGAATAGACCTCGTCCATGCTGGTGTGCTGGACCATCTCGGCGCCATCGGCCGCCTCACGATAATCGGCGGCATCCATGTCCAGTTCAGCGGCCATTTCGGCTTCGAGCGGCGCCCGGCCCAATTTCTGTTCCAGCTTCGCGCGGGTGGCGGCCAGCTTCTTGCGGGTCGCCATGGCGGAGCGGCACAGGGTCGAATGGCGCCGCAGATGATCGATCATCGCGCCGCGCACGCGCAGTTGCGCATAGGAGGCGAAGCCCAGGCCGCGATCCTCGAAACTGTTGGCAGATTCCACCAGCGCAACCATGCCGATCTGCAGCAGATCCTCCACCTCGATCGCGCTGGAGACGCGGCCATGGACGTGCCAGGCGATCTTGCGCACCAGCGGCATATAGCGACGCGCCAGCTGTTCAGGGGAATTGGCAAGCCCTGCCCGTCCATAGGTAAGGACATCCGAGCCTGCAGCGACCTTATTCATATACATTGGTCAGTCTCCTCAGGCGACGCGTTCACGCGGCAGCGGATCGTGCCGGGGCGTGGGACGCTGCTCGCCACCGACGACGGCGACAACCTCGACACCCTTGCCGTCCGGGATTTCCAGGAAGGACAGCACCGGGGTCTCGGGCAGATGGGGTTTGAACAGCCGCGCAAGCGCGCGGCGCGCGACCGGCGAGGTGACGATGGCGAAATTGCGCGCCTGGCCCAGCATCGGCCGGGCGGCATGCACGACCGATTCGACGATGCGGTTGCCCAGGCTCGGCTCGATCGGATGCTTGGCGTCGCCGGCGACACGCATCGCCTGCGCCAGCATCGCTTCCAGATCGCCGTCGAGGGTGATGACCGGCAGCGGCATCTTCACCGGGACAAGGCCCTGGATGATGAGCGCGCCGATGCGCTGGCGCACCGCTTCGACAAGCTGTTCGTGGTTCATGTCGGGGCGGGCCGCATCGACCATCGCCTCGCAGATACGGCGGAAGTCCTTGAGCGCGATCCCTTCCGACAGCAGCGCGCGGCACAGCGCGGAAATCTGTGTCAGGCTGAGCGTGCCGGGGGTCAGGCCATCGACCAGCTGCGGCGCGACATCCTTGAGATTGTCGAGCAGCTTGCGAGCCTCGTCCAGACCGAACATCTCGGCTGCGTTCATCGCGATTAGCTGGTTGAGATGGGTGGCGACCACCGTCGGCGGATCGACCACGGTATAGCCGGCGACCACCGCCTCGCTGCGCTTGGCCGGCGAAATCCAGACAGCGTCGAGGCCGAAGGTCGGATCCTTGGCCGGGCGACCGGCGACCGTGCCTTCCAGCATGCCGCTGTCCAGCGCCAGCAGATCGTCGGGCCAGATATCATCCTCGCCCACGACGACGCCGGCGATGGTGATGCGATACTGATTGGGTTCGAGCGCGAGATTGTCCTTCACGCGGACCATCGGCACGACAAAGCCCAGTTCCTTCGACAACTGGCGACGAATGCCGGTGATGCGGGCCATCAGCGGCGCGCCCTTGCGCTCGTCGACCAGGCCGATGAGGCCATAGCCGATCTCCAGACCCAGGATCGCGCCATCGGACACGTCGTTCCATTCGATGATGGCCGGGTTGGGCGGCGGCGCGACCGGTTCGGGTTCGGCGGCCTTGCGCTGACCCGCCTTGCGCAGTTGCCAGGCGATGCCGCCGGCGATGGCGGCGGCCGTCAGGATGATGAGATGCGGCATACCCGGCAGGATGCCGAGGAAGCCGAGGATCGCGGCCACGGGCACCCAGGCCTTGCCGGTGCCGAACTGGCCGGCGACCTGCGCCGAAAGATCCTGTTCGGACTTGACGCGGGTCACGATCGAGGCGGCAGCGATCGACAGCAGCAGCGCCGGGATCTGCGCGACCAGCGCGTCACCGATGGCGAGCAGGATATAGGTCTGGGCCGCATCGCCCATCGCCAGGCCATGGCTGACCACGCCCAGGATGATGCCGCCGATGATGTTGATCGCCAGGATCAGGATGCCGGCAATCGCGTCGCCCTTCACGAACTTGGACGCACCGTCCATCGAACCGTAGAAATCCGCTTCGGTCGCGACTTCGGCGCGGCGCAGCTTGGCTTCCTCAGGCGTCATCAGGCCAGCGTTGAGATCGGCGTCGATCGCCATCTGCTTGCCCGGCAGGGCGTCCAGGGTGAAGCGGGCCGACACTTCCGACACGCGGCCGGCGCCCTTGGTGATGACCACCAGGTTGATGATCATCAGGATCGCGAAGACGAAGATGCCGACGACATAGTCGCCGCCGATCAGGAAGTGGCCGAACGCCTCGATCACCTGGCCGGCCGCGTCCGATCCCTCATGGCCGGACACCAGCACGACGCGGGTCGAGGCGACGTTGAGCGCCAGGCGCAGCAGGGTCGCGAACAGCAGCACCGTCGGGAAGCTGGAAAAGTCGAGCGGCTTGGCGGCGTTCAGCGCCACCATCAGCACGGCAAGGCTGATCATGATGTTGGTGATGAAGCCGATGTCCAGCATCACCGCCGGCACCGGCACCATCATGAACAGCACGACCATCAGCGTGGCGAACGGCAACACCGCCCCCTTGGCGGCGCTCATCCAGATCTTCGCTTTGACTTGGGTGGGAGTCATGAGAGGCCGTTACCTTCCGAGGGTGGCGAGCATGAGATAGGCGAGACGCGCGGTCTGCGGTTCCGGGCGGACGGTAACGTCGGCCTGGGTCGCAAGGCGCTGGGTTTCGATCCGCACATAATCGGCGGGAGCGACGGTCTTCGCGCCGCTGGGTAGCCCAGTTGCGCCAGATGCGTCGGCATATTGGACATTGCCGGTGCCGATCGAATCGACACCCTTTTGCAGCTTGCTGGCGAAGCGATCGCGAATATCGGCGAAGCTGCGGGCATTGCCCTGCTTGTCATAGAAGATCGAGCGATTGGCGCGGGCCGCCGCCGGGAAGATCGAGGCGGCCGTTGCGCCAGGCGCGCGATCATTCATCGACAGGAATTTGGACGCACCGCCCACGCCCAGGAAATGGGCGAGGTAGAGATCGACCGGCTCGGCCTCACGGCCCAGGCGGCTTTCCAGATAGGCCTTGTTGTCGGCGGCATGTTCCGCCGCCATGACCGAGGCGGTCTCGGGATGCTTGCGCAGGTCCAGGATCTGCTGGCGCAGATCAGGGTCCGACACATAATAGCGGCCATTGCTGCCCTTGCTGATCGCGTCAGCCGCCCAGCCCAGCCCATATTCGGCGCCATGCTTGTCGACGACGGCGAGCCAGCTCTGGTCGACGAACTGATAGAGACCGGTGGCGGAAGAGGTGGCGGCACGGGCGCTGGGGTTCAGGCTGGATTCGATCTTGGCCTGACCAAGCAGGTAGGAGAAGTCCACGCCGGTACGACGGCTCGCCATCGCAATCGCGTTGGTGACGCGATTACCGGCCGAAGCTCCCGTTGCTGAAATGTCTGCAAGTGCCGACACTGACCCACAATCCCCATTTGGTACCGTGGGCTATTAGAGCAATGCTTGTGCCAAGATTTGGTTAACGCGGTTAAACAAGATTCTGCGTAAAACGAAAAACGGCGCCGATTGGCGCCGCTTTAGCCCGAAAGCAAAATTTATTTTTGTCAGCGCCGACCGTAGGTGAGCGGCGCATTGCGAGCGCCGTTGGAGGTCAGGATCGCGAGTCGCTGACTGGTATAGTCCGCCAGCACATTGGTGCGGACGCGCGCCGCTTCGATCAGCGGCAGGAGCCGGTTGAGCCGTTCGACCACATCGGGTTCGGAGCGCCAGGCGCCAATCGCACGGGCGGCAGCGGCCGCCGTGCTGACCCTGGTGCTGGCAGCTTCGATCGCGGCCGCATCATTGCCGTCCAGCGCAGCGCGCAGGTCGTCAAATGCGGCGAAGAGACCATCCAATGCAGCAAGGCCGAGGGGCATGAAGGAATGTCCTGTTTAGGCGGGAAGATCGAGCGCCATCATCCGGTCGGCGATCACCGACGGGTTGACGGGATAATTGCCCGAAGCGATCGCGGCCTTGATGGCGGCGATGCGGTCCATGTCGACAGGCGCGCCTTCGGCCGCCATACGCGCCGCCGGGCTGGCCGACGTCGATGCCGACGCGGTGGTGCCGGTCGATCCGGTTGCCGATGCGACGCGGGTCTTGCCCCCTTCGCGCAAGCGGTTTGCCTCGATTGCCGAACTGATGCTCTGGCCGACTGAGTTGATCATTGGTTCATTCCTTCACTCGTCCCTTGAACGCTATAACGGACAAGTTCAAAAATTATTAAATCCCGGAATGCGCACTACGCCCATGTCCACGATCTGGGCAAGTACAGGCGATGACTTCTTGTCTTCGCGCACGCGAATCGTCTCGCCAATTGCGCCATCTTCATCGGCGATCATCATGCGCGATACGCTGAAACTGGCATTGCCAGCCATGAGCTGGACCGGATCGCCGCGTTTGACGACCGATTCCTTGACAACCGGCCGCGCGGCCGGGGCATAGCGACCGACCGGGCCGGAAGCAGCTGCCGCGGCGCCCGCGACCAGCGGCACGCGGATGCGCCAGCCCAGTGCATCGCACTTGACCATGGCGGCGCCGAAGATCGGCCCTTCGACGCTGGGCGTGGTCGGGCAGGCTGCAAGGCGGAGGCGACGATCGACCGGCGCCAGCGGGCCACCGGGTTCACCCATGTTCGCGCCGACTGTCATCGCGACCAGGCTGTCGATGCGATCCAGATTCTCGAACTTCTGCTGCGCCAGCGCGGGCTGCGCAGCGGCGCAGGCCAGGGCGATGGCGAGGAACTGAACGGGTCTGGTCACGGCGTTTCTCCGAAAATGCGGACTTTCGCCATGGTTAAAAGCAACAAACGTGCCAGTTAAGGATCAGGGCTTCACGGTCTCGCCCGGTGCGATGCGGATCACCTGCCCCTGCCCGTCGGCGCTGTCCGCCTGATCCAGGCCGCGGATGAGCAGCCGATCGCCGCCTATGCCCTGCGCCTTGAGCGCACGCGCCACGGCGCCAAGCCGCGCCGCCGCCAGATCCCAATCGTCGAAACGCTGTCGTGCCCGGTCCTGCCCCTGGCTGCGCAGTTCGATCATGCGGTCATCCTGCATATAGGGCCGCACCGCCGCGCGCAGACGTATCTGCCCTTGCGGCGTCAGCATCGCCTCGCCCGGCGCAAACAGCTCTGCCGCGCGCAGTTCGATCGCGGTGCGGGCGGGACGGCCACCAAATTGGCGACTGACCTCCGCCAGCATCGCATCGCGGCGCTGGCTGCCGGTCGCCTGGAGCAGCACGAAGAAGCCGAGCAGCAGCATCAGCAGATCGGCAAAGCTGACGGCCCAGCGATTGCGCCGGGCCGCCGTTGCGGCCGATGGAATTGCAGGCGCGGTCATGCGACTTCGCGGATCGATGCGCGGCGCAGCGGCGCATTTTCGCGCCGTGCGATCGCCAGCATGCGCGCCACCGCCTCCTGCTGCCAGGCAAGTTCCTGTTCGGACAGGGTCGCCAGACGCGCAGCGATCGGCGCGGCGAGCAGATTGGCGATGACCACGCCATAAAGGGTTGTGAGCAGCGCAAGCGCCATGGAAGGACCAAGCGCGGACGGATCATCCATCGCCGCGAACATGCCGACCAGCCCAATGATCGTGCCAGCCATGCCCAGCGCCGGCGCCGCATCGGCGACCGACAGCCAGACGTTGCGCACGCTGGCGTGGCGCTGGGCCCGATCGGCCAGCGCCTGCGACGCCCAGGTTTCGAATTGTTCGACGCGATCGCAATTGGCAAGGCGACGCGCGGCATCGACCATGAAGCCGCTGTCACTCTTCACCCGGTCGATGCACATCAGGCCGCGCAACTGGGCCACTTGGTCAATCTGAAGCAGGGCCGTGCGCGCCGCATCCCGGTCGCGCAGCGGATCGGCGCGCAGCAAAGGCCGCAACGCCACGCAGGCCCGGCCGACCGCCTGAACGCCATTTTGCGCCAGCGCCACGACCGCGACACCACCCAGCATCGCGGCGAGCGTGAGCGGATCGAACAGATGCGCCAAAATCCCGATCATGCCACCTTCCGTTCCGCCATGCTGACCGGGCGGCAAAAGATTGCCGCCACCCGGCAAATTTTTGCCGCCCTTGCCGCCCGATGCCGCGAAAGCCCGAATTTCCCGCAGTTTGCCGCACCATCCTGCGTCACCCACGCAAATTGGCACGGTCCTTGCGGATATCCGGCTGGATCGCTCGCATCGAACGCCATCAGGCAGGAGAACGACGGGACGATCGAAAGCTTTAGGCCCGAAAGGGCAAAAAGGGACTGACGGGAAATGTCGCTGGAAGACGGTTTGTTCGGGATCCACGGAAAGGCGCTGGCGCTTCGCTCGCAGCGCCTGTCCCTGCTCGCGTCGAACATCGCGAACGCTTCGACCCCCAACTACAAGGCGCGCGACATCGATTTCGATGCGGCGCTCAAGGAAGCGACCGCCCAGAGCGACCGCGGGCCGGCCGATGTCGGCCAGGCAGTGGACGATGCCATGGGCTATCGCGTGCCGTTGCAGCCCAGCCTTGACGGCAACACCGTCGAACTGAGCACCGAACAGACCCTGTTTGCGGAAAATGCGGTGAAATATCGCACTACCCTCTCCTTCCTGGAGGGCCGCATCAACACCATCAACCGCGCGCTGAAGGGAGAATGAGCATGAGCGGTTCAGGCCCCATGAATGTGTTCGACATCGCCGGCCGCGCCATGAGCGCGCAACTGGTGCGTCTGAACGCCACCGCATCGAACATGGCCAATGCCGGCAATGTCACCGGGAGCGCCGCCGAAGCCTATCGCGCAATCAAGCCGGTTTTCCAGTCGGTTACCGACAGCCCCGGCGTGTCGACGGTCAAGGTCGCCAATGTCGTGACCACCAATGCGGAACCGACCAAGCGCCACGACCCCAATCATCCGCTGGCCGATGCCAATGGCGATGTCTGGGAGTCTGCGGTCGATAGCAATGCGGAGATGGTCGACATGATCGAGACCGCCCGCATGTACCAGAATAATGTGCAGGTGCTCAACACCGCCAAATCCCTGATGCTCGAAACCATAAGGATCGGCAAATGACGACGACGTCTACCGTCACCGATAGCGCAGGCCTTTCGGTCTACAACCCGAATGCCAATGTCGGCACGGGCAGCGCGACCATGGACCAGTCGAGCTTCCTGACGCTGCTGACCGCGCAGATGCAGTATCAGGATCCGTTCGAACCGGTCGACAATACCGAGATGGTGTCGCAGATGGCGACGATCACCCAGTCGACCGGCATCGCCGAAATGAACCAGTCGCTGAAATCGCTGGCTTCGGAACTGAGCGGCACGCGGCTTGGCGATGCGGCCAGCTGGATCGGCAAGTCGATGCTGGTCCAGAGCAATGTCGCGGTGCCCGATTCCAGCGGCTATTATGCCGGCCAGATTACGCTGAGCGGCGCGAGCGATGCCGTCAGCATCGACCTGGTCGATGGCGACGGCAATGTCGTCAAGTCGATCGACCTGGGCGCGCAGAGCGCCGGCGAGGTCGCCTTCTACTGGGACGGCAAGGACGATGCGGGCGAAACCGTTTCCTCCTCCGCCCTGCAGGTCAAGGTCAATGGCGGCACCACCAGCCAGGTCGCGACCTGGGCCACCATCGCCGCCGTCCAGTCACCCGCTGACGGTTCCTCCTCCAAACTGATCACGGCGCTCGGCAGCTTCGCCCCGACCGACGCGATCAGCCTGATGTAATTTCACCCATCCTTTTCACCCAAGGAGCTACGCCATGTCCTTCTATGTTTCGCTTTCCGGCCTCAAGGGCGCACAGGCCGACCTGTCCGCCGTCTCGAACAACGTCGCCAACGTGAACTCGACCGCCTTCAAGAAGAGCAAAGCCCAGTTCGGCGACATCTTCGCCGCTGCGCCGATGCAGACCACCCACCAGGTCGCCGGCCAGGGCGTGCGCGTGCAGGGCATCACCCAGCAGTTCACCCAGGGCACGATCGAAACCACCGACAAGACGCTGGATATGGCGATCTCGGGCGAAGGCTTCTTCACCGTGAAGGGCGAAGACGGCACCATCAGCTATACCCGCAACGGCGCCTTCTCGGTCGACAATGACCGCTATGCCGTCGACACCACCGGGTCGCGCATCCAGGTATTCGCGGTCGATCCCGACACCGGCGAAATCACCACCCCGGCGACCAGCGCGACCACGCCCAACGACCTGACCGACCTGCAGATCCCGACCACCTACAAGGGCGAAGCCGATGGCGCGCAGCTGACCAGCGTGGGCGTGGGCAAGGACGGCCTGGTGTCGGCCATCTATGCCGACGGTTCGACCGTCTATCTGGGCCAGGTCGCCATGGCATCGTTCAATAGCCTGGAAGGCCTGCGCCAGCAGGGCGACGCGCACTGGACCTCGACCGTGGAAAGCGGCAACGCGATCATCGGCACGCCCAACCAGGGCATGTTCGGCGCCGTCAACTCGGGCTCGCTGGAACGTTCCAACGTCGACATCACCGACGAACTGGTCCAGCTGATCGCTGCCCAGCGCAACTTCCAGGCGAACTCGAAGGCGATCGAGGCGGCCAACACGCTGACCACCACCATCGTCAACATCCGTAGCTAAGGCTTAGGGTAGAAGGGGTAGCCCATGGACCGGCTCGTCAACACGGCACTGACCGCGATGCGCGGTGCGATGGCCCGCCAGGCGTCGATCGCGAACAATCTCGCGAACGCCAACACGGTCGGCTTTCGCGCCGAAATCGCCAATGCCGAGACGCGCTGGATCAAGGGCGACACCTTCGACACCCGAGCCCAGGCCTCCGAACAGGTGATCGCCGCCGACATGGCGCAGGGGGCGGTCACCGAAACCGGCAATCCGCTGGACGTGGCAATGAACGGCGACGCACTGCTCGCCGTTCAGGCCCCGGACGGACAGGAAGCCTATACGCGCCGTGGCGACCTGAAGGTCAATGACAGCGGCCTGCTGACCACCGGCGACGGCCTGGCCGTGCTGGGCCAGGGCGGCCCGATCACCCTGCCCCAGATGGACAGCGTATCGATCGCCCAGGATGGCAGCATCTGGGGCGTGCCCCAGGGCGGCGATCCGGCCAATCCGCAGCAGGTCGACAAGCTGAAGCTGGTCAATGCCGCCGGTTCCAGCATCGCCAAGGGCACGGACGGGCTGTTCCGCGAAGTGAATGGCGGCGCCCTGCCCGAAGATCCGATCGCGACCGTCACATCGGGATCGCTGGAAGGATCGAACGTCAACGCCACCGCCGCGCTGGTCCAGATGATCGAAGCCAGCCGCGCCTGGGAAACCCAGATCAAGATGATCGACACCGCCAAGCAGATGGACGACGGCGGCGCATCGCTCATGAAACTGGATGGTTAATTTTGGCACGCATCTTGCTGTGAACGACGCATGAGCATCCCTTCGGGGAGCCGCACGGAGATTGAACGATGACCAACGCCGCCCTTCATGTCGCCCGCACCGGCCTTGACGCGCAGAACACGAAGATGCGCGTGATCGCCAACAACCTGGCGAACGTCAACACGACCGGCTTCAAGAAGGACCGGGCCGACTTCGAGACGCTGGCCTATCAGCAGATCGTCGCCGCCGGCGCCAACAGCGACAGCCAGAACAAGTTCGCCACCGGCCTCAATCTGGGTTCGGGCGTCTCGTTGCAGGGCACCAGCAAGATCAACACGCAGGGCACGTTGCAGGAAACCGGCAATGCGCTGGACATGGCGATCGAGGGATCGGGCTATTTCCAGGTGCAGCAGGCCGACGGTTCGACCGCCTACACCCGCGCCGGCAATTTCAGCGTCACCGCCGAAGGCACCGTCGTCACCAGCGACGGCCTGCCGCTGATCCCGCAGATCACCGTGCCGCAGGGCGCGACGTCGGTCACCGTCGGCAATGACGGCACCGTGTCGGCGACACTGCAGGGCGAGAGCGAACCGACCCAGCTGGGCCAGATCGAACTGGCAAGCTTCATGAACCCGGCAGGGCTTCAGTCGATCGGCGGCAATCTGCTGGTCGAAACCGCCGCCAGCGGCACGCCGCAGGTCGGCACCGCGGGTCTGGAAGGCCGCGGCCTCATCCGCTCGGGCAATCTGGAAACCTCGAACGTCAACATCGTCGAGGAACTGGTCGACATGATCGAGACCCAGCGCGCCTATGAGGTCAATTCCAAGATGATCAAGGCGACGGACGAAATGCTCCAGTACGCCAACCAGAATATGTGAGCCGGCTGATGCGCGCGCTCTCCACTTCGCTCGTCGCTCTCGCCATGGTCTCCATGGCCGCGTCGCCCGCCTTCGCCGCAAAGAAGAAGCGCGAGGTAGAGCGCGAATATTATGCGCCGACCGTCATCGCCCAGCCGCAGGCCCCGCAGGCCAATGGATCGATCTTCCAGGTCTCGACCGGCTATACCCCGCTGACCAGCGGCGCGCGCGCCGGCAATGTCGGCGACATCATCACCATCGTGCTGGTCGAACGGACCCAGGCGACCAAGAGCAACAGCGCGGACACCAACCGCAGCGGCTCGATCGGCCTCAACCCGCCGACCACCGGTCCGCTGTCCAAGCTCTTCTCGTCCAGCGACATCGCGATGGGCGGCAACAACACGTTCACCGGCAAGGGCGCGGCGACCCAGTCGAACGCGCTGAACGGCGAGATCACCGTGACAGTCGCGGCCGCCTATCCCAACGGCACCATGCTGGTGAAGGGCGAGAAGGCGCTGACGCTCAATCGCGGCGACGAGTTCATCCAGATCAGCGGCCTGGTCCGCCAGGCCGATATCGGCCCGGACAACCGCATCCTGTCGACCCGCGTGGCCGACGCCAAGATCATCTATACCGGCAAGGGCGAGATCGCCCGCGCCAGCCGCCAGGGCTGGCTGCAGCGCTTCTTCTCGATGATCAGCCCCTTCTGATGGAGACCCGGATCGCCATGACCCGCCTGTTCCGCTTCCTCCTGCCGCTGCTGGCGCTGATCGCCGCGCCGGCCCATGCCGAACGCGTCAAGGATCTGGGCACCTTCCAGGGCGTCCGTCCCAACCAGCTGACCGGCTATGGCATCGTCGTGGGCCTGGCTGGCACTGGCGACGACAGCATCGAATATACGGTGCAGGGCATGAAGGGCGTGGTCTCGCGCTTTGGCCTGACCCTGCCCGCAGGCGTCAACCCGGCGCTCAAGAACGCCGCGGCCGTGCTGGTGACGGCCGACCTGCCCGCCTTTTCCAAGCCCGGCCAGCGGCTGGACGTCACCGTATCGGCGATGGGCAAGGCCAAGTCGCTGCGTGGCGGCACGCTGATCATGACGCCGCTGCGCGGCGCCGATAACGAAATCTATGCGATGGCGCAGGGCAATCTGGCCGTCGGCGGCCTGGGCGTGTCCGGTGCCGATGGCAGCCAGGTGTCGGTGAACATCCCGTCGGCCGGCCGCATCCCCGAAGGTGCGACGGTCGAGCGTGCGGTTGCCACCGGCTTCGACACCGCGCCGACCCTGACCTTCAACCTGTCCGAAGCCGACCTGACCACCGCGCTGCGCGTGGCCGACGGCATCAACAAGACCTTCGGCGATCGCCGCGCCCGTGCCATGGACGCCGTGTCGGTCGCGATCGACGCGACGCCGGGTGCCGAGGAACGCATCCTGATGATGGGCATGATCGAGAATATCGAGATCACGCCCGCCGATGCCCCGGCCCGCGTGATCGTCAACGCGCGCACCGGCACCGTCGTCATCAACGGCGCGGTGAAGATCCATCCGGCCGCCGTCGCCCATGGCAAATTGACCGTCAGCGTCAATGAAAGCCCGCGCGTGGTTCAGCCCGCGCCCTTCAGCCAGGGCCAGACCGCCGTCGAGCAATCGTCGAACATCAGCATCGACGAACAGAAAAAACCGATGGTCAATTTTAAAGGTGGGGCGTCGCTGGCCGATATAGTCAAGGCGGTCAACGCCATCGGGGCATCCCCGGCGGACATGGTCGCGATCCTTGAGGCGCTGAAACAGGCGGGCGCGATGAAAGCGGAACTGGTGGTGTTGTGATGCAGGTATCGAACGCAACCGCGGCGAGCGGCACGTCCAACCCCTTCGAGACCAAGGCTGCGCTGCAGAAGGCGGCGCAGCAGTTCGAAGCGGTATTCCTGCGCCAGATGATCGGCGCGATGCGATCGGCCAGCCTGGCCGAGGGCATCACCGATTCGAGCGCGACCCAGCAATTCCAGGACATGGCCGATGCGCGCACCGCCGACGCCATGTCGACCAAGGGCGCGATGGGCATCGCCGAACTGCTGATGCACCAGTTCGGTGCCCGCGTGAAGGACGACAGCCCGGCGGCGACCGGCAGCACGGCCGCGACCGGCACGGCAACCACGGCTGAGGGCGCATGAGCGACCTGTTCATCATCGGTGCGTCGGGCACCAAGGCCTATCGCACGGCAATGGCCGCCATTTCCGAGAATATCGCCAATGCCAGCACCGACGGCTATGCCCGCCGGTCGGTGACGACGGTGGAATCGGGATCGTCGACCGCGACCATGGCGACCTATGTCGCCAAGGCGAATTTCGGCGGCACCCAGGTCGCCAGCATCAATCGCGGCACCGACCCCTATCTGGATGCGTCAGTGCGCATCACCGCCATGGCGCTGGGCAGCGCGAACGCGCGCGTCCGCTGGCAGACCGACATCGAAACCGCGCTCAATGACACCGCCACCGGCGTCGGCCAGTTGATGACGACGATGTACCAGAATCTGGACAAGCTGGCGGCCAGCCCCAGCGACACGTCGTTGCGCGTCACCACGCTGGACAGCATCGGCCGCGTCGCCGAATCCTTCCGCCAGACCGCCGCCGACCTGGAAACCATATCGACCGGCATCAATACCGAGGCGCAGGCGTCAGCCCAGACGATCAACCAGCAATTGTCGTCTCTGGCCGCGATCAACAACAGCCTGCTGCGCGCGCAGCCGGGCACGTCGGCCTATGCCCAGTTGCTCGACAGCCGCGATTCCGCGCTGCAGACCCTGTCTTCCAACCTGAATGTGACGATCAGCTTCGGCGCGCATGACAGCGCCGAGGTCAGCTATAACGGCACCACTTTGGTATCGGGCGACACCGCCGCCTCGGTCGCGGTGACCGCGTCCGCCACCGATGGGCGCCTGTCGCTGGCCCTGTCTGACGGCACGGCACTCGCCGCTCCGTCCAACGGCACGCTGGGCGGTCTGTTCGCATCGGCCGACACCACCGCCGAACGCCGTGCCAGCCTCGACACGCTGGCCGAGCAGTTCGCCACCGACGTCAATGAGTGGCATGCGCAGGGCTATACCGATACCGGCGCCAGCGGCGTGCCGCTGCTGTCCTATGGCGGCAGCGCCGCGACGCTGGTCGCGCTGGACGTGGAGCCGGATGCTCTCGCGACCAAATCGGCCGACGGCACGCTGAACGGCAATCTGCTGACGGTGTCATCGACCCTGCGCGGCAGCGGCAGCGTCGAACAGGGCTGGACGACCCTGATCACCAGCAACGCCAATCTGCTGACCGCCAGCACGGCGGAAAAGACCACGGCCCAGAGCCGCAGCGACCAGGCGGTCGCCGCGCGCGAAGCGGTGAGCGGGGTCGATCTCGACATGGAGGCGGCAGACCTGCTGCGGATCCAGCAGGCCTATTCGGGCTGCGCCAAGATCCTGCAGGTCGCCAAGGACACGGTCGATTCGATCCTGCAGATCATGTGACGGAAGGACGCTGAGACATGGTAGGCATCACCAACAAGATCATGCTCGCCGAGATCCGCCGGCAACAGCAATTGTCGCAGAGCATCGTCGACGGACAGACCTCGATTTCGACCGGCATCACCCTGAACAAGCCGTCGGACGACGCGCTCGCCTGGGTCCAGGTGTCCGACATCGGCCGCGCCCAGGCGCAGCAGTCGGCCTGGCAGACCAATGTCAGCTATGGCACGACCCGCGCCGGCAATGCCGAAGCCAATCTGGAAGAAATCAACAATCTGATGACGCGGGCGCAGGAACTGGTGACGTCGGCGCGCAATGGCGCGCTGAACGACACCAGCGCCGCCGCCATCGCCGAGGAATTGAAGACGATCCGCACCACGGTCGGCGAATTGCTGAACCAGAAGGATTATCAGGGCGTGTCGGTGTTCGACGACGGCCAGAGCGTACTGGTGCCGGTGAGCCGCGGCCTCAACCTGGCAGTGGTCGGCACCAAGCAGGAAATTTCCGAGAATATCGACGTCAACGGCACATCGATGTCGCTGGACGATATCCTGGGCAAGGCGATCGACGCGGTCGAGGGCGGCAATGACACCGACCTCGCCAGTTCGCTGGATGCGATCCAGATCGGCCAGAACCGGGTCGTGGTCGAGCGCGCCAAGCAGGGCGTACGCGCCGACCGGCTGGATGTGATCGGCACGCGGCTGACCGATGTCGACATCAACCTGTCGGAACGGCGCGACACGCTGGAATCGGCCGATCTGACCACGGTCATTTCGAACGTGAAGGCGCAGCTGCTGCAGCTGGAGGCGGCCCAGTCCGCCTTTGCGCGGATCAACCAGCAGACCCTGTTCGACCTGATCAGTTAAAGGCGGCGAAAAAGCGTCGCCGTCCTAAAGGGGACGGTAACCAGTCCGTATTAACCAGAAAGGGACTGGCGCCACGGGGCGCCGACGGAGCCACCGCCTCCAGGCGCATTTTCGGGGATCAACATGTTTGCAATCATCGGCCTTGTCGTGCTTTTGGGCATGGTCTTCGGTGGGTTCATCTTCACCGGGGGCGACATCGGACCGGTGCTGCACGCCCTGCCCCACGAAATGATCATCATCGGCGGCGCCGCCGTCGGCGCGCTGATCATCGGCAATTCGGGTTCCGACCTGAAGGCGCTGGGCGGCGGCCTGGGCAAGGTGTTCAAGGGACCGCAGTACAAGAAGCAGGACTTCCTGGACTGCATCTTCCTGGTCAGCAAGCTGATGAAGACACTGCGCGTCGAAGGCCCGGTAGCACTGGAACCGCATATCGAGGATCCGGGCACCTCGCCCATCTTCGGCGAATATCCCAAGCTGATGAAGGACAAGACGCTGATCCACCTGATCAGCGACACGCTGCGCCTGGTCGTGGTGTCGTCCGGCACGCTCGATCCACATGCGGTCGAGGAAGTGATGGATAACAGCCTCAAGACCCATCATCATGAAGCGCTCAAGCCCGCCGACAATCTCCAGGGCCTGGCCGACGCTCTCCCGGCCCTCGGCATCGTCGCCGCGGTGCTGGGCGTGGTGAAGACCATGGGCTCGATCGACCAGCCGCCTTCGGTGTTGGGTGCGATGATCGGCTCGGCGCTGGTCGGCACCTTCCTGGGCGTGCTGCTCGCCTATGGCATGGTCAATCCCTTCGCCAATCGCTGCCGCGCGGTGATCGAGCAGGACGGCGCCATCTATCATGTCGTCAAGCAGATCATCATCGCCTCGCTGCACGGCCATCCGCAGCCGCTGGTGATCGAGGCCGCCCGTTCCAGCCTGATCCATGCGAACCAGCCCGGCTTTGCCGAAGTGTTCGACGGCATGCGGAACAAATAAGCCATGGCGGACAAGAAGCGCGGCGCGAACGAGCCCGAACCCCGGCCGATCATCGTCAAGAAGATCATCGTCGATGGTCATGGCGGCCATCATGGCGGCGCCTGGAAGGTGGCCTATGCCGACTTCGTGACGGCGATGATGGCCTTCTTCCTGCTGATGTGGCTGCTGGGTGCGACCACCGAAAAGCAGCGCAAGGCGCTGGCCGACTATTTCACGCCGACGCTGGTCGAGCTGAAGATGAATTCGGCGGGGTCCACCGGCATGTTCGGCGGCGACAGCCTGATGGCGAAGGAAAATTACCCGACCACCGGCGGTCAGGGCAATCTGGCCATCACCATCCCGCGCGATGCCACCGGCACCAAGGACCAGGGCGGCAAGGCATTGCGCGCGGCCGACCGGCAGAAGTTCGAGAATATCAAGAAGCAGCTTGAGGACCGCATGTCCAAGAAGGGCCTGGCCCGGCTGCGCAAGAATGTCCGCTTCACCGAAACCCGCGAAGGGCTGCGCATCGACCTGATCGACGAGGCGGATTTCGCGATGTTCCGGTCGGGCACCGACCAGTTGCTGCCCGAAGCCAAGGCGCTGATCGCCGAGGTCGCGGACGCACTGGCGACCATGCCCAACCCGCTGATCGTGCGCGGCCATACCGATGGCCTGCCCTATGCGTCGGGCCGGAGCATGAACAACTGGATGCTGTCGTCGGCCCGTGCGGAATCGACCCGCAAGGCGCTCGCCGAAACCGGCATCCCCAATACCCGCTTCGCCCGGATCGAGGGGGTCGCCGATCGCGAGCCGTTCGTGAAGACCGACGCCTATGATCCGCGCAACCGGCGCATGTCGGTCATCCTGGGTTGGACCCGCGGCGGCAATGGCTCGGCCGACGAGGATGAAACGCAGGATCCCGAAACCCAGGCGGCGATCAAGGAGCGGGACGATCCGCAGCGGGTCGCGCGGGAACAGGCGCAGAAGCTGGACATGGGCGGCACCGGCCTGCCCAGCGGCGCGGCGCTGATCAATCCGACGGCGGCCGGGACATCGTCCAAGCCGGGCAAGCATTGAGGCGGACAGTCGGGGCGGCAAAATAGGAAATCACCGCCTTAACTTCCCATATTTCCCGCACATTCGGCAATTTTGATGCAGGGGTTGGAAATCTTGTTTCCAACCCCTGCTTCGTCATGTCCGGCCGAAATCCCATCGCGACGCAGCATAAGCCATGATGCGCCAATAGGACAGGCCGGGGTCGGCTCACCCCCATGCGGGCACGGCCTGCCCCTTTGTTGCACCTTTTTGCGGGCGATTGCCTATATGAGCCGCTCCTCGCTTGATGCCCCATGCGGCGTCGCAACGTTCCAAGGCCCTGATTATTGGCCGACATTGCCTGTCCGATGGCTGTGAGGCGCGCCCCGCGTGCCCGCCTGGACGGGCCGGGAGATTAATGTGTCCACATCTGCCGCGCATGCCGCGCGCCACACCCATTTCGGCTGGTTCAAGCGCCGCCGCGACCTGGAAGTCGATGATGTCACCGTCGTAGACCGGTCCCTGCTGAACCGCGCCGTTGGCGCCGCGGCGCTCGGCAATGCGATGGAATGGTTCGATTTCGGCGTCTACGGCTATATCGCCGTCACGCTGGGCCATGTCTTTTTCCCGTCGAGCGATCCGGCGCTGCAGCTGATCGCGACCTTCGCCACCTTCACCGTCGCCTTCCTGGTCCGGCCGCTGGGCGGACTGGTGTTCGGGCCGCTGGGCGATCGCTATGGCCGGCACAAGATATTGGCGATGACCATGATCCTGATGGCGGTCGGCACCTTTTCCATCGGCCTCATCCCCTCCTATGCGCAGATCGGCATCGGCGCGCCGCTGATGCTGCTGGCCGCGCGGCTGGTGCAGGGCTTTTCGACCGGCGGCGAATATGGCGGCGCGGCGACCTTCATCGCGGAATATTCGACCGACCGGAAGCGCGGCCTGATGGGCAGCTGGCTGGAGTTCGGAACGCTGGGCGGCTATATCGCCGGCGCCGGCACCGTCACTGCCCTGCAGATGTCGCTGAGCGACGCGCAGATGCTCGACTGGGGCTGGCGCATTCCCTTCCTGGTCGCCGGGCCGCTGGGCCTGCTCGGCCTCTATATGCGGCTGAAGCTGGAGGAGACGCCGGCATTCCAAGCCTATAGCGAACAGATCGATGCGCGCGAAAGCGAGCGGCCGGGGCTTGGTACCCTGTTCCGCGTCCACTGGCGACAGCTGCTGAAGTGCGTCGGGCTGGTGCTGGTGTTCAACGTCACCGACTATATGCTGCTGACCTACATGCCCAATTATCTGAGCGTGACCATGGGTTATGCCGAGACCAAGGGGCTGCTGCTGATCATCATCGTGATGCTGGTGATGATGCCGCTCAATGTCGTGGGCGGGCTGTTCAGCGACCGGCTGGGCCGGCGGCCCATGATCATCGGCGCCTGCGTCGCGCTGATGCTGTTGTCGGTGCCGTGCATGCTGCTGATCGGCACGGGCAATGACGCGCTGATCTTCCTGGGGCTGATGCTGCTGGGGATTGCGCTGGTCTGCTTCACCAGTTCCATGCCCTCCACCCTGCCCGCGCTCTTCTACACGCCGGTGCGCTACAGCGCGCTGTCGATCGCGTTCAACATCTCGGTCTCGCTGTTCGGCGGCACGACTCCGCTGATCACCGCCTGGCTGGTGCAGAAGACCGGCGATCCGCTGGTGCCGGCCTATTATCTGATGGGTGCGGCGCTGATCGGCCTGCTGACCATGCTGACGGTGCGCGAGACGGCCGGCATGCCGCTGCGCGGATCGCCGCCGGCGGTGGCGAATGAGGCCGAGGCGATCGCGCTGGTCGAAAGCGGCGAGCCAGTGACTGTGGACAAGGCGCTGCCCGACCTGCCGCCGGTGGCGCCGGTCGCAGTCGAGACGCCGGCGATGATCCGGCCGCTGGCGAGTTAGGGCCACATTTTCCTCCTCCCCTGCAAGGGGAGGGGAACCGCCGAAGGCGGTGGAGGGGTGTCGCCCTCTCGTGAGCAAAACACCCCTCCGTCAGGCGCTACGCGCCTGCCACCTCCCCTTACAGGGGAGGATGAGGTAGTAGAAGCACGCTCTCTCGTCCCCTCAGGCCGGGAGGACGAGGCTGGCTTCGAGGCCGCCGCCGGGGCGGTTGGCGAGTTGGAGCGCGCCGCCATGTTCGGCCATGATCGCGCGGACGAGGGCCAGACCCAAGCCGGCGCCACCGGTCTCGCGGTTGCGCGATCCTTCGAGCCGGGTGAAGGGCTCCATCATCTCGCCCATCTTGTCCTCGGCAATGCCGGGGCCTTCATCGGCAACGATGATGCGGATCATGCCGTCCTGATGCTGGACGCTGACATGGGCGCGGTCGCCATAGACGATCGCGTTTTCTATAAGGTTGCGCAGCGCGCGGCGGATCTGCTGGGCGCGGACGAAGGCGACGGCGCGATCGCTGTCGATCATGTCCACCGGCGACCCCAGTTCGATGAAATCCTCCACGACGGCATCGGCAAGCGAGGTCAGGTCGACCTTCTGCGCCGTCTCGCTGCTGCGGCCGGCGCGCGCGAGCGAAAGGATGTCGTCGAGCATCCGGTTCATTTCCTCGATCGTCTCCGACATGCGGGCGCGCTCGGCCTCGTCATCGACGGACTCGGTGCGGACCCGCAGCGAGGCGAGCGGGGTGCGCAGATCATGGCCGATGGCGCCGAGCATCCGGTCCTTCTCGTCCAGCATCGCGATGATGCGCGCGCGCATGGCGTTGAAGGCGGTGGTGAGCTGGCGCACGTCGCCCGGCCCGCTTTCCTCGACCGGGTCGGCCGAGCCGGTCTTCGCGAACTGGCGGGCCGAGCCGGTCAACTGCTTGAGCGGGCGGGCAAAGCGGCGGCCCATCCAGAGCAGCGGAATGAGGACGATGACGTAGAGGATCAGCGTCTGGGCCACCAGCCAGCCGCCAAAGCGCGGCGGGCGGCTGCCGATGCGGGCCTCGGTCGTCAGCCATTTGCCCGGTTCATATTCGACCGCGAGGGTGAGCCGGCCGACGCGATGGTCGCGCGGCGCCTCCCCCGTGGCGCGGCTGCGTATCTGTTCCCAGCGGCGCAGCGGCATGATGCGACTGTCCTCCGCCGCCTCGATCGTGCGGACGGTGAGGCCGATATCGTCGAACATCGCGCCGGCGCGGGCCGCGACATCGGGACGCGGCTTGCCACTCAGCGTCGGGCGGCTGGCGAGGAAGTCGATATTGCGCCGGTCGCGATCCTGATTGGCGCGCGGATGATCGCGGTCGGGCACGCGATCCGGCCTGGTGTCGAGCGCGTTGATGACGCGATAGACCAGTGGCGCGGTCTGGCTGGTCAATTCGACCCGATTGCGTTCGCGCAGCAGCAGGCCGAAATTGATCGCCTGCGCCACGAACAGCGCGATCGCGACCAGGATGATGATCTGTCCGACCAGGCTTTGCGGCCAGAGGCGCAGTTGCTTCACAGTTTGCGGACCTCCGCCGACAGGGTGTAGCCGCCGCCCCAGACGGTCTTGATCAGCGTGGGGTTCTTGGCATCGGGCTCGATCTTCTTGCGCAGGCGGCTGATCTGGTTGTCGATCGCCCGGTCGAAGGCATTGGCCTCGCGCCCCTGGGTGATGTCGAGCAGTTGGTCGCGGCTCAGCACCTGATTGGGCCGGGTGGCGAAGGCGAGCATCAGATTATATTCGGCGGTCGAGAGCGGCAGCGACACGCCTTCGGCATCGACCAGGGTGCGTTCCTGCGTCTTCAAGAGCCAGCCGGCAAAGGCATAGGTGGCGCCGTCGGGCGCGGTGACGCGCTGGCCGCCGGTGGCGACGCGGCGGAAGATCACCTTGATACGGGCGACCAGTTCGCGCGGCGAAAAGGGTTTGAGCACATAATCGTCCGCGCCCATTTCCAGACCGACGATACGATCGGTCTCTTCCGACCGGGCGGTGAGCAGGATCACCGGAATCTCGCTGGTCTCGCGGATATGGCGGCAGAGCGACAGGCCGTCCTCGCCGGGCATCATGATGTCGAGGATGACGAGGTCGATGGCATTGGCGGCCAGACGCAGCCGCGCCTCCGCCGCATTCTCGACGGCGGTCACGCGAAAGCCGTTGCGGGAGAGATATTGGGCCAGCGGCTCGCGGATCGATCGCTCGTCATCGACGAGCAGGAGATGGGGACGTTCGCTCATTTTGCCTGTCTGTCATGCCAGGGGACGGGTTGGAAGGGCGAAGGCAGGGGAACCTTCGCCCTTCCCCCTTGGGACGATCGACTGGAGCGGGGCGCTAGGGGGAAAAGCCCCGCTCCGGATCGTCGGCGCTGTCAGCCGATCAGTTGGCCGGCGGCGGAGGCGGCGCCTGGTCGGCGCCGGGGCCACGACCCGGACCACGATCATGGCCGCGACCCGGACCACGCATCGCCTGGCGGGCGGCCTTCATTTCCTCGGCCGTGACCTTGCCATCCTTGTTGGCGTCGGCCTTGTCGAACATGGCGAGCGGGCCGGCCATGAACTCTGCCTTGGTCATGGTACCGTCCTTGTCGGCATCACCGAAGCCGGGGCCCCGGTGCATCATGCCGCGGCCGGGACCGCCATGGCCGCGCCCGCCCCAGCGCTTGCCGTCGGGGCCGCCGGGCTTGCCGGCTTCCGGGCCGCGATCCGCGCGCGGCTGATGGCCGGCCTGATACTCGGCCTTGCTGATCTGGCCATTCTTGTCGGTGTCGAGCGCGGCGAAGCGTTCGTCCAGACGCTGCTGGCGGCGGATGTCACGATCCTCCTTGGTCAGCTTGCCATCCTTGTTGGCGTCGAGCTGGGCAAAGCGGGCTTCGAGCGAGGCGGTCAGTTCCGCCTTGGTGATGGTGCCGTCCTTGTTGGCGTCGGCCATCATCATCGGGCCGCCGCGCATGCCGCGCGGCCCCGGACCACCATCCTGCGCGAAGGCGACATGGGTGGCCGCCAGCCCGCCGACGAACAGCGAACCGACCGCGACGGTGGTGAAGAATTTGCGGAGCATTGGGTCTTTCCTTCCAAGTTCAGTCGTGGATGGCGTGTCGACCATCCTTGACGTCGCTTATCGGCAAGACTTGTCCCGCAACTTTGTCATGTCACCCAATAGTTTGTCGCAATTTGTATCGGGAAGGAAAGAGAAAGGCCCCGGCCCGCCTATGTGCGGACCGGGGCCCTCCCCGAAACATCAATGTCGCGCTAAATCAAAGACCGTCGCGGCGGCCCAGCAGGCGCAGGCGGAGCGCATTCAATTTGATGAAGCCCGCCGCGTCGCGCTGGTCATAGGCGCCGGCGTCGTCCTCGAAGGTGACGACCTTCTCGCTGTAGAGCGTGTAGGGCGACTTGCGGCCGACGACATAGACGCCGCCCTTGTAGAGCTTCAGGCGGACCGTGCCGGTCACCTTTTCCTGGCTATGGTCGATTGCGGCCTGGAGCATCTCGCGCTCGGGCGAGAACCAGAAGCCGTTATAGATCAGCTCGGCATATTTGGGGGCCAGCTCATCCTTCAGATGGGCAGCGCCACGGTCGAGCGTGATCTGCTCGATGCCGCGATGGGCCAGATGATAGATGGTGCCGCCCGGCGTTTCATACATGCCGCGCGACTTCATGCCCACGAAGCGGTTCTCGACCAGGTCGAGACGGCCGATGCCATGCTTGCGGCCATATTCGTTGAGGGTTTCGAGCAGGGTCGCGGGCGACATGGCGATGCCGTTGATCGCGACGCCGTCGCCACGCTCGAAATCGACCGTGATATATTCGGGCGCGTCGGGCGCGTCTTCCGGGTTCACCGTGCGCGAATAGACGAAGTCGGGGGTTTCCTCCCACGGATCCTCCAGCACCTTGCCCTCGGACGAGGTGTGCAGCATGTTCGCGTCGGTCGAGAAGGGGCTTTCGCCACGCTTGTCGCGCGGGATCGGGATCTGGTGCTGTTCGGCGAATTCGATCAGCTTGGTGCGGCTGGTCAGATCCCATTCGCGCCAGGGGGCGATCACCTTGATGTCGGGCTGCAGGGCGTAATAGCCCAGTTCGAAGCGGACCTGGTCATTGCCCTTGCCGGTGGCGCCATGGCTGACGGCGTCGGCGCCCAGCTTCTTGGCGATCTCGATCTGGCGCTTGGCGATCAGCGGACGGGCGATCGAGGTGCCGAGCAGATAGAGGCCTTCATAGAGCGCATTGCCGCGCATCATCGGGAAGACATAATCCTTCACGAATTCCTCGCGCAGGTCGTCGATGAAGATATGCTCTTCCTTGACGCCCATCAGGCGGGCCTTGGCGCGGGCGGGTTCCAGTTCCTCGCCCTGGCCGAGATCGGCGGTGAAGGTGACGACTTCGCACTGATAGGTCTGCTGCAGCCATTTCAGGATCACGCTGGTGTCGAGGCCGCCCGAAAAGGCGAGGACGATACGATTGATCTTGTCGGACATGGTGGGCGACTCTTCTGCAGGCCAATAATGGCGTGGGATATAAACCGCGCGCCGGTAACAGGCGGGACGGGCAAGCGCAACAGCGCGGGGGTGCCTGTTGGAAGCTGCGGGCCTTAACTTCCCATATTTCCCGCAGATTTTGACATAATCTTGCTGGACGCTGATCCTATCGGAAAGCGCGGCGTCCTCCCCTGCCCCGCACTTCTATCAGGAAGACATGGTTGTAGGACAGACAAGACAAAGGGGACGATGGCGGGCCACCATCCCCTTCATTGTCAGCTCAGGGCGTCGATCAGCTGGTGCGCGGCTTGAACAGGCCCGGACGGGCGCGGTCGCTGCCGAAGCGATAGACGGTCTGGCTGCGATCGGTCGCCGCGGCGCTGGCCGGGGTTGCCACCGGTGCGGCGAGGGCGACCGGATCGGCCGTGCGGAGCGCCTGCCGCTGCGCGAGCAGGAAATGGGCACGGCGACGGCGGTTGCGCTGGGTCAGGAAGGGATTGTCGCGGCTGGGGGCAGCGGCGACCATCGCTTCGACATCGCTGGTGGGTGCCGTGGCAGCAGCCAGCGGAGTGCGCGCGGCGGCCGGAGCAGCAGGGGCCAGCGGCATGGGTGCCGGGGCCGGACCAGCCTCGATCGGCGCGATCGCTTCACGCTCGGCTTCGACACGCTGGCGGCGGCGTCGAACGATGGCGGTGGCGCCAAGGCCGACCAGCAGCAGCGAACCGCCGCCCAGTGCCAGCAGCAGCGCCGGATCGATCAGGGCCGAAGGCTGTTCGGCCGGCGCGGTAGCCGGGGCCGGTTCGGCAACCGGGGTGACGGCAGCCGGTTCCGGAGCCGGCGTTGCGGCCGGGGCTACGGGTGCCGGCGCTTCGGCCCGTTCAGCCGCAGCTGGAGTCGGAGCAGGCGCCGGGACGGGTTCTGAAGCAGGTTCAGACTGGCGGACTTCCGCGCGGCGCGGTGCCGGGGTGGCCGGGGCAGCGCGGCTTTCCTGCGCGGCGGGCGCTTCAGGCTGCGGCTCCGGGGTCGGCGGGGTCTGTTGCACGACCGGCTGGCTGGGCGCGAAGACCGGCGCCGCCGGGGTTGCAGGCGCCGCGGCAGGCGCAGCGGGTGCGGGCTCTGCCGCCGGCACCGCGGGGGCGATGTCGACCGGCGCGGTCGGCGCCGTTGCGGGCGCGGCCGGCGGGGGCGTCATTACTTCCTGCGCGAACAGGGGCGTTGCGGACAATGCCAGGACAGCGGCGATCGCGGCCGAGGCGGGACGGATGGATCGAATATTCTTGGTCATAGCGATAGATCAACCGCCGACCATCTCCATTGGCCTCAAACATATCGTCAAATGCGGGACGATCTGTTTTTCAATATCGATGAATTGAAAAATCAAGCCCCCAACATGAACGGATGTTCATTTCGAATATGAACAACAGATTTATATCATGACTTCAAAGCATCAGATATCGTCGCCGGACTCTTCCTTGCGTTCAAGACGCGCGCCATCCAGCAGAGCCGCCTTTCGACGTTCTTCTTGCTGATCGGCAAGTTTCTGTGCCTTGGTCCGGCCGAACTTGGCGCGGTTGCTGTCTGCCGCCTGCGCCTTGTCGGCCCGATCCCTGGCCTTGCGCGCCAGACGAAAATTAATGACGTTGCTCATCTTCCATCCTTGGTCCTATGGGGAATAGTGCCACAGAGATCCGGGGCAGCACCAGTCGCCTTCGGCCCGGCCATACAGGAAAATCATGCCCAGCATCCATGACGTCGCCGCCCTCGCCAAAGTCTCGATCAAGACGGTGTCCCGCGTTGTCAACAAGGCGCCGAATGTCAGCGACGAACTGCGCGAGCGGGTGAATGCAGCGATCGAGCAGCTGGGCTATCGCCCCAACCAGTCGGCGCGGCGGCTGGCCGGTGGCCGGTCCTTCATGATCGCCTATCTCTACAGCAACCCCGCCCCCGCCTATACCGGCGGCATCCAGTCGGGCGCTGCGGCGCGCTGCCGCGACCTTGGCTATCATCTGGTGGTGGAGCCGATTTCCGACGGCGGTGAGGAGCGGATCGAAGTGCTGGACCGGCTGGTCGCGGCGCTGCGCCCGGACGGCGTGTTCCTGGTGCCGCCGCTGTCCGACGACGCGCTGCTGCTCGACCGGCTGGCGGAAATGAACCTGCCCTGCGCGCGGATCGCCGGCACGGCGGACGCATCGAAGGGTGGCATCAACATGCCGACGCCCGAACATGCCGCCGGACGGATGGTGGCCGATCATCTGGCGTCATTGGGCCATAAGCGGATCGCGGTGATCACCCCGCCGCCGACCCACAAGGCGGCGCTGCAGCGCGTCGAGGGGTTTCGCGAGGGGATGGCGGCGGCCGGCCTGCCGATCGACGACAGCCTGTTCATGCAGGGCAGTTTCGATTTCGCGTCCGGCATTGCCTGCGCAGAGGCGCTATTGCAGCGGGACGACCGGCCGACCGCGATCTTCGCCACCAACGACCCGATGGCGCTGGGCGTGCTGACGCTGGCGCATGACCTGGGCCTGCGCGTGCCCGAGGATCTGTCGGTGGCCGGGTTCGACGATACGCCCGCGAGCCGCACCAGCTGGCCGCCGCTGACCACGGTGCGCCAGCCGCTGGACCATATGGGCCGCGCCGCGATCGACGCGCTGATCAATGGTCCGGGCGAACCGCCGCGCTTCACCTTCTCGCTGGTCGCGCGCGGCAGCACGGGCGCAGCGACGCCGTAAGACGAAGGCAAGGCCCGGCATTGCCAGCGAAAAATCCGTCAGCCCGTCCCGGCGCAGGGAACCGAAAGCGGCGCGGGCCGTCATGCTCATTCGCGCCCCTATCGTTCATGCGCGCCCTGCCCCGTCGACCTGCCTGGAGCATCATCATAGGCATGATCGCCACCGATGCGCGCTGCAAGAACCGGCGCGACCTGACGTCGGCGGACCGGATGCCCTATCACCTGACCAAGGCGGTGCCCCAGAACGCTGTGGACTGCGGCGCCCGGCGGACGATCCGCGACAATATCCTGTGGCAATATCGGGGCGATGCCCCGACGATTATCCTTCGAAAGTCCTGACGCTGTGGACCAGGGGCGATTTCACTTACAGTTCGGGCAAGCGACTGAACACCATATTGCTCCCCCCTATTCGCAGGTCGATCCATCCGGCTTGACGCGCGGCAGATGGAGCGGACCTACTGGATCCGCGAGTTTGGCCAGGTGCGCTGGGAAGAGTGGAAGCGGGACGATTATACCCGGTCGCGCGACGGCAAGTCGGCATCGGAAATGGCGGAAAGCTTCTTCGACGACATAGCCGGGCGCGGGCTTCTGCATCCTGGCGAGGAATTTCGCGGTGTCGCCCGTCAGTCGGTCGGTATGCCGGCGATCCACGCCCGGCGCGGGAACGATCTGCACCGGCGGTCCCATCAAGGCCGGCAGCGGCGCGGGAAAATGATGGGACGAGGGTTCGCCCTTCATGTCCCAGCCGCCATTTGTCGCGGCATTGAGCGCGGCCTCCAGCGTGGCCGTGCGCGCCTCGTCACCACGATTGAGGCTGATCGCGCGGCGCAGGAAAACCGCATAGCGCGGATCGGCCGCCGCATTGGCGCGCGCCAGCAGCATGTCGGCCCCAATATCGCCATGGCCGCTGCGCTGTATCTGTCCGACCAGCGGATAGAAAAGCGCATGGTCGTCCGGCAAGTCGATGATTTCCGGTGCGAGTGCAGCAAGCAGCGTCTTGTCGTTAAGGGCGCAGGCGGCCGTGACCTTCATCCGCAACAGCGCGGGATTGACCTCTTCCAGTTCCACCGAGGTCGCCAGCGCGTAGACATCATGCCAGCGCACATCCAGGCAGAGTGCGCGACAGCTTTCGATGATCCGGTCAATTGCCGCCGCATTCTCCACCCTATCCATCGCCCGGCCTTGCCCCTTTCGTCAGATCGGACATGCGGCGCGCGGGGGCGCCATGTCCAGCAAGACGGCATATTGCCGCTGGCGACGCTTCGGACAATCCCCGTATTCACGCGGCAAGTCACAAGATCGCAGCGTCATCCAATTGAAATGCCTTGGTCATCAAACTGACCGCAGCGCCCGCTAAGCGGCCGGTCGCATGAGCGAGCATTCTTCTGAACAGGCGCTGCGGGCGCCGCGGCGGCTATGGACCGGCTGGGCCGGGCTGTTGGCGCAGGTCGAGCGGATGACGCGGCGTTCCGACAGCGAGGATCTGTTGCACGATGCCTATGTCCGCATGGCGGCCCGGCCCGAACGGCCCGACAATGAGGAAGCCTTTCTGGTCCGCGCGGCGGTCAACCGGGCGCGGGACAGCTATCGGCGGGAAAAGGTGCGCGGGCCGGCGGGTGGCGAGGATGCGCTGGCGCTGCTGCGCGACGGCGCGCCGTTGCAGGACGAGGCGCTGATGGCCCAGGCGCGGCTGCGGCGCGTGTCGGAGGGGATCGACAAGCTGCCGCCACGCACCCGCGAGGTGTTCCTGCTGCAGCGGATCGACAATCTCAAATATCGCGAGATTGCCGAACGACTGGACATCAGCCAGAGCGCAGTCGAGAAGCATATGGCCAGGGCGATGAGTTTCCTTGGCGAATGGACGAAGGATTGGTGAGCCCCGACATGCCCGGTGAGCGCCCCATGGCCCGGACCGCCGCCGAGTGGATTGCAAGGCTGAATGCGGACGAACGGACGGTGGACGACGAGCAGGCCTTTCGCGCCTGGATCGCCGCCGATCCGGCGCATGCGGCCGATTTCGAGCGGGCGACCGATATCTGGGCGCTGGTGCCCGGCACCGACGCGGCGGTGCGCCCGGCGCCGACATCCGCACGCCCCCTTTCGCGCCGGCGGATGATCGCGGCCTGCGCCGGCACTTTGGTGGTGGGCGGCGGCGGCATGGCGATCATGCAGACGGCGATGGCGGGCACGCGCTATCGCACCGGCATCGGCGAGCAGCGCCGGCTGACCCTGCCGGAAGGATCGGCCCTGTTCCTGGACGCCGATACCGATGTCCGGGTGCTGGCGAGCGCCAGCCGGCGGCGGTTGTGGCTGGAACGCGGGCGCGTCGCGCTGACGGTGAAGCCGTCCGCCGTGCCCTTTGCGATCGATGCCGGCCGGGGGCGTTTCGTCGCTGGCAGCGGTCGGTTCGATGTGCGGCGCGACGACGATGACCGGCTGGCGATGACGGCGCTGGTGGGGCAGGCCGATGTCGCGGTCGCCGGCGGGCAACGCAGCCTGTCCGCCGGGCAGCGCATCCGCACCGATGCCGCCGATGTCGTGCAGCTCGATCGGCCCGATGTCGAAACCACCCAGGCCTGGCTGAGCGGGCGGGCGGCCTTTCATGACGACCGGCTGGATGCGGTGGCGGCGGAGGCCAATCGCTACAGCCGGACCCGGCTGGTGATCGCCGATCCCGCCACTGCCGCGCTGCGGGTCAGCGGCATGTACCGGATGGGCGACAATGTCGCGCTGGGCCAGGCGCTGTCGCAATTGCTGTCCGTGCCCGTCCGCCAGGTGGACGACCGGGTGCTGCTGGGCGGCTGAAAAAAATCGCCGATGCCGGGGTGGGGTAAAATCCCGCTGGCGCGTCGGGGAGGCGCGGCGCCTTCTGCCGCTGTCCACGGGGGATGATCGTGACCGTTTCTTCTTCGCGCACTTTGCGCCGCTCTCTGGTGCTGGGCGCCGCTCTTGCCGCCTTGTGCGCCGTTCCGGCCCAGGCGCAGCCGCGCCAGGCGACCGTCCAGATCGCCGCGCAGCCGCTGGGGACTGCGCTGGAGGCGCTGGCCCGCCAGACCGGCACCGACATCTTGTTCGCGCCGCAACTGGTGGCGGGGATGAGCGGCCCGTCGCTGAGCGGCCGGATGGACGCGATGGCGGCGGTCGAGCGGCTGATCCAGGGCAAGCCGCTGGCGGTACGGCGGCAGGGCAATGGCGCGCTGCTGATCGTGGCGGCGCCGGCCGAGCCGCAGGAGACTGTGGCCAGCAGCGGCGTCGAAGTCGCGCCCGACATCATCGTCACAGGCTATGCCGCCAGCCTGTCCGGCGCGCTGGCCGAGAAGCGCAAGGCGACCAATGTCGTCGACGTGGTGAAGGCCGAGGATATCGGCAAATTCCCCGCCCAGAACATCGCCGAAGCGCTGCAGCGCGTGCCGGGCGTGTCGATCGTACGCGACCGCGGCGAAGGCGTGTTCGTCCGCATCCGCGGCCTGGGCGCCAATTTCCAGGTCGTTACGCTCAATGGCCGCTCGGCTGCGGTGAACGAGAATGTGCGCGACAGCGGCCAGAGCGGGCGCCAGTTCCGCTTCGACACGCTGCCATCCGAACTCATGTCGGCGGTGGAAGTCATCAAGAGCCCGCGCGCGGACCTGGCCGAAGGTGGCATCGGCGGCATCGTCAATTTGCAGACCTTCCGCCCGATCGACCTCAAGAAGCCGGTGCTGGCGCTGTCGGCCACCGCCAGTTCGCCGCGCCTGGCCGACACGGTCGATCCGCGCCTGTCGGGCATGGCCAGCTGGGTCAATGAGGAGGGCACGTTCGGCGCGCTGATCGCGGCGGTCTATGACGAGCGCACCACGCGGCAGGATCGTGTCACCGGCGTGGGCTGGGCCGACGGGCGGATCGACACCGATGGCGACGGCACGCTGGACAGCGATACCATATTGGTGCCGACCAGCACGCGCCCGACGCTGGAGCGCGAGAACCGCAACCGCATCGGCCTCAATGGCGCGATCCAGTGGAAGCCCGACGACCGGTTCGAGCTGAATGTCGATGGCCTGTGGAGCCGGCTCAACATCGATTATGACGAGCTGACCTATTCGACCGATTTTTCCGCGACCACGCCGGGCGCGATCGTGCCGGGCACGGCGGTGATCGAAAATGGCGTGCTGACTGCCGCGACCGTCAACACATCGACCCAGATCGGGCGCGAGACGTCGCGGCTGGAATATGAGAATTGGCTGATCGGCGCGAATGCCAAATGGTCCGCCAATGGCTGGACGCTGGCCGCCGACGCGAGCCTGGGCCGGGCCTATTCCAACACGCCCACGCCCATCTATCGCACCCGCCTGCTCGGCAGCGTGGGCCAGGTCGCGTTCGATTATGGCAAGGTGGGCGAGCGCTTGCCGAACCTGGAGTTCCTGACCGCCGACCTGACGGAATCGACCACCTTGCCCGGCCGCCGGATCGAATATCGCGTCAATGACTCGCTCGATCGCCAGCGGGCCGCGACCTTCGACGTGACGCGCGAGCTGAGCGGCGTGGTGCAGGCGCTGCGCTTCGGCGCCAAATATGAAAAGCGCGACCGCACCTATAATCGTCGCGACATCAATTTCACCAGCGGCATCGCCGGCCAGCGCTTCGACGACAGCTATTTCGAGGCCTTCCCGGTCGACGATTTCCTGAGCGGCGTGGGCGGCAACCTGCCGACGAACTGGGTCATGCCCGATCCCGACCGTTTCTGGGACGCGGCGACCGGCAAGGAGGCCTTGCTCGACGCGCCGCTGACCCGTGGCGACCGGCGCAACAGCTATGCCATCGATGAACGGATCATTGGCGGCTATGGCATGGCGGAGTTCAGCCTGCCGCTGGGCGGCATGACCATCCGCGGCGACGCGGGCCTGCGCTACGCCCATACCCGCCAGACATCGTCGGGCTATGCCGACAATGGCAGCGCGGCGCTGCCGGTCAGCTATGAGCGCAATTACGGGAATTTTCTTCCCTCGCTCAATCTGGTCGCGGAGTTCACGTCGAACCTGCAGATGCATCTGGCCGCGTCCAAGGTCATCACCCGGCCGTCGCTGGCCGACCTGGCGCCGCGCCTGACGATCAATTCCAACCCGACCGTGCTGACGGCGGTGGGCGGCAATCCCGAACTGCGGCCGTTCGAGGCCTGGCAATATGACGGCACGGTCGAATGGTATTTCGCGCCAGGCAGCGCGCTGATCGGTGGCGCCTTCTACAAGGACATCACGACCTTCGTCTTCCAGCAGACCCGCAATTTCGACCTGGATGGCCAGATCTATCGCCTGACCGCGCCGCAAAATGGCGGCAATGCCTATGTCGCGGGGATCGAGATCGCTTATCAGCAACTGTTCAAGATGCTGCCGGCGCCGTTCGACGGCCTGGGTTTCCAGGCCAATTACACCCATACCAAGAGCAAGGGCACCTATGCCCTGTCCGACGGCACCACCTTCCGCGACGACCTGACCGACGTGGCCGGCGACAGCTTCAACCTGACCGCCTTCTACGAAAAGGGGCCGGTCGGCGCGCGGGCCAGCTATAGCTGGCGCGGCAAGGTGCTGCGCGATGTCGGCGGCGCGGGGCTGGCCGCCAATAACGACGCGGCGTTCGGCAGCCTGGACTTCGACATTTCCTACAAGGTCACGCCCAATGTCACATTCGTGGTGCAGGGCATCAACGTGGCCGGCGGCGTCCAGTGGCAATATGTCCGGGACGATCGCTTCGCGGGCTACACCGATTATGGCACCACGCTGATGGCCGGCGTGCGCGCCCGTTTCTGAACGGAAGGACGGCAATGACGATGCGATCGATCGGGATCATGCTGGCGGCGGGCGCAATGCTCGCCGCCGCTCCGGCGCAGGCCCGCAATGATGACGGGGCCGCGCCACAGCGCGCGCGCAACATCATCCTGTTTCTGGGCGATGCCGGCGGCGTGCCGACGCTGAACGCTGCGGGCATCATGGCGCATGACCGGCCGCAGTCGCTGTTCATCCAGTCCATGCCCCATGTCGGTCTGTCCGATACGTCGGCACTCGACAATTGGGTAACGGATTCGGCGGCGGGCATGAGCGCGATCATGACCGGGCACAAGACCAACAGCGGCATGATCTCCGCGCGGCCGGCGGCCGATGGGGCGATCACCCCGGTCAAGAGCTTCCTGGAATATGCCGAGCAGCGCGGGCTTTCGACCGGCGTCGTCACCAACATGCCGATCTGGGACGCGACCCCGGCCGCCTGCTTCGCCCATGTCGCCACGCGCAAGGACAAGGACCAGATCTTCCGCCAGATGCTGACGCCCCGCTTCGGCAATGGCGTCGACATCCTGATCGGCAAGGGGCAGGCCGATGCGGTCGCGTCCTTCGCCAAGGATGGCACCACGCCGCAAGCGGCCTTTGCCAGGGCGGGCTATCGGTTCGGGGACGATCCGGCACTGGTGAAGGATAGCGGCCGGGCGGCGGTGCTGCGCGATGCCGACTATGCGCCGATCCCGGCGGTCGAGGCGACGATCGGCCAGCTGGCGCGCAATCCCAAGGGCTATTTCCTGATGGTCGAATGGGACATGCACACCGACAAGCCGGAAAATGGCCTGAAGCATGTGATCGAGATGGACGAGATGATCCGCCGGGTGAGCGCGATCGCGGGCAAGGATACGCTGATCCTGTTTACCGCCGACCATAGTTTCGGCCTGCGCATGGCCAGCGGCAAGCGGAACGCGCCGATGGCCCAGCAATATGCGGCCGCCGCCGCCAAGCCGGGGGCAACGGTCGCCAATAATGCGATCATCGGCGTCGAGGACAGCCACACCGGCGAGGAAGTGATCGCCGCCGCCGCCGGGCCGGGCGCCGATCAGGTCCATGGCTTCTTCGCCAACACCCGCCTGTTCGACGTGATGCTGAAGGCGATGGGCTGGACGAAGGAGGATTGAAGGCCGCAGCGGCACCCGCCCCGATCCTGCGGATCAAGCTGTGGTGCCGCTGATATGTCGGGGATGACGGACTGGAGCGGGTAGCGGGGATCGAACCCGCATCACAAGCTTGGAAGGCTAGTGCTCTACCATTGAGCTATACCCGCCCGTCAGGTGACGCGCCCTGCCATCATTCACCGGGGCTCGTCAACAGCGCATTGATGGTAAATGCGTGAGAACGCCTCTTAACCCGGCCTCGTCTTTGCTCTATCGCTCGGCCATGACCAACCCGTCCCTGCGCCAACTCGACATTTTCGCGCAGATGGTGGCCGCGGGCAGCCTGACGCGCTGTGCCCAGACGCTGGGCGTTTCATCCGCCGTGATCGAGCGCGACATGGCGTCGCTGGAAATGCGGCTGGGCTATCGCCTGTTCGACGATATTCGCGGCGCGGCGCGGCTGACCCCCGCGGGCCGACGCACGGCGCAGGCCATGACCCTGCTGGCGCAGGACGACCCCGAGGATTGGGCCGAGCAAGCCGCGCCCGCCCCCACCCCGCAACCTGACCCATCACCGGCCCCGCCGCCCGCGCTGCCGGAATTACTGCTGGATGCGGATGCGCAATTGCCGTCGCTGCCGGCCGCGCCGCCGCCCGCCAATCGCGCCATCATCCTGGCGACGCCGGCGCCGGTGTTCGGCCATTTCCAGGATGCACTGACCGCGTTCGAGGCGGCCAATGACGATATCGCCATCACCCTGGACCTGAGCGTCCAGTCGGCGGTCGAGGCGGCGCGAGCGATCGAATCGCTGCGCGCCGACATCGCCTATTTCTATGCGCTGGAGGAGCCGGCCGGCTTGTCGTCGCGCTATGGCTGGTCGGAACAGGTCAATCTCTATGCCGGGGCCGACCATCCGCTGGCGCGCGCGGGCAGCGTGTCGCGCGGCGACCTGACCATCACGCCGCAACTGGCGGTCGATCCACGCAACGGGCTGCGCCCGATCATCGATGCGGCGCTGGCGCGCGGCGGCGCCCGGCTGGGCCCGGTGATGCTGGAAACCGACAATATGTTCGACATCATCACCGCCCTGCGCGAAGGCGCTGGATGTTTCGCCGCCTTTGGCCCGATGGCGCGCGACCTGGGGCGGATGAGCGGCATTCGCCGGCTGGCGCTGGACGTGCCATTGCCTGCCATCGAGGTGCGCCAGACCGTCAACGAACGATCGCTGTCGCGCCCCGGCGTGCAGGCGCTGGCGGATTTCCTCTTCCTCTGAGCAGAAAATGATGGCGGAATTGCGCGACTGATCCGTCTTGGCGGCGGGTAATATGCGGCGCGCCATGCCGTGCAAAAATGCAACAGTTGGTGGTGAATGCGGCAGAAACGGCCTTCATTTCGCCGATCGTATATTGATATGATGTATCATGACCGATACGCGAAGGCCGACCCACATATTCTGCAAGGATAAAAAGCCTGATGCTTCGTTCCCCGTCGCTGCGCGCCGGCTGTGCCCTCACGGCCCTTTGCCTGGCCTGGCCCGCCGCCGCCCAGACCGTAGCCCCCGCCGACACCCAGGCCGATGGCAGCTATCATGACCCGCGCAGCGACATCGTCGTCACCGCCCTGATCCCCCGCAGCCAGGGCGACATTTTGTCCGGCACCTCGATCGTCACCGGCGAGGAACTGACCCGCAGCCTGCGCCCGACCATCGGCGAGACGCTGGCGCGCCAGCCCGGCGTGTCGGCCACCTCCTTTGGCCCCAACGCATCGCGCCCGATCCTGCGCGGCTTCCAGGGCGAGCGCGTGCGCATCCTGACCGACGGCATCGGCAGCTTCGACGTGTCCAACACCTCGGTCGACCATGCGGTCGCGATCAACCCGCTGACCGCCGACCGGATCGAGGTGCTGCGCGGTCCGTCCGCCCTGCTCTATGGATCGTCGGCGATCGGCGGCGTGGTCAATGTGATCGACAGCCGCATCCCGCGCCGCGTGCCGGACGAGGCGATCCATATCGACGCGATCGGCACCTATGGCAGCGCCGCCAACGAACGCAGCGGTTCGGGCGAGATCGAGGTGCCGCTGACCGAGAATTTCGTCGTCCATGTCGATGGCAGCTACAGCAAGACCGACAATCTGCGCACCGGCGGCTATATCCTGTCCAAGGCGATGCGCGAGATCGCCGCCGCCTCCGACGAGGAGGAGATCCAGGACAATGCGCGGCTGAAGGGCAAGCTGGCCAATACCGCGGCGGAAGTGTGGGAAGTCGCCGGCGGCTTCGCCTATATCGGCGATGGCGGCAATCTGGGCATGTCGATCTCGCACAGCGAGAACACCTATGGCGTGCCGTCGCGCCTGGAAGTGGCCGAGGAGCATGGTCATGACCATGACCATGATCACGAACATGACCACGATCATGAGGAAGAGGGCCACAGCCACGAGAATGTGACGCTGGCGATGAAGCAGACCCGCGCCGACCTGCGCGGCGAGGTCGCGGTCAATGGCGGCTTCCTCGACAGCATCCGCCTGCGCGCGGGCTGGGCCGATTACCAGCATCAGGAAATCGAACCGTCGGGCGAAGTCGGCACCACCTTCAAGAACCAGTCGATGGAGAGCCGGCTGGAATTCGTCCAGGCCGACCGCAATGGCTGGCAGGGCGCATCGGGCGCGCAGTTCTTTACCCGTCGTTTCCAGGCCGATGGCGAAGAGAAGTTCCTGCCCAAGAACCAGACCGACCAGTTCGGCCTGTTCACGCTGCAGTCGCTGGACCTGGGCGACACCCGCCTGGAAGCGGGCGCGCGCTATGAACATACCAAGCTGCAGTCGGACCCGGATGCCGACCTGTTTGCCGAGGCCAGCCAGCGCAGCTTCAACGCCCTGTCCGGATCGCTGGGCATCAGCCAGGCGATCATGCCCGGCTGGCGCGTGGGCCTGAACCTGTCGCGCAGCGAGCGCGCGCCGTCGGCCGAGGAGCTGTTCGCGCGCGGCAATCATGCCGGCACCCAGGCGTTCGAGCTGGGCAATCCCGATTTCGGCAAGGAAAAGAGCTGGGGCGTGGAAGGCACGCTGCGCGGATCGGGCAATGGCTACAGCTTCAGCCTGGCCGCCTATCATAACTGGTTCAGCGGCTTCATCTATGAAAGCGTGGTCGACGACAGCGTCTGCGAGGCGGCCAATGGCGGGGCCGAGATGGAATTCCCCTGCTATGCCTATGCCCAGGCCGATGCGCGCTATTATGGTTTCGAAGCCGAAGCGTCGGTGAAGCTGGCACAGGTCGGCAGCTATGCGATCAACATCGACGGCGTCGCCGACTATGTCCGCGCCACGATCAAGGGCAATGGCCCGGCGCCGCGCATTCCCCCGCTCCGCCTGCTGGGCGGGATCGAGGCGCAGGGCGCACGACTGAGCGCCCGCGCCGAGCTGGAACATATGTTCGAGCAGGATCGCGTGACCGATTTCGAGACGCCGACCGATGGCTTCACCATGGTCAACGCATCGATCTCGTTCAAGCCGCTGGCCGGCAATGATCGCACCACGCTGATGCTGTCGGCCAACAATATCTTCGACGTAGAAGCCCGGCGCCATGCCAGCTTCCTGAAGGATTTCGCCCCGCTCGCCGGGCGCGACATTCGCCTGACGGCGCGCATCTCGATCTGATCCGCCTCCCGGCCTCGCCCAGCGGGGCGCCGGTCGCTCCCTTCGCCTGCCCCTCTGGGCGAAGGGAGCGATTGCAAAAAATGACATTTTCGTTACATAGCGCCGATGGAACGCGCTGCGGCAGAGCATGAGGATTCGGGCAGGCCGCCCGTAAGCCGCCGGTAATGCGCCAGATTGCCGCTCTCCCCTATACCAGCGACCCGATCGACGGGTCGATGCAGATCCTGCTGATCACGTCGCGCGACACCGGGCGCTGGGTGATTCCCAAGGGCAATCGCATCAAGGGGCTGGCCGGCCATCGCGCCGCGGAAGTCGAGGCGTTCGAGGAAGCGGGCATCCATGGCATCGCCTGTCCCGCGCCGATCGGCCGATACAGCTATGACAAGCGCAAGCGCAGCGGCAAGTCGCGCGAGGCGAATGTCGAGGTTTTTCCGCTTGCCGTGACCGGCCATCTGACGCAATGGCCCGAAAAAGGGCAGCGCGAGCTGCGCTGGTTTTCCGTCGCCGAAGCCGCAAAGGCCGTCGACGAACCCGAACTGCAATCGATCATCGCGGCTTTCCGCGAACCGCCCGCCGATCCGGGCTGGTTCCTCCGGTTGCTGCTGTCGATCCGCGAGAAGCAAAGTGAAAGGACTGGAATGCTGCGCTGGTTTCACGCGCTGATGCCCAAGCAGGGGCGTTTCTTCGAGCAATTCGAAGACCATGCCGCGACCCTGGTCGCCGGCGCCGACGCCCTGGCCAAGCTGCTCAAGGGCGGCCCGGACATGGACGCGCATATCAAGGAGATTTCGGACCGCGAGCATGAGGCGGACGACATCATCCGCGAAGTGCTGCAGGACGTCCGCCGCATCTTCGTCACCCCGTTCGACCGTAGTGCCATCACCGGCCTGATCGGCGTGATGGATGACGCGATCGACCAGATGAACCAGACCGCCAAGGCGATCGCGCTCTATGAGGTCAAGGATTTCGCGCCGCAGATGCAGGACATGAGCGCGCTGATCGTCGAATGCGCGCGGATCACGGCGGAGGCGATGCCGCTGCTGCGCTCGCTCAACATCAATTCGGCGCGCCTGCACGAGCTGACCGAACGGCTGGTCAAGCTGGAAGGCCATGCCGACATATTGCATGAGGCGGGCCTCAAGGCCCTCTACAGCCAAGCCCGCGCCGGCAACCCGATGGACTTCATCGTCGGCAACGAAATCTACAGCCATCTGGAAAAGGTGACCGACCGGTTCGAGGACGTCGCCAACGAGATTTCCGGCCTGGTCATCGACCACGCCTGACAGGCCTGACCGGATATGGAAGCCCATCTCGCCTTCCCGCTGCTGATCGCGCTGATCGGCGTTGCGCTGCTGTTCGACTTCCTGAACGGCCTGCACGACGCCGCCAACTCGATCGCGACCATCGTGTCGACGCGGGTGCTGAAACCCCAATATGCGGTCGCCTGGGCCGCCTTCTTCAACTTCATCGCCTTCCTCTTCTTTGGCCTGCATGTCGCCGAGACGGTGGGCAAGGGCATCGTCAGCGCCGACATCATCGACGCCTCGGTGATCTTCGGCGCACTGATGGGGGCGATCGCCTGGAACCTCATTACCTGGGGTCTGGGCATCCCCTCCTCCTCCAGCCATGCGCTGGTCGGCGGCCTGCTGGGCGCGGGCACGGCCAAGTCCGGCCTGTCGGCGATCGTGTGGAGCGGCGTGTTCAAGACCAGCGCGGCGATCGTGATCTCGCCCGCCGTCGGCCTGTTCCTGGCGCTGATGCTGGTACTGGCGATCAGCTGGATCTTCCGCAAGTTCACGCCGCAGGGCGCGGACCGGGTGTTCCGCAAGCTGCAGCTGGTGTCCGCATCGCTCTATTCGCTGGGCCATGGCGGCAATGACGCGCAGAAGACGATGGGCATCATCGCGGTGCTGCTCTATTCACAGGGGCTGCTGACCGGCGGCTTCCATGTGCCGATGTGGGTGGTGCTGAGCTGCCAGGCGGCGATGGGCCTGGGCACGTTGCTGGGCGGCTGGAAGATCGTCCACACCATGGGATCGAAGATCACCCGCCTGACCCCGGCGCAGGGCTTCTGCGCGGAAACGGGCGGCGCGATCACCCTATTCATGGCGACCCATCTGGGCGTACCGGTATCGACGACCCACACCATCACTGGCGCCATCGTCGGCGTGGGCGCGTCCCGCCGGCTGTCGGCCGTGCGCTGGAACGTCGCGTCGAGCATCATCGTCGCCTGGGTCGTGACCCTGCCGGCGGCGGCCGCGATCGGCGCGCTGTTTTATGGCCTGACGCGTTTGTTCTGATCGGAACAGGCCGAGACAAGAAAAAGGGCGCGGGAGTGATCCCGCGCCCTTTCTCGTTCAGGCACTCCGCCGGTCAGGCAACGCGGCCGAGGCGGTGGTAGAGATTGGCATATTTGACCGATTCCGGCTGGTCCTGCACTTCCTTGAGATAATGGGCGATGGCGGTGCGGATCAGGCCGAAATCCTCCTGGCTGAAGACCGCGCGCGAACGGGCGGGCTGGGGCGCTTCCATCGTATCGGTCGTCATCTTCCTGTCCTTCCTGCCTTGTGGCTGTGCTGGTTGATGACAGCGATATTGACAGGTCGAAGGCAAAGCGGAAGGGCGATGAGTGGCCGCAAGTCACGCCGCGACTTGTTCATATTGTCAAATCATGACAATATGACCTTATGGCAGATGTGACCGACCGGAAGCTCTATCTCGGCCCCAAGCTGCGCGTGCTGCGCCGCGAACTGGGACTGAACCAGACGCGCATGGCCGAGGAACTGGGCGTGTCGCCCAGCTATCTCAACCATCTGGAGCGCAACCAGCGGCCGCTGACGGCGCAGATGCTGCTGCGGCTGGCCAATACCTATGACATCGACATTCGCGACTTCACCGCCAGCAGCCAGGATGGCGCGGCGAGCGACCTGGCTGAGATATTGTCCGACGCGCTGGTGCGCGACATCGGCATCGCGCGCGACGAAGTGCTGGAGGTGGCGGAAAATTATCCCGGCGTCAGCGAGGCGATCGGCCGCTTCTACCGCGCGCTGGCCGACTTGCGCCGCCTGCCCGAGCAGATGCAGGCGAGCGGGCGCGGCGCCGCCCCTGCCCCGTTGGTCGCGCCGGTCGACTGGTGGCGCGAGACGGTAGCCAAGGCCGGCAATCATTTCGCCGAAATCGATGCGGCGGCCGAAGGGATCGCCGCGCAGCTGGAGGAAGATCCGGCGCTGTTGCAGGCCGGGCTGCGCGCGCGGCTGAAGGAACGGCACGGCATGGCGGTGCAGATGGTGCGCGCCGATGTGCTGGCCGGGACGGTGCGTCATTATGACATGCACCGGCGGCGGCTGATGCTGAGCGAGCGACTGTCGGCATCGGGGCGACTGTTCGCCATGGCCTATCAGCTTTGCGCACAGGAGATGGCCGACCTGATCGCGGCACAGGTGACGCGCACGGCGCCGCCGGACGAGGACAGTCGCCGGCTCGCTGTCATTGCGCTCACCAACTATGCCGCCGCGGCACTCATCATGCCCTATGACCGGTTCCGCCAGGCGGCGGAGGCAAGCCGGCACGACCTTCCCCTGCTGCGCGCGCGCTTCGGCGTGTCGACCGAGCAGCTGGCGCACCGGCTCACCAGCCTCAACCGCACCGGCGCGCGCGGCATCCCCTTCTTCATGGTGCGGATCGACCGGGCGGGGATCGTGTCCAAGCGCTTCGATGGCGAGGCCTATCCCTTTGCCCGCTATGGCGGCACCTGCCCGCGCTGGGACGTGCATGCGGCCGACGCGCCCGATATCGTGCTGTCGCAGCTGATCGAGACGCTGGACGAGCGGCGCTTCCTCACGCTGGCGATCGCCCTGCCCCGCGCCGATGGCGCGCGCGGGCGACAGGTGATTGCGCTGGGCTGCGAGGCGAAACATGCCGGGCGGATCATCCATGCCGATGGCATCGATACCGAGCGCGACGACGCGGTGACGGTTGGGCCGACCTGCCATCTGTGCGAGCGGCGCGATTGCCCGGACCGGGCGCTGCCGCCGGTGACGCGCGCGCTGGACCTGCACAGCTATGAGCGGACCGCCAGCCCCTTCCCGTTCCGGCGGGTATGATGGGCGCTCCGCCCCGCCCCCATCACTGAGAGGGGCCCCGGCCGTCACCGGGATGAAGGGGGTGGAAACGGAGCGCCTGCCGCCAACCCTCAGGCTGCTACGGGTCTGGGTTGGGGCGATCGGGCGGAGCGGTTCTTCACGCGGCGCATCGGCAGGTTGCGGCAATGGCGCTTGAAATAGACGATCTCCAGCAGGGTCGGCCAGATTTCGAGCGAGGAGCGGATCAGCCCGACCTCGTCATCGACCATGCGACTGACATTCTGCTGGAAGAAATCCGGCTCGAAATCATAGAAGGTGCGTGACAGGCCGGCGGCAAAATGGCCCAGCGCGTCGCGCCGCTCGGTCGTGCGCGCGTCGGCCATGCTCTTGAGCACCCGGTCATGCAAGGCGCGGGCGCTGTCCAATATCTCTTCGCTGTCCTGCAGGCTGACCGCGCCGTCATAGTCGAAGGCGATCGACCATTCGTCGGTGCGCTTGAGGCTGGTGCGGATCTTGCGCTTGAGCAGGCCGCAGATCGCCTCGTTGAACACCTCCGACGCCAATGGATTGCGCATATAGCTGTTCTTGATGTGGGTCTGGGCGGAATCGACATGGGCCGAGACCATGTTCGACTGCTGGATCCAGAGGCGATAGATATAGTCCTCGAACCGCAAGCGCGTCGGGAAGAAGGGCGGCAGGCCGGTGCGATTGTCATAGCCCGCAACGCCGCAATCCATTCGCCAGTTGAGATTGGTGAGGCAGGGGCGGAAATTGACCAGCACATAGGTGTCGTTGAGCCGTTCGGCATCGACCTCGTCCGGATCGTCGAGGAACATGTCGACGAAATCGACCGCGTCGATGTCGTTGGTTCCGGTGCGGAAGGTCTGCGCCATCTTCACCACCGCCGATCGGGGCAGCCGCCCTTCCTGCAGGGTCAGGCTGTTTTCCCGCGCGAAGCCGAGCGAATTGTTGGATTCCAGATCCATGGCGCTGTCGATCACCAGTTCGCCCTGGTCGTAATTGGCCGGCGCGTCGGCCACCGTCTTGCCCAATATGTCGCGGAAGGACTGGAGGATGTCATAGGATTTGCGGCAATGGCCATTGGCACCGCGCGGGATGGTCTTGCCCCGGCTGATTTCCCGTTCGCCCAGCGTTTCCGGGCTGTCCTCGATCAGGGCATAGGGGCGCATGTCATCGTCGGCGCTGACCATCAGGTCGCCCAGCGTATACATCAGGGTGAAGTTGCGATTGCCGCCATAGCTGGGGCGGAAGAGGTTGCGGACCAGCACGTCGAGCTTGCGGTCGCGCAGCCGCTTGCAGATGTAGGAGACGAACTGCTCCTTTTCGGCGGGGCCGACATACCAGAGGTCGTTGACCGTCTTTGTCGCCTCCAGCGCGCCGAAATATTTGTCATGATTGGCGACCGAGGAATCATCGAAGACGATGATCGGCGCGGTCTGGCCGCTGCGGGCGAAATTTTCGTCATAGGCCTCGACGGTCGCGCCGACGTCGCGCAGGCGATAGGTCGGGATCACGAAATGCAGGTCGCGTTCGCTCACAAATTTGTCCTTTGAGGATTTGGGAATGGGGGTCAGTCGCGCCGGGCGCGGGCGGCCAGAAAGGCCGCGAGCGGGGCGCGATCTTCGGCCAGGATCAGGGGATCGCGATGACCGTCGCGCTGCGCCTGGCGCCGGTCGAGGTCACGGCGCCAGCCATCGCGCAGGCGCACGCCCTGGCAGAGCAGCAATATGCCGAGGCTGGCGAAGCTGAAGCTGGCGAGGGCCAGCGCCATTTCCAGCGGCGCCGATGCCGGGCCGTCCAGGGTCAGGGCGCGATGCAGCAGCGAACTGCCGGCCGCCGCGCCGACGAGCAGCAGGCCAAGGCCACGCCAGGCGAGATCTCGCCGGGTCATGATGCCCGGCTCCGTTGCCATGCCGGAGGAGCCAGGGTGGCGCGCGGCCGGATCGACAGGCGTCCGGTGCGCCCGGCATCAGCAGAGGCGGCAGGAGGAGGTCGGTGGGTCATGGGACAAGGGACTTAATGGCCCCCGTCGGTCAAATTCCAGCCGACCTCAGCGCATCTTCCATAGTATTTGCATAGGGATGATCAGCGGCCGCCCAGCAGGCCGCTCTTCACCGTCAGTTGCAGCATCACCGCGCGCGGGGCGCCGAGCGAACCCAATATGTCGCCTTCGCGCACGACATTGGTGCCGGTGCCGGCCGCGCTCGCGCCCACCACCGATCCGCCGACGATGATCAGCTTGTTGGTGAGGTTGCGGCCGATCAGCGACAATTCCCAGGGCTTGCCCGCGCCGCCATTGATCGAGAGGGCGGCGTTGAGCTGGATATAATCATCCTGCAGCGTCCTGGGGTTGCCCTCCGTCTGGGTGACATAGGCGCTGCTGTAATTGAAATCGACCGACAGCGATCCGCCGAGCCGGTCGGCGAAACTATGGTCATAGGTGAAGCCGCCGGTGATCGCGATTTCGGGCGCGCGGAACAGGCGTTGGCCGGTCTGGTCCTGATTCTGATAGGGATTGGCCGCCGTGCCCCAGGTCGATTGCGGCAGATTGGGGTTAAGCGGATTGAGATTGCAGCCCTGGGCGATCGACTGGCCCGCATAGCAGCCGCCGATGAAATCGGTGTAGCGGGCGTTGTTGTAGGCGATCGCCGTGTTGAACGTCAGGCCCGCCAGCGTGCGCGGCCGGATGATGAGGCTGAGTTCCGCCCCCTTGATCTCCGCCCCGCCCGCATTCTGGGTCAGCTGGGTGAAGGAGGCATTGTCGTAACGCGAGAGCTGGAGCCCGCTATATTTATAATAATAGCCGACCAGATCGTAGAGGATCTGGCGATCGGCGACATAGCCCTTGGTGCCGATCTCGCCGCCCTTCGCGGTCATCTGGTCATAGGACAGGTCGATCGCGGCGCGGCTCTGGTCCGCATCGGTGCGCAGCCGCGTCGGCACGGTGTTGAAGCCACCCGAGGTGAAGCCCTCGCGATAGGCGGCGTAGACGGTGCGGTCGCTGTCGGGGCGCCAGGTGAGCGTCACGTCGGGCGAGAAATCGGTATAATTCTGCTTGGGGCCGAGAATCTGGATCGGGCTGCCGAGCGAGGTGCCGGTCAGCGACTTGTCTTCCCAGCTATAGCGGCCGCCAACGGCCAGTTCGAGCCGCTCCACGATCTTGTAGCGCAGCTGGCCGAAGACCGAGGTCGCCTTGGTATGAACGTCATAATAGGTCGATCCGACCACGAAGGGCGTGCCGAAATTGGTGGTGAAGGCCTGACGCGTGAGGAAATGGGCATCCTGGAAGAAACCGCCGACGAGGAAGTTCAATGGCCCGTCATAGTCGGAGGCGAGGCGGAGTTCCTGGCTGAAACCCTTGGCGGTGATGTCGTTCGACGCGCCGAAATAGGGATTGTTGGAAAAGGTGAAGCTGTCGACCGAACGTTCGCGCAGCCGGTAATAGCCGGTGACCGAGGACAGGGTGTAGGCGTCGCCCAGATCCTGGTCGATGCTGAGCGAGGCGAGGAACTGCTTCGACTTCATGAACGGCACGCCGTCGCCATAGCTGGGATCGCTGGCGGCGGTCGCCGGCGCGAGGATGGCGTCGTAGAAATTGCGGTTGAGCGTGCAGTCGGTCGAGCCGTAGCGACTGACGCCGGCGGGGCAGTAGATGATCTGGCTGAGGCCGGTGGGGCCGACGCCGTCCCGTTCGCGCTGGCCATAATTGACCTTCGCCTTGATCCGGGTCGATCCGCCCGCATCATAGGCGAGCGTGCCGCGGACGAAGACATCCTCGGAATTGAGGCTGTCGGCGCCGCGCCCCGGCGTGATGCCGGCGATCGGTTCGGCGACGTTGCGGAACCAGCCATCCTCCTTGGAATAATAGCCTACGACGCGGGCGGCGAGACCGTCGGTCAGCGGCACCGAGGCGCTGGCCTCGACAAAGCGCTGGTCGGCCATGAATTCATAGCCGGTGCGCAGCTTCGCCTCGAAATCCTTGCCCGGATCCTGGGAGATGAGCGAGACGATGCCGCCTGGGCTGTTCTTGCCATAGAAGAGCGCCTGCGGCCCCTTGAGCACCTCGACCCGGCCAAGGTCGATCTGGCCGAGGCGAATGGCATTGCCATAGCTGATCGGCACGCCGTCGAAATTCAGGGTCACGGCGGTTTCGGTCGAGGGGTTGGAGATGCCGGCGCCGATGCCGCGCAGGTTGATCGAGCCGCCGACCTGATTCTGCGATTCGGCGATGACCAGTTGCGGCACCTGCTGGCTGATCGCCTGGAAGCTGGTGGTGGCATAGCGTTCGATCTGGTCGGTCGAGAGGGCCGAGACGGCAACCGGCACGTCGATCAGCCGCTCGTCACGCTTGCGGGCGGTGACGATGATCTCCCCTGCCCCGGCGTCAGCCTGGGGCACGGGTGCGGCGCTATCCTGCGCCTGTGCGGTTGCGAGCATCAGGGCCGGGCCGGCAGCGACAGTCGCCAGCAGACGGCCGATCAGGGCCTGCTTCATATCATCCTCCCATTGGGTCAGGCCTTGTCGACAACGCCGCAAGGCTCATTCCATTCAGGACGATTATGATCCGAGGCTAATGGCCAGGCAAATTCGCCGAATCGATCGAATTGGCCAATATTTATCAGGAAAACATGCAGATCAACATGTTGATCAATTGCACATAAGCGCCGAATTTACGGCATTTTTAATCCGAATATCATCGGACATTTCTGTCGATATTCACGATCCATGCGCCGCATCACGGCGCATCGCTTTGACGATATATGAGATCTGCCGGCTGATCGAGATGAACGGCAAAAACGAAAAAGGGGCCGCCGGGCAGGCGACCCCCTTCGATATTCCTGTCACGTCGCCCGTACGGCGAACGGGCGACGGCCGATCAGTCGGCCTTGGACTGGAGATTGACGGCCGCGTACTTGCCGCGACGATCGACTTCCAGTTCGAAGTCCAGACGGTCGCCCTCGTTCAGGGCGCCCATGCCGGCGCGTTCGACAGCACTGATGTGGACGAAAGCGTCCGGCTGGCCGTCATCACGCTGGATGAAGCCGAAGCCCTTCATGGCGTTGAAGAACTTGACCGTGCCGCTGGCGCGTTCGCCGGTCAGCTGACGCTGCGGGCCACGCTCTGCACCACCGAAACCACCGGCGCGGGGTTCGCGCGGTTCACGCGGCGGCGCACGATCGGTCACGGGGAGCGGTTCGCCGTCGATGACCAGATCGGTCGCCGACACCTTGCCACCACGATCCACCAGGGTGAAGCCGAGCGGCTGACCTTCGGCCAGACCGGTCAGGCCGGCCTGCTCGACCGCGCTGATGTGAACGAACACGTCTTCGCCGCCATCGTCACGAACGATGAAGCCGAAACCCTTCTGGCCGTTGAAGAACTTGACGACACCCTTGCCTTCGCCAACGACCTGGGCCGGCATGCCGCGACCACCGCCGCCGCCGCCACCAAAGCCGCCACCGCCGCCGCCGAAGCCACCGCGGCCACCGCCGCCGAAACCGCCGCCGCCGCCGAAGCCACCGCGATCACCACCGCCGAAGCCACCACGACCACGATCACCACCGCCGAAGCCGCCACCGAAGCCGCCGCGGTCACCAAAGCCACCGCCGCCGAAGCCGCCGCCGCTGCCCTGGTCGTAGAAATTGTCGTCGCCGAAACCGTCGCGCTTGTCCTTGCCGCGCCCGCCGCGGCGCCCTCTGTCAAAACTCATGCCCTGTTAGTCACTTTCGCTTCGCCCCAAGACACATTGGACAAACATGTCGGGCGAATGACATGCACAATCCACCGCAAAGTCGCGGTTTGGGAATCACTATATCAAGTTTTCCGGGCAGCGCGAATGATTTCGCATATCGGGCAAAAAGAGCGCCCGCAGCGCCGATTTACAGGCCCTATCTGCCAAAGCCTTGATTGCGATATGGCCCGTTTCCCCATAGAGGGAAAAGTCATGACCGTCCATTTCCATGAAGAAGATCTGCCCGAGGGCGTCCTTGCCCCCGGCCCGATCGCCGTCGATACCGAAACCATGGGGCTCATCACCCCGCGCGATCGCCTGTGCGTCGTCCAGATCAGCGACGGCAAGGGCGACGAGCATCTGGTCCGCTTCAACCCCGGCAGCGATTATGCCGCGCCGAACCTGAAGGCGGTGCTGGCCGATCCGGAGCGGATCAAGATCTATCATTTCGGCCGATTCGATATCGCCGCGATCCAGCATTATCTGGGCGTGGTGGCAGCGCCCGTCTATTGCACCAAGATCGCGTCGAAGCTGGTGCGCACCTATACCGATCGCCACGGCCTGAAGGAGCTGGTCCGCGAACTGCTGGGCCAGGACATCAGCAAGCAGCAGCAGTCGAGCGACTGGGGCGGCCCGAACCTGTCCGACGCGCAGAAGGATTATGCCGCGTCCGACGTGCGCTTCCTGCACCAGCTGAAGACTGAACTGGACAAGCGCCTGACCCGCGAAGGGCGGATGGAACTGGCCCAGGCCTGTTTCGACTTCCTGCCCCATCGCGCGGCGCTGGACCTGGCGGGCTGGCCCGAGAACGACATCTTCTCGCACATGTAAGCGACAGGGCGGCAGGCAGACATGTCCATCCAGGCCGAGCAACAGCGCAACGTCCGCCGCCATTGGGCCCGGCCGGGTGGCAGCCATGACAAGCTGGTGCGCCTGCTCAAAAATTATCTGCCGGTGGCGGTCGGCGTGCTGACCGCCCTGCTGGCCATGGCCCCCTTCACTGGCGGCGACAAGGTCAGCTTCGTGCTCGACAAGAACAAGGTCGAGGTGGCGAAGGAGCGGATGCGCGTGTCCGAGGCGCTCTATCGCGGGCAGGACAGCAAGGGCCAGCCCTTCTCGCTGCGGGCCGGTTCGGCCGTGCAGAAAAGCTCGCGCGAGCCGATCGTCGACCTGAACGACATGGCCGCCCGCATCCTGCTGCCCGAAGGGCCGGCGGTGCTGAACGCGCAGAAGGGCCGTTACGACATGGAGACCGAGCGAGTCGCGATCGTCGGCCCGGTCCAGTTCGAGGCCGCCGGCGGATATCGCCTGGTCACCCGCGACGTCGGCATCGATTTGCAGACGCGGCGGATGAAGAGCGCGGGCCGGGTCGACGGGCGCATCCCGATCGGCACGTTCAGCGGCGACCATCTGGAAGCGGACATGAATGCACGCACGGTTACGCTCAACGGCCGGGCGACCTTGCGCATCGAACAAAATGGCCTCAAAGGGCAAAAGTGATGAAACGCACCCTCATCCTGCTGTCGACCGTTGCGCTGGGCGCGACCGGCCTCCTCTACGCCGGCGCCGATGCGCAGGTGTTCAAGAATCATGACAGCAATGCGCCGGTGAACTTCACCGCCGACCGGATCGAGGTGCAGGACCGCGCCGACCGGGTGGTGGTATCGGGCAATGTCGAGGTGACGCAGGCCGGCATGACGCTGAACGCCGCCCGCATGACCGTGGCCTACAAGCAGCAGCCCAATGGCGCGGCGAACACCGGCAATGGCGTGGAAATCCAGCGCATCGACGCGTCGGGCAATGTCGTCATCACCAAGGCCGACCAGACCGCGCGCGGCAATGTCGCCATCTATGACCTCAATGCCAAGCTGATCACCATGGTCGGCAATGTCTCGCTGACCCAGGGCGTCAATCGCCTGACCGGCGGACGGCTGGTGATGGACCTCAACAGCGGCCGCACCACGGTCGACGGCCGCTCGACCGGCGGCGCCGGCACATCGACCAGCCCCAGCGGCCGCGTGTCGGGCACCTTCACGGTGCCGCAGCGCAAGAACTGATCCGGGAGCAGCAAGGCCGGGCGACGCGTTTCAGGCGGTCCAACGGCTATCGATTTCCGTCCTTGATGCCGGGCTTTGGCGGCTAACGACCATTTCTCGACATAAACCGCCCTGCCGGCCCGAAGTTGCTCGTAAGCCAGGTTCTTGTTGCCAGCGTAGACTTGGGTAACCGTCCGCCCATAGCGATCGCGCGTGACCGGGCTGATCGTCACCCCGCGCGCTACCAGCTGCTTCTTGCTGGCGATCGGATCGCCCGGCGCGCAGCTGCGGCCCTTGCGGCAGTGCCCCGGCAGTTCCGGCGCGTCGATACCGAGAAGTCGGACGCGGCCGATCTCGCTACATTTGAGAGTGTCGTCGTCGATTGCGACACAAACTGTTGGCGGTTGGAATATAGAAATGAGGAAGGGTAGAAACATCGATGACAATATCCGTTTGATTTCAACTCCAGCTTGAGCCGACCACCTTGTTGATAGTTTCTGATCCAGGGGAAATCAGGAGTAACACATGGGAATCAAGAAGATTTTGATTGCGCTTGCATTCGTCTCCGCTCCGGCGGTTGCTCAGCCGCCGACCACCATTCCGTCCGAAGGCACCGATGAGCAGGACGCAGAATACGAAGCCTGCAAGGCGCGCTATGTGCGCGACGGCTTCGGCAACTATGACCAGGCGGCAGCGTGGTGCTATCCGCGCATTTATGGCAGCGAGGATAGCCCCTATCCCGGCAAGGATCCCAGCATCCCCAAGTACTGAGCCATGACGGGCGCCTCTGCGTGGACGCGCGCGGGGGTGTTCTTCCCAGGAGCATGATGGCGATATCAGCCCAGACGCCGTTCGCGAGGCCACCCCGATAGCGGTCGCTCGGTTCGTGGGCGGAAAATTGCCCGGCAAGAAACGACCAGCAGCTGACGTTTCCAGTTCCTCCCCAAGCTTGCTTGGGGAGGTGGCAGCGCGAAGCGCTGACGGAGGGGCAGGTGCCTCTTAGCGATGCGCTATCCGGCCTGTGCCCCTCCACCACTCGCTACGCGAGCGGTCCCCCTCCCCGTGCCGGGGAGGAATGTCTTGTTCCCACCCCTGATCGTCGCTCATCCCGTCGATCGCCACCGGGCCTGCCCGATAGCGGTCGGTCCGCTCCTGGGTAGGAAAGTTGCCCGACCAGAAGCGGACCTGTTCCCCCTCCCGTAGGCGGGAGGGGGGGGAGGGGGTGGGTTGGACATCGCGAAAGCCCACCCCGCTGCGACTAACGCGCTGCGCGCGCAAGTCTCGCTGCCCCTCCCGCTTGCGGGAGGGGAATGGCAGGAAACACCCAAAATCCGCCGCCCTTCCCGTCCATCATCCGGCCTGTCCTACACGCCGCTTGTCTGATCTACTGCCCGGATGGATCATCATCCCCCTGCCCTTCTACCCCAGTCATGGCCCGCTGCGCACGAGCCATCGACGCGTGGTGATCGCACCATAGGGGCGTTCCTGGTGCGCGGCAGAAGCGCGATTGTCGCGTCACAGGGGCGATGCGGGCGCATTTCGCCCAAAAAGCCCGATAACGGTGTGAACTTCGGGAGACGCGTGCCCCCGCCTTTGGGTCGTCCCTCAGCCCAGCGGTCGCCGCGCGCGCAGCGCCTGGGCCAGCGTACCCTCGTCCAGATAGTCGAGTTCGCCGCCCACCGGCACGCCATGGGCCAACTGGGTCAGGCGGATCGGGAAGCGCTCCAGCCGCTCGGCCAGATAATGGGCAGTGGTCTGCCCCTCCAGCGTGGCGTTCATCGCCAGCACCACCTCGTCGATGCCGCCGGCCTCGACCCGCGCAACCAGCGCATCGATGCTCAGATCCTCGGGCCGCACCCCCTCCAGTGCAGAGAGGCGCCCGCCCAGCACATGGAAGCGGCCGGGGAAGAGGCGCGACTTGTCCAGCGCCCACAGGTCCGCGACATCCTCCACCACGCACAGCGCCCGCGCATCGCGGCGCGGATCGGCGCAGATGCCGCAGGGATCGACGGTATCGACATTGCCGCAGACCTGGCAGGTGACCAGCCGTTCGTTGACCGCCGCCAGCGCGCGCAGCAGCGGCTCCAGCGCGCCCTCGCGCTTCTTGAGCAGATGCAGCACCGCGCGCCGTGCCGAACGGGGGCCAAGGCCGGGCAGTCGCGACAGCGCCTGGGTCAGCGTCTCGATTTCTGGGGATGCCATGGAACCGAGATAAGGGCTTGCAAGTCGTCCCGACAAGAGGTTTGAGAGCGATCTTGGAAATAGGCCCCAGGCAGATTTCAAATGCGGTGCCAGCCCGCTCTCCCACCCGGCCACCCAACGGCAGTATCTTGAAGGGTGGCCGGGTGGGGGAGCGGGCTGGTGCGGGAAGCGGAAAAACTATGCGTATCATCTATATGGGCACCCCCGATTTCGCCGTTCCAGCGCTCGATGCACTGGTGAAGGCCGGGCATGACATCGTCGCCGTCTACAGCCAGCCACCCCGTCCGGCCGGCCGTGGCAAGGCGCTGCGCCCCTCCCCGGTGCAGGCCCGTGCCGAGCAACTGGGGATAGAAGTGCGCACGCCCGTTTCGCTGAAGGACGAGGCGGTGCAGGCCGAATTTGCCGCGCTCGACGCCGATGTCGCGGTGGTTGCCGCCTATGGGCTGATCCTGCCGCGCGCGATCCTGGCGATGCCGCGCCATGGCTGCCTCAACATCCATGGCTCGCTGCTGCCGCGCTGGCGCGGCGCCGCGCCGGTGCAGCGCGCGATCCTGTCCGGCGACAATGTCACCGGCGTCACCATCATGGACATGGAGGCCGGGCTCGACACCGGGCCGATGCGCGCCAAGCATGTCACCCCGGTCGAGGACAAGACGGCCGGCGAATTGACGCAGGAACTGGCGCAGGCCGGTGCCGACCTGATGGTCGATGTGCTCGACGATCTTGCCGGCCATCCGCCGGTGGTCCAGCCCGAAGAGGGCGTCACCTATGCCGCCAAGATCGACAAGGCGGAGGCACGGATCGACTTCAGCCGCGACGCGCATCAGGTCGAGCGCCAGATCCGCGCCTTCAACCCCTTCCCCGGCGCCTTCTTCGAATATGGCGGCGAACGCTTCCGCATCCTCGCCGCCACGGTCGAGGATCATGCCGGGCCGGCGGGCGAATTGCTCGACCACAGCCTGCTGATCGGCTGCGGCCATGGCGCCATCCGGCCGACCCTGATCCAGCGCGCGGGGAAGGCGGCGATGTCGGCGGGTGAATTGCTGCGCGGCTTCGACATGCCCACCGGCAGCCGGGTCGACACCTGAGCCGATGGCCCGTTTCGCCTTCACCGTCGAATTTGACGGCCGTCCCTATATGGGCTGGCAGCGTCAGGCCCATGGCCCCAGCGTCCAGCAGGCGATCGAGGATGCGATCCATGCCGTCACTGGCGAGCGCGCGATCCTGCACGCTGCCGGCCGCACCGATGCCGGCGTCCATGGCCTTGCCATGCGGGCCCATGCCGATGTCGAAAAGCCGCTGACGCCCTTCCGCCTGATGGAGGCGATCAATGCAAAGCTGCGGCCCCATCCGGTCGCGATCCTCGCATGCGAGGAAGTTGCGCCGGACTGGCATGCCCGTTTCAGCTGTATCGGCCGCGCCTATGTCTATCGCATCGCCAATCGCCGCGCGCCGCTGACCCTGGAATCGGGTCTCGCCTGGCGGGTGATCCAGCCGCTCGACGCCGACGCCATGCATGACGCCGCGCAGATACTGGTGGGTCATCATGACTTCACCACCTTCCGCTCGGTCCATTGCCAGGCGGCCAGTCCGCTGAAGTCGCTGGCGATGCTGAATGTCTCGCGTGAAGGCGATCGCATCGCCATCCGGGCGGAGGCGCGATCCTTCCTCCATCATCAGGTCCGCTCGATGGTCGGCTGTCTCGCGATGGTCGGCATGGGCCGCTGGAGCGCGGACGATCTGCGCGCTGCGCTGGAGGCGCGCGATCGGGCCCGGCTGGCGCTCAACGCGCCGCCCGATGGCCTCTATTTCGTGCGCGCCGATTATAGCAGCGCGGTGGTCACCAGCTGATTCTTGCCGGCGCGCTTGGCCGCCAGCATCGCCTCGTCCGCGCGCGCCACGATGCTGTCCAGTTCGGTGTCATCATCGGGGATCAGCGTGACCAGGCCAAAGCTGCCGCTGACACCGCCATGCGCACCGCCCAGCGTCATCAATCCGACGCGCAGTGCCTCGCCCAGGTCCGTGCCTTCCTCGTCGACCAGCAGCACGAACTCGTCGCCGCCCATCCGCGCCACCACATGGCGAGTGGCGACCATATCCTCGATCAGCCGCGCCACCTCGACCAGGCAGCGATCGCCGGCGCTATGCCCGCGACTGTCGTTCAATTGCTTGAACCCGTCGAGGTCGAGATAGATCAGGCTCACCCCGCGATGCGTCTCGGCCGCCTGCCGCAGCAAGGCCCGCGCCCGCACCACGAAGCCGCGACGGTTGAGCAGGCCGGTCAGCGGATCATGGACCGCATCGAAATGGGCCTGCCGCATCTCCGACAGATCCTCGACCACGGCGACATAGAATTCGGGCGCGTCCCGCTCGTCGCGAACCAGCGCCACGGTGAGGTTGATCCAGATCAGCGATGCGTCGGCGCGGATATAGCGCTTCTCCAGCGTATAGCGCTGCAACACGCCCCGGTGCAGCCGGCCAAGCAGCGCGACATCGGCATCCAGATCATCGGGATGGGTGATCTGCTGGAAACCCAGCCGCATCAGCATCGCGGCCGGATAGCCGGTAATCTCCTCGAAACGAGGATTGACCGTCAGGAAGCTGCCATCGAGCGCGACATGGGCAATGCCGACCGGCGCGTGCTGGAAGGTCGCCTGAAACCGGCGCTCCGCATTGGCCAGATTGGCCTGGATCGTCTGCGCCTCCTGGCTCAGCGCCCGCGCGACATGGGTCAGGCGGTCGATCCGGCAGATCGCATCCGGGGACATCACGGGATCGCGATCAGGAACAATGGACTGGGCGGAGGCGATGGGCACGATGGGCGACTATTCTTTCCTGACTTTGTCGCCTCCTCCTGCGCCCAACAAGGTAAAGACTCTCTTTAGATTACATAATTTGCTGACCACAGAGTGGGTTTGAGAAAGCCTGCTCCCCCACCCAACCACCCGATCCAGTGTCATCCTGTCGGGTGGTTGGGCGGGGGCGCGGGCTGGAACCGTACCGAAAAATCGCCCTTTCGCGATTTTTCAAACAGGCTTTCGGATCGTCAGAGCCGGGTGCGGAACGGGGTGAAATCGGTGCCCGCATCATAGACGTCGAGCCCCTCGCGTCGCTTGAGACCATTCACCACCACATAGGTGACGGGCGTCAGCACCGCTTCCCAACCGACCTTCATCGCCCAGTTGGTGACCATCACGGTCAGCACCTGCGCCGTGGTCCAGTCGCCATAGAAAGCGAGCGGGTAGAAGAGCAGGCTGTCGACCCCCTGCCCCACCACGGTCGAGCCGATGGTGCGCATCCACAGATGCCGTCCCTGGGTGATGATCTTCATCTTGGCCAGCACGAAGCTGTTGGCCAGTTCCCCCGCCCAGAAGGCGCAAAGCGAGGCAAAGACGATCCGCCAGGTGCTGCCAAACACCGCCTCATAGGCTTTCTGGTCGGGCCAGCCCTCGGCCGGCGGCAAGGCCACCACCACCCAGCTCATCAGCGCCATGAACAGCATGGCGGCAAAGCCCGCCCAGACGCAGCGCCGCGCCCGCGCATAGCCATAGACCTCTGTCAGCACGTCGCCGATCACATAGCCGAGCGGAAAGAAGAGGATGCCCGCGCCAAAGGTCACGCCGCCCAGCGACGACAGCTTGGCCGCGCCGATCAGGTTGGACAGCAACAAGATGGCGACGAAGGCCGCCATGAAGAAATCATAATAGCGCAGCGGCCGTGCGCCAAGCACGGTCGCGTCGATTTTCCGGATGCCCGCGTCGCTCATCCTTCGGTGCATATCCCGCCGACACACGATTGCAACGGCTGCGAAAGATTGCGCCGCGGCCCAAGCCCCGCTATCGCTCCCGCGCACGGCCCCGTAGCTCAGTTGGATAGAGCATCCGCCTTCTAAGCGGATGGTCGCAGGTTCGAATCCTGCCGGGGTCGCCAATCAGGCGCGGCGTGCCACTTTGGCGAGGCGCAGCGGCGGAGTCGCGACGCTCAGGTCCACCCCCGATTCAACCGACATGCGATCGCGCCCCTTGCGCTTGGCGTCGTAGAGCGCGCGGTCCGCCCGATCGAACAGATGCGGTAGTTCCTCCGTGCCCGTGATGCTGGTCGCCGCACCGATGCTGGTCGAGACTTGCAAACTCGCCCCGGCGACACCCGCCCCGCTCTGCGCAAAACGATGGCAGATGCGGCGGCCGAGTGCCGGCAGATTTTCGGGCGGAAGGCCAAAGAGCAGAACGGCGAACTCGTCGCCGCCCAGCCGCGCCACCAGTGCATCGGCAGGCACGCACTGCGTCAATATTTCGGCCAGTCCCGACAGCAGCCGGTCGCCGGTGGCGTGGCCGAAGCCGTCATTGACCGCCTTGAAATGATCGACGTCGCACAGCAGCAGCGCCACCGGCTGGCCGGCCCGCCGTGCCAGCGCCATTCCGGCAGCCGCCTTCGCCTCGAACGCGCGGCGATTATAGGCCCCGGTCAGCGAATCCCGCTCCGCCAGCGCCGTGATCTGCCGTTCGCGCCGGTGCCGCACGGCCGCCAGCATCAGCAGCGCCAGCGATACCTCGACCAATATGCCCTCATAGAGCGAGGCCTTGATCAGCAGCCCCTTGAAGCCGACCAGGCTGACGAACAGGCCCGGCATGAAGATCAGCCCCGACTTGGCGAGGTAGAATATGCCATGGCCAAGGAAGATGTGCCCCAGCCGCACCGCATCGCGCACTTCGCTGGTGCGGCGGAGCGAAAGCAGGAGGGATGCGGCCTTGAGTGACAGGATCGCGACCAGCGCCGAATTGACGAGACCGAACAGGGCGGTGCGATCACTTGCCGGATCGGTGCCCAGCAGCGCCACCCAGACCAGCAGCACGCCGAGCCAGATGCCAGGGAGGCGTCGCCCGGCAAAGGCCGCCGCGCCCTTGGCGAACAACAGATGCGCCACCACCAGCAGGCCATTGGCCAGCCAGACATAGAGAAGGAAGCTGTCCGCCGTGCGCAGCACCGACATGCCGCTGCCTACCACGATGGTCGCGAATCCCGCGCTCCACCAGGCGAGCGAGCGCACCTTCGCCAGACGCCATTCGGCAGCCAGCACCAGCGCCGCAACAAGGGCGATGGCCTGGGTCATGAGCAGCATGGTGACGGCGTCGATCGGCATGGACAGGTTCATCGGGGAAAGGAGCGTGCTATCTAGCCGAATATGCTGAACAAAAGGTTCCCGCCCGGCTCAGCTCGTCGCACGCACCAGCAGGTCGTCGGTGACCGTCATGGTAAAGATCGGATCGGCATCGGCCGGCACTTCAGCGATCGCGTCGACAAAGGCGGCGCGGGTTGCCGGATCGTCATAGACCATCTTCGCGTCGAAGGCCGCGCGCCAGGTCGCCTCGTCCGGCCATTCGGCATAGCCCACGAACCGCCCGTCCGCATCGCGGTGCAGGCGCGATCCATAGCTGCCATATTTTTCACGGATGAGGTCGGTGCCGCGGCGCCAGGCGGCGCGGAACTGCTCTTCCTTGCCGGGGTGGACGCGCCACCAATAGACCGCAACGAACATGGCCACCTCCTTGTGCGGAGACAATGGCCGGGCGGCGGCAGGAGTTCCGGCGGGCAGGCCGATCGCCCGCCCGCCGGCAATGTCGCTTAGAGGATCGACTGGCCGGTCTTGGCCCAATCCGACATGAAGCCGGCAATGCCCTTGTCGGTCAGCACATGGTTGAACAGGGCCTTGATGACGGCCGGCGGCGCGGTCATCACGTCGGCGCCGATCTTGGCGCTGTCGAGCACATGGATCGGGTGACGGACCGACGCGACCAGGATTTCGGTGTCGAACGCGTAGTTGTCATAGATCAGGCGGATGTCTTCGATCAGCTGCATGCCGTCGAAGCCATTATCGTCATGACGGCCGACGAAGGGCGAGATGAAGCTGGCGCCGGCCTTGGCCGCGAGCAGTGCCTGGTTGGCCGAGAAGCAGAGGGTGACGTTCACCATCACGCCATCGTCGGTCAGCGCCTTGCAGGTCTTGAGGCCGTCGATGGTCAGCGGCACCTTGATGCAGACATTGGGAGCGATCTTCCGCAGGACCGCGGCTTCCTTCATCATCGTCTCATGGTCGAGCGCGACGACTTCGGCTGATACCGGGCCGTCCACGACGCCGCAGATTTCCTCGATCACTTCCAGGAACTTGCGGCCCGACTTGTGGATCAGCGACGGGTTGGTGGTGACGCCGTCCAGCAGGCCGGTGGCGGCCAGGTCACGGATTTCGGCAATGTCGGCGGTGTCGACGAAGAATTTCATGGGATGCTCCGGGGCAGGATTCGCGAATCGGCTCCCTTTAGCGGCTGGCCGATGGATTGGCCATCGGGGCGAACGGCGATTGCCTTGGCCCCCGCCGCCTTCTACCTCTTCCGCGACAGGGGAGCGGCCATGAAGTTTGCGATGCGCGCATATATTTGCCTGACCGCCCTCGCCATGCTCGTCCTGCCCTTTTCTGCCCGCGCTGCGGATCAGGAGGCGCAGATCTGGATCAGCGCTGGCGGCGTCGCGCAGATCGACGACAATGATCGCATCGCCATCGAAACAAGCTATCGCCTGCGGCCGGCCGACGACCAGCTGCTGCAACGGATCACCCTGGACCATCGGATTGCCGACGGCGTGCAGCTGGGCGGCGGCTTCGCCTTCGTTACCAGCCGAAGGCAGAAGGAAATGCGCTTCCACCAGCAACTGATCATCGACCTGGGCGTGCTGCAGAGCCGCACCCGGCTGGAACAGCGCTACATCGACAGCGCCGCGCGCCCGGCCTGGCGCCTGCGCGAACGTATCCAGCTCGACATCCCGCTGGAAAAGCAGCGCAAATGGTTCCTCCTGACCTCCGCCGAATTTTTCTTCGAACTGCACAAGCCAAGCGCGGTCCAGGACAGCGAACTTGTCACCACGCGGCAGCTGATCGGCCTGCGCCATGTGCTGACGCCGCGGCTCGGCATCCAACTGAGCTATATGCGCCAGCATAGTTTCCCCGATAACCGACCCGACGAGGTCGTCCATGTCCCCTGGCTGGCGATCGCCTGGCGGCTCTGACGATTTGCCAGAACGGCAAGAGTGGTTAAGGACGCTCCATGGCCCGCGCCCGTGTCCTCCTGCTCAATGCCGCCCTCGGCCCGCTCGACTATCGCATCCCCCATGGCATGACGGCCAGGCCGGGCAGCATCGTGGTCGCCCCGCTGGGCCCGCGCCAGCTGGTCGGTGTGGTGTGGGACGAGGAATCCTTCCCGGATGTCGAGACGGTCGGCGACAACCGGCTGCGCAACCTGCTGGAAGTGCTGGACGCGCCGCCGCTGCCCGAAACGCTGCGCCGGCTGATCGAATGGACCGCCGACTATTATCTCGCCCCGCCGGCCGCCGTGCTGCGCATGGCACTGGCGTCGATGTCCGCGCTCGAGGGCACACGCACCGTCATCGAATATCGTGCCACCGGCCAGCTGCCCGATCGCATGACCGAACAGCGCACCCAAGCGATGGGGCGGATCGGCGACCGACAGGGGCTGGTGCGCGAACTGGCGATGATCGGCGGGGTCAGCGACACAGTGATCCGTGGTCTGGTGAAGGCCGGCGCGTTCGAGCCGGTCGAGGTCAGCGTCGACACCCCCTTCCCCGAGCCCGACCCGGCCCACGCGCCGCCGGCCCTGTCCGATCAGCAGATGGCGGCCGCGACCGACATGGCGGACGCGGTGCGCGCCCATGAATTTGCCCCCTTCCTGCTCGACGGCGTCACCGGGTCGGGCAAGACCGAAGTCTATTTCGAGGCGATCGCCGCGGCCATCCGCGCCGGCAAGCAGACCTTGGTGCTGCTGCCCGAAATCGCCCTGACCGAACCCTTCCTTGAGCGGTTCGAAAAACGCTTCGGCACGGTCCCCGTCAACTGGCATAGCGGCCTGCGCCAGAGCGAACGCCGGCGCGCCTGGCGCGCGATCGCGGCGGGCGAGGCGCGGGTCGTCGTCGGTGCCCGCTCAGCCCTGTTCCTGCCCTACCCCAATCTGGGCCTCATCGTCGTCGACGAGGCGCATGAGGCGAGCTTCAAGCAGGAGGAAGGCGTCCATTATCACGCCCGCGACGTCGCGGTGATGCGGGGCCTCATCGAACATTTCCCGGTCGTTCTGGCCTCCGCCACCCCGGCGATCGAGACACGGCATCAGGTCGACCTTGGCCGCTATCGCGAGATCAAGCTGCCGGCCCGTTTCGGCGGCGCGCAGATGCCCGATATCGAGGGCATCAACCTGCTGACCGATCCGCCCGAGCGCGGCCGCTGGATCGCCCCGCCGCTGGTGGTGGCGATGGAGGAAGTGCTGGCCAAGGGCGAACAGAGCCTGCTCTTCCTCAACCGACGCGGCTATGCCCCGCTGACGCTGTGCCGCCATTGCGGCTATCGCTTCCAATGCCCCAATTGCACCAGCTGGATGGTTGAGCATCGGCTGACCAAGCGGCTCGCCTGCCACCATTGCGGCCATGTCATCCCGGCGCCGCGCTTCTGCCCCGAATGCAAGGAAGAGGACAGCCTGGTCGCCTGCGGCCCCGGCGTCGAGCGCATCGCCGACGAGGTGAAGGCGCTGTGGCCACAGGCGCGGGTGGCCATCGCCACGTCCGACACCCTGCATTCGCCCGCCCGCGCTGCCGATTTCGTCAAGTCGGTGGAGGCCGGCGACATCGACATCATCGTCGGCACCCAGCTCATCACCAAGGGCTATCATTTCCCCAACCTGACGCTGGTCGGCGTGATCGACGCGGATCTCGGGCTGGAGGGCGGCGATCTGCGCGCGTCCGAACGCACCTTCCAGCAGATCATGCAGGTCGCCGGGCGCGCCGGGCGCGGCGAGAAGCCGGGCCATGTCTTCATCCAGACCCGCATGCCCGATGCGGAGGTGATCCAGGCGCTGATCGCTGGCGACAGCGAGCGTTTCTATCTGATCGAGACCGAAAATCGCCGCCGCGCCAACGCCCCGCCCTTCGGCCGCTTCGCCGCAATCATCATCTCCAGTGAGGATAGCGACGAAGCCGCACAGACCGCGCGGCTGATCGGCAAGTCGGCGCCGCAGGTGGAGGGCATGCGGGTCTATGGCCCCGCCCCAGCCCCCCTTTCGGTGCTGCGCGGCCGGCATCGCCACCGCCTGCTGATCCATGCCACGCGCCAGGTCGACATCCAGTCGGTGATCCGCGAATGGCTGGGTAATCTGGTATGGAAATCGACCACCCGCGTCGCGGTGGACGTCGATCCCTACAGCTTCATGTGATGGCCGCGCCGATCGACAGCCCCTGCCGTAACCTCTGTTCGCTTGATGCCGCGCGCAAGGGCTGCACCGGCTGCGGCCGCACCCTCGACGAAATCGTCCACTGGCGCAGCATGACCGATGCCGCGCGCGCCATCGTCATGGCGCGGGTGAAGGATTTCGAGCCGATCCGCCGTTAAAGCGGCATCGCATCGCCCGGTGCGACGATGATGACCACGCGGCGGTTTTCCTGACGGCCGACCTCGCTGTCATTGCTCGCGACCGGCGCCCGCAACCCCATGCCCACCGGATGCAGCGCCGCCGACGCCATGCCACCCGCCGCCAGCGCATCGGCCACAGCCTGTGCCCGCTTCTGCGACAATTGCTCATTATAGGCAGCCGTGCCGGTATTGTCGGTATGCCCCTCCACCTTGGCGCCGCGCACTTCGACGGCGACCAGCGCGCTCGCGATCCGGCTGATCACGTCGCGCTGCGCCGGGATCAACACGCTCTGGTCGGTCGAGAACAGCAGCCGGTCGGCCATGCCGAATTCCCAGTTGCTGCCGACAGGCTGGAAGCCATTGGCGCGCAGCACCGTCTTCTGCGCTTCGGTGAAGCCATCATTCGGCTGCACCGTCTGACAGGCCGCCAGCAACGTCAGCGCCAGGAGGGAAAGAAGCTTTCGCATATTGTTCCTCATCATCAATTCCTGCCGTCGCTCCGCGCCTTGGCCGCATACATGGCCGCGTCGGCATGGCGCAGCAGTGCGCGCGGATCGACACTGTCCTGTGGATAGAGAGCGCTGCCGATGCTCAGCGAGGATCGGATGCTGACGCCGCTCGGCAACATGATCGGCTGGGTCATACCGGCCCCGATCTGGGCCGACATCTGATCGGCTTCGGATCGGGTCGCCCCGGCCGCCAGGATCAGCGCAAATTCGTCGCCCCCCAGACGGAAGGCCATGTCGCCCGGCCGCAAGGCCATCCGCAGCCGCGCCGCGATGACGATCAGCATGACATCGCCGGCATCATGGCCATGGCTGTCATTGACCTGCTTGAACCGGTTCACATCGACATAGATGACCGCGAAGGATGTGTCGCCTTCATCGGCCTGCGCCATGGTTGCCGCCAGCTCCCGCTCGAACATCGCGCGATTGCCAAGACCGGTCAGCGGATCGCGGGTCGCCTGGCGCTCCAGGATACGATTCTCGTTCAAAATGCCGGTGTGCCATTCGTCCAGCTCATCCAGCAGCGCATTGAAATCGCGCGCGAACTGATCGACCTCATGAATGCCGGCGACCGGCACGCGCCGATCGAACTGGCGGTCAGTGCGAACCGCATGGGCGACTTGTGCGATATGGGCCAGCGGTCCCGTCACGTCGCGCTGCAACCGCCGCGCCAGCAACTGGGTCGCGACGATGGTCAGCCCCAGGCAGGCCAGCGCAGTGGCAACCCCCGACAGGATATAGCGCCCCAGACCGCCGGCATCGCCGAACACCTGTACTTCGGCCACGACGACCGGCCCGTGATGAACCGGCACCCGCACCGGGCTGGGCCAGAACAGCGCGTCCACGATCCGGGACAGGTTGCCGGCCATGCCGCGATCGGGCCGGTTCCAGGCCGCGATCAACCGTCCGTGACGATCATGCAACTCGACCGATCGCACGCTTTCGGATGCCGCCACCGTGGCGATCCCCTGTCGTGCCGCATCGACATCATCGAACACCAGAGCCGGCTCGACCGTATAGGCTACGGTCTGCGCGATCAGCGTCAGGTTACGGGCGGCATAACCGCGAATAACGGTGACACCTGTCACCGTCAGCGTCAGGCCCGCCATCAACACGGCGAACAAAATCAGGCGCAGATGCGCCCGCGCCAGCAACTGGCGCAACGTCGGCATTGCGGTCAGGCTTTGTTCGGCCATGGTCAATAGCCCCCCTTCGCCACGCGCAGCACGCGCGGATCGATCCGCACCGTGGATCGGGACACCGCATCGATGTTGAGCTGGAAGGACAGGGTCTGCGGCGCGAACAACAGGCAGAACATCGCCCCGCCCGCGCAGTCGCGATCATCCTCCGCGATCGTCACCACCGGATTGCCGCGCACCGCCGCGATCAGCCGCTGGCGCACCGCCACGTCCAGGCTTCCGAGATAAAGCGCATCGCAACGCGCGGCGGGCGCGGCCTCGTCGGCGGCCAGCGCAACCGTGGCGATCCGCGCCCCGTTCGTCAGGCTGATCTCATCCAATTGGTCGCCATGGGCGACGACACCGGCCATGCACATGCGCACGACCGGCCGCGCGGTTGGCCAGCGGGTAAATTCCAGGATGGATCCGACCATGCGCGCCACGCCGGCGGCCATCCGGTCGGGACCGGGGCCGATCGGCATCGCCACCGGCTGCGCCAGCGGCAATGCCACTGTCATGGTCGGCGTCATCAGCAACAGCCAGAACAACAGACTACGCAAGCCCACCCGCCCCCTTTGAAGAAGGCGCGAGCCTATAGTTAATCAAAAGTTAAATTACGAGAATATTGTGACGCAAGCGGATCGAGAAAGGATCATTCACCTGTTGCCTTCGCTGTCATCTTCGCGCGGCGCTCCGCTTCTAGCAGGCTCCGCTTGCGGTCGACTCCATAGGCATAGCCGCCCAGGCTTCCGTCGCTGCGCAGCACACGATGACACGGCACCAATATTGCCAGGCCATTGTCGCCGCAGGCGGTCCCCGCTGCGCGCACGGCGCCCGGCCGGCCGATCGCCGCGGCGATTTCTCCATAGCTGCGCGTCTCGCCCGCCGGGATCGCCCGCAAGGCGGCCCAGACCGCCTGCTGAAAGGCGGTGCCGCCGACATCGGTCGGCAGATCCGCTCCCACCCCCGGATCATCCACCAGTGCAGCCACGGCACGCGCCCAGCGATCCAGCGCGGCGTCCGCGGGCAACAGAGTCGCGTTGGGATATCGGCGGCGCAGGTCCGCCTCCCCTTCATCGAAGGCGATGCGGCACAGGCCGCGCTCGGTCGCCGCAACCAGCAGCGCGCCCAGGCTCGTCCCGATCACGACATGGCGGATATCGACACCGCGCCCGCCCTCGCGCCAGGCGCTCGGCGTCATGCCCAGATGCCGTTCGGCATCGGCATAGGCGCGGCTCGGCGCGTTATAGCCCGCCTCATAGATCGCATCGGTCACGCTGCCGGGCGTCGCCAGTGCCGCCTTCAGCCGCTCGGTGCGCAGATCGCGGGCATAGGCGGCCGGGGTCAGGCCGGTGATCCGCTTGAACAAGCGATGGAAATGATGCGGCGCATAGCCGACATGGTCGGCCATCTCCTCCAGCCGGGGCGGCGTTTCGGCGGTGCGGATCAGGCGGATCGCCGCTTCCACCGCCTGCTGGTCGCGCCCCACCTCATCCGGCCGGCAACGCAGGCAGGCACGGAAGCCCGCCGCACGGGCCGCCGCACCATCAGGCAGGAAGATCATATTCTCCCGCTTCGGGTGCCGGGCCGGGCAGCTGGGCTTGCAATAGATGCCGGTGGTCAGCACCGCGCCCACGAAGCAGCCATCCTGTCGGCGATCGCGCGCCAGAAAGGCGGTCCAGCAGTCTGCGGCATCGGGCATGGCAGCCGGGACGGGTTCGGGGCGTGTCATCTGGTTCATGGATATGGGGTAATCCAGACGGCTTGGCGAGGCTTCCCGTCGCTTGCGTTCAAAAGCACACGGCCCGTCGCATCCGCTTTTTCCCGATTGCCTAAAGCGGGCCTTCGCATATGTATGCGCCTCCTATGGTCGCCCTTTTCCGTCGCCTTCGCCCGATCGCCGCGCTTGTCGCGTCCCTCGTCCTGCTCAGCCCCGCACGGGCCGAACAGCAGGATATCACCGCCGCCGCGCGCAGCGTGGTGCGCGTCGCTCTGGTCGCGACCAATGGCGCTGACGCCTATTTCGTGGGCCATGGCAGCGGCATCGCGATCGCCCCGGACAAGGTGCTGACCAACGCCCATGTCGTCGAACTGGCGCGCGAGGAGAAGGATCTCGTCATCGGCGTGATCCCATCGGAGGGCAAGAAAAGCTATGGCGGGCGGATCATCGCCTATTCGCCGGGCAATGACCTGGCCCTGATCCAGCTGGAGGAAGGCAGCCTGCCAGTTGCCACCTTCTATGCCGGGGCGGTCGATGACGGCCAGCATGTCACCGCCATCGGCTATCCCGGCACCGTCGATCGCGCTCAGGGCCTCAGCCTCAAGCAGCTGGTCGAACCGCTCGGCACGGTGAAGACCAGCGGCAGCATCTCGTCCGGCCGCTCCAGCCAGAGCTTCGACACCATCCTGCACACCGCCCCGCTTGCCGCGGGCAACAGCGGCGGCCCGCTGGTCGATGATTGCGGCCGGGTACTGGGCGTCAACAGCTTCGGCTCGATCTCGGACGGCAATGACGCCGAATTCGGCTTTGCCGTATCCTGGCGCGAAGTCGCCTCCTTCCTGCGCCAGGCCGGCGTGTCCTCGCTCCACACCGTCGTCGCCTGCCGCACCATGGCCGAAGCCGACGCGGCCGAAGCCTCGATCACCCAGCGCGAATCGCAGCTGACCGAACAGAATGACCGCGCCGCCGCCGACAAGCGCGAGCAGGCGCTGCAGCAGGCCCGCGACACCGCCGAGCGCGACGTCATTTCCGGCCGCGAAAATGCGATGGCGGGCGCCGCCGTGCTGCTGGCCCTCGCCGTGCTGGGCCTGGGCGCTGGCGGCCTCTTCTACAGCCAGGGCCGCGAAAAGCGTGCCACCTGGTTCATCGCCGGTGGCGGCATCCTGCTGATGGGCGCGCTTGGCCTGTTCGTCTTCAAGCCCAGCTTTGCCAGCATCGACGAGCGGGTGAAGCTGCCCGAGGACCAGAGCGTGGTCAGCAACAAGACCTTTGCCTGGGCCGGCGACAATATCTGCCGCATCGACCTCAACCGCAGCCGGCTGACCGTGTCGCAGCCCAATGATGTCGGTCTGAACTGGGCCGAGGGCGGCTGCGTCAACGGCGACACGCAGTATCAGGCGACCGGCACGACCTGGCAGCGCGCCCATGTGCCCGACGAGGGCAATTATGTCAGCCGCAGCGAATTCGACCCGGCCACCGGCCTGTTGCGGGTGCAGCGCTGGCTGCCCGACGGCGACAAGATGGACAAGGCCCGCGCCCTGCTGAAGGATGGCCCGATCAAGGGATGCAGCAGCGATTCCACGATGTTGACCCGGATCGCGACGCTCCAGTCGGACCTCGCCGCGCTGCTGCCGCCCCAGCCGAACGAGCGGCTGGTCTATCATTGCCAAAAAGGACGGCTTGCCCCCGCAGACCCCGCTCCCTAGCCTGTCCGTTTTCCCGAAAAACTCAGTCAAATTGGCTTGATTTCGTCGATGCGATGGAATCGTGTCACATGACTTGCATAGTCATATTGGCACTGCTAACCGGCCCGACAACAGGGGACGGTTATTACTGCTCCCCCTCTTTTTGCATGACCGGCAAATCAAGTTGGAGGACGGTAAGCGCGTGGAGACTACCGGCGGTATTCAGGCCAGCCTCAGCGGCCGCTATGCGGTGGCGCTGTTCGATCTGGCCCGCGACGGCAAGACGCTCGACACCGTCGCAGCGAGCCTCGCGGCAATCAAGACGGCGATCGCAGAATCGTCTGATTTCAAGGGCCTGATCAACAGTCCCGTTCTCAGCCGCGACGCAGCGGGTAAGACGATCGCGGCGGTTGCATCCGCCATGTCGATCGATCCGCTGACGACGAATTTCCTGGGCGTGCTCGCCCAGAACCGTCGCCTCTCGCAGCTTCCCGCGGTCATCCGCGCCTATGAGACGCTGCTGTCGAATCACAAGGGCGAGGCCCGCGCCGAAGTGACGAGCGCGCATCCGCTCACCAAGACTCAACTGACCGCGCTGGCCAAGGGCCTCAAGGCGCGTGTCGGCCGCGACGTTGCCGTCGAGGCCAAGGTCGATCCCGCGATCCTGGGTGGGCTGGTCGTCAAGATCGGCAGCCAGATGATCGATTCCTCCATCCGCACCCGTTTGAATAGTCTCGCCCTGGCGATGAAAGGCTGAACATGGATATCAACGCCGCAGAAATTTCGAAGGTCATCAAGGACCAGATCGCCAATTTCGGCACCGAAGCGCAGGTCAGCGAAGTCGGTTCCGTTCTGACCGTGGGTGACGGCATTGCCCGCGTCCATGGCCTCGACAACGTCCAGGCGGGCGAAATGGTCGAGTTCGCCAATGGCGTTCAGGGCATGGCACTCAACCTCGAAGCCGACAATGTCGGCATCGTGATCTTCGGCTCGGACGCCGAGATCAAGGAAGGCGACACCGTCAAGCGCACCGGCACCATCGTCGACGTTCCCGTCGGCAAGGGTCTGCTGGGCCGCGTCGTCGACGGCCTCGGCAACCCGATCGATGGCAAGGGCCCGATCGAATATACCGAGCGCAAGCGCGTCGAAGTCAAGGCGCCGGGCATCATCCCCCGCAAGTCGGTGCACGAACCCGTGCAGACCGGCCTGAAGGCGATCGACGCCCTCGTCCCCGTCGGCCGTGGCCAGCGCGAACTGATCATCGGCGACCGCCAGACCGGCAAGACCGCCGTCGCGATCGATACCTTCATCAACCAGAAGGGCATCAACGCGGGCGACGACGAGAGCAAGAAGCTCTACTGCATCTACGTCGCCGTCGGCCAGAAGCGCTCGACCGTCGCGCAGATCGTCAAGCAGCTCGAAGAAAATGGCGCGATGGAATATTCGATCGTCGTCGCCGCGACCGCTTCGGAACCCGCTCCGCTCCAGTATCTGGCGCCCTATACCGGCGTCACCATGGGCGAATTTTTCCGCGACAACGGCATGCACGCCGTGATCGTGTATGACGACCTTTCCAAGCAGGCCGTCGCCTATCGCCAGATGTCGCTGCTGCTGCGTCGTCCTCCGGGCCGCGAAGCCTATCCGGGCGACGTTTTCTATCTCCACAGCCGCCTGCTGGAACGCGCTGCGAAGATGAACGACGCCAATGGCAATGGTTCGCTGACCGCGCTGCCGATCATCGAGACCCAGGCAGGCGACGTGTCGGCCTATATTCCGACCAACGTGATCTCGATCACCGACGGCCAGATCTTCCTCGAAACCAACCTCTTCTACCAGGGCATCCGTCCGGCCATCAACGTCGGCCTGTCGGTGTCGCGCGTCGGCTCGGCCGCGCAGACCAAGGCGATGAAGAAGGTTTCGGGCTCGATCAAGCTGGAGCTGGCCCAGTATCGCGAAATGGCGGCCTTCGCCCAGTTCGGTTCGGACCTCGATGCCTCGACCCAGAAGCTGCTGAACCGCGGCGCGCGCCTGACCGAGCTGCTGAAGCAGGGCCAGTTCTCGCCGCTGCCGTTCGAAGAGCAGACCGCGTCGATCTTCGCCGGCACCAACGGCTATCTGGACGGCATCCCGGTCAAGGACGTGACCCGTTATGAAGAGCTGATGCTCGCCTATCTGCGTCACGACCACCCCGAAGTGCTGACCGCGATCCGCGACAGCAAGGATCTGGGCGACGACGCCAAGGGCAAGCTAAAGGCTGCGCTGGACTCGTTCGGCAAGACCTTCGCTTAAGACGCTGTGCTGACCGCCCATTCCCTTCTTGCCTGGACCGTGATGTCGATCGGTCTGGTGCTTCTGCCGGGGCCGGACACCATGTTGGTGGCCGGCCACGCGGCGCGCCGCGGGTTCAAGGCGGGAATGGCGGCGATCGGCGGCATCCAGCTCGGCGGCCTGTTCTACATGCTGTTGTGCGGCTTCGGCTTCCTCAGCGTGCTGAATGCGGTGCCGGGGCTGTTCTTGGGCGTTAAGATCGCCGGTGCCCTCTATCTGGCCTGGATGGGCTTTGGCCTGCTGCGCGGTGCGATCAAGCCGACGCCGGCAAGCGAAACGCCCAAGGTCCGGATCGGCGGATCGCCCTTCGCCCAGGGCCTGGTCAGCACCGTGCTGAACCCCAAGGTCGCGATCTTCTTCCTCGCCGCGCTGCCGCAGTTCGTGGGCACCGGCCCGGATGCGCCGTGGCAGGGCATGCTGCTGATCGCGATCGTCTATGGGCTCGGTTTCCTGTGGTGCGCCCTGCTCGCGCTGCTCGCCACCAAGGCGGGTCGCAAAGTGGGGCAGAGCAGCGCGATGCGCTGGTTCGAAGGCGCCATGGGCGTCGGTTTCTTTGGTCTCGCGGGCCGTCTGGCCCTTGCTCGGAATATTTGAACTATGGCTAGCCTCAAGGAACTGAAGCTGCGCATCGGGTCGGTGAAGTCGACCCAGAAGATCACCAAGGCGAAGCAGATGGTCGCCGCGGCCAAGCTGCGCAAGGCGCAGGCCGCTGCCGAAGCTGCCCGCCCCTATAGCGAGCGACTGGAAGCGGTCGTCGCGAGCCTGGCGACCAAGATCGCCGGTGGCTCGGGCGAAGGCGCTTCGCCGCTGCTCGCCGGCACTGGCAAGGACGAAGTCCATCTGCTGGTCGTCGCCAATAGCGATCGCGGCCTTGCCGGCGCGTTCAACGCCAATATCGTGAAGGCCGCGCTGGCCAAGGCCCGCGCGCTGGAGCTTGATGGCAAGAAAGTGCTGTTCTACCTGATCGGCCGCAAGGGCCGTCCGGTCATCAACCGCACCTATCCGGGCAAGATCGTCGCCAATTACGACACCACCGGCGCCAAGGAGCCGGGCTTTGCCCAGGCCCAGGCGGTGGCGCAGGAACTCAGCCAGATGTTCCTCGACGGCAAGTTCGACGTCGCCCATCTCTTCTATTCGCGCTTCAAGTCGGCGCTCGCGCAGATCCCGACCGAACAGCAGATCATCCCGGTGAAGATCCCCGCCGACGCCGACCGCAATGCGATCGCCGCCACGGTGGAATATGAACCGAGCGAGGAAGCGATCCTCGACGACCTGCTGCCGCGCAACGTCACGGTGCAGATCTTCAAGGCGCTGCTGGAAAACAACGCGTCCGAACAGGGTGCGTCGATGACCGCGATGGACAATGCGACCCGCAATGCCGGCGATCTCATCAACAAGCTGACGATCCAGTATAACCGCAGCCGCCAGGCCGCGATCACCACCGAACTCGTCGAAATCATCTCGGGCGCCGAAGCCCTCTAAGGACAAGCAGGCAAGGACATAGTCATGGCAACCACCAACAATGTAGGCCGCATCTCGCAGGTCATCGGCGCCGTCGTCGACGTGACCTTCCCCGATGCGCTTCCGGCGATCCTTTCGGCGCTGGAAACCAGCAACAACGGCCAGCGCCTGGTGCTGGAAGTCGCCCAGCATCTGGGTGAGAACACCGTCCGCACCATCGCGATGGACTCGACCGATGGTCTGACCCGCGGCCAGGAAGTCACCGACACCGGCGCGCAGATCTCGGTTCCGGTCGGCCCGGCCACCCTCGGTCGCATCCTGAACGTCGTCGGCGAGCCGATCGACGAGCGCGGCCCGGTCGCCACCGAACTGCGTTCGCCGATCCATGCCAAGGCACCCGAGTTCGTCGACCAGTCGACCGACGCGTCGATCCTGGTCACCGGCATCAAGGTCATCGACCTTCTGGCCCCCTATGCCAAGGGCGGCAAGATCGGCCTGTTCGGCGGCGCTGGCGTCGGCAAGACCGTGCTCATCCAGGAACTGATCAACAACATCGCCAAGGGCCATGGCGGCACCTCGGTCTTCGCGGGCGTCGGTGAACGCACCCGTGAAGGTAACGATCTGTACCATGAATTCCTCGACGCCAACGTGATCGCCAAGGATGCCGACGGCAACGCGATCAGCGAAGGTTCGAAGGTGGCCCTGGTTTATGGCCAGATGAACGAACCGCCGGGCGCCCGTGCCCGCGTCGCCCTGTCGGGCCTGACGATCGCCGAATATTTCCGCGACGTCGAGAACCAGGACGTGCTGTTCTTCGTCGACAACATCTTCCGCTTCACCCAGGCCGGTGCCGAAGTGTCGGCTCTGCTGGGTCGTATTCCTTCGGCCGTGGGCTATCAGCCGACCCTGGCGACCGACATGGGCGCGCTGCAGGAACGCATCACCTCGACCAACAAGGGTTCGATCACCTCGGTTCAGGCCGTCTACGTTCCCGCGGACGATCTTACCGACCCGGCGCCGGCGACCTCGTTCGCGCATCTTGACGCCACCACCGTTCTCAACCGCGCCATTTCGGAACTGGGCATCTATCCGGCGGTCGATCCGCTGGACTCGACCAGCCGCGTTCTGGAACCCCGCGTCGTCGGCCAGGAACATTACGACACCGCCCGTGCCGTCCAGTCGATCCTGCAGAAGTACAAGTCGCTGCAGGACATCATCGCGATCCTGGGCATGGACGAGCTGTCGGAAGAGGACAAGATCACCGTCGCCCGCGCGCGCAAGATCCAGAAGTTCCTGTCGCAGCCGTTCCACGTCGCCGAAGTCTTCACCGGCATCTCGGGCAAGTTCGTCCAGATCGAAGACACGGTGAAGTCGTTCAAGGCCGTGGTCGATGGTGAATATGACCATCTGCCCGAGAACGCCTTCTACATGGTCGGCGGCATCGACGAAGCCATCGAAAAGGCGAAGAAGCTGGCTGCCGAAGCAGCCTAAGCAACAAACCCTCCCCTCCCTTCCAAGGGAGGGGATTGAGGGGTGGGTAGCGCGCGAAGCGCGCTTCCTGCCTCTCGGCTAGGGCGCAGGCCATCGCATCGCGATGGCACCCACCCCCGGCCCCTCCCTGGAAGGGAGGGGGGAGATTTTAGAATGGCACTGCATTTCGAACTCGTGACCCCTGAAAAGCTCGTCCGCTCGGAAGAGGTCTATCAGGTCGTCGTTCCCGGCACCGATGGCGACTTCGGCGTGCTGGAGGGCCATGCGCCCTTCATGTCGACCGTGCGCGATGGCGCGATCCAGATCTTCGCATCGGCTGGCGCCGCACCGGAAATCATCCCGGTCGAGGGCGGTTTTGCCGAGGTCAATGAAAAGGGCCTGACGGTTCTCGCCGAAAAGGCGGGCTGAGGCTTCCTGGCGCGCAGGCCGATGGGGGAGCCAGGCTCTTTCCAACCTGCCGCATTCATGCCAGACGAACGGACCAAGGGGCGCGCTTCGCGCCCCTTTTTCTTGTGAGTGCCGCCCGCCGATGACCGCCCTCGCCGCCAAGACCGCTGTTTCTGCGCCACCGGCCGGCTCTGGCGGCCTGCTCGCGCACACCGTTCCGGCCGGCTGGCTGATCGCCGCGCTGTTTGCCTGGCTCGGCCTCGACCAGTTGCTGCTCTGGCGCTTCCTGGATGTCGCCCCGTTCTGGGCCTATCCCCTCGCCCTGCTGCTGATCGGCGGGCTGTGCGGCGTCATGCTGCGCACCATGCCCGACCGATCGGGACCGAGCATCGGCACGCTGCTGCTATGCACGGGGGTCTCTCTGCTGCTGCTGATGCTCGGCGGCGAAGGCCGGTTCTTCTATGCCAATGTCGACTGGCAGGTGCGGCTCGCCGCGCTTCGCGACATGGCCGTCAATCCCTGGCCCTTCGTCTATACCGAACGGGCCGTCCCCTACCTGTTGCGGGCGCCGATCGGCATGTTCCTCGCCCCTGCCCTGCTCTACAAGGCGCTGGGCGTGCGCGCGGGCGATATCGCATTGCTGGCGCAAAATGCCCTGCTGCTGGGCCTGACTCTCGCGCTTGCCGCGCAACTGTTCGACGGCCGGCGCGGTCGACTGGTCGCGCTGCTCGTCTTCCTCGGCTTCAGCGGCATAGACGCGATCGGCGACCTGGTCCTCAATGGCCGGCTGGGCGATCATCTGGAGGACTGGATCGGCCTCCAATATTCCTCGACCATCACCCTGGCCTTCTGGGTTCCGCAACATGCCATGTCCGGCTGGATCGGGGCGATGGGCTATCTGCTCTGGCGCCGCGAACGATTGCCATTGGCGCCCTATCTCGCGCTGCTGCCGTTGACGGCCCTATGGTCTCCGCTCGGACTGATGGGCGCGATGCCCTTCGCCGCGCTGGCCGGCATCCGTACCCTGGCGGCGCGCCGGCTGCGTATCGCCGACATGCTGCTCCCGGCGCTGGCCAGCCTGTTGGCCGTCCCGTCCCTTCTTTATCTCGGCGCGGCATCTGGCGCGGACGTGGGACTAAGATTCCAGCCGATCCCGCCGCTACAATGGTTGATGTTCCAGGGGATCGAAACCCTGCCCTATCTGGTGCCGTTGCTGTTGGTCGCCCGACCGTCGCGATTTGGCCGAGACACGCTCTGGCTGGCCTTCGCCTGGCTGATGCTGATCCCGTTCGTGCAGATCGGATGGTCGATCGATTTCATGGCGCGGGCATCCATCACCGCGCTGGCCATCCTGGCAGCGATGCTGGCCGATGAGCTGGGCAATGGGACCGAACGGCGCACCTGGCTGATCGCCATGCTGCTGATTGGCAGCCTGACCGGGCTGGCCGAAATCCGCCGCGCGCTTGTCCATCCGCCTGCGCCCGAAGTGCGCTGTTCGGTATCGAAGGCGTGGGATCAGACCTTTGCCGCCTTCCCCAAGGTATCCTATTTCGCGCCCCTGCCCGCCATGCCCGCCCTGGTGCGACCGGCAAGGCCCGCACCTGTTCCTGCCAGCGAACCAGCCCGGTGCTGGGACGGACTATGGTTCAGTCCGCATAATTTCCGGCAGCCAGGATCAGGCGGAGAGAATCGCGTAAAGTGACAGGCCGATCGGGAAATTGATGCGGCCCAGCATGTGGCGTTCGGCCGCGAACACCTGTTGCAGCGAGCGATTGAGCCAGGGGGCCGGGCGGGCATCGAGCGGTGCTTCCCGCCGAAGCAACTGATGCGCCATCCGCTGGGCAACGGCGAGCGGGAACAACAGGCTGTTGAAATAGCCCGATGCCTCAACCCGCAAGCCGGCCGCCGCGGCGACGCCAGCAAGGCCATCATGGGTATAGCGGCGCTTGTGATGGTGCAGCACGTCATGATCGGACCATAGCCAGGGAACCGCCGGCACGGTGACGAGCAGTCGCCCGCCTGCCGCAAGCCGGCCGCGCAGTGCGGCGAGCGACGCTTCATCCTGGTCGACATGCTCCAGCACGTCGAGCAGGGCGATCAGGTCATAGCGCCGATCGCCGAAGCCGACCTTCTCCGGCAAGGCGCCTGCCTCCACGGTGGCGACGCCCCGCGCGGCCGCGATGGCCCGTGCTTCGTCATCATATTCAAGCGCATCGACGCTACCATGCTGCGCCAGAAGCGCCAGATTGCCGCCTGTACCGCAGCCGGCTTCCAAGATGCGGGCGTCATCGGGCAAGGCGACATGATCGCGGATCAGGCCATCGATGATGGCGCGGCGGGCGACGAACCACCAATGTTCGCCCTCCTGAGCATTCATGCTCGTATAGGCTGAGCGATCCATTCTTCGTCCCTTTCCAGTTGATCGAGCGCCGGGGCCGCGGCGCCCCCGACGTTGCGCGCCCCGGCATCGGCGGCGACAATATATAGTGGCCGCTGCCGCACCTCGCGGGCGATCCGCCCGACATATTCGCCCATGATGCCCAGGCTGAGCAGGTTGAGCCCGCCAAGGCCCAGCACGGCAACCATCATCGAGGCATAGCCGGGCACGTCGACGCCGGTCGCCAGCGTATGTACGACCAGAAAACCGGCATAGGCAAAGGCAATGAGCGCGATCGCGCCACCGACATAGGACCAGATGCGCAATGGCATGGTGGTCGACGCGGTGATGCCGTCGACGGCCAGGGACCAGAGCTTGCCCAGTCCCCATTTGCTGCGTCCGGTTTCCCGCCGCGCCCGGACATAATCAACCGTCGCGACCCGGAAGCCGATCCAGGAAAACAGGCCCTTGTTGAACCGGGCCTGTTCCCCCAATTGCTTGACGACATCGACGGCCTGCCGGTCAAGCAGGCGGAAATCACCGACATTTTCGGGAATGGGATAATCGGACAGGCGATTGAGCAGCGCATAGAAGCCCCGCGCGCTCCAGCGCTTGAACCAGCTGTCGCTCGATCGATCGGCCCGCCGCGCGTTGACCACCTGGGCGCCAGCGAGCCAGAGGCGAACCATGTCGACGATCACTTCGGGCGGGTCCTGCAGATCGACATCGATCGGGATGACCGCGTCTCCGACAGCATGGTCGATGCCGGCCGCCAGAGCGGCCTCCTTGCCGAAGTTGCGCGACAGCCGGACATAGCGCAGGTCCGGGTTGAACCGCGACAATATCTCCAGCACGTCACCGGTGCGGTCCGCGCTGCCATCATCGACGAACAGATATTCGGCGCGCGCGTCGGCGCCGATCAGGGACAGCGCCTCATCCACTGCAGGCCGCGCCGCATCAAGGAAAAGGGAGATGCCATCCTGTTCGTTGAAAACGGGAATGACGATGGACAAGGTTCGCATGGCACCGAAATCCTGAAAGCCTGCAATCCCTATCGGCGAGATTGGTTAATGTCGGGTAACCGTGCCCCGCCCTTCACCCCGATCCGGTACGGCGCCATCCTTGCCGGCGATCCGCGATCCTCAGAATGGGCGCCGGCGCATTAGCCATTTGTCAAAGTTTCCAGCTTATTCACCTTCTCCAGCCATGGTGAATCGGCCCATTTTGGGGTGGCTGGCCCGATCGCAGAATACCGGCGGAGAGTTATGAGCGCATTTGGACGGAAAAATGGACCTGCCGGCATCAAACCGGGTTTCGGCGTCGCCCGACCGATGCACAGCGGCGGCGCAGCGCGCGAGGAGGCCCCGCGCGGCGGCGAGCAGTTCCCGCCGCTCGACCTGGCCGCCCTGCCGGGCGAAATTCCGCTCGATCCGCTGTCGGCGCCGACCAGCCAGATGCAGCGCAATGCGGACGCCATGTCGCGCCTGTCCGAACGCGCCAATGCCGAACATGTCGCCGATGCCGGCCCGCAGGGGTTCGAGGCGTCGGTTCACAAGATCAAGGAACAGGTGCTTCCCCGCCTGCTCGAACGCGTCGATCCCGAAGCGGCCGCGACCCTCACCAAGGATGAACTGGCGGAGGAATTCCGGCCGATCATCATGGAAGTGCTGGCCGAGTTGAAGCTGACGCTCAACCGGCGCGAGCAGTTCGCGCTGGAAAAGGTGCTGGTCGACGAGCTTCTGGGCCTTGGCCCGCTCGAGGAATTGCTGGCCGACCCGGACATCAGCGATATCATGGTCAACGGCCCCGAGCAGACCTATGTCGAAAAGAAGGGCAAGCTCCAGATCGCGCCGATCAAGTTCCGCGATGAAGAGCATCTGTTCCAAATCGCCCAGCGCATCGTGAACAAGGTCGGCCGCCGCGTCGACCAGACCACGCCGCTGGCCGACGCCCGCCTGCCCGACGGTTCGCGTGTCAACGTGATCGTGCCGCCGCTCAGCCTCAAGGGCACGGCCATCTCGATCCGTAAATTCTCGGCCAAGCCGATCACCATCGACATGCTCGCCCAATGGGGCGCGATGAACCAGAAGATGGCGACCGCGCTCAAGATCGCCGGTGCCTGCCGTTTCAACATCGTCATTTCGGGCGGTACCGGTTCGGGCAAGACGACGATGCTCAACGCGCTGTCGAAGATGATCGATCCGGGCGAGCGCGTGCTGACCATCGAGGACGCGGCCGAACTGCGCCTGCAGCAGCCGCACTGGCTGCCGCTCGAAACCCGCCCGCCCAACCTGGAAGGCCAGGGCGCGATCACCATCGGCGATCTCGTCAAGAACGCCCTGCGTATGCGTCCTGACCGCATCATCCTCGGCGAAATTCGTGGCGCGGAATGTTTCGACCTGCTCGCCGCGATGAACACCGGCCATGACGGCTCCATGTGTACGCTCCACAGCAACTCGCCGCGTGAGTGTCTGGGCCGTATGGAAAACATGATCCTGATGGGCGACATCAAGATCCCGAAGGAAGCCATTTCCAAGCAGATCGCCGACTCGGTCGACCTGATCGTCCAGGTCAAGCGCCTGCGCGACGGTTCGCGTCGCGTGACCAACGTGACCGAAGTCATCGGCATGGAAGGCGACGTCATCGTCACCCAGGAACTGTTCAAGTTCGAATATCATGACGAGGATGACAGCGGTAAGATCATCGGCGAATATCGCTCGATGGGCCTGCGCCCCTATACGCTGGACAAGGCCCGCATGTTCGGCTTCGACCAGCCCTTCCTCGAAGCCTGTCTCTGACCCTTAGGGAATAAGGGCGCCCGCTCCCGCGTAGACGGGGATGTGAATCGTCACATCCTCATCGCGGGAGCAGCCTTTCTTGTCCGTTCGATCCCTTTCGCGCCATGGCCTTGCCGCCATGGCGAGCGCCTTTCTGGGCGATGTCGCGCTGGCGTCCGACGCCTATCCCGACGTGCCCGAACCGATGATCTTCGACATGATGCGGCCGCTAGGCGCCAAGCGCGGCGAACTGGAGGTCAATACCCTGGCGACCGTTCCGCTGTCGGGCGATGACGACGCCGTCCATTGGGCGCCGGAAATCGAATATGCCTTTGCCGACGGCTTCGCGATCGAGGGCGAATTGCCCTTCGTCAACGGCCGGCTTGCTGAACTGAAATTGGGTCTGCAGGCAAGTTTCGGCACCACAGGCGGCGGGCGCACCGGCCATGGCGTCCAATATCTCGGCATCTATGACCGCCGCGCCAAACAGTATCGCAGCAGTTTCGCCTATATGGCGGCCCACCGCTACAACAACCGTTGGAGCAGCGTGACGATGGCAGGGCTTGCCGACGTCAAGCTGTCGGGCGGCCATGGCCGCAACGGCGTGATCCTCAACCACTCAGCCTTCTACGACAGCCGCGAAGGGCAGGTCTTGGGGCTGGAGATCAATTATCAGGGCGGCAGCGAGGGCGGCCTGTTGCTGATGCCGCAATTGCACCAGCAACTGGGCGGCAATTTCGCCATGCAGGCGGGCCTTGGCGCGGAACGGCCGCGTGGCGATGTCTTCCGCCCCACCGCCGGCCTGCGCATCATTCGGCAATTTTAATTGCCCATCGATGGAATAGGCGCGATCCGACAAGCGTAAGCGGGGCATGACGCTGCATTCCCCGCTCTCTTCCCTTCGCGCCCATATTCATGCCGCCCTGCCGGTCGCCACGGCGCCGACATCATCCCGGCCGCTGAAGATCGCGCTGTTTTCGGGCAATTATGATTGCGTGCGCGATGGCGCGAACCGGGCACTCAACCGCCTGGTCCGGCATATGCTGGACGAGCATCAGGCAGAGGTGCGCATCTATTCGCCGACCGCGCCGACGCCGGCCTTCACCTCGGCCGGCGATGTCCGATCGGTGCGCTCGCTCTGCATTCCCGGTCGCCCGGAATATCGGCTCGCGATCGGCCTGACCCGTGCCGCCCGCGCCGATCTGGAGGCGTTCCAGCCTGACATCGTGCATCTGTCCGCACCCGACCTGCTCGGCCGGCAGGCGCTGAACTGGGCGCGGCGCAACGCCGTACCAACCGTCGCCAGCCTGCACACCCGGTTCGAGACCTATCTTGCTTATTATCGCCTCGCCTTCCTGCGCCCGAAGGTCGAGGCCTATCTCGATCGCTTCTATGGCGACTGCGACCGCATCCTCGCCCCGACCCCGCCGATCGCCGCGGACCTCGCCGCAATCCATGGCGCCGAGCGCATTACCCTCTGGAGCCGGGGCGTCGATCGATCCGTCTTTCATCCGGCGATGCGAGATGAAAGCCTGCGCGCCCAGCTTGGCTATGCGCCCGACGATGTCGTGCCGCTCTTCTTCGGCCGGCTGGTCCGGGAAAAGGGACTCGATATCTTTGCCGACGCCATCATGGCGGCGCGCGCCAACGGCCTGTCGCTGCGCCCCCTGATCCTGGGCGATGGCCCGGCACGCGATGCCCTCGCCCGCCATCTGCCCAATGCCAGCTTTGCCGGCCATGTCGAAGGGGCACGTCTCGGCGCGCTGGTCGCCAGCGCCGACATATTGGTCAATCCCAGCGTCACGGAGGCGTTTGGCAACGTCAATCTGGAGGCAATGGCCAGCGGCCTTGCCGTGCTGTCGGCCGACGTCCCCAGCGCTTCCGCGCTGATCGATAATGGCGTCAACGGACTGCTGGTCCCGCCGGGCGACGTTGGCTCCTATGCCGGCGACCTGGCTTCCCTCGTCCGCGACACCGGCCTAAGGCGGCGGCTTGGCCGCGCGGCGGAGGCGACGGCGGGCGACTATCGCTGGGACCATGTCCTGGATTCGGTGGCGCGCGTCTATCGCGAACTGGCGGGCGCCCCAATGGAATGATGTGGATGACGGGCAAGCGGACGGACATGGAAATGGAGGCGGACCTGCGCGCCATGCGCCGCTATGCCCGCGCCCTGTCGCGCGACCATGTCGTCGCCGACGATGTGGTGCAGGACGCCGTGATGCGCGCGATCGAACGGCGCGACCAGTTCCAGCCCGATCGCAGCCGCCGCCGCTGGCTGCTGGCCATCGTCCACAATGTGTTCATCTCGGCGAAGCGGCGCGAGGCGGCGGAAACGCGTCGCAATATGGCCTTTGCCCAGATCCAGGTCGATCATGCCGATCCCGACCAGGAGGTGCGCGCCGACCTGATGCAGGTCGCCCGCGCCTTTGCCGACCTGCCCGACCATCAGCGCGCCGTCATGCACCTGACCGTCGTCGAAGGGCTGAGCTATCAGGAAAGCGCCGACCTTCTGGGCATAGCGGTCGGCACGGTGATGTCGCGCCTTGCCCGTGCGCGGGCGACATTGCGACAGGACAGGGACAGGCAGCCGCGCGATCGGCTGCGCATCGTGGGAGGACAGGATGAGTGAGGATCCTTCGGAGATCGAACTGATGGCCTATGTCGACGGCCAGCTCGATCCTGGCCGGCGCTTTGCGGTGGAAACCCGCCTGTCGCGCCGGCCCGACCTCGCCGCGCAGGTGATGGGCGACCTCAGCGCCCGCACCGGGCTGCGCCTGTTGGCGCAGGACCGCGCGCCCCTGCCCGAAACCATGGCGGCACAGGTGAGCGCGCTCCACCCGCCGGCCGCGCGCCATCGTCGCTTTGCGATCGGCGCCGGCGGCGGCCTTGCCCTGCTGGCGGCAAGCTTCGTTGCCCTTCTCATGGTACGCGACGGGCCGCCCGCCTATGTGGTCGATGCCGCAACCTCCCACCGCGTCGCCATGATCCGCGCCCGGATGCAGGGGCAGATCGAATCACCCAGCTTCGACCCGCGCGAGATATTGGCCAGCACCCATATCGACATTCCCGGCCTGCCCGCCGACTGGCGCGTGACCGATGTCCAGCTCTTCCCCGGTGAACGCACGCCCGCGCTGCTGATCGCGCTGCGCACGCCCGAAGGGCGCGACCTGTCCATCTATGCCATGCACCGGCGCACCGACGCCCCAGAGCGGCCGGATTCGGTACGCGAGGGCGCCCAGTCGGTGGCCTATTGGCGGCGCGGCGACATGTCCTATGCGCTGACCGGCGAGGATGAACCGGCCGCGATCGACGCCACGGCGGAGTCGATCGCGGGCAGCTGGTCCTGACCAACCGGTCCATAAGCACTGGATTTCCTTGCCAGTGGGATGCGGGCACGGCACACCCTGCGCTCCAGATCCGTTGAGAGGTTGCCCATGTCCGCTTTTCCCCGCCGATCGATCGCGCTTGCCGCTGCCCTTGCCCTCCTGCCGCTGGGCGCGGCCGTCGCCCAGCATGCCGGCCATGGCGCCGATCCGGTGGTAGCCGCCATCGGCGCGTCCAGCCGCACCCCGGCCAATGTCGCCCGCGACAAATATCGCCACCCGCAGGAAACACTCGCCTTCTTTGGCGTGACGCCGACCCAGACGGTGGTGGAATGGGCGCCAAGCGGCGGCTGGTACACGGAAATCCTGGCGCCGCTGCTGCGCGACAAGGGCAGCTTCTACGCGCTGCAGCCGACCGGCCGCTATCTTGACGGCTACAAGAAGTTCCTGGCCGAAAAGCCGCAGGCCTATGACAAGGTGAAGCTGGTCGCCTATCCCGAGGAAGCCGCCAGCATCCCGGCCAACAGCGTCGACACCGTGCTGACCTTCCGTAATGTCCACAACATGGTCATGGGCGGCAGCGAGGATGCGACCTTCAAGGCCTTTTTCGCCATGCTCAAGCCCGGCGGCACGCTGGGCATCGTCGACCATCGCCTGCCCGAGGATCGCGACACGGCGCTGGAAAAGAGCAGCGGCTATCTCAAGGTCTCGACCATCCGCCGCATCGCGGAAGGCGCGGGCTTCGAATATGTCGGCGCATCGGAAGTGAACGCCAATCCCAAGGACACGGCCGACTGGGAAAAGGGCGTCTGGACCCTGCCGCCCACGCTGCGTAACGGCGAAGTTGACAGGGCGAAGTATGTTGCGATCGGCGAAAGCGACCGCATGACGCTGAAATTCCGCAAGCCGCTCAAGTAAGAAACCCGACCCAGCCCGGTTGCGCCATCGCGTAACCGGGTTAAGGAAGCGGCGTGTCCAGCGCCGCCGCCCCGTCCCGCCCGCATCGCCCGCTCTTCGCCATCGGCCTGCGCCTGGTCGCGGTCATCTGTCTGGCGGTGATGTTCGTGACCGGCCGGGTTGCCGACGCCCATGGCGTCCATCTGGTCGAAACCCTCTTCTACCGTCAGGCGCTTGCCCTGCCCGTGGTCTTCGCCTGGCTGGCGATGAGCAGCGGCATCGGCGCCATCCGCACCCGGCGGATCAGTGTCCATGCGACCCGCATGGTCATCGGCCTCACCGGCATGGCGCTCAACTTCTTGTCCTACATCCTGTTGCCGCCGGCCGAGGCGACAACGATCGGCTTCACCATGCCGATCTTCGGCACGATCCTGTCGGCGCTGATCCTGCGCGAACCCACCGGCATCCATCGCTGGGCTGCGGTCCTGATCGGCTTTCTGGGCGTCCTCATCATGGTCCGGCCCGAAGGCGGCCATTTTCCGCCGATGGGCGTTGCCGTCGCCATCACCGCCGCGCTGGTGACGGCCAGCGTCAGCCTGGTGCTGCGGGAACTGGGCCGCACCGAGAGCGCGGGCGTCGTCGTCTTCTGGTTCACTGCCCTGTCAGTCCCACCGCTCGGCATCGGCATGCTCTTCTATGGCCAGCCGCATGACGCGCAGACCTGGGGCCTGTTGCTGATGATCGGCCTGTTCGGCGGCATCGCGCAGCTTTGCCTCACCGCCGCGCTGCGCTGGGCGCCGGTGTCGGTGGTATTGCCGATGGATTATAGTTCGATCCTGTGGACCACGCTGCTGGGCTGGGCGATCTGGGGCGACTGGCCGATGTGGACGACCTGGGTCGGCGCCGCGCTGATCATCGCCAGCGGCCTCTATATCGCCTGGCGTGAACATCGCCACGCCAGGCGTATCGCGACGGCCTAGGCCAGCAGTTCCGCGTCCAGGCTGATATCGGCCTTCAGCAGTTTCGATACCGGGCACCCGGCCTTCGCCTTCGCCGCCAGTTCCTGGAAAGTCCCATCGTCGGCACCGGGTATCTTCGCCTTCAGCGTCAGCTTGCTCGCGGTGATGGCAAAGCCGCCCTCCTGCTGCTCCAGAGTGACGACCGCGCTCGTTTCCATCTTTTCCGCCGTCAGTCCGGCTTCGCCCAGGATCAGCGACAATGCCATGGTGAAGCAGGAGGCATGGGCCGCCGCGATCAGTTCTTCCGGATTGCTGCCCGGCATGCCCTCGAACCGGGTCGCGAAGCCATAGGGATAGGCGTCGAGCGCGCCGCTCTGGGTCGAGATCGTGCCCTTGCCGTCCTTCAGGCCGCCGCTCCAGGCCGCCGAACCGCTGCGATTGATCTTCATGCCGATGCTCCTTGCTGTGAAGCGGAGGAACCCCAGCGGTTCCCCATGGTTGCATCAGAATAGAATGTTTTTGCAGGAGAGTGACAATGGCCGAGATGATGAGCGCGCATCGCCATGACCTGATCGCGTCCGACCGGGTCGAGGGCACCGCCGTCTACAACCGCCAGGGCGACAGGCTTGGCAAGATTTCCCATTTCATGGTCGACAAGCGCAGCGGCCATGTGCGCTATGCGCTGCTGTCCTTCGGCGGTTTCCTGGGCATGGGCAATGAACATTATCCCCTGCCCTGGTCGATGCTGGCCTATGATACGGACAAGGGCGGCTATGTGATCGAACTGGCCAAGGAGGTGCTGGAACAGGCGCCCCACTATCTGGACGAGGACCGGCCGGCCTTCGACGATGCCTATGGCCGCAACGTCTACCAATATTATGGGCTGATCTACCCCTGGTAGCTTTTCCCTGCCCGTTCAGGGCCTTGATGCGGGCGCGCGGCCATGGGGTCGACGCGCCCGTTTATCTGCCATTCAGGTTGCCCAGATTCTGACACATTTCGGCGCTCGCCCATTGTCTACCAGATGAATAGTATTATTTGGGAGGCTCAGAATATAGGACGAGGATAAGGATAATGGAGCGATTCGGACATTCGGGTGACGCGCGCCAACCGGTCGTGCTGACCATCCCCGGCCTCAACAACAGCGGCCCGGATCATTGGCAGACATTGTGGGACAGCGGACGCGGCGATTGCCAGCGCGTCGACCTGGGCAGCTGGGCCAGCCCCAATCGCAATGCCTGGGTCACGCGGCTCGACGCGGCCATTCGTCAGGCTGATGGGCCGGTCATCCTGGCGGCGCACAGCCTGGGCTGCCTGGCCGTCGCCTGGTGGGGCGCCCTGCAAAGCCAGGCCTATGGCTGGCCGGTGACCGGCGCGCTGCTGGTGGCGCCGCCCGATTGCGACCGGATGGAGACGCCCGAAACGATCGGCGGATTCGGCCCTACGCCGCGCACCCCGCTGCCCTTCCCGTCGATCCTCGTCGCCAGTCGCAACGACCCCTATATCTTCTTCGAACGCGCCCACAGCATCGGCAAGAATTGGGGCAGCCAGTTCGTCGATGCCGGCCATAGCGGCCATATCAACGCGGATTCGGGGCTGGGCGCCTGGGGTTTTGGCCAGGCGCTGCTGGAACGGCTGATCGACAATGCGCAGGAACAGGCTTCCGCCGTGCGCCAGATGCGCCCGGCCATGCCGATGGCGCGGCTTGATCGCCCATCCGACGGGCTGCGCATGACCAGCTGATATCGGCCCCAGACATCGCCGGGGCGCGACAAGAGAATCTTGCGCGCCCCTTATATTTGCTTTTTTGTCTACCAATGTAGTTGAGTTAAAACGCGGCCAGAGGGATGAACATGACCGAACATAGAACCATCGAACTTCGCCACAGCCGCGCCGAAGGCCAGCGCCCCGACATCATCGCCAGCATCGACAAGGTGCGCGACGTGCTGGAAGGGCTGCGCTTCGGCTCCATCACATTGACCGTCCACGACGCCCGCGTCGTGCAGATCGACGTCACCGAAAAGACGCGCCTGACCGCCTGACCGATCAAGGGAGGGCAAGCGCATAGATCAGGGCATGTCGGGGATGGCATGCCGATGCGGCACTGGGGACGCCGCATCACCAGAAACGACCCCAGCACGGCTTTGACCGGACCACCGGAAACGCCGCGATCAAAACTCACCGGACCTCCGGAACCAAGGGGAAGAACATGATTGCGCGTTTTCTGTTGCTCGCCAGCGTGGCGAGCGCGTCATTTGTCACGCCTGCCGCCTTTGCGGCCGAAGCCGCCCAACCCGCTGCCGCCGATGATCAGCAGGCCAGCAGCCCGCGCGGCGACGTGATCGTCGTCACCGCCCGCCGCCGTCAGGAAACCGCGCAGGAAGTGCCCCTGGCCATTTCCGTGGTGAAGGGCGACAGCATCGAGGCGACCGGCAACTTCAACATCGTGAAGCTGCAGCAGCTCGCGCCGACGCTGCAGGTCTACACCACCAATCCACGCAACACCTCGGTCAACATCCGCGGCCTTGGCGTGCCGTTCGGCCTCACCAGCGACGGCTTCGAACAGGGCGTCGGCATCTATGTCGACGATGTCTATAACAGCCGCGTCGCCGCCGCGACCTTCGACTTTCTCGACGTCAACCAGGTGGAAGTGCTGCGCGGCCCCCAGGGCACGCTCTATGGCAAGAACACCACGGCGGGCGCGATCAACATCACGACCAACCAGCCGACCTTCGACTTCGAGGGGCGCGCCGAACTGACGGTCGGCAATCTGAACTACAAGCAGGCGAAGGCCGCCATTTCCGGCCCGCTGACCGACACGATCGCCGCCCGCATCGCCGTCGCCGCGACAAGCCGCCGCGGCACGCTCTACAATGTGACCAGCCAGCGTTGGATCAACGAGCAGGATAATCTGGGCATTCGCGGCCAGTTGCTGTTCCAGCCGACCGAGGATTTCAGCCTCACCTTGTCGGGCGACTATAGCAAGCAGGATCCCGAATGCTGCGGCACCACCTTCGTGCGCGTCGGCAAGACCCAGCGTCCGCTCAATCGCCAATATGATGCACTGGCCGCTGCCCAGGGCTATGTCGTGCCCAGCCGCAACCCCTATGACCGGCTGACGGACCTCGATTCCAACCTCAATGCCGGCAACAAGATCGGCGGCGTTTCGGCCAAGATCAAATGGGATGTCGGCCCCGGCACGCTGACCTCGGTCACCGCCTGGCGCTTCTGGGACTGGAAGCCGGAAAATGACCGCGACTTCACCGGTCTGTCGATCGTCTCCAAGTCGCAGAACCCCTCGCAGCAGGACCAGTATAGCCAGGAATTCCGCTATAATTACGAAAGCAAGGACATCGACTTCGTCGTCGGCCTGTTCGGCTTCAAGCAGCGGATCGACACCCAGGGCACCGAACAGCAGGGCGAAGATGCGGCCCAGTGGAGCCTTGCCCCCTCGACCGACCCGAACAACCCCGCCAACATTCCGGCCACTCTGGCGGGCCTGACCGCCAGCAACACGCAATGGCTCAAGGCCGACAGCGCCGCCCTGTTCGGCCAGCTCAGCTGGAAGGTCACGGACGCCCTGACCATCCAGCCCGGCGTGCGCCTGAACTATGACAAGAAGTCCGGTTTCTACCAGCGTGTCGTCACCAATGCGCAGGGCCAGGCCATCAGTTGCACCACGGTTGCGGAGCCCGGCACCATCAAGGGGACGACGCAGCAGTGCGGCGTTTACCAGCCCCAGGTCAGTTCCCCGTCCGACAGCGCCTGGAACTTCACCTACGACTTCAACGTCAATTACAAGATCGCGCCGGACGTGCTGGCCTATGCGACCTATGCGAAGAGCTTCAAGACGCTGGGCATCAACCAGAATGGCCTGCCGCTCAACGCCGACAACACCGTCAATTACGACGCCAGCACGGTGAAGCCGGAATCGGTCAATCATTATGAAATCGGCCTCAAGACCCAGTTCCTGGATCGCCGGGCGACCTTCAACCTCACCGCCTTCCGCACCGACATCAAGAATTTCCAGGCGACCGTGAATGGCGGCCAGTTCGGCACCGTGCGCGGCTATCTCGCCAATGCCGGCAAGGTCCGCTCGCAGGGGATCGAGGCGGATTTCAAGATCGTCGCCAGCGACCGTTTCACCGCTTATGCCAATGGCGCCTTCACCGACGCCAAGTACAAGAAGTTCGTCGACGCGCCCTGCCCGCCCGAATTGTCCGGCGGCACCTATCAGCCGTCGGGCGCCACGCCGGATTATTCGCAGCCCGGCGTCCCCGGCGCACTCAGCCCGCGCCAGTGCGACATTTCGGGGCAGAACCTGCCCGGCGTGTCGAAATGGGCCTTCTCCTACGGCGCGGAATATAACATTCCGGTCACGCTGCTGGCGAAGGACGGGCAGCTCTATCTGGGCGTCGACGGCAATTATCGTTCGCACTGGAACAGCAATGCCTCGCCATCCATCTACACCGAAGTGAAGGGCTATGCCCTGACCAACGTCCGCGCCGGCTTCCGCGGCGAAGGCTTCGATGTGTTCGGCTGGGTGCGCAACGCCTTCGACGTCAACTATATCGAAAATCTTCAGGTCGCACCGGGCAATACCGGCCTGATCGCCGGCCAGGTCGGCGATCCGCAGACCTGGGGCGGCACGATCAAATTCTCCTTCTGATCCGATCGAACACGGACAGGACGGCCGGCCGGCGCGCGCATCATGCCGCGCCGGCCGGTCCGGCATTTGCACGCCGCCCCGCGCTGGGCTAGACCGCGCCCCATGTCCACGACCTTCACGCTCGACACCGCGACCAGCCGCGCCAATCCCACGCCCGCGCCGATGAAGCGGCTGACCGTGCCCCAGATCCAGCGTCGCAAGTTCGAGGGCAAGACCGACGAGCCGCTGGTAATGCTGACCGCCTATACCGCGCGTCAGGCGCAACTGCTCGACCCGCATTGCGACATGTTGCTGGTCGGCGATTCGCTGGCGCAGGTCATCTATGGCCTGCCCTCCACCCTGCCGGTCACGCTCGACATGATGATCGCCCATGGCGCGGCCGTGGTACGCGGCAGCTATCACAGCGTCGTCCTGGTCGACATGCCCTTCGGCTCCTATGAGGCATCGCCGCAGCAGGCCTTTGCCAGTGCCAGCCGCGTCATGGCCGAAACCGGCTGCGCCGGCGTCAAGCTGGAAGGCGGCGAGGCGATGGCGGAGACGATCCGCTTCCTGACCCAGCGCGGCATCCCGGTGATGGCCCATATCGGCCTGACGCCGCAGGCGGTGAATGCGCTGGGCGGCTATGGCGCGCGCGGCAAGAGCCAGGAGGAACATGCCAAGATCCTGGGCGACGCCAAGGCCGTGGCCGCCGCAGGCGCCTTCGGCATGGTGGTCGAAGGGGTGATGGAGGAACTGGCCGACATCATCACCACCAGCGTCGACATACCCGTGATCGGCATCGGCGCATCGGCCCGGTGCGATGGCCAGGTGCTGGTGGCGGAGGACATGCTGGGCATGTTCGAACGCACCGCGCGCTTCGTGAAACGCTACGCCAACCTTGCCGAAACGATCAGCCAGGCGGCGGAAAGCTATGCCGCGGAGGTGCGCAATCGCAGCTTTCCGGGCGATGATCAGGTCTATCGGCCGAAAAAGTGATTTGCGAGTCCCTGCCACGCCGCTAATGATCCCGCCTTCCGGCTGCCCCTAATGACCATTTTTCGGAGATTCCCGTGGCCCTGACGCCGCAAAACAGCGAAGCCTTCATGCGGGAGGTCGATGACGCCGTCCGCCAGGACCAGCTCCTGACCTTCTGGCAGCGTTATGGCCGCGCCCTGGCCGTCCTGCTGATCGTCGGCCTCGCCGCCTTTGGCGGCTGGCTCTACTGGCAGCATTACAGCAAGACCCAGTCGGAAGCCGTGTCCGAACAGATGGACAAGATGCTGGCGACGGCGGTCGGTGGTGGCACGCCCGATGCCAAGGATGTCGATGCGCTGGCCAAGGCCAGCCAGCCCGGCTATCGCGCCTCCGCCCTGCTGGTGAAGGCCGGCCTTGCCGCGCGCAAGGGCGACAACAAGGCCGCGATCGAAGCCTATAAGGCAATGGCGGCGGACAGCTCGCTCGACCAGCCCTATCGCGACCTGGCCCTGATCCGTCAGACAACGATCGAATTCGATGCGCTCAAGCCGCAGCAGGTGGTCGACCGCCTCAAGCCCCTCGCCGTCGAGGGTGCGCCCTGGTTCGGCAGCGCCGGCGAATTGGTTGCCATCGCCTATATGAAGATGCGCAAGCCCGAACTGGCCGGCCCGATGTTCGCAGCCATGGCCAAGGATGAGAATGTGCCCCAGTCGATCCGTTCACGTGCGCGACAGATGGCGGGGCTATTGGGAATTGATGCGGTCGAAACGCCCGCCGAACCGGTACAGGGATAAGCAAGCGCATGGCTAAGCACAGCATCACGAAATTCGGTCCGATGGGCCGTACCCTGACCACCGTCGCCCTGGTTGCGATGCTGGCGGGCTGCGGCGTGGTCGGCGGCAAGAAGGGCGGCCCCAAGACCCCGGTGGTCGGCAACCGCACCTCGATCCTGTCGAACGAACAGGGGATCGAAGTCGATCCGACCCTGGCCGACGTGCCCGTCACCCTGCCCGAATCCTACGCCAATGACCAATGGTCGCAGCCGGGCGGCGATCCGTCCAAGGCGATGGGCCATCTGGCGCTGGGCGCATCGCCGCAGCAGGCCTGGACCGCATCGATCGAAGGCAGCACGCCCCAGGCGCGCCTGGCCTCCGCGCCCGTCGTGTCCGGCGGCAAGCTGTTCGTGATCGACGCCGGCGCCCATGTCATCGCGATGGATGCCAACACCGGCCAGAAGCTGTGGCAGACCAGCCTTCCGGCCGAGGGCAATGGTCGCGCCCTGTTCGGCGGCGGCGTCAGCGTCCTGGGCGACAAGCTGTTCGCCAGCACCGGCGTCGGCGACGTCGTGTCGATGAACGTGGCCGATGGCTCGATCGGGTGGAAGGTCCATCCCGGCGGCCCGCTGCGCGGCGCCCCGACGCTGGAAAATGGCCATGTCTATGTGATGGGCCAGGACAACCAGATCTTCGCCCTCAACCAGAGCGACGGCGCCACCCAGTGGACCGACAGCGGCACGCTGCAGGTGACCGGCATTTTCGGCGTGGCCGCTCCGGCCGCTGCGCAGGGCACGGTGATCGCAGGCTATAGCTCGGGCGAGATCAACGCCTATCGCTATGAAAATGGCCGCACCCTGTGGGGCGATGCGCTATCGCGCACCAGCATCTCCACCGCCGTCGCCTCGCTGACCGACATCGACGCCGATCCGGTGATCGACCGCGGCCGCGTCTTCGCGATCGGCCAGGGCGGTCGCATGGCCTCCTACGAACTCACCAGCGGCCAGCGCCTGTGGGAGATCAACATCGCCGGCATCTCCACCCCCTGGATCGCAGGTGAGTGGGTGTTTGCCGTCACCAGCGATGCCAAGCTGCTCTGTGTCGCCCGCGCGACCGGCAAGATCCGCTGGATCAGCCAGCTGCGCCGCTGGCAGAAGGAAAAGAAGAAGGACAAGGCGATCCGCTGGACCGGCCCGGTCCTTGCCGGTGGCCGCCTGATTCTGGTATCGACCCATGGTGATCTGAACTATGTCGATCCGGCGACCGGCACCATCCAGCAGGCAGTGGACATGAACAAGTCCATGTCGCTCTCGCCGGTGGTCGCCAACAACATGCTCTACATCCTTGCCGATGACGGCAAGCTGACGGCGCTGCGTTAAGGGCAGCGATAGAAAGGAAACGGGCCCACATCATGCTGCCCACAGTTGCCATTGTCGGGCGGCCCAATGTGGGCAAGTCCACCCTTTTCAACCGCCTGGTCGGCAAGAAGCTGGCGCTGGTCGATGACCAGCCCGGCGTCACCCGCGACCGGCGCGAGGGCGAGGCTCATCTTCTGGGCCTCGACTTCACCATCATCGACACCGCCGGCTATGAGGATGAGGATCCCCACAGCCTGCCCGGCCGCATGCGCATGCAGACCCAGGCCGCGGTCGAAAATTGCGACGTCGCCCTGTTCATGGTCGATGCCCGCGCCGGCATCACCCCGCTGGACGAGGAAATCGCCCGCTGGCTGCGCGAAGGCGACGCCCCGGTTATCCTGGTCGCCAACAAGGCCGAGGGCAAGGCGACCGAAGCCGGCGTCATGGAAGCCTTCATACTGGGTCTGGGCGAACCTATCCCCTTCTCCGCCGAACATGGCCAGGGTCTGGCCGACCTGTTCCAGGCACTGCTCCCCTATCTCGAGCGCGAGGATGGCGAGGAGCATGAGAAGGAATTTTACGAGGACGAGGAGAGCGCGCCGCTCAAGCTCGCCATCGTTGGCCGCCCCAATGCCGGCAAGTCGACCCTCATCAATCGGCTGCTCGGCGAAAATCGCCTGCTGACCGGACCGGAAGCCGGCATCACCCGCGACAGCATCGCCGTCGACTGGATGTGGACCAGCTATGAGGGCGAGGAACGCCCCGTCCGCCTGATCGACACCGCCGGCATGCGCAAGCGCGCCAAGGTGCAGGACAAGCTGGAAAAGCTGGCCGTTTCCGATGGCCTGAACGCCGTGAACTTCGCCGAAGTCGTGGTGCTGCTGCTCGACGCCACCCGCGGGCTTGAAGCGCAGGATCTGCGCATCGCCGACAAGGTGCTGGAGGAAGGCCGCGCCCTCATCGTCGCCCTCAACAAATGGGATACGGTGGAACATGGCTCGGCCCTCTATCAGGGCATCAAGCAGGCGCTGTTCGACGGCCTGGCGCAGGTCCGCGGCGTGCCGATCATGACCGTGTCGGCCGCCACCGGAAAGGGGCTCGATGACCTGATCAAGGTCGCGTTCGAAACCCGCACCGCCTGGTCGCAGCGTATTTCGACCGGCGTGCTCAACCGCTGGTTCGAAGCCGCGCTGGAGGCCAACCCGCCGCCGGCACCGGGCGGCAAGCGGATCAAGCTGCGCTACATCACCCAGAACAAGACGCGCCCGCCGACGTTCGTGCTGTTCGGCACGCGGCTTGACGAACTGCCCGAAAGCTATCGCCGCTATCTGGTGAACGGGATCCGCAAGGAACTGGGCTTCGGCGCCGTGCCGGTGCGCCTGACGCTGCGCAGCGCCAAAAACCCCTATGCCAAATGAGGCGGGCGGCCCTGAGGCCGCCCCCTTTCATGTCGACGCCAGGGGCATGAAATGTCCCTGGCCCGTCCTGCGCGCCGCCCGAGCGATGCGTGACGCAGATCATGTGACGATCGATGCCGATGACGCTATCGCTCCGCGCGAGTTGGCAGCGCTGGCGCAGCAGCATGGATGGCAATTTTCCGCCCTTTCCCCGCAGCGTTTCGCACTCAGCAAGGTGCCGGCTTAACCGGCTGTTTACGCCCGCCGGCTAATCTCGCGAGCGTCAGGAAAGGAGTGCGCAGGTGCCCGAACACGCTACCGAACTGGTGGACTGGAACGATTTTGCCCGGACCCGCACGGAGCTGGGTACGGCTTTCATGCGCATTCTGGGCTATTTCCGCGAAGATGGCGAAAAGGCGATCGGCAGCATCGAGCAGGCCTTTCGCGATCGCGATGCCGTCTCCCTCGTCCGTCCGGCCCATACGCTGAAGGGCGAATCAGCCCAGTTCGGCGCCCATCGGCTCAGTGCCATGGCCGAGGAGATCGAAATGGTCGCACGCCGCTGCGTCGAATTTCGCGAGAGCCCGGACGAATTGATCGAGACCGTGGTGGCGCTGCGCCCCTGCTTTACCGAGACCATGGCCCTGCTCGATCGCGACGCCAATCCGCTGGTCGCGCGCCGTCCCACCTTCGGCCGCCGCGTCGAACCACAGGGCTTTGGTCGCGCCGGCTGATATTCGGTATTGAAATAAAACTGACCATGGCCCCATATGGCGGCCATGACCCGCTTCTCCGTCCTTGATCTCGTTCCTGTCCGCGAAGGCAGCGACGTGTCCGCCGCCCTTGCCGACGCTGCCGATCTGGCCGCCCATGTCGAAGCATTGGGCTATCACCGCCTCTGGGTGGCCGAACATCATGGCATGCCCGGCATCGCATCGGCCGCCACGGCCGTCGTGCTCGCCCATATCGGCCAGGCGACATCGTCCATCCGCATCGGCGCTGGCGGCATCATGCTGCCCAACCACGCGCCGCTGCTGATTGCCGAACAGTTCGGCACGCTCGACGCGCTGTTCCCCGGCCGCATCGACCTGGGCCTGGGCCGCGCGCCCGGTTCAGACCAGAAAGTGTCGCAAGCCATCCGCCGCAGCCTCAGCGGCGGGGCCGACCAGTTCCCTCGCGACGTGCTCGAACTCCAGGCCTATTTCGCCGGCGACGATCGGCTGGGCATTCAGGCCACGCCGGGCGAAGGCGCCAATGTGCCGCTCTGGATTCTCGGCTCCAGCCTCTACGGCGCGCAACTGGCGGCCGCGCTCGGCCTGCCCTACGCCTTTGCCTCCCATTTCGCCCCGGCCGCGCTGGACGAGGCGCTGGCCATCTATCGCCGCGACTTCCGCCCTTCGGCCCAGCTTGACCGCCCCTATGCCATGGCCGGCTATAATGTCTTCGCGGCCGACAGTGCGGCGGAGGCCGAACTGGTCGCCAGTTCGATGCAGCAGGCCTTCGTGCGGCTGCGCACCGGCCAGCCCGGCAAGCTGCAACCGCCGCTGGCAGGCTATTATGACAGCCTGCCGATGCAGGCCCGCGCCATGCTGTCCGATGTCCTGAGCGCCTCCAGCATCGGCACCCAGGCAGATGTCGAGCGCGACCTGGCCGCCTTCATCGATCGCACCGGCGTGGATGAGGTGATCATCGCCGCCCAGATCTTCGATCCGGCGGCACGCAAGCGCAGCTATGAGATCGCCATGGCAGCGGCACAGGCGATCGGCGCCCGCGAACTGGCCTGATGCCTCAGGTGGCGGCCAGCCGGCCGCCACTCATCAGCCCGGCCATGGTCGGCGACAGGCGCTGCATCAGGTTGCCGATCAGGATCACCACCGCCAGCACCAGGAAGGGCTGGGCGATCAGATAGAGCGGATAGAGCGGCGATCCGAGCGGACCGAACAATTGCCCCAGTAACGGCCCGCCCAGCCAGATCAGGATCAGATGGGCACAGAAGAGGAAGAAGGCATAGGGTTCGACCCGCATCAGCAGGCCGCGCGCCGGGCTTTCCGCCAGTGCCCAGGCCAACCGCCAGAAGCAGAGCGATGCCGCCATGCGCACCGCCATGTCGAGGCTCGCCAAGGCCAGCGGCGCCAGCCCCGCCCCGCCCTCGAGCGAGACATAGAGTTGCGCGCCCATCAGCAGGCCGAAGGGCAATGAAGCTGCCAGCATCGGCACCGCCGCGGCCCGGTCCGCCCAGCCCTCGCGCCGGGCCAATATGCCGATGGTGAAGAAGAAGAGGATCGACGGGCGCATCAACACCGGCGGCCCCAGCCCCGCAATCTGGCACGACAGCGCCGCCAGCGCGACTGCCATCAGCATCCAGTTGGGCAACCGCACCAGCAAGGGCGCGGCGACCATGCACAGGAACAGGTCGCGCAGGAACGGCATCTGGACATTGATGTCCGGATTGCGGTTGATGATGAACAATTCCTCGGCGATCCAGCCGCCCGACTGCGGCACCGGCGCCGACAGGCCCAGCAGCCAGGCCGCGCCCGACACCAGCAGGATCGCCACCGCATTCCACAACAGCATCGGCAGCAGGATCGTCCGCGCCTTGCGCCCGACATGATCGAACCAGTTCCGCGTGCGCGCCGACCCGCCGACCAGCCAGCCGGAGATCAGGCCCAGCAGCGGCACCGCGCTACGGCCGAAAATCTCCATCAGCACCCAGCGGAGCCCTTCCTGCGGGGAGCCACGCAGCAATTCCAGATCCTGGCCGTTCCGTCCGGTCCAGGCATGGACATAGACGACACCCAGAATGCAGATCACACGCGCAATCGCGATCGCGTCGGAACGGCGGGTCGCATTGGCCAAGACGATATCGGGCAAGCAAAAATCCTGATTGTGGCAGGTTTCCAATGCCCGAAACCCGCTCCTGTTCCCCCTGCTGCGCGACGGAGCGAGCCGGAAGCGGGATCATGGGACGCATCAGCGCGGATTTCCGCGCTCCACGGGCCGTTCCGCAATGGGCATTTCGGCCCGTGGGTAATCCAATATTTACCTCCCCCCGATAGCAATCTGGTCGATTGCCGGACGCGTGCCGGCTGCGGGGGACAATAGAGGCTCATGACCCAGATGCCGGGCGCACATCAATTTTCGCACGACACGGGCGCTGCAGCATCCTCTGCCGGCATGCACCAGGCGCTGGGCATGGTGTTCCAGATCGCCGGGTCGAGTTCCAAGATCCTCGTCGATCCCAACAGCCTCGCGGCGCTGGCGCATGATCCCGACACCTGCCTCGCCATGGCCGGCCAGGTCGGTAGTCAGGTGAAGATGCGGGTCGGCGATCGCTGGCTGATCGCCAATATCCGGTCGCTGATGCTCGACCGGCGCGATGGTGGCGCGATTATCGCCGATATCGATTTTCTGGGCGAAGGCGATGAGGAAAAGCTGACCGGCCGCATCTACGGCTTCCGGCGCGGCGTCACCCGCTATCCCACGCCCGGCACCGACATCTATCCCGTATCCAGCTACGACATGCAGCAGATCTATGCCGCCGACGACCGGCCGCATGTCCAGATCGGCACGGTCTATCCGACGATGGACACGCGCGCGGCGCTCTATGTCGATTCGATGCTGGGCAAGCATTTTGCGCTGCTCGGCTCCACCGGCACCGGCAAGTCGACCAGCGCGGCGCTGATCCTGCACCGCATCTGCGACCTGTCGCCCCAGGGCCATATCGTCATGATCGACCCGCATGGCGAATATGGCGCGGCCTTCCAGCAGAATGGCGCGGTGTTCGACGTGAACAACCTCGCCCTGCCCTATTGGCTGATGAATTTCGAGGAACATTGCGAGGTGTTCGTCACCTCCGAAGGCGCCGAGCGCACCCAGGATTGCGACATCCTCGCCAAATGCCTGCTCGCCGCGCGGATGAAGAACCGCCTGGCCGAAAGCATCGGCCGCCTGACCGTGGATTCGCCCGTCCCCTATCTGCTGTCCGATCTCACCGCGATCCTGCAGAACGAGATGGGCAAGCTCGACAAGGGCACCGGATCGCTTCCCTATCTGCGCCTCAAGTCCAAGGTCGACGAGATCAAGGGCGACCCGCGCTATTCCTTCATGTTCTCCGGCATGCTGGTAGCCGATTCGATGCAGGCCTTCCTCGCGAAGGTCTTCCGCCTGCCCTCGGGCGGCAAGCCGATCTCCATCATCGACGTGTCCTCCATGCCCTCCGACATCACCTCGGTGGTGGTCTCGGTGCTGTCCCGGCTGGTGTTCGACTATGCGCTATGGGCACGCGACGAACCCCAACGGCCGATCCTGCTCGTATGCGAGGAAGCCCATCGCTACATTCCCGCCAGCACCGCCGGCGGCGGGCAGGCGGTGCGCCGCATCCTGGAGCGGATCGCCAAGGAAGGCCGTAAATATGGCGTATCGCTGGGCCTCATCACCCAGCGTCCGTCCGACCTGGCCGAAGGCGTGCTGTCGCAGTGCGGCACCATCATCTCGATGCGCCTCAACAACGACCGCGACCAGGCCTTCGTGAAGGCGGCCATGCCCGAAGGCGCGCGCGGTTTCCTCGATTCGATCCCTGCCCTGCGCAACCGCGAGGCCATCATCTGCGGCGAAGGTGTCGCCGTGCCGATCCGCGTCGCGCTCGACAATCTGGAAGAAGCGCGGCGCCCGGCTTCCGGCGATCCCAGCTTCACCCAGCTCTGGCGCCAGGCCGGCGGCGAGGACGATATCCTTACCCGCACCATCACCCGCTGGCGCAACCAGGGGCGCTGATCGACGTATCGGCCTCAGCCGGTCGGCGCGATCCGACCGGCCGGCTCGGTCTCGCTATGCACCGCCTCGCGGCATTCCTCTTCATGCATCGGCACCATCAGCTTGGCCTTGCGCCAGCCGCCCTGCCAATAGACCAGAGCCGCGAGCGTCAGTGACACCGCCGACCCCACCGGGAAGCTCAGCCACAGCGCATCCGCGCCGATCCGGGGATAGGCGAGATAATAGAAGCCCAGCCGCACCGCGAAGAGAGTGAAGACCAGGATCAGCAGCGGCGCCACCACCACGCCATTGGCGCGCATCACCCCGAACAGGATCATGGTGCAGCCAAACAGCATGAAACTCCAGCTCGCCAGCAGCTGCATGTTCCAGGCTGCATCGATCACCGCCTGGTTATGGCTCAGGAAAAGCGCCAGCAGCGCTTCATGGAAGATCAGGATGACGACGACCATCGCGCCGGTGATCGCCAGCAGATAGGATATGCCATAGCCGGTGATCCGACTGATCCGGTCCCACCGACCCGCGCCGATATTCTGCGCCGCCATCGCGCTGACCGCCGCGCCCATCGCCATCGCCGGCATCTGCAGATAGGTCCAGATCTGCTGCGCCGCGCCATAGGCGGCGGTCACCAGAAACCCCTCGCGATTGACCAGGCCGATCATCACCAGGCCGGACGTCGACATGACGATCATCTGCAGGCCCATCGGCAGGCCCTTGGTCGACAGCACCCGCATCTCGTCCATCGCGGGCCTGAGATAGCCAAGCTCCGCGCCGCGAAGCCGCAACGGCAGATCCTTGGCATAGGTATAGATGACGAGCGCGATCAGGCTGACGAAACCCGCCGCCGCCGTTGCCGCCGCCGAACCGCCAATGCCCATCGCCGGGATCGGCCCCAGCCCCAGGATCAGCACCGGATTGAGCACCAGGTCGATCGCCACCGACAGGATCATGAAGATCAACGGCGTGCGCGCGTCGCCGGTGCCGCGCAACCCCATCATCATCATGACGCTCAGCAGCGAGGCCGGCATCGCGACGAAGATGACGCGCAAATAGGTCAGCGCCATGTCGAACGCCTCGGGCGGCGTCGCCAGCAGATGGAGCAGCGCCGGCCCGCCGAACCAGCCCGCCACCGCGACGCCCATGGCCAGCAGGAAGCAGAAGCCGACCGCCGAGCCGAAGGCACGCCGCGCAGCATCCATGTCGCGCGCGCCGACCGCCTGCGCGATCATCACCGTCGACGCCATGCCGAAGCCGAACACGACGGAGAACATCAGGAACATGATGATATTGGCGTTCGCCGTCGCGGCGAGCGCCTGTGGCCCCAGAAAGCGGCCGACCCAGATTGCGTTGATCGATCCGTTCAGCGACTGGAGGATATTGGACGCCAGCGTCGGGATGGCGAATGTCAGCAAGGTGGAGGCGATCGGCCCCTGTGTCAGGTCCCGCGCCCCTTGTACCCCTGCTGCCATTCGCCCTTACCCCTTATCCCCGATTGCGGCGCAGGCTAGGCGGCTCAGCCCAGCCGGTCCAGTGCCGCCTTCAGCCTTTCCGCCTCGGCGGTCTTTTCGGCATGGTCCTCGCGCGCCTTGGCCACGGCCTCGGGCTTGGCCTTCTCGACAAAGGCCGGGTTGGACAGGCGACCGCCCAGCGAATCCCGTTCCTTGGCCGCCGCTGCCAGCGCCTTTTCGAGGCGGGTCTTTTCCGCCGCGATGTCGATCACGCCTTCCAGCGGCAGGATGAAGGTCGCCTCGTCGACGACGATCTGCGCCGCGCCGCCGGCGACCTCCTCGCCAAAGGCCAGGCTCTCGATCCGGCCCAGACGCGCCAGCGCCGCGCCCTGGCGATCCAGGCGCCCCCGCGTCAACTCCGACGCGTCGCGCACGACCATGCGCAGCTTGGCGCCCGGCGGCACGTTGAGTTCGGTCCGCGCGGTGCGGATCGCGCTCACCAGACGGATCAGCCAGTCGATCTCGCCCTGTGCATCGGTGTCGACCTCATAGAGGGCGACCGGCCATTCCGCCACGATCAGTTCCTGCGCGCGCTGCCCGGTCAGCTGCCACAGCTCTTCGGTGATGAAGGGCATGAAAGGGTGCAGCATGACCAGGATCTGGTCGAACGCCCAGCCGGCAACGGCCTTCGTCTCGTCGTCCATCGAACCCTTGGTCAGTTCGATATACCAGTCGCAATACTGGTCCCAGACGAAGTGATAGATGGCGTTGGCGCCGGCGTCGAAGCGCAGTTCGGCCATGGCGGTATCGATCGCCTGCACCGTCGCCACCGTTTCGGCGATGATCCAGCGATTGACCGGCAGCGCGGCGTGCGGCGCTTCGCGGCTGGTCGAGGCGGTGACGCCATTGGCCTGCAGGAAGCGCGCCGCGTTCCACAGCTTGGTCGCGAAGTTGCGATAACCCTCGACCCGCTTCTCATCCATCTTCACGTCGCGGCCCTGGCTTTCCATCGCCGCCATGAAGAAGCGCAGCGCGTCCGCGCCGAACTTGTCGATCAGGCCCAGCGGATCGACCACATTGCCCTTGGACTTGGACATTTTCTGCCCATCGGCCGCACGCACCAGGCCATGGAGATAGAGCTTCTTCCACGGCACATCGCCCATGAACTCCATCCCCTGCATCGCCATGCGCGCATCCCAGAAGAACAGGATGTCGAAGCCGGAGATCAGCAGGTCATTGGGATAATGGCGGCTGAGCGTATCGCTCTGTTCCGGCCAGCCCAGCGTGCCGAACGGCCACAAGGCGGACGAGAACCAGGTGTCGAGCACGTCGGGATCGCGCACCAGTTTCTTGTTGCCGGCCTGCAACTGCGCCTCTTCCTCGGTCTCGGCGACATAGGCATTGCCTTCGTCATCAAACCACGCCGGAATCTGGTGCCCCCACCAGAGCTGGCGCGACACGCACCAGGGCTGGATATTCTCCATCCAGTTGAAGAAGGTCTTTTCCCAGCTCTTGGGGACGATCTCGATCCGGCCGTCGCGCACCGCCTGCATCGGCGCCACCGCCAGCTTGCCGGCGTCGACATACCATTGATCGGTCAACCAGGGTTCGATCACCACGCCCGAACGGTCGCCATAGGGGGTCTGGATCGTGCGCGGCTCGAAATCGGCGGCGATTTCCTCGCCTTCCTTGTTCTTGGTGACATGCGGCACCAGCAGGCCCAGCGCCTTCATCTCGGCGACCACCACTTCGCGGGCGCCGTCCACGCCATCCTTCTTGAAGCGGTGCAGCCCCAGGAAGCGATCGGGGATCAGGCCATCGGCGGTCTGCACGACATTGGCGTCGGCATCGAACATGTTGAGCATGTCCGCGGCCTTCATGCCCGCGCGCTTGCCGACCTCGAAATCGTTGAAGTCATGGCCCGGCGTGATCTTGACCGCCCCCGAACCCAGTTCCGGATCGGCATGTTCGTCGGCGACGATCTTGAAGCGGCGACCGGTGATCGGCTGGAGAATCTCCTTGCCGATAACCGCCTGATAGCGGGCATCGTCGGGATGCACGGCGATCGCCATGTCGGCCAGCATGGTTTCCGGGCGGGTGGTGGCGACGACGATATGGTCGCTGCCATCGGCCAGGGTCACGCCGTCCGCAAGCGGATAGCGGAAGCGCCAGAAGCCGCCCTGCGTTTCCTTGGTCTCGACCTCCAGGTCGGAAATGGCCGATCGGAAATGCGGGTCCCAGTTGACCAGACGCTTGTCGCGATAGAGCAGGCCGCGCTGGTGCAGTTCCACGAACACCTTGATGACGGCCCTGGAAAAGCCCTCGTCCATGGTGAAGCGCTCATTGGCCCAGTCCATCGAACAGCCCAGGCGGCGCAGCTGGCTGGTGATCGCGCCGCCACTTTCCGCCTTCCAGTCCCACACCTTGGCCACGAAATCGTCGCGGCTGAAATCGGTGCGCTTCTGCCCGGCCGCGTTCAGCTGCCGCTCGACCACCATCTGGGTCGCGATGCCGGCATGGTCGGTGCCGACTACCCACAAAGCATCCTTGCCGCGCAGCCGCTCATAGCGCACAACGATGTCCTGCAGCGTATTGTCGAGCGCATGGCCGACATGCAGGCTGCCGGTCACGTTCGGCGGCGGATTGACGATGGTGAAGGGTTCTGCGCCCGGACGGTCCGGACGGAACAGGCCATTGGCCTCCCAATGCTGGTACCAGCGGGTCTCGATGGCGGCGGGGTCGAATGTTTTGGGCAGTTCGGTCATGATCGCGCTTTAACGCCTGCCGCACGACACGCAAGGCATGGCGCGCGTCAGATCAGGCTAACCATGACTTCCGATGGCAGACCAGCGCGGATCGTGATGCCGCCATCCCCCTTTCGGGCGACCAGTTGCGGTTCGCTCAGGCTGTTGTCGAACACCCAGGCCCGATCCGCCTGGTCGAAGAACCAGCGCAGTTGCGCAAAGGATCTTATGCGCCGCGCCGCCACCTTGTCGGCCGGCACATCATGCCCGCCCTTCGCCACGCGATAGGCGATCCGTTCCAGTTGGCGCTCCACAGAATCCAGATAGACATAGATCAGCCGTATCTCGAAGCCGCGCGCCCGCGCCTTCTTCACCAACCGCCGATATTTGGGACTGGACAGCACGGTCTCCACGCCGATGGTCTGATGCACGTCGATCGACGTATCCAGCCAGGCCTCGATCCGCTGCACGGCCGCCAGATTGGCGGCATCCTTCACCAATCCTTCGCTTTCCCGCAACCGGGCGGTCAGCAGGTCTGGGTTGATGATCCAGACCGAACCATCAAATTCGGCCACGTCGCTGCGACCATAGGCCGAGCTTTTGCCACAGCCATTGGGGCCCGCGACTATCCACAGACGCGGCCGCGCATGGCCCTTGCCGATCAAATCTTGTCCCTGATCGCCTTATTCTCTTCCCGCGCCTTGCGAACGCTGGCGCGGAAGGATGCGAGGAATTCAGCCTCGAACTGCGGGCTATCGGCATCGACCACCCGCAACTTCACCGCCTTGCCGTCCTTGTGGACGGTCCGGTATCTGGGCTTGCCCGGCTTGCCGAGGTCGATGGGACCATCGACGATATCGACCTTCATCTTTGCCATGGGGTCAATATAGCAGGCCGGGCCAGCCCCTCAAAGGCTCATTTCCCCTTGGCCGCGCCGGTCCACTGGTCCAGCCAGCCCAGCGCCTCATCATACCATTGCAGCGAGTTCTTGGGCTTCAGCACCCAGTGATTCTCGTCCGGGAAGACGACCAGGCGCGACGGGATCTCGCGCCGCTGCAACGCAGTGAAGGCGGCCAGCCCCTGGGTATAGGGAATGCGGAAATCCTTCTCGCCGGTCACGACCAGCATCGGCGTCTTCCACTGGGCGACATGATTGACCGGGTTCCATTTCTCGAACTCCTCCGGCTTCTCATAATAGGGGCCGCCATGCTCCCATTCGTCGAACCACAGCTCCTCGGTCTCATAGGCCATGGCGCGGGCGTCGAACACGCCGTCATGCTGGACGATGCACTTGAAGCCATCGGGCCACTGCCCCTCGATCCAGTTCATCATGTAACCGCCATAGCTGGCGCCGAGCGCGCAGGCGTTCTTCGCATCGACATTGGCGTCCTTCGCCGCAGCTGCAGCGAGGCCCATCTTCAGATCCTCCAGCGGCTTGCCACCCCAATCCTGGTTGATCGCGTCGGTGAAGGCCTGGCCATAACCGGTCGAGCCATGGAAATCGACGATCACCGCAGCATAGCCATGGGCGGCAAAGGCCTTGGGATTCCAGCGATAGGACCAGCTGTCGTTGAAGCTGCCCTGCGGCCCGCCATGCACCAGGAAGGCGACCGGCAGCTTGCCCTTGGCAGCCATGGGCTTGACGATCTGTCCCCAGACCGTGTCGCCATTGGCGCCCTTGAAGCTGAAGCGCTGGACCGAGACATCATCCACCCCGGCCAGCTTCTGCGCGTTGACATTCGTCAGGCGCATTGGCTTGCCTTTCGCCGGCATCTTCCAGAAATCGGCCGGCGACTGGATGCTGTCGAGCGCATAGACGAAACCGCCATCGGGCAGCGGCACGACGCTGCCGGCATGGCCCTTTTCGGTGAGGCGCGTCACCTTGCCCGATGCGGCATCGACCCGGAACACTGGATTGTCGAGCACGTCATTGGCGGTGACCAGCAGCCCCTTGCCATTGGCTTCCCAGGCGATCGAGCCGATCGAACGATCCCAGCCCTGCGTCAGCGCGCGCGTCTCGCCGGTGGCGATGTTGCGCAGCATCAGCACCAGCCGATCAGCCTCATAACCCGGCCGCTTCATCGCCGCATAGGCCAGCCATTTGCCGTCGGGCGACACCACCGGCATCGTGTCGGTCGCATCATTGGCGTCGGTCAGGTTGACCGGCTTGGCGCTGCCATCGGCCGGCACGCTGAAGATGTCGAGGTTGGTCGACAGCGGCTCGATCCGCCCGGCCTCGCGCAGGGTGAAGAACAGCGTTTTGCCATCCGCGCTCCAGGCCAGTTCCTCTGCCCCGCCAAAGGGTTTTGACGGGCTGTCGCCGACCAGGCCGCCCATCACCGACACCGCCTTGCCGCCGGCGACAGGCATGACGAAGATCTGCGAACGCTGGCCATCGCTCCACGTGTCCCAGTGGCGCACGAACAGCTGGTCATAGACCCGGCCGCTACCCGCACTCGGCGGGGTCGGCGCCTTCACATCGTCGATCGTGCGTGCGCCGACTGGTCGGTCGGCCCAGATCGCGATCTTGTCGCCCTTCGGGCTCAGCAGGAAGCCCGAAATACCGCCGGGCGCCTTGCTGACCTGCACCGGCTGGCCGCCCGTGATCGGCGCCCGCCACAGCTGGTCGTCGCCGCTGGCGTTGGAGATATAATAAAGCGCGCTGCCGTCAGCCGAAAAGACCGGCGATGCCTCATTCTTGTCGGGCACCGACGCGATCAGCCGGGGCGCCTGCCCCGCCTTGTCGATTGCCAGCAGATAGAGGTCGGTGCGGCCGCGATTATTGGCGAGATCCGTGCTGCGCAGCTGATAGGCCATCCACTTGCCGTCCGGCGAGACGGTCGGCGACGACACCCGGTCCAGCGACACCATGTCATTGGGCGTGAAAGGACGGGCAGCCGCCGGCGCCACCAGCGCAGACGACAGCATCGGCGACAGGGCCAGTGCGCCAAGGCCGGCAAGCAGGATATGTTTCATGGAAAAATCACCCTCGGATCGAAAACACGGCGTGCCGGCGCATGCGATGCACGGCCGGGCGCGTCGATGAGATGATCCGTGGTCTAGGCCCGCCTTACGCCCCCGGCAAGAGGCCGGCGCGCGATCGCCGGCCTGTCGGCCTCAGCGGCCGGTGATGCGGGAGATTTCCTTGGCGACCATGTCCTCGACCAGCGCGGGCAGGCGCGCGTCGAGCCATTCCTTGAGCATCGGCCGCAGCATCGAGCGGACCAGAGCCTCCAGCGTATTGTCCTCGCCCTCGCGCGGGCTGACCAGCATGGTGGACAGGGCCGAGAGCGAATGACGCGCGGCCACTTCGCTTTCCACCGACAGGATCGAGTCGCCGTCCGATTCGGACGGGGCCACAGCCTTCACGGCGCGGGTCGACTTGGGCGCGGGCATCACTTCCTCCACCGGAATCTCGTCGGTCAGTTCCAGCACTTCCTCAACCTCGGCCGACATCACCGCATGGGACGCGGCGCTCAGGTCGATCGGGGTCTTCTGGCGGCGCTGCGGCGCGGCCTGAACGGCGTCCTCGCCCTCTTCGGCGATGATCCGCTTGATGGACGAGAGTATCTCTTCCATCGAGGGTTCCTTGGTCATGTCACCCATGGATAATTCCCGTCCAAATTTCATTCCGCACCTATTCCGCCAAGATTACCTGTTCAGGTTAACAAGCGGTTAAGGCTGCGCGGCATCGACTTTGGCGTTTTGAGCCGGCGTGTCAACGGTACGTGTCGAAACCGCCTGGGGCTTGCCGTCATAGTCCCAGTCGAACCACTTGCCCTCGACCCGGTCATAATTGACCATCGGGTCATAGAGGGTGCCGCTTTCCAGGCCCAGATCGTCGGCCTCGGCATGGCCCATCGCGGCCAGCAGGGTGAAGCCGGCGACATAGGCATTGCGGCGCGCGGTCACCAACTCAACCTTGGCGTTGAGCGATTCCTGCTCGGCATTGAGGATGTCGAGGATGGTGCGGCTGCCGACCGAATTTTCCGCCCGCACGCCTTCCAGCGACAGTTCGGCGGCATCGACCGCCTTCTGGCTCGACTGGATCGTGCGCAGCGACGCCTGCAACGCGGCATAGGCGGCGCGCGCCTGCGAGATCACGCCGCGCTCGACCTCGATCTGCCGCTCGATCGCCTGCGACTCGAGCGCCTGGTTCTGGCGCACCTGCGCGGCCGGGCGACCGCCCTGGTAGAAGGGAATGGTCAGGGTCGCACCAACGGCCGCCTGCTTGTTGGCCGCAATGTCCTTGTCCATATAGTCGGTATAGCTGCCCTGGCTGAACCCGCTCAGGGTCGGTAGCGTGGCACCCTTGGCCGCCTTCACGTCATAACGCGCCGCCTCACGCGACTTCTGCGCGGCGAGGATATCGGGATTGTCCGCCAGCGCGACGCGCACGGCGCTGTCGGGATCGGCCGGCAGGCCCGGCAGAGCGGGCGGCGATTCCAGATCGACCGGCGCCTCTCCGACCATCGCGATATAATTTTCGCGGCTGGTGATCAGGTTGGATTCGGCGCGCTGCAGGTCGGACCGGGCCAGTTCCAGACGCGATTCGGACTGGGCTACGTCGGTGCGGGTGACATCGCCGACCTCGAACCGGTCGTTGGTCGCCTGGAGATTGACCTCCAGCACCTTCACATTGGCCGCATTGAGCGACACCAGCGCGATATCGCGGATCACGTCCATATAGGCTGCGACCGTCTGCGAGAACACGCTCGCTTCGGTCCCGCGCAGATTCGCCTGGCCCGATTCGACGCGCGTTTCCGCCGCCTTCACGCTGTTGCGCACGGTGCCGCCGGAATAGATGGGCACATCGATGCTGCCGCTGGCGCTGGCGGACCGATGCGGCGCCAGGAAGCTGTTCGACGGGCGGATGACCAGTTCCTGGAACTGGAGCTGCGAATTGGCCGTGGGCCGCCCCGCTGCCTTCTGGATCGGGACATTCTCATCCGTCGCCCGCTGACCGGCGCGTGCGCCGGTCAGGGTCGGGTTGGTGCGATAGGCCTTGGCCAGCGCGCCCTGCAGGGTTTCGGCATGCGCCACCCCTGCCATGGAGGAGGATAGCAACAGCAAGGCTGTAGCGGCTTGGCGCCGAAGGGTCATACGCTTTGCTGTCATCTATCCTGTCTCAAAAAACGAACTGCTCCGGCGCGGCGAAACCGGGAAGCACGACCATTTCCATGTCGGTAAGGCTGGCGAGACCCAGCACGCCCGCCACCGCGCGGCCGCTGCACAGGCGAGCGACACCGCGTTCGACGACGCCCGTCACCACCCGTCCCCCATCGACTAGCTGCTGGACGAGCGCAGCAGGGACTTCCTCCACCGCGCCGTCAATGAAAAGAACATCATAGGGCGCACCGGCCGATGCGCCGGCGGCCAGCGGGCCACGCACCACGGTCACGCCGGGCACCGCGATCTCCGCGCCACCCTCGACCTCGACTGCCGTCACCTGCGCACCCAGCTCGGCGAGCAGCGCCGCGCTGTAGCCGGTCGCGGCGCCGATCAGCAGCACCTTCTCGCCGGCCTGGACATCGGCTTCCTTGAGCAGACGGCCAGTGACCAGCGGCGGGTTCAGCGCACGGTCGCCGTCCAGCGGGATCGGGCGATCGACATAGGTCATGGCCCGGCGCTCGGCGGGGACATAGTCCTCGCGCGGCACCTTCGCCATCACAGCGATCACGCGCTGATCGTCCACGGCGCTGGTGCGCAGCTGGCTCTCGACCATGGCGGTCCGCATCGAAGAAAAGTTCTGCTCGGTCACGATAGTTCCTCGCTTGGCACAACTGTATTGGCAATGCAATACACTTAGGGGATTACCGGACCTCTAAATCAGCATTTCCCCCGCGCCAAGCGGCTTTCCACGATGGAGAGCGAGATTCTTGGGATTGTTCGCCTTCCCGCGCTTGACTTTGCGATCAAAGGCGGACATTTGCCGCCTCCACCGCACGGAAGGCCCGATGGCGGAGTGGTGACGCAGAGGACTGCAAATCCTTGCACGCCGGTTCGATTCCGGCTCGGGCCTCCATTTTCCAGATAGATGCCCTGCCGACTCCAAGGCAGCAGCCCTGTTCAGGCTGCGCTGCGACGCATCGCCTGCCGCCAGCGCCAATAGCCCAGCACCGCCAGTCCGATCATCGCGGCATAGAGACCGGCCGTCAGCCACAATCCCTTGAACGCGAACATGCCGACATAGAAAATGTCGACCGCGATCCACAGCAGCCAGCTCGCCGCATGGCGCCGCGCGGTCCAATATTGGGCTACCAGGCTAAAACTGCTCAGCGCCGAATCCATCCAGGGCAGCGCCGCATCGGTATAATGATGGGTGAACCAGCCGATCGCGCCGGCACAGAGTGCGCCCAGCGCCAGCCCCTTGGCGGCCCGTATCGGCGGCAGCGGCACCACCCTTACCTCGCCCTCGTCCCGCTTGCCCCGCGCCCAGCCGATCCAGCCATAGACGATGGCGATGCCGAACAGCCCCTGCAGCACCATGTCGGCATAGAGGCGCACGTCCAGGAACAGCTTGGCATAAAGGGCGCAGGCCATCAGGTTGACCGGCCAGCACAGCAGATGCCGCCGCGCCGTCAGCCAGATGCCGAGGAAGCTGATGATGACGGCAATGATCTCCAGCATCGACATCAGGCCGCCCCCCCCTCGCGAAGTTGCGCCAGAAAGCCCTGCCCCGCCCCCGACAGGAACCAGTCGGCATGGCCGACCAGATAAGCCTGCCAGGCCAGCATCGCGTCTTCGCGATCGGCCAATATGCCGAAGAAATAGTCAATTTCGGTCAGCGCGAACTCGACATGGACCAGCGGCAGCAAGCGCAGCAGCGTATCGATCTCGGCATGTCCCAGCGGCAGGACACTGCGATAGCCCGCCAGCAAGGCCAGCGCCCCCTCGACATCCGCCGACTCGGCCAACCGACCCTGATCCAGCGTTAGCCAGGGAATCGCCGTCCGCTCGATCGCGGTGGCCAGATCATGCAGCGGGCAGCTGCGGGTCGACAGGCCGAAATCGAAGATGCTGCTGACCGCGCCTTCCGCCGACCAGAGCAGGTTGGAGGGGTGCCAGTCATTATGGGTCCAGAGCGCAGGCTGCTCTGCGAGCCGCGGCGCCAGCCCCTCCCCCAATGCCGCCAACAGCCGCGCCAGTTCCGACCGCCAGGGCATGTCCGCCAGGAAGGCCGCCACCGCCGGCCGCGCCGCGACATAGGCGTCCGCTGCGGCCAGTGGATCAACGGCAGGCAATATGGTGAAGCTCGACACCAGCGGATGCCGCCCGCGTGCCGGCGCGGCGAAACCGGCCGCTGCCCGATGCAGTTGCGCCAGCGCGACACCAGCCGCAAAGGCGTGATCGGGCGACAGGAAGGGCGTCCAGGACTGGCGATCGCGATAGAGATCGATACCCGGCGCCTGGCGATGCAGTTCGTAGCTCCATTCGCCCAGCGCCATCGCGCCGGCACCATCGGTCGCGCGCAGCACATCGGGCACCGCCAGTCCGGCACCACGCAGATGCGCCATATAGCCATGCTCCTCGGCCAGCGCCGCCGGCGTCCGCAAGCGCTGGTGATGCCGCTTCAGGAACAGCGGGCCGCGATCCGTCTCGACCAGCGCTGCCGCCGAAAAGGGGCGCGGCGAATGCCAGGCCAGCGCCGCCAGCCGGCCAGCGTCGGGAAAATGGGCCAGCACCGCCGCCGCCTCGTCCACCGTGATAGCCGGCCAGGCCGGCGCCTCCAGCGCCAGCCCCATGCCATGGACCAGATGCGGAGCGGCGGCGCTCATCGTCAGAAGGCGCGCGACAGCGTCGCCACCACGGCGCGCCCACTGCCGACATAATAGGTCGGCGCCGAACCGGCGATCAGCGTACCGTTGCGCCCGACCGTGTCCTGCGCATTGGTGCTGATCGAATAGACGCCCGACAGGACGCGCGGATTGGTGACATTGATCGCGTTGATGCGCAGGTCCATCACCTGCGCATCGATCAGCCCGGCCAGATGCACGCCGACCGACAGGTCCAGCGTGGCATAGCCCTTGATGCTCTCGTCATTCATGAAGGTCGCATATTGGCGGCCGACATATTTGAGCGCGCTGCTGCCGAACAGCCGGCCGTCATCATAGGTGCTGCCCAGCGCGAACTGGAAGCTGGGGGCCGACACGGCCCGCTTGCCCCTGGTCGGCAGATAATTGCCGTTGATCGCCAGATCGTCGTTCAGCCGCGTGTGCAGATATTCGGCCGAGGCATAGATGCTCATCCCCTTGGCCGGGCGATAGTCGATCTCGCCATCCAGGCCATAGCTGCTCTGGCTGCCGGCGTTGATGGTCGAATTGACCAGCGCGCCGCCGCTGTCGATCACCGTCGCCACCTGGCGGTTGCGGAAATGATAATGGAAACCGGTCAGCGAGAAGGACAGGCTGGGGCCGATATAGCGATAGCCCAGTTCCTGCGAGATCGAATATTCGTTCTTCAGGCCGTCGGTGCCCTGGCTCACCAGTTCGCCGCCATAATAGCTGTTGTAGAGCGCGAACTCGTTGGGCGTGCGGAAATTGGTGGTGATGTTGGCGAACAGCTGCTGCCGGTCGTCCAGCTGATAATGGATCGCCGCCCGCGGCAGCGCGGCGAAGCTGTCGATCCGCACCGTCGATTGCGGACCGGGCAAATAGTTGCGGCCGTTGCGCAGCAGGTTGACGCCCTTGAAGCCGATGTCGATGCCCAGCTTAGGCGTCACCGCAATGCTGTCGGACAGGAAGAAGCCCTTGGTGACCGTCTCCGTGCGCTGATTTTCATAGGCCAGCAGGCGCCCGTCGACGGTGCGGATCGCCTTGTCCTGATAGCCCCACTGGTCGACCGGCCGGCCATCGGCATCGATCGACGTATAGGATTGCGTCACCCGGTCGGTGCCATAGTCGAACCACAGGCCAGCCACGATCCGATGCGCGCCGGCCTGCAGCGTCAGCTTGCTGACGTCGCCGACGCGGAACTGCTTGCCGGTCCAGTTGCCCATCACCGTGGCGACGCCATCGACCGCGCCGGGCAGGTCGATCGGCTGGGTCAGCTCCTCGGTGCCCAGATAGTTGCCGGTGGTGGTCAGCTGCGTGCCATAGGGCGAATTGCCATGGCCCATCTGCAGATAGGCGCTGCTGTCGAAGCTCAGCGTGTCACTCAGCTTCAGGTGGACGGGCGCCGCGACATAGAAATTGCGGAACGGCGCGCGATAGAGGCGCCAGTAGTTGGTATTCCCCTCGCTATAGGTCTCGTCGAAATTATAGCCCCGGCCAGAGGCTTCCCAATCCGCCTTGCTCGGGCTGGGATAGGTCGATGTCTTGGCGTCGTTGAAGGAAAAGGCGATGCTCGCCCGATTGCCATCGCCCCATTCGTTCAGCAGCTTCGCATCGATATGCTGGCGCTGGTCATGGCCCGCCCCGCGCCAGTTGTCGGCGCGGTTGTTGGAATAGGAAATGAAGCCCTTCAGCCCGGTCGACCCGATCCGTCCCGTGTCGATCCGCGCAAAGATGCGCCGCTCGTCATAGGAACCGACCGACAGGTTGACGAGGCCGCCCGCCTCCGCCCTGGGATCATCCAGCGTCAGCGACAACAGGCCACCGGCGGCCGCGACCACCGGCGAGTCAATGTCTGCCGCGCCCTGCGCCAGCATCACCTGCCGCACATTCTCCGCATCGGCAAATTGCGAGGGATAGGCATAATAATAGCCGATGTCGTTCTGCGGCGCGCCTTCCATCAGCACGCCGATCTGGTCCTGGCCCAGGCCGCGCAGCGTCAGGCTGGAGGACGCCGACAGGCCATAGGGGTCGCTGGACGAGACATTGGCGCCGGGCAGCAGATTGACCAGCTGGAACGCGTTGAGCGTCGGCGCCTGCTTGATGATGAAGTCGGTGGAGATCGCGCTGACCGCCTTGGGCGCGCTCTGGTCGGGCAACAGGCCTTCGGGGTCGGGATGGCCGACGACCTGGATATTGGTCGACTGGTCCAGCTCATCCTCCGCCATTACAGGCGACGCAATCATCAACAGGGCCAGCGTCAGACAGGCGCTTCCAACATGGGGCAATCGGGCAGTCTTCATTTCACGTCCACTCCACAGGAGGGACGACGGACCTGCCGCCTTGCCCTCCCTACGCCGGTATCAGCCGGATCAGGTTCAGCGGGTCGTGGTCTGCTGACCACCTCTCAGCCGCGCATGAGCGGCCCCCCGGGGATGGCCGCCCCTTAGGCGTTTCGACGCGAAGTGGAAAGCCCTCTCTATCGGCTCTCGACTTATCGAAGCCCGCCCGGCTAAGACATGGCCATGATGAAGCTGTTCATTGGCAACAAGGCCTATTCGAGTTGGTCGCTGCGCGGCTGGCTGGCGTGCAAGCTCTCCGGCCTTCCGTTCGAGGAAGTGGTGGTCCCCCTCTATGACGAGGAATGGGAAAAGCGTCGCGAGGGCGATGAGTTCGCCCCCTCCTCCGGCAAGGTGCCGATCCTGTGGGATGGCGACGACATCGTCGTGTGGGACAGCCTGGCCATCGTCGAATATCTCAATGAAAAGGCCGGGGGCGACCAGTTCTGGCCGACCGATCCGGGTGCCCGCGCCATGGCCCGCTCGATGGCGGCCGAAATGCACAGCAGCTTCGCCGCGCTCCGCCGCGAGCACAGCATGAACATCCGCCAGATCTATGATCCGGTCCCGCCGTCGGAGGCCGTCGCCCACGACATCAGCCGTATCATGCAGCTCTGGGCCCAGGCCCGCGCCCGCTATGGTGGCGAGGGTGACTTCCTGTTTGGCGAGTTCGGCGCCGTCGACCTGATGTTCGCGCCGGTCGTTACCCGCTTCATCACCTATCAGCTGCCGGTCGCCCGCTTTGCCGAAGCCTATATGCGCGCGATCATCGCCCATCCCTGGATGCAGGAATGGATCGGCGAGGCGCAGGCCGAGGAATGGGTGATCGACAAGTTCGAAGTCCCGCCACAGACGGCCTGATCCGATGAGCGACAGCCCCGAGGCCAAGCAGGAAACCCGCAAGGAGGAAGCCGCTCGCATCCGCCGTCGCTGGATCACGCTGGGCGAATTGCTGGCGGTGGCGGCGGTGCTGATCTCCGCCCTCACCCTCTATCTCAACTGGGCCGACAAGAAGGACGAGCGCGCCAGCAAGGCCGCCGAAAGCAGCAAGGCCTCCGCCCGTGCCGCCCGGCTGGTGCTGAACGCCGCAGCCGATGGCGACAGCCGGCTGACGCTCAAGCCCGCCGATCCCGATCAGCTGGTGCAGAGCCAAACCATCCATTTCCCCAAGGCGCTCGGCATCGCCCCGGTCGACACCACCGGCGAACCGCGGATCGAGGCCGGCTGGTTCGAGGATGCGCTGAAAAAGGCGCGCAATGCCGCCAAGCTGCCCGACGACAGCATCGGCGACGAGAAACTGCCGGTGACCATCGTCACCCAGTTCGTCGTCAATGGCGACACCCACAGCGATTCCGCCGTCTACGACATCGGCTATGGCATCGCCGGCAAATGGCTGTCCGGCCATAAGCTGACCCTGCGCGGCCTGTCCCTGGTCAGCCACGCCCAGGGCGCCGACGCCCAGGCCCAGATCGACGCCCGCTGGGCGCGCCAGACAAAAGGCTAGGGCCGCCCGGCCACGTTCAGGCAGGCCGCAAGCGACCAGTTTTTGCCGTCCAAATCTCGGGAGTTGTTCCCGATTGCGGACGTTCGGTGTGAATGGCATTGATGAGCTATGAGCAAAAATGATCGTCTCTGGGATCGATACTGGGGTATCCGCGACAATCACAAAACTGGCTATGCTATGCCTATAATCTGGCACCTTTCCTTTCAACGCGATCCATTAGCGATGACGGAACTTGGCAGCACATTCGACAAGCCCGGTAGCCTTGCCAATCCATTTAGCCAAGCAGGCCTTGCCTATCGAGCATTTCGTCGTGGTCACCTGACCGCCGCGCAGCATCTTGCTATGAACGCATTCAATGGACGTGATCTCCGCGGATATCGGCATTGGCTGGCGCGTGCTGCTAAGCTTGGAGACGTTGATGCCGCTCGCGAGTTGAAGCGATTTGAACTTCGGTTGCCGCATACAAATGCGGCCCTCATAGGGCGCAAGCGTCCTTATCGCCCATCTGATTTCGCGTAAGCCGACCCCACCCAAATCCGTCATCCCAACCACAAAAAACCCGGTCGCTCCTTGCGGGAGCGCCGGGCCTTTTGCTCGTCCGGGGACGGGTGTCGGGTTTAGCCGACGATTTCTTCGGGCTTGAAGAAATAGGCGATCTCGATCGCGGCATTTTCTTCGCTGTCCGAACCATGGACCGAATTGGCTTCGATCGATTCGGCCAGTTCCTTGCGGATGGTGCCGGCGTCGGCATTGGCCGGGTTGGTGGCGCCCATGATGTCGCGGTTGCGGGTCACGGCGTTTTCGCCTTCCAGAACCTGGACGACGACCGGGCCCGAGATCATGAAGGCGACCAGGTCAGCAAAGAAGGGGCGTTCCTTGTGAACGGCGTAGAAGCCTTCGGCCTGTTCGCGGCTCATGCGGATGCGCTTGGAAGCGACGACGCGCAGGCCGGCTTCTTCCAGCATCTTGGTGACGGCGCCGGTCAGGTTGCGACGGGTCGCGTCGGGCTTGATGATCGAAAAAGTGCGCGTGACGGCCATGGCCCTCATAACTCCGGATTGTTGGAATAAAGTTGCGCGCCCTTTAGACTGGGCCGGATCACTTCGCAAGAGGGGCGCGAGAGGGCTTGGTAGAAGTCCCTATTTCCGGGCGTTCACGGCCCCTGCACCCATTTGCGGCCTTCCTGCCGCCAGAAGCGCGGGGTCACGCCCTCGCGCTTGCTGAGCGCCCGCCAGCTGGCCCGCGCCCCGTCGATCGTGTCCGCGTCGAAAAAATAGAAGGCCCGCTCGAAGCCCAGCGCCTCCTCGCGCCACACCCCGTCCGCCAGCGCGATATGCTTCGCGCCATTGGCAGCGTCGCAACTCTGCGCCAGCAGCACCGGCTGGGCGGCGTCCACCCCGTCGCCTGCCAGGCCATTGGCCAGGAAGCTTTCGGGTGGCCCCGCCCATAGCCCCGCCGATATGCGGGCCAGCCGTTCCGGCTCGTCGGCCACCACCAGCAGCCGCGCGCCCATGTCCAGGATGCGTGCCGCGATCGCGGGCAGCACCCCTTCCACGGGATCGCGGCTCAGCTGGTAGAAGTCGACCTGCACCGGCTTCAGCGCTCGAACTTGTCGGCCACCAGCTGGTCGATCAGGCGCACGCCATAGCCGGTCGCGCCCTTGTCGGCGGTGGCGCCGGGCTTGTCCGACCAGACCATGCCGGCAATGTCGAGATGCGCCCACTTCACGCCTTCGTTGACGAAGCGCTTGATGAACTGGGCAGCGGTGATCGAGCCGGCGAAGCGCGGACCGATATTCTTCATGTCGGCGATCGGGCTGTCGATCAGCTTGTCATAGGCCTCCGACAGCGGGAAGCGCCACAGCTTCTCGCCGCTGATCTTGCCCGCCGCCAGCAGGTCGTCGGCCAGCGCATCGTCGTTGGCGAAGAGACCGCCATGCTCGCTGCCGAGCGCGATCATCATCGCGCCGGTCAGGGTGGCAAGGTCGATCACCACTTCGGGTTCATAGGTCTTCTGCGCCCAAGTCACCGCGTCGCACAGCACCAGACGGCCTTCGGCGTCGGTGTTCAGCACCTCGATGGTCTGGCCCGACATCGACGTCACGATGTCGCCGGGGCGCTGGGCATTGGCGTCGGGCATATTCTCGACCAGGCCACAGATGCCGACGACACGCGCCTTGGCCTTGCGACCGGCCAGCGCCTTCATGGCGCCAGCGACGGCGCCGGCGCCGCCCATGTCCCACTTCATGTCTTCCATGCCGGGGCCAGGCTTGAGCGAGATACCGCCGGTGTCGAAGGTCACGCCCTTACCGATGAACACGACCGGCTTGTCGGCGGCGCCATCGGTGCCGTCCCATTCCATCGCCAGCAGCCGCGCCTCGCGCGCCGACCCCTGCGCCACGCCCAGCAGCGCGCCCATGCCCAGCTCGGTCATCGCCGCACGGTCCAGCACGGTGATCTTGACGCCCAGCTCGGCCAGATGCTGGCAGCGCGCGACGAAGCTTTCGGGATAGAGGATATTGGCCGGTTCCGACACCAGTTCGCGGGTGAAGGCAACGCCGGCGGCAACCGCCGACAGCTTGGCCCATTCGGCCTCGGCGCCGTTTGCGACGATCGTCACGGTCGCCAGCGTCGGCTTGGCCTTTTCGGGCTGACGCGTGCGATAGGTATCGATCCGCCAGCTGCGCAGCAGCGCGCCCAGGCCCAGCCGGGCGGCATCCTCGCCACTGACGCCGGCCAGGAATTCGACCGCTGCGTGGGTCGCGCCGCTGGTCGACAGCTTGGCGGTCAGCGCGCCGCCGGCCCGCTCCAGGTCGGCCGCACTGCCATTGCCGATGCCCAGCAGCAGGACGCGCAGCACCGCGCCGCCTTCCTCGACGAAGCTCTCGACGCTGCCGCCCGCCTCACCGGCGAAGCGCGCGGCGGCGGCGCCGGCGACCAGCGTGGCCGATGCGGTAAGCGGCAGGCTGTCGACAGTCCCCTTCGCCACGGCAAGGACCAACGTGTCGACCTGGGGGCGCGTGGGGCTGAATTGGATGTCCATCTGGGGGCCTTTTCTCTGGAATGCCGTGTCGTTCTTGTTTCAGCCAGATAGTGCGGCTTTGCCGCTCTGCAAAGCCATTCGGCGGATTTCCGCCGTCCCGAATGCGAGCAGCGATTGCGGCGCGGGCCAAGCAGTGCGATAGGCAGGGACCAGAAGTGCCCACAAAGAGGCCCCTACGCTTGCAGATTTCCGTGTTTCCCCTGTCGTTCAAACAGGCGCTGCTTGCCGGCGCTGCCTCGTCCTGCCTGCTCGCGGCGCCGCTGGCCCATGCGCAACAGGCGCCCGAGCCCAAGCTGAACGAGCCCCAGACGCCGATCAGCGCGCCCGACGCGCCGGTGCCCGACAATGACCAGGAAATCGGCTTCGCCGCCGATACGTTGGAATATGACACCAACAGCCAAATCGTGACCGCCACCGGCAATGTCCAGTTGCTGCGCGACGGCAACCGACTGCGCGCCGACAAGATCGTGTGGGACCGCAACACCGGCAAGGTGGAGGCACAGGGCGCCGTCTCGGTGATCGATCCGGACGGCAATGTCGCCTATGGCGATCGCTTCGATGTCACCGATACGCTCAAGGATGGCGCGGTCGACAATATCCTGCTGGTCCTCCAGAAGGGTGGCCGCATGGCCGCGACCAAGGGCGAGCGGGTCAATGGCGTCTATACGCTGCACCACGCCGCCTACACCGGCTGTCCGGTGGAGGGCAGCGACGGCTGCCCCAAGGAACCGACCTGGCAGATCAACGCGGTCAAGGTCGTCTATGACCCGACCAAGCAGCGCGTCTCCTATACCCGCGCCAATGTCGAGTTGTTCGGCCTGCCGCTGATCCCGGTGCCGGGCCTGTCGCATCCGGTCGGCGACGATGGCGGCAGCGGCCTTCTGGTCCCCAATATCCGTTATGACCGGGTCAATGGCTTCGAGGTCGCGGTCCCCTATTATCTCAAGCTCGCGCCCAATCGCGACCTGACCGTCACGCCGCACGTCTACAGCGATTCGCTGCCGATGATCGAAGGCAATTTCCGCCACCTCTACGATCGCGGTGCCTATCAGATCACCGGCTATGCCACCTATGGCAGCCGGTCGAGCGGCATCACGCCGACCGATTCGCAAAAGGATATTCGCGGCGCGATCGACGCCAGCGGCGGCATGCAGCTGTCGCCCGAATGGAGCGTCAACGGGTCGATCCGGGTCGCCACCGACCGCACCTTCCTGCGCCGCTACGACATCAGCCGCGACGACCGGCTGCGTTCGACCCTGGGCGTCCAGCGGATCGGCGAGAACAGCTATTTCTCGCTCGCCGGCTGGGCGGTGCAGACGCTGCGCGTCGACGATCCCCAGGGCCAGATGCCGATCGCCCTGCCGGTCATGGACTATCGGCTGCGGATGAAGGATCCGCTGCTCGGCGGCCAGATGCAGTTCCAGGCCAATACGCTGGCGATCACCCGGACCGAGGGGCAGGACACCCAGCGCGCCTTTGCCGCGTTCGAATGGAATCTGCGCAAGCTGACCGGCCTTGGCCAGGAAGTGAATTTCACCACCTATCTGCGCGGCGACGTCTATCACAGCAGCGACAATCTGCTGACCGACACGATCAGCTATGCCGGCGATCCGGGCTGGAAGGCGCGCGGCATCGCCGCCGCCGCGGTCGACATGCGCTGGCCCTTCATGGGTGAGGCCTTCGGCGGCGTGCAGCGTATCGCCCCACGCGTCCAGATCGTCGCCTCGCCCCATCTCGCCAACCTGTCGGTGCCCAATGAGGATGCCCGGTCGGTCGATCTGGAGGACAGCAACCTCTTCGCGCTCAACCGCTTCGCGGGCTATGACCGGTTCGAGGATTCGAGCCGCATCACCTATGGCCTGGAATATAATCTGGCGCTGCCCGACTTCACGCTCGATGCCAATGTCGGCCAGAGCTACCGGCTCGACAACCGCGCCAGCATCCTGCCCGACGGCACCGGCCTGTCCGACCGCATGTCCGACATCGTCGGCCGCTGGACCGTCCGCTACAAGGATTTCGTCAGCTTCACCCAGCGCTTCCGGGTCGACAAGGACAATCTGGCGGTCCGCCGGAACGAGGTCGACGCGACCGTGGGCAGCAAGAAGACCTATGCCCAGATCAGCTATCTGCGCCTCAACCGCAACGCCAATATCACGCTGGAGGATCTGCAGGACCGCGAGGAACTGCGCCTGGGCGGCCGCATCCAGTTCGCCCGCTTCTGGTCGGTGTTCGGCTCGACCGTCATCGATCTTACCGGCGCGCAGGAAGATCCGGGTACCACGGCCGACGGCTATGAGCCCGTGCGCCAGCGCCTCGGCGTTGCCTATGAGGATGATTGTTTGACGCTGGGCTTTACATGGCGGCGCGACTATCAGACCAACGGTGACGCGCGCGCCGGCAACAGCTTCCAGCTGCGGCTGGCTTTTCGCAATATTGGCATATAAGGAACTGCCTTCCCGCCGTCCGCTCAGGACCGGTTAAGGCGGAACGGGGCATTGGCTCCCGACCGTATTGGAGATTTTTGCCGACGATGCTTTCTGTCGTTTTCTCGCCCAAATCCGTTCGCTCGGGCCTGCGCACCCTGTTCCTGTCCACCGCCCTTCTGGGCATGGCGGCACAGACCGTGTCGGCCCAGGCCGTCGACAATGACGCCGATCAGGGCCTGAACCTGCCCAAGGACGTCACCATCTTCGGCAAGAATGATCCCAATGTCCGCAAGGCAACGGCGATCGTGAACGGCCGCATCATCACCGGCACCGATGTCGATCAGCGCCTGGCTCTCATCATCACCGCCAATGGCGGCAAGGTGTCGGCCGAGGAGAAGGAACGGCTGCGCGTCCAGGTTCTGCGCAACCTGATCGACGAAACGCTGCAGATTCAGGAAGCGGCGGCCAACGACATCAAGATCGATCCGGCCGAAGTGAACCAGAGCTATGAGCGCGTTGCGGCCAATTTCCGCAAGTCGCCCGACCAGTTCAACCAGTATCTGCGCGAACAGGGCAGCTCGGCCAGCAGCATCAAGCGCCAGATCGAGGGCGAACTGGCCTGGAGCCGCCTGCTCCGCCGCAACATCCAGCCCTTCGTCAACGTCTCCGAAGACGAAGTGAAGTCGGTGGTCGATCGCCTCAACGCCGCCAAGGGCAGCGACGAAGTGCGGATCAGCGAAATCTACCTGTCCTCGACGCCGGAAAACCGTGACCAGATCACGGCCAACGCGCGCAACATCATCGAACAGATCAAGCAGGGCGGCAGCTTCGCCGCCTATGCCCGTCAGTTCTCCGAAGCCTCGACCGCCGTCGTCGGCGGCGATCTCGGCTGGGTCCGCCCCAGCCAGCTGCCGACCGAACTGGCGCAGGCCGCCACCGAATTGCAGGTCGGCCAGCTCGCCGGCCCGATCGAGACGGTGGGCGGCATGTCGATCATCTATGTGATGGACAAGCGCAAGGTGCTGACCGCCGATCCGCGCGATTCGCTGCTCAGCCTCAAGCAGCTGTCGGTCCTCTTCCCGGCCGGCACCAGCAAGGAAGCCGCCAGCCAGAAGGCCGCGACCTTCGCCGCCGCGGTCAAGGAGATCAAGGGCTGCGGTCAGGCGAACGAGATCGGTGCCCGCATCGGCGCCGACGTGGTCGACAATGACAATGTGAAGCTGCGCGACCTGCCGCCCCAGCTGCAGGACATTCTGGTCAATCTGCAGGTCGGCGAATCCACCCCGCCCTTCGGCTCGATCAACGATGGCGTCCGCGTCTTGATCGTCTGCGGCCGCGACGAGCCGCAGTCGGCCAACGCCCCCAATCCCGAACAGATCCAGGCCCAGCTGGAAGAGGAACGCGTCAACAAGCGCGCCCGCATCTATCTGCGCGATCTTCGCCGCGATGCCGTTATCGAATATAACTGATCCGGTCAGCCTGCCGCCCTTCGCCGTCTCGCTCGGCGACCCGGCAGGCATCGGACCGGAAATCGTCGCCAAGGCGTGGGTCATGCGCGAAGCGCGTGGCCTGCCCGCCTTCTTCGCCGTCGGCGATGCTGCATCGCTGCGCGCGGTGTGGCTCGGCCCGGTCGAGATCGTCGGATCGCCCGAGGAAGCCGCGCAGGTGTTCGATCGCGCCCTGCCCTGCATGCAGGTGGCCGAAGCGGGCGAGATCGTGCCCGGCACACCCAGCATCGATGGCGCCCGCACCGCTTTCCAGGCACTGGAGGTCGCGGTCGGCCTTGCCCGCACCGGATCAGCCGCCGGCATCGTCACCGCGCCGGTCGGCAAGGAACAGCTGTACGGCGTCGGCTTCACCCATCCGGGCCAGACCGAATTCGTCGCCGAACGCTGCGGCGTCTCGGCCCAGAACGCGGTCATGATGCTCGCCGGCCCGTCGCTCAAGGTGGTGCCGATCACCATCCATATCGCGCTCGCCGATGTGCCTTCGGCGCTGACCATCGATCTGATCCGCGCCCGCGCCCTCACCACGGTGAAGGGGCTGCAGCGCAATTTCGGCATCGCCCGCCCCCGTCTCGCCGTCGCCGGCCTCAACCCGCATGCCGGGGAGAATGGCGCACTCGGCCGCGAGGAGATTGAGGTGATCCGCCCGGCGATCGAGGCGCTGCGCGCCGAAGGGATCGACATTGTCGGCCCGCTGGCGGCCGATGGCATGTTCCATGCCCGTGCCCGCGAAGCCTATGACGCGGCGCTCTGCATGTATCATGATCAGGCGCTGATCCCGATCAAGACGCTGAACTTCGACGATGGCGTCAACATCACCCTGGGCCTGCCGATCGTGCGCACCTCGCCCGATCATGGCACTGCCTTCGGCATCGCCGGCACCGACAGCGCCAATCCCGGCGCGATGATCGCCGCCCTCAAGATGGCGGCCGAAGCCGCCCGCGCACGGATTGCCTATGCCGGCTGACGCCCGCCCCACCTTGCCGCCGCTGCGCGACGTGATCGCCGCCCATGGGCTTCAGGCCAGCAAGGCGCTCGGCCAGAATTTCCTGCTCGACGAACAGTTGCTCGACCGGATCGCCGCCATTCCCGGCAGCATCCAGGATCAGCCCGCGTTCGAGGTCGGCCCTGGCCCGGGCGGCCTGACCCGCGCGATCCTGCGCGCCGGCGGACGGCTGGTCGCGGTCGAGCGTGATCGGCGCTGCCTGCCGGCGCTCGCCGAACTGGAGCTGGCCTTCCCCGGTCAGTTGCGCGTCATTTCCGGCGACGCGATGGAAGTGGATGCCCGTGCCGAGGCCGGCGATGGCGCCCATATCATCGCCAACCTGCCCTATAATGTCGGCACCGCCCTGCTGGTCGGCTGGCTGTCGGCGCTATGGGCACCGCTGCCCTGGTGGTCCAGCCTGACCTTGATGTTCCAGATGGAAGTGGCCGAACGCATCGTCGCGAAACCGGGCACCGACCATTATGGCCGCCTCGCCGTCCTCGCCCAGTGGCGCAGCGACGCGCGCATCGCCATGAAAGTGCATCGCAGCGCCTTCACTCCGCCGCCCAAGGTGATGTCGGCCGTGGTCCACATCACCCCCAAGCCGGCGCCCGAAGGCGTGCAGCTCAAGATCCTGGAACGCCTGACCGCCGCCGCCTTCGGCCAGCGCCGCAAGATGCTGCGCCAGAGCCTCAAGTCCGTCCCCGGCGCGCTCGATGCACTGGAAGCGATCGGCATCGACCCGCAACGCCGCGCCGAAACCGTCAGCGTCGAAGAATTCGTCACCCTCGCCCGCCAGCTTGGCCAGGCAACCACCAGCGCCTGATTCCGCTACAGCGCACCCCCGGCAAGGCCCAGAGACGGAGCAGAAACTGAACGTCTCTGGCACGGTCACCCCTGCGGAGACGTGAGTGACGAAGTTGGGTGGATTGCCGAACGTCTGCTTACCCTCTCCCGTTTGCGGGAGAGGGAGGGGCCCGCGCCGTAGGCGTGGGAGGGTGAGGGTCTTATGAAGCGAGCGGCCCTCATCCAACTTCGCCTAGCCGGCCTTGCCGGCAAGGCTTCGTATCCTTCTCCCTCTAGCGGGAGAAGGAATGTCCGTCGGTGGTCGTCAGCCGTCAAAACCCGACATCGTCAGGCAAGCGTAGCAAAGCCCTGTCCTACTCGCCCAATCTCTGATCTACCCTGGGCGATGCACCAGCGCCGCCCCCTTTCCCTCGCCCCGACCGCAGCCCACAACAGGCGGTGACCCATGTGTCGCCTCCCTGTCGCGTCGGCATGACCCGAACGGCGCGTCGGTGCGAGGCTGTCCTGACCCAATTGACGCGCGACCGTCGCGTCATGGGCGCGTGGCACGCGCATATCCGGTGCAAACGGCCACAAATGCCGCACGACACTGTGAACTTCGGCCCTGTCGCGTCGGCATGACCTTTGCCGATCCCGGCTTATCGGCAATAGCCTTCCTCGCCCGGCTTCACGATCAGGCAGTCCTGCTTGTCGGCAAGATATTTGAAGCCCGTTTCCGCCCCCGTGCCCGGCCGAATGGCGAGATCGCGGCCATCGCGCACGAAACGGATCGTCGCGCCATCGGCCAGGCCGCTATAGGTCGCCTCCCGGTCGAGATTATCCTTGTTGGCCAGCGCATAATGGCCCGGCTTGCCATCGGGCGCGGGCTGGATGTCGAGGAACAGCCCTTCCGGCCCGGTCCAGCGCCCGACCCATTCGTCGGTGGGCAGCGCCGCGCCTACATTGTCCGGGACCGCGACCGAGTCTGTATCCTCGATCGCCTCGGCATGGGCCGGCACGCTCGCATTGTTCGCCACCGTTTCGTTGTCCACGCCCTTGGCGCAGCCACCCAGCAGCAATACCGCGCCCAGACCGGGCAGGATCAGGCGAAGGGCGGACGTGGTGGCGGGCTGTCGGATCATCCATGGTCTCCTTGCTGTCATGACGACAATATGCGGGGGAAACGGGCGAACCGGCCGGATCGATCCGCAATCGGGTCGAACGGCGCTTGCCAGCGCCCGTCATTTCCGCACAATGAGCGGCAACAGAATAGCATGTTCGGGGCGCCGGGTCGTCCCATGCCGGGGGGCAAGTGAGAGCGAAATTCGTACGGGAGTCCGCCGATGTCCGGCGGCAGGCACTAATCGACGCAACGGCAAAATGTCTGGCGGAAAAGGGCGTGGCAGGCACCTCTGTCCGCGCCATCTGCGCCGCCGCGGGCGTGTCGTCCGGCCTGCTGACCCATTATTTCGAGGGTGTCGATGCGCTGATCCTGGCCACCTATCGCGATGTCGGGCAGCGCGTGTCCCAGGCCATGGACGCAGCGATCGCAGGCGCGGGCGATGATCCGCTGGACCGGCTGCGCGCCTTTCTCCAGGCCAATTTCCGCGAGCCCGTGCTGGACGCCGACCTGCTCGCCACCTGGATCGCCTTCTGGAGCCTGATCAAGTCCAATACCGATGTGGCGGCCGCCCATGCCGACATCTATGCCGCGTCGCGCGCGCAACTGGAGGGGCTGGTCGCCGCCGCCGCGCCGGCCTTCTCGCCCGCGCAAGTACGGCTCAAGGCGATCGGCCTCACCGCGCTGGTCGACGGGCTCTGGCTGGAATATTGCCTGGACCCCACCAGTTTCAGCGCGGCAGAGGCGCAGCAGCTGGTTGAACGAGCCATGGGTCATGCCCTGCGGGATCAATGAACCGTTCGATTAATCGGATAGTGTGTAATCGCTTTTATCTATCAACATGTCCGAGAAAACCAATTTCCCCCGAATCATCCGCTTCCCTAAACAGGCTTCGCAACAGCAACCCTAATCAAGGAACTGGATAGCCCATGGCTCTCATCAACACCCCCCTGCAGCCTTTCAAGGCAACCGCTTTCAAGGAAGGCAAGTTCGTCGATGTCACCGATGCCGACGTCAAGGGCAAGTGGGCCGTCTTCTTCTTCTACCCGGCCGACTTCACCTTCGTCTGCCCGACCGAGCTGGAAGACCTGGCCGACATCTACCCCACCCTGCAGGGCATGGGCGTGGAAGTCTATTCGGTGTCGACCGACACCCATTTCTGCCACAAGGCCTGGCACGACACCTCGCCGGCCATCGGCAAGATCAACTATTATATGCTGGGTGACCAGAACCACGACATCTCGAACCAGTTCGGCGTGCTGCGCGAAGGCGTTGGCCTGGCCGACCGCGGCACCTTCGTGCTCGATCCCGAAGGCGTGATCCAGCTGGTCGAAATCACCCCCGAGGGCGTGGGTCGCAACGCGGCCGAACTGCTGCGCAAGATCAAGGCGCTGCAGTACTGGACCAGCCATCCGGGCGAAGTCTGCCCCGCCAAGTGGGAAGAAGGCGCGGAAACCCTCGCCCCCTCGCTCGACCTCGTCGGCAAGATCTAAGCATCTTTAGGTGCTGACAGGCCGCCGGGTTCGCCCAGATTGAGGGGACCCGGCGGACCTTCAAAAAAATTTCTACAGACTTATCTCTATTTCAACGGGGCTTTTGGGTCGCACCAATTCCCCGGACGGGCCGTCGCGTCCTCCCGATCGGGACGGCCCGCCATTTTTCCACGGAGCCAGACAGACATGTTGGACGCAAATCTCAAGGGGCAGTTGAAGGCCTATCTGGCGAACATCACCCAGCCGATCGAGTTGGTGGCTTCGCTGGATGATGGCGCGAAGTCGCGCGAAATGAACGAATTGCTGACCGAAATCGCCGAGCTTTCGGACAAGGTCAGCCTTGCCACCGGTTCGGACAAGCGCAAGCCCAGCTTCATGATCCGCCGCGTCGGCACCGATATCGGTGTGACCTTCGCCGGTTTGCCAATGGGCCATGAATTCACGTCGCTCGTGCTCGCCCTGCTGCAGGTCGGCGGTCATCCGTCCAAGGCCGCGCAGGATCTGATCCAGCAGGTGAAGGATCTCGACGGCGACTATGCGTTCGAAACCTATTTCTCGCTGTCGTGCCAGAACTGCCCCGACGTGGTGCAGGCGCTGAACCTGATGAGCGTGCTCAACCCCCGGATCAGCCATGTCGCGATCGACGGCGGCCTGTTCAAGGATGAGGTCGACGCCCGCAAGGTCATGGCCGTGCCCACCATCTTCCTGAACGGCGAACCCTTCGGCCAGGGCCGGATGGAGTTGGAGCAGATCGTCGCCAAGATCGACAGCGGCGCCGAAGCGAAGGCGGCCGAGAAGATCCGCAAGCAGGATCCGTTCGAGGTGCTGGTGGTCGGCGGCGGTCCTGCCGGCGCGGCGGCGGCCATATATTCGGCGCGCAAGGGCATCCGCACCGGCGTGGCGGCGGAACGCTTCGGCGGCCAGGTGCTCGACACCATGGATATCGAGAATTTCATCTCGGTCAGCCGCACCGAAGGCCCCAAGCTCGCCAGCGCGCTGGAAGCGCACGTCAAGGATTATGACGTCGAGATCATGAACCTGCAAAAGGCGGCGAAGCTGATCCCGGCCAAGACCGAAGGCGGCTATCATGAAGTCATGCTGGAAAATGGCGCGTCGCTGAAAGGCCGCACCATCATCCTGTCGACCGGCGCCCGCTGGCGCCAGATGGGCGTGCCGGGCGAGGACGACTATCGCAACAAGGGCGTCGCCTACTGCCCGCACTGCGATGGTCCGCTGTTCAAGGGCAAGCGCGTGGCGGTAATCGGCGGCGGCAATAGCGGCGTCGAAGCCGCGATCGACCTGGCCGGCATCGTCGCCCATGTGACGCTGATCGAGTTTGACAGCCAACTCCGCGCCGACGCGGTGCTGCAGCGCAAGCTCGCCAGCCTGCCCAACGTCAAGATCATCACCTCGGCCTTGACCACAAAGGTGAACGGCAATGGCGAGCGGGTGAGCGGCCTCAGCTACAAGGACCGCAACAGCGGCACCGAGCATGATGTCGAGCTGGAAGGCATTTTCGTCCAGATCGGCCTGGTGCCCAACACCGAATGGCTCAAGGACACGATCGCGCTCTCGCCCCGTGGCGAGATCGAGATCGACGCGCGCGGCGAAACCAGCCAGCCCGGCATCTTCGCCGCCGGCGACTGCACAACCGTGCCCTACAAGCAGATCGTGATCGCCATGGGTGCGGGGTCAACCGCAGCCCTGTCGGCCTTCGACTATCTGATCCGTCTGCCCACTGCCGAGGAAGCGGCCGAGGCAGCCTGAAAAATGCCCGCCTGAACCAGTCCCCCCCTTCTGGTTTTCAGGCCAGCGAAGGCCGGTCCGTTACCCTGACGGACCGGCCTTTTTCCTATTTTCTCGTCCGAAATGCGCGGCCGCTCAGCTTTCGATCAGGTCGAGATAGGCCACGACATCATTGTCGGTGGCGAGGAACAGGCCGTCCTGCACTTCCTGCGGCTGTTGCTCGGCGACGCGCAGGGCTTCGCTCAGGGGGCCATACAGGATCGTCATCGCCGCGCCGTCGTCGCCCAGATGATAGAGGCGGACGGTCGCGCTGTCATAGGTGGTGCGCATGGCTCTTCCCTATCAGATCGGCGCGGCAAAGTCAGCGCCGGTCCTTGACCTTCATGCTGGGGGCAAGCTGGTTCTGGCCGATACGGACGACATCGTCGGTAAAATTGGCGACGAAGGTCGAGCCGCGCGCCAGGCCCGGCACGAAGCCGGCTTTGTTCCCTTCGATCACCAGGGCGCTGCTGTCCTGCTCGCGGCCTTCCGGCGCGATGGTGATAAAGGCGGACCAATTATCCTTGTCCTTGCCCTGTACCATGTCGTTGCCGACGATCTGGCCGCTGGCGCCGTTGCTGAGGTCGATCATGTAATTGGTGAGATGGCCGCCGCTGTCGTCAAAGCTGTTGTCGCGGATATCGACCTGCGCGGCGCGGCTCTTGAGATAATGGCCGCCATCGCCCTGGTCGAAGCGCGAACGGGTGACGCTAAGGCGCGCGACCCGGCCGATATAAATGCCATGGGCGCAATCGAGATCACGGTCGCACCGGCCCAGATGGCGGAAGGTCGACTTGTCGATCTGGACCGAGGCGCCGCGATCCTCGCCGGTCAGAATGCCTTCCTCGCTGTTGCGGAACAGGCTGTTACTGACGGAAAGATTGCCCTTTTCGAGGCGGATGCCCGATCCATTGCCGTCAGGCACGCGCAGATTCTGGAAGATCAGGCCATCGACCATGGTGGCGCGGCCGCGCAGCACCAAAGCCGCCTTTTCCTCGCAGATCGCGCCGTCGAAGATCGCGCTGCCCGGCGTTGCCGCCTTGATCGTCACCTCGCCGCCATTCTGCACCGCGCACTGGCGATAGGTACCCGGCGCGACGATGACCGTGCCCTTGCCATCGCCGATCGCGCCGATCGCATCGGCGAGCGAGGCAAAGCCCCGGCCATTTTCGGCGAGCGTGAACGGGGCCGGCGCGCTCTGGGCAAAGGCCGATGCGGTGATGGCTGCGGACACCAGCAGCAGGGTCGAGAGGATGCGCATGACATCAAGGCTAGGCGCCGACCGCATCATAGCCAAGCCCCATAGTAAACCTGAAAGCACATGCCCCACTTTGGGGCAGGATTATTGCCAAGACGTTTACAGGGGTCCGGCGCCCCGAAAAGGCCGTTCGCCTTTCACCTGACCGTCGGCGAAGCGGCAGACCGCAACGCAATGACATCCTGATCGAACGCACCGCACGCCCGCCCATCGCTGCTTACGTGACTCGAACACGTGACCCTCGCATTACGAAGGCTCCTGACGGCCTAGCTAAAAGGCGAAGTTTTCAGCCAGACTTTGGGTCAATCTACATAACTCATCCGCTCAGTCCCACGCCATACCCAAACGCAGCAGAGTTGCATTCTGAGCGTTTTCCTACTGAAAGTACTTTGGTAGGCAGAAAAGTGGGAAAGCGACCTGCGCTATACCTGCGTCATTTCAGACAATGAGGCGTTGGATTGTATTTTCCGGCGCCTGTAGTGAAATGGCTCGACCAACAGTAGAGTTAAATCAAGCCACAAGCTAGGAGGGGCAATGCACATCGATTTCGGGAGCCGCAATGGAGCGGTCCGAACATTCGAGACAGCCGAAGATTTTTTCCGGAAAATGGGCCGCGCTAGCAGCCAGTGGAAAAATATTAAGCCGGAAAGCAAACTCTCTAGCGAGGTGATAAGCAGGCTCACGGATCGGCTTGAGCGCTTTGTTGCCGATGCAAGATCAGGCGTGGAAAATGCCGGAACGCCAAGTGGCGAACGTGCAATCTCTCAAGCTATAAGAAAGCATCGCCCAATCCTGGCGGACTCTACTTTAGGCAAAGCAATCATCGAAGCTTTGGAACGGGAAAACCGGGAGGAAGTGCTTACACTTCTTGGAGAAGGAGCACTTCGCTTCTCGACGGGAAACACTCAGGTTGGCGGCGATCGCGTTGAAACCGCTTTGAATGAGCGAATGACTGCCTCGGTCAAGCATCTTTTGCCGAACATTGTTCATGATCTGGTGCGCGACCCCGAAGCCTTTCTGGCGTCAATAAATGACGCAAATTTAAAAATGTTAACAGTGGAATCGGCTCTTGCGGATCTCAAGGAAGAGCAAGAACGAATTTTGCTATCGGCAGAAACTGAGAGGCAAGAGTTTGCCAATCGCGCAGCAGAGATGGAAGCAGAGTGGCAGAATGTTTTGGAAGCTTACAACCAGCGCCTCCAACTCACTCGCACTTCCACCCTCTGGACCAATCGAGCGGCGGCGCACAAGTCTAATCGAAAGAAACTTGGCTGGGCTGCCATAGCTATGGCCCCAGTCACGTTCGGCCTAACGATCGTGTCAGCCTATAGCTTCTTTCACTCTGCGGGATATCTCATGAGCGCGCGCGCGCAAGAGTTTGCGTGGCATCGCCTACTGTTTGCATCTGGCGCAACGCTCATTGTTCTAACCCTCGGACTGTGGGCCACGCGTATATTCGTTCGCCTCTACATGACAGAACATCACCTTGCGATCGATGCGGAAGCTAGAGCCGCCCTCGGCGACACCTACATTGCGCTTACTGCAGATGGGCAAGCAGCGATGGAAGACAGAAAAATTGTTCTAGCTACGCTGTTTCGGCCTGTATCCGACGGCATCGTGAATGATGACGCAATGCCATTTTTGTCACCGGCCGCGATCGCTAGCGGACTGTTGTCGAACGACAAAGGAACAGGGAAGCCATAGGCAGCCCATGATTATGAGCCGCATTCCGTCACGAAACCCTGAATCCCCATTCACTAGGGTCAGGCCCACAGCACTATACCTGCAGATGAACAAATACCCCGCGCTGGAAGATTAATCTTCTTCAGTATATTGCCCTGATTCGGGAGATCAAATGGGGGCATTATGTTGAAAAAGGTCATACTTACCTGCTTTGGGCTTGGAGCGATTGCGGCACCAGCACACGCGGAATGGGAAAGCATTGGCTCCGCCACAAACGGAACCGAATGGTTCATGGATGGCAACAGGATTAAGACCGTCAGCGGCAAAAAGCAGGCGTGGATCAAATTGAACCATTCACGAAATAAATCCATTCAATGGAGAGAAACTTTACAACTTATCAGCTTTGATTGCCAAGCAGGTAAGTATAGAACCCTTTCGGTAATTTCTTATGATTCATACGGAAAAGTAGTTTCTAGTCAGAACTATTCCGATTACAGCTATGGAGTAGGGTACGATCCGCTTGTGCCAGACAGCATGGCCGAATCAGCATCTTTGATTGCCTGCGCCTACGGACAGGAATAATTTTTGTGCTTATTCCCGGAAGAAAACGATGCCCTCAATGCGCCGAAAAGATTAGAGCTGAAGCGCTAATCTGCCACTATTGCAAGACTGATCTCTCGACTGATGCTCGCGAACTCTCACAAGGAAAGTGGGGCAGCAAGATTATCATCATGGCCTTCGCTTTTGCCCTCGGCTTGGCGGGGGCCATCACCATAGGAACGCGGCCGCCCACTAAACCCATCGTAGAGAAGAACTCATCCCATAGTGCTCAAAGGCGAGACCCTCCGGTGGAAGCACAGTTGTCCTCCCCTAACCCCCCTCCATTTCCGGCCGCCTCGGGTATCGAATGGCGCGCGGACATGTACCCAACTGCATCTTCGTGGCAATTAGGGCCAATGGTCATAACCGCCACCGCTCGTCGGGAGGGAGAACTATCCGCGCCAATCATCGAAATCGAATATGCTGACACCAAAATCTCTATGCAGGGAGAAATGGTTAGCAATTCATACACCCATCATCTTAATTCGATTGTAAACCGTGAAGGTACTTACCCCGTAATACTATTACAAAGCTTCAGCGGCGGCGCACATTGCTGCAACACCGTTCAAGTGGCTGGGCTCTCAGGAGGAAAGCTAAAAGTTGTAAATCTAGGATCTTGGGATGGAGATCAAATAGATACACCTAAAGACATTTCTCGAGATGGATACACCGACTACGTCTTCAATGACAATTCTTTTCTGTATGCTTTCTCACCATACGCATATAGCTACGCCCCACCAAAAATCCTTAACATTCGGGACGGTCGGACGACGGATGTGTCTTCAAGGCAGGCATTTCGCCCCTTGTTCGAGAAGACTGTCCGGGAAACTGAAGGACTTTGCGAACCAAGCCAAGATAGCTTCACCCGCAATGGGGCTTGCCCTGCTTTTGTTGCGGCTGCAGCGAGATTAGGAAAGATCGACTGGGCATGGAGCAAGATGGTAGCATCTTACGATGCTTCAGCAGATTGGCAGCTACCAACAGGATGCCGAATTCAGGCAATCGATGGTTGCCCAGAAAATTCACAAATTCAGTTCCAAAGTTATCCTGATGCGCTCCTGAATTTTCTCAAAGAAAATAAATATATACCGCATGATTGGTATCCAAAAATAGATAACAGTCCATACGACAGAGATTCCTTCTAAACAAAATTTCTTTTACCTCAGCATTTTCAGACAACGGGGATTTTTCGGTGACGATCTTCTCGCCAAGCAGCGAACCTATTGTTACGCTCATTGAAGATATTGATCGAGGGAAAATTGGACTGCCCGAATTGCAGCGTCCGTTCGTATGGCCCAATGTCAACGTCCGCGATCTCTTTGACTCGCTATATCGCGGCTATCCGGCTGGTTTTCTCCTGTTCTGGAAAACCGGGGGCGAAGGGACGCTCAAGAGCATCGGCACCGGCGTAAAGCAGTCCGTGCCCGAACTTGCCATCGTGGATGGGCAACAGCGCCTCACGTCGCTCTATGCTGTCATTAAGGGAGCGGAAGTCCTTCGGGCCAACTTCAAGAAGGAACGGATCGAGATAGCCTTCAATCCGCTGTCAGAGCGGTTTGACGTAGCGGACGCGGCCATTCGCAAGGATCGTTCATATGTCACCAACATCTCGAAGCTGTGGGAGCCGGGCTTCGATCCTACCGATTTCCGAGAAGAGTTTATCGACCACCTTTCGGAAATCCGGGAACTGTCCAAGGAAGATCGGCGGAAGATCGAAAAGTCCCTCAACAAGCTGCGTGATCTGACAGGCTACAGCTTCACGGCTTTGACGCTCAATGCATCAGTCGATGAACAGACAATTGCTGAGGTGTTTGTTCGGATCAACGGCAAGGGCAAGCCGCTCAATCAAGCCGATTTCATTATGACGCTCATGTCGGTCTTTTGGGAGGAAGGCCGGGTTGATCTGGAATCCTTCTCGCACAAAGCGGCGATGCCCAGCGACGGGCAATCCTCTCCGTTCAATCATTTCATAAAGCCATCGCCGGACCAGATGCTTCGTGCAACGGTCGGTTTGGCACTGAAACGCGCCCGACTGGAAAATGTCTATAGCGCCCTTCGGGGACGCGATCCGGCAACTGGCCTCGACAACCCGGAAAAGCGAGAGGGGCAGTTCGCCCTAATGCGGGAGGCGCAGCAGGCCGTTCTCAACCTCGCCAACTGGCACCACTTCCTCGATGCCCTGAAATTGGCCGGTTATCGCGGGCAAAAGATGGTCAGCTCGGAAGCGGCGATCATATATTGCTATGTCCTCTACCTGATAGGCATTCGGGACTACGGCATAGACCGAACCACGGTGCGGCAAGTGATTGCTGAATTTTATTTCATGGCGGCTATGACCGGACGCTATACCAACTCCCCTGAGACCCGTTTTGAAGCTGATCTAGCGATGGTCCGGGGGCTTGCCGATGGTACTGCGTTTGTGGCCCGCCTTCGGGAAATCTGCGCAACTACGCTGACAGGTGATTATTGGGAAATCACACTCCCCAGCCAACTTGCAACGTCTGCGGCTCGAAGCCCGTCACTGTTTGCCTATCAGGCGGCACTCATCAAGTTGGACGCCCCGGCCTTGTTCAGCCCGATGAAAATCGCGGCCATGATCGATCCGGCAGTCAAAGGGTCGAAGGCTTCCCTTGAGCAGCACCATCTATTCCCACGCGGCTATCTGGAAGATCAAGGTGTCACGGACCTCAAGCTGATTAATCAGATTGCCAACTTCGCGCCGGTCGAATGGCCTGACAATATCAAGATCGGAAAGCAATCTCCCGCTGGATATGTACCCGCCTTGGATGCCCCATTAACCGCCATAGAGCGGGATCACCTCTATCGCCTGCACGCCCTGCCTCACCTGTGGTGGGAAATGCCATATGACCAATTCCTTGTTGCCCGCCGCTTGCGGATGGCTCAGGTCGTCCGAGAGGCGTGGAACAAGCTCGTAGGGAGCACGAAAGCGGAGGTTGCCGCACCTGCCAACGTCTCCGAACTAATCGCCGGGGGCGAAACGGGAGCTGTCGAATTCAAATCGACGCTTCGCATTAACCTTCATACCGGCCAGCAGGATGAAAAAATGCACCTGTCGGCCCTGAAAACCATGGCTGGTTTTCTCAATGCCAAAGGCGGCACGCTGCTGATTGGGGTTTCGGACAGCGGCGAAGTGCTGGGACTGGATGCAGATAGCTTTCCTAACGAGGACAAGATGGGATTGCACCTCGTGAACCTTATCAAAGATCGCATCGGTGACGTGTTCCTTCCATACATCCATGCTCATTTCGAGGACCAAAACGGCGGACGCATTCTGGCTATCCGATGCGAAAATGGTCCCAAAGCTGCGTTTGTGAAGGACGGCAACCAGCAGAGGTTTTTCGTTCGAGGTGGCAATGCGACAACCGAACTTATGGGCACGTCGATCACTGACTACGTGAAGCAGCGATTTCCTTGAGGCTCGAACCACTGCCCAAACTACCGTCAACATAATGGGCGTTATCGCGCAACGCCCTGAGTGCGCGCATATTTAGAGTTTCGACACTCATATTTCGTATGGCCTTCTGGATTTCAAAAGATTGGGGGAAAGATGAAGCTGAAGGTCGGCCTGTTTTTTGTGGGCATCGTTGTGGCTGCACAGGCCAATGCTGCTCCGCTTCACCTAGTCTGCATAGGTAACGGCTCAGCGACCTCCGTTATGCAGATGAACTCGCTCCGGCTCATGGGGCTTAACCAACCTGCCGGTCAGATGCGTCGAGGCGCGCGGTATCTGCATCCGTCCGGTGCCGGAAAAAGCACATGCGCAAAGATTCTCACGCAGCACGTCGCAAAGCAATATGGCTTCGATCCTGCCCGCAAGTCAGTCCTCCATGTTACCTTGTCGACCACCGGCACGCCCAAAAGCCTTGCTTCGCCCATCCTCACGGAAGTCGGTTGCGGATACTCCACCCGCGGCGAGGCCGAGCTTCTGTTGCTGCGCGTTCATGAGGCGATACAGGAATTCAAGATCGAACTCCTCGTGATCGACGAGCTTAATCACATCAAGGGAAAGGGTCTCGCGACCGAAGCAGCCAACACCATCAAGAACATCCTTACGCTCGGCTGGGTTCCCGTTATTCTGATGGGAACCTCCGATGCGGAGCCGTTAGTGAAGTCCAACCGCGAGCTGCGCAACCGCTGCCAGCCGCAGGTCTTCCTGCGCCCCTATGTTGCGGCCGGCGACGACCTCGCTCATTGGAGCTGTTTGCTCGATCGCATCGACAACGCCATGGTGGATCACGAAATCGTCAAGTTTCCCACCGGCCTCAAGATGATTGCCAAAGATCTGTGCGTTGCAAGCAACGGCCTTATTGGGGAATTTCATGGCATCATGCTGGCGGCCCTCGAGATGGCCCTGACTGAAGGCGCCGACCGTATCAGTCATGACCACCTTGTAAATGCGGTCAACGAGTGGGCCGTTGGAGACGGAACGATCGACAGCAATCCACTTGTTGCCCGAGAAGGGGAGATAGGTTGATGACTGGACCCGTTCTCTGGGGCGTTCTCCCCATACCGACCGAAGGGTTCATGAGCCTCGTTACCCGCACGGTGACAAAGAATCATCTGCCCTCGTCCTTCACTCTTCTACGGCAGGTCGGTCTGGCCCATCCTCAGAACCCGACCGCCGCCTTCCTTGAAGATCTCGACGAAGCAAGGTTGGCCGAAATCCTGCGCGTGCCCGTCGAAGAGGTCGCGAAGCGGCGCCACCTCCCACGCTCTGAGACCGGATATGTTGACTTCTTCGGAGTAGCGGTCCGGGCCGATGAGATTTTTGTCAGGACCCTGCGGTTCGCTCCGGCCGCTGTCGCAACGAGCCCACACAACCGGGTCCTGTGGTCGCTTAAGACTGTGCCGTGCTGTACGGAGAGCTGGGAGTTCCTGGCTAGCCGATGCGACTGCGGCGCTCTGCAGCGCTGGCAGCACGCACACCGGTTTGATCGGTGCGATCGGTGCAACAAATTACTTTCCAGCGTCACTGCACGGGAGGTTCCGGAGCACCAGCGCGATGGGCTGTCATTTCTCAGCGGGCTCTTGGACCCGGATCCGAACCGACGCGATACGTCACGCGGGATGCTGCCCGAAGCCCTGTCTTCGTGGGACGGAGGAATGATCTTCGAACTCGCCTTGTCCTTGCTCAACATGGTCCCGGATCGCTATCGCCATAAGCGCACCATGGCTCCGCCCCCGGACCAGCAGGCAAAATATGCCCTCGCGCTTTCGCAGGCTGCCGACATCATCAAGGAGTGGCCCGCATCATTCATGCCCGCCCTAAAGGATGCTGTCGGCCAGCGCTCCCGGTCGAAATACAATGTCCGATACACTGGAATCGCGGACTACATCCCGGGATTGGAAAGCGACGTCCTCCCTGACGTCGTCCGCGACGCAATCAACGAACAGCTCGCCCCTCTAAGGACGATCCCAGGTGAGACGCCCCCGGGGCAGATCGCAATGATGGCTGCAGTCGACAGAACGCTTCTGGGATTGGGAATCTTGGCAAAGGGGCGCCGCGATGGACTTCTCCAATCCCATATATGCCTTCGTGCCAATCGCTTGTTCCCCACCCTGGACCGGGCGGAAGTGGAAGACATCAGAGATCGCCGCGATCACCGAAAGAGCGCTGAGGCCGTGTCTACATCTCTAGGCTTGCCGCAGTACGCGATGCAGCGCATAGCAGACGCAGGTCACCTGGAGATGCAGAGCCATCCCTTTCTCGTATCCCTGTTCGATGCACCGCAGATGGACAGCCGCGAGCATAAGCGCTTCATCACGAAACTGAAGGCGGCGGCGGACAGATGGACTGATGCCGACACCTCCGAGGCTATTGTTCCGCTGCACCGCATTGCGCGAGCCATGGGAGGCGGATTGAAGCCTTGGGGCACCATTTTCGATCTCTTACTCCGAAATGATCGTCCCATACCCTTTCGACTGACCGGTACCTCAATCAACCGCCTCTTTATACGTACGCAAGATGTCGACACTATCCGGTTTCTCGACCCGCAGGACATCGAATGTTCAAGGCTGCCGCGACATTGCTCGCAACGGGACGCGCTCGAAATTCTAAACCTCCATTTCAAATACGCCAACACCTTGAAAGAATTAGTCCAGGCGGACGACCAATGGGAGCTTCGTTGGGATGTCGTCCTCGGCCTCGCTAGTTCCCGCATAACTATGGCTGAGATGATCGCTTGGACAGGCATGCACCACGCGTATGTCGAACGTCTGATGGACTCCCATGGCTGCTATCAAGTCGATCGGCTAGGTTGGAACCGGCAATCGGCGACCAAAGTCCTAAAACACGGGGGATTTTAAGCCCTGTCCATGGCATTGAAGTGAGTGGCAACGGTTAACTAGGAAAGCTAGTCGCTCACTTCCGCGCTTTGACCTGGCATTTGCTGCCTCTTCAGTTCGTAAGCCGCCTGATTAAATGCCCGAGCGTGATAGGCAAACCAGCCTGTCGATCCCGCGGTCCAGGCGATCGTCAAACCTAGCAGCACAGGGTTCGCCTTACCTACAATACGACCCGTGTTCGCGAAGGTCTGCGCCGCTTTCGGCCCGCGGGTTGCTGCGATAGCCAGTGATCTCCCAACTCGACCGGCCTTCCAAGCCGAGTTAGCAGCCTTCGCGATCTTAGCGCCATCGGTCGCAGTCGTTGCTACTCCAGCGAGAGACTTCGCAGCGTTCATGGCCGCCGCCGCGCCGCTTTGGATTTCACCAGCTATCGAAGGCCGCAGGATGCGCCGCTCGCCATCAGTCAGGCCGTATAGTTCTGCGATCTCGGCAATCGTACGCTCGAGACTTTCACTTCCGACAGTCAGGGCTTTTAGTGCCGTCCACCCACTTCGCTTGGCGATCAGCTAAGACGCCTCGCGGCGGATCGCGTCGAGTTCTTCGATGGTCATGGCTAGCATTTAGCCGATCCGATGGCAGAGGCAACTTCCACAGCCATCATGGATAAAGCGGGACAGCCCGAATCAGAAGGGCGACAAGTTGACTCACATTGGGACTAAATCGCACTGAGCCGAGCTTCCGTGCCAAGTGCCTCTGTGCTACGGTGCGACCATTCCTGCAAACCTCGCAAAAGTACCAATTGCGAGGTTCCTAAGTGACAACGTCAGAAGGAATGGTGCCGCTTACGTGACTCGAACACGTGACCCTCGCATTACGAATGCGATGCTCTACCAACTGAGCTAAAGCGGCACTGGCGCGGGCAGATAACAGCGGTCGGGCGATTGGACAAGCGCCCAAATGCACTTTCTTGCCCCCTGCCCCGTCCTCGTCGCACGATCGACCGATATTGCGCGCCATCCATCCGCTTTTGCGCGCGAATTTACGGCATGTTTACCATCCCCATGGCACAGCCTTGCGCAAAGTCGCTTATTCTCTGTTCCAAGGACCGACCGGATGGACATTCTGCGGGGGCATGACGTCGCCAACGACCAGGACGATTTCGAATATCCCGGTGATGCCGCGATCGACCGTCCGCTCGCCGTGGGATATGAGGAACGGCGCATGCAGGTGCGCGCCTATAATTATTGGGCGTCGCTGCTGGGCGATCGCGCCCTGCCCCTGATCGAGGATCTTTCGCCCGATCAGATGGACGATTTCGGTCCCTATAGCGTGCTGCTCGATTTCACCGCCGGCATCGAGAATCCCGCGATCGTCTATCTCGGCACCGCGCTGCGCGAGGAATGCGAGATCGAGGGGGCGATCGGCCATATCGCCGATGTCCCGCCACGTTCGCTGCTGTCGCGCCTGACCGATCATTATCTCCAGATCATCGCCAATGCCGCGCCGATCGGATTCGAGGCGGAGTTCATCAACCAGCGCGGCCGCGAGATTCTCTATCGTGGCATCCTGATGCCCTTTTCCGCGCAGGGCGATTCGATCGACTTCGTGTTCGGCGTGATCAACTGGAAGGAAATGGCCAGCCACGCTTTGTCGGTCGCGATCGAGCGCGAGGTCGACACCAATTTGCTGCACAATCCCCCGGCGCGCAGCGATGCGCCGATCTGGGCCGATGGTCCGGGCGCGGACGAGGATGACGACGTGCTGGACCTGGCCGGCATGGAGATGCCGACCGAGGATGCGCCGCTTGCCGACTGGCTGGCGCTCGCCCGCGAAGGCGCGGAAAAGGCCCGCACCAGCGAGGCGCGCAGCCATGCCGCCCTCTATCGCGCGATCGGCCTTGCTTATGATTTCGCGCTGGTGACCCGCCGATCGGCCGAGGAATATGCCGAACTGCTCGAAGATTATGGCATCAAGGCGCAGGCGCGCAGCCCGATGACCGCCGTCATCAAGCTGGTCTTTGGCGCCGCCTATGACAAGACGCGCATCACCGAATATGCAACCGCGCTGGATCATGCCGCGACCGCCCGCCTGTCGGTCGGCAGCTTCGCCGCCTATCTGGCCGGTTATGATGGTGGCCTCAAGGCCCTGGTCCGCGACGAGCGCGCCGCCCGCCGGGCGGACATGCCCGCCCGCCCCGACAAGCGCCAGACCGCCCGCGACACGATGAAATGCGCCACCGCGCTCGATCCGCTGGCCGTCGCCACCGACAATGACGGCCTGGCCGTCGTCGTCGCCCGGCGCGAGGCCGATGGCACGCTGGCGATCGTCGGCGCGCTGCCGGAAGGATCGGACCTGGGCCAGCGCGTGATCCTGGCTGCCGCCGACTAAGGTCTTGCCTCGGCGCCGGCCCTCACCCTCAGCCGTGTCGCAAACGCGCCATCCTGGGGTGACATCGCGGCTTTCCAAGTGCATAGGGGCATGCCTGCTCTTCGGGCCATGCCTTCCGGACATCGATATCCGCCAGTAACGGGCGGCCCGACCATGCTGCGCTGCATCATAATATTTCACGCGCGCGAAATTTTATTTCGACCAATACTTGAGACGATCCGGTGAGAGGGGCATATAGATGCTCCTAGGACAAGGAGTCGTCTGGCGGTGTTCCAGCGCCTCCTCCGTTTCGGCAACGGCGGGACATTTCCCCGCGGCTAAGAGGTAGGCGAATGACGGCGCTGGCTGATCCCAATATCAAGGAAGTCGATTCAACTGTTCGCGCGGCGCTGGAAGGCGTCCTGGCAAAGGGCGCCCTGCCCGGCGAGAGCGAGGGATTTGATCAGGCGGCGATCGCTGCCGCCGCCGCGTTCCTTGGCCGCACCGCCAATGCGCGCAAGGCCGGCAAGCCTGGCATCGCGATCGAAACGCTGGGCGAAGGCGCCACCGGCCGCTTCATGCGGATCGCGCTGATCAACGACGACATGCCCTTCCTGGTCGATTCGATCGCCACTGCCCTGGCGGCCGCCGACATCAGCATCCACCGGCTGCTCCACCCCGTCCTGTCGATATCGCGCGGCGCCGATGGCACCCTGTCCGCGATCCTTGACGATGATGCGCCGGGCGCCCGCCGCGAATCGATGATCTATATCGAGGCCGACCGCGCCGATGCGAAGGCCCGCCGCGCGCTTGAAAAGGCGCTGGAAGACACGCTGGCCGACGTTCGCGTCGCCGTGCGCGACTGGCCGCGCATGCAGGAAGCCATGTCGGCCGACGCCAATGCCGTCACCGACGATGAAGGCGCCGCGCTGCTGCGCTGGTTCCTCGCCGGCCATTTCACCCAGATCGGCCATGAACTGTGCAGCCGCGTCGGCACCTCGGAAGAGCGGCTTGGCATCTGCGCGCTGCGTGACAAGCCGATGATCGCGCCAGCCTCGCGCGAGGCCGCCTTCACCTGGTTCGAGGAAGGCAAGCGCAGCCCGCTGATCATCAAGTCCAACATCCTCTCGCGCGTCCATCGCGGCGTGCTGCTGGACCTCATCATCCTGCCGGTGCGTGAGGGCAAGAGCGTCACTGGCCTGTCGATCCACGCCGGCATGTGGACCAGCGCGGCGCTCGCCGCCTCGCCGGAAAAGGTGCCGCTGCTGCGCTCGGCGCTGTCGGCGCTGATGGACAAATATGGCTTCGATCCGGCCGGCCATGCCGGCAAGACGCTGGCCCATGCGCTCACAACCCTGCCGCATGACATATTGATCGGCTTCGAGCGCGACACGCTGGAACATCTGGCGCTCACCTTCATGTCGCTGACCGACCGGCCGCGCCCCAAGCTGGTGCTCGCCACCAGCGCGCTCGCCCGTCACCTCTATGCCTTTGTCTGGCTGCCGCGCGACGAACTGTCGACCGCGCGCCGCGTCGCGATCCAGGACATGCTGGCCAAGGCGGCGAATGGCCCGGTATTGAGCTGGTCGATCGCACTGGAGGAAGGTGGCCTGGCGCTGCTGCGCATCACCCTCGACCTGCGCGACGGCGGAGTGGTGCCCGATGACGCCGCGCTCGATCGTCAGCTCAAGCAGATGGTGCGCGGCTGGCTGCCCGCCGTCGAGGAAGCGCTGGCCGAAAGCGAGGAAGCCGGCCGCGCCGCGGCGCTGGCCCAGCGCTTCGCCCCCGGCTTCCCGATGGCCTATCGCAACGGCGCCGGCCCGGTCGAGGCAGCGGTCGATATCCGCCTGATCCACGGCCTGTCGGGTCCGGGCGACAAGTCGATCCGCATCTATCGCAACCCGGAAGACAGCGCCGAGCGGCTGCGCCTCAAGCTCTACAGCCATGACGCGATCGCCCTGTCCGAAGTCGTCCCCGCCTTCGAGAATTTCGGCTTCCGCGTGATCGACGAGATGACCACGCCGATAGACGGCGGCACACTCGGCCATGTCCAGCGTTTCGTGCTGGAACTGCCGGCCGGCGGCGATGCCCAGGCGGTGGTCGACCGCGCCGAAGTGGTAACCGAGGCGATCGCCCAGGTGATCGAAGGCGTCGCCGAAAATGACAGGTTCAACGAACTGATCGTCACCGCCGGCTTCGCGCCGCGCGCGGTCGTGCTGTTCCGCGCGCTGTTCCGCTATCTGCGCCAGACCGGCACCGCCTTTGGCATGGCGACCTTTGCCGACACGCTGCGCCGTGAACAGGGCGTCGCCCGCAATCTTGTCGCCCTGTTCGAAGCGCTGCACGATCCCGCCGCGCAGGACGGCAGCGACAAGGCGACCGCCATCCAGGCGGAGATCGACGCGGGCCTGGAACAGGTCAGCTCGATCGACGAGGATCGCGTGCTGCGCCTGATCCGCGCCGTCATCACCGCGACGCTGCGCACCAACTTCTATGCCCCGGCTGCGGCCGAGGCGCTGGCGTTCAAGATCGACAGCGCGCTGGTCCCCGGCCTGCCGGCGCCGCTGCCCTGGCGCGAAATCTGGGTCTACAGCCCGCGCGTCGAGGGCATCCACCTGCGCGCCGGCCCGGTCGCCCGTGGCGGCCTGCGCTGGTCCGACCGGCGCGACGATTTCCGCACCGAAATCCTGGGCCTGATGAAGGCGCAACGTGTCAAGAACGCTGTCATCGTGCCGACCGGCGCGAAGGGCGGCTTCTACCCCAAGCAACTGCCCAATCCGCAGGTCGACCGCGATGCCTGGTTCGCCGAAGGCACGGAAAGCTATCGCATCTTCATCCGCACCCTGTTGTCGATCACCGACAATATCGTGAAGAACAAGGTGAAGCACCCCGCCCAGGTGGTGGTGCGCGACGGCGACGATCCCTATTTCGTGGTCGCCGCCGACAAGGGCACCGCGACCTTCAGCGACGTCGCCAATGCGATCGCGCTGGAGCGGGACTTCTGGCTGGGCGACGCCTTCGCCAGCGGCGGCTCCAACGGCTATGACCACAAGGCGATGGGCATCACCGCCAAGGGCGCCTGGATCAGCGTCCAGCGGCACTTCGCCGAAATGGGCGTCGACGTGCAGAGCGAGCCGGTCAAGGTCGTGGGCTGTGGCGACATGTCGGGCGACGTGTTCGGCAACGGCATGCTGCTCAGCAAGGCGATCAAGCTGGTCGCCGCCTTCGACCATCGCCACATCTTCCTCGACCCCAATCCCGATCCGGCCAGGAGCTGGGAAGAGCGCAACCGCATGTTCGCCCTCCCCCGCTCCAGCTGGGAGGATTATGACAAAGGCCTGATCTCCGAGGGCGGCGGCGTGTTCGCCCGCAGCCTCAAGAAGATCCCGCTCACCCCGCAGGTTCAGGAAATCCTGGGCGTGACCGAAAGCGAGATGGAGCCGACCGCGCTCATCTCCGCCATCCTCAAGAGCCCCAACGACCTGCTGTGGTTCGGCGGCATCGGCACCTATGTGAAGGCCGCCGCGCAGAGCCATGGCGATGTCGGCGACCCGGCCAATGACCGGCTGCGCGTCAATGCCGAACAGCTGCGCGTCAAGGTGGTGGGCGAAGGCGCGAACCTTGGCACCACGCAGGCCGGGCGCATCGCCTTCTCGCTGCATGGCGGGCGGATCAACACCGACTTCATCGACAATAGTGCCGGCGTCGACTGTTCGGATAATGAGGTCAACATCAAGATCGCGCTGAACAAGGAAATGGCGGAAGGCCGCCTGCCCTTCGACAAGCGCAATGCCCTGCTCGAAAGCATGACCGATGCGGTCGGCGCGATCGTGCTGGAGGATAACCGGCTTCAGGCGCTCGGCCTGTCGATCGCCGAAAGCGGCGGCGCGGCGGACCTTGCCTCCTATGTCCGGTTGATCGAAACGTTCGAGGAAACCGGCCGTCTCGACCGCCAGGTCGAGGGGCTGGCCGCCAATGACCAGCTGCTGCGGCGCGGTCAGGATGGCCAGGGCCTCACCCGCCCCGAACTCGCCGTGCTGCTCTCCACCGCCAAGCTGGCGCTGCAGGACGCGATCGAACATGGCGACCTTGCCACCGATCCCAGCATGGTCGCGGAACTGGCCGCCGCCTTCCCTGCCGCCATGCAGGAGAAGGAAGCCGACGCGATCGCGGCCCATGCGCTCAAGAAGGAGATCATCGCCACCAAGGTTGCGAACCGCATCGTCAACCGCCTCGGCATCATCCATCCCTTCGAACTGGCGGAAGAAGAGGGCTGCTCGCTCGCCGATCTTGCCAGCGCCTTCCTGATCGCCGAGCGTCTCTACGACATCCGCACCCTGTGGGCGGATATCGACGCGGCCGACATGTCGGAAGCCGCCCGCCTGGCCCTGTTCGGCGACATCGCCAGCGGCATGCGCGCGCAGATCGCCGACATCCTGCGCAGCGTGCCCGCCGGCACCCTGCCGGACGCCGGCCATGCGATCCTGGCCAAGGGCGTCGAAACGCTCGCCAACCAGGTCGATGATCTGCTCACCAGCGAAGCCCTGCGTCGCGTCACCGCCGTTACCGATCGCCTGCTCTCGCTCGGTGCGCCCGATACGCTGGCAGTGCGCACCGCCGGCCTGTTCAAGCTGGATGGCGCGGTCGGCATCGCCGCGCTCGCCGGTCGCCTGAAGATGGACGAGATCGCGCTGACCCGCGCCTTCACCCATCTGGGCGAGGCGGTCGGCATCGACTGGGTCCAGTCGGCCGCCGCCCGCATGGAACCGACCGATCCGTGGGAGCGCCTGCTCATCTCCGGCGTCGCGCGCGACATGCAGCAGGTGCGGCTCGACTTCCTGGCCCAGGGCAAGGGCAAGGACGTGTCCGACCATGTCGAGAAATGGCTGATCGAGCGCGGTGCGCGCATTCAGCAGTTCCGTGCCCTGGTGCAGCGCGCCAAGGCAGCGGCGTCGCCCAATGTCGCGATGCTGGCGGAAATCGCCGGTCAGGCCCGCGGCCTGCTCGGCCGCTGAGGCCATCGCCCCTTCCCGTCAGCGGGAAGGGGTTTCAGCCGCCCCCCCCCAAAAAAAACAAAAAGGCACCCGATCCAGTGATCGGGCGCCTTTTTCTTTTCTGTGCCTTCGCTGCGATCAGCGCGGGTCGGCGGGCAGCGGCTGCACCATCAGCGGCTTGGGCGCCGGTTCGGGGGCCGGTTCGGGGGCCGGCGCAGCAGCAGGCGCCGGTGCCGGCTCCGCAGCAACCGGGGCCGCAGCCTCCGGCGCATCGGCTGCCGGCTTGTCCTTGCCCGGCACGCGCAGCCCCGGACCATAAACCGGCGTCACGCCCGGCGTGTAGCGACCGTGCAGCGCCTCGATCTCCGCCTTGCGCTGGTTGAGATAGAGGTCGCGATAGCTGCCATAGGGATTGTCGTCGGAACGGATCGCCTGGATGCGCTCGTCGAACGCCGCGCGCTCGCCCAGCTGGTCCAGCACCGCCATCGGAGTGACGACCGTGGGCTGGGTGAAGGGCTTGCCCACCGCGAAGGGCAGGATCATCTTGTCGACCGTGTCGCCAATGATGTCGCGCAGCGTCGTCGGGCCGACCAGCGGCAGATACATATACGGCCCCGGCCCCACGCCATAGAAGCCCAGCGTGTTCGCGAGGCCATTGGGGCGATAGGGCAGGTTGAACGGCTTGCGCTTGGCAACGTCGAACAGGCCGACAAAGCCGAGCGTCGTGTTGATCGCGAAGCGACCGGCCGTCTCGAACGCCTTGCCCGGCTTGAACTGCAGCATATAGGCCGCGAACACGACCGGCTCGCCCAGGTTCGAGAAGAAGTTGCGCAGCCCCTTGCGCACCGGGCGCGGCAGGCCCTTGTTATAGGCCTTGGCCACCGGCTCGATCAGCGCCTTGTCGACGGCCTGGACCGCTTCGAAAGACTGTTCGTTGATCGCGGCGAAGGGATCGCGTTTGCGCAGCCCGGTATCGCCGGTCACGACGATCGCATTGGGATCGACCGGCACCTCTTCCTTGGGCTGCTCCGCGATCGGGCTCAGCGTCGGCAGCACGACCGGCGGCGGATAGGGACTGTCGGGTGACGGCGCCTGTGCTGGCGCTGGCTGGAGCGGATCGGCAGGGACGGTCTGGGGCGTTTCCGCCGGCGCAGGTGCCACGGCCGCAGCCGGCACCACCGGAGCGCCGCTGTCCACGACCTCCCCCTGTCCCGCCATCAGCATCATTCCAGTGGCGGCAACCGAAAGCAGCATAAATCGTCCCTTGTCACGGCCCCGTCTGGACGACGGGCCCAACGGCCAGCAACGGCCTGGATAAGGGCCGATAAACAGACATCGCATCCCCGCGACATCGCTGTCCAAGCTGATTTCGCTAGGGGGGCGTGCCGCACCCGTCAAGTATCGTGGTCAAGCAGGAGGCGGCAGGCGGAGACGCGCGTGCGGCGCTTTGGTTCCCGACCGCTTACATTTTGATACATTTTTCCTGTTGCGAGCGGTTTGCAATTGCGAGTCGTTCGCGTTATTCGGGCCACCTCATTTCCCACAGGACTCGCCGTTCTCTCGATGCACGCTCCCGCCCGCGCCCAGCCCAAGAAAAAGAAGAGCGCCAAGGCATTCTGGCTGAAGCAGCTGCATACCTGGCATTGGGTGAGTTCGGCGATCAGCCTGATCGGCCTGCTGCTCTTCGCCTTCACCGGCATCACCCTCAACCATGCCGCCGATGTCGAGGGTTCGCCCCAGACCGTCGAGAAGAGCGCCACCCTGCCCGCCCCGCTGTTGAAGCTGGTCGCGGCCGATGACGCGCCCGATGCCAAGAAGCCCCTGCCCGCCCCGATCGCCCAATGGGTCGAAAAGGAAATCGGCCAGAGCGGCGCGGGCGAGGCGGAATGGTCGGCGGACGAGGTCTATCTCGCCCTGCCGCGTCCCGGCGGCGATGGCTGGGTGTCGATCGACCGGCATGACGGCAAGGTCACCAGCGAAGCGACCAGCCGCGGCTGGGTCAGCTACCTCAACGACCTGCACAAGGGCCGCAATGCCGGCACCGTGTGGAAATGGTTCATCGATATCTTCGCCGTCGCCTGCTTCCTGTTCGCGCTGACCGGCCTGCTGCTGCTCCAGTTGCACGCCGCCAAGCGGCCGAGCACCTGGCCGCTGGTCGCGATCGGGCTTGCGCTGCCGGCGCTGCTCGCCATCCTCTTCATCCACTAACGGGGGTCCATCTTTCCATGCAGATCAGTCCCAAGCTCATCCTGTCCGGCGGTGCCGCGCTCGGCGCTACCGGTGCGCTGGCCGCGCCGGCCGCCGCGCAGACCATGACCGTCACGGTCAATATCCCGCGCCTGTCGGTTGCCGAATATCATCGCCCCTATGTCGCCATCTGGCTGGAGAAGGAGGGCGCCGCCCCCCGCACGCTCGCGGTCTGGTATGATGTCGACAAGGCCAAGGGCGAAGGCACCAAATGGCTGCGCGACATCCGCCAGTGGTGGCGCGTGTCGGGCCGCACGATGAGCTTCCCGGCCGATGGCGTATCGGGCGCGACCCGCGCGCCGGGCGACCAGAAGATCGCCTTCACCGCCGGCAAGGGGCCGCTCGGCGCCCTGGGTCCGGGCAAATATACGCTGGTGGTGGAAGCCGCCCGTGAAGTCGGCGGCCGCGAACTGCTCCGCCTGCCCTTCACCTGGCCGGCCAGGCCCGGCGTCGCCGCCAAGGCGCAGGGCAGCAGCGAACTCGGCGCCGTCAGCGTCAGCTTCGGCAAGTAACAGGGGACAAAGACCATGAAAGCCAAATATCTGATCGCGGGCGCGCTTGCCGCCCTGATGCTCTCCGGCGCGGCCCAGGCCCACCGCCAGTGGATGCTGCCCTCCTCCACCACCCTGTCGGGCACCGACAGCTGGGTGACGGTCGACGCGGCGGTCTCCAACGACCTCTTCTATTTCGAACATTTCCCGATGCGCACCGACGGCATCGCCGTGACCGAGCCGGATGGCACCACCGGCAAGATCGAAAATGCCGCCACCGGCAAATATCGCTCGACCTTCGACGTGCATCTGACCAAGCCCGGCACCTATCGCATCGCCAATGTCTCGACCATGGTGATGGGCAGCTACACCCTGAACGGCAAGCAGGAGCGCCTGCCGCGCGGCACGACCAAGGCCAATCTGGCGCAGGCGATCCCCGCCGGCGCCACCAATGTCCAGACCGCCGAGGCGAGCAACCGCAACGAAATCTTCGTGACCTTGGGCGCGCCGACCACCACCATCTTCAAGCCGACCGGCACCGGCATCGAACTGGTCCCGGTGACCCATCCCAATGACCTGGTGTCGGGCGAGACCGCGACCTTCCAGTTCCTGCTCGACGGCAAGCCCGCCGCCGACCTCAAGGTCACCGTCATTCCCGGCGGCATCCGCTATCGCGATGCGCTGGGCCAGATGGACCTCGTCACCGACAAGGATGGCAAGCTGGCCGTCAAATGGGGCGCCCCCGGCATGTACTGGCTGAACGCCAGCACCGGCGGCGGCCGCGAAGGTGGCCCCGGTGGTCCGGGCGCGCAGGGCGGCAAGCCGGAGGGCGCACCGCCCGCCCCGCCGGCCGGCCCGCCGCAGAAGCGCGCCTCCTACATCACCACGCTGGAAGTGCTGGCGCCCTGACCCGGCCCGCCGGCAATCCCGTCCGGATCGCGATAGCGCCCGACCTGGCGCCCGAGCAATTTGCCGGGCGCCAGCGTCAGGGCGCTATCGTCGCTTTGGGCGGACCGACCATGGGCACCACATGGTCGGCCCACATCGTCGATCCGCCCGCCGACTGCCAGACCCATGTCGAGGCCGTGCTGGCCGCCGTCATCGGCGAGATGAGCAATTGGGAAGCCGGCTCCGACATCAGCCGCTTCAACCGCAGCCCGATCGGCCAATGGACCCGCCTGCCGCCCGCGATGATGGGCGTGCTGCGCGCGGGCCTGTCCATGGCTCGTCTGTCGAACGGCGCCTTCGACCCGGCGATCGGCGGCATCGTTGCGCGCTGGGGCTTCGGCCCGGCCCTCGCCGGCGGCAGCGCCACCGCCTCGGTCGCGCCCTGGACCTGCATCGAACTCAATGGCGACCGCGCCCGGCGCACCGCCGACGTCGCGCTCGATTTTTCCGGCATTGCCAAGGGCTATGCCGTCGACGCGGTCGCGGCCTGTCTGCGCAGCCTCGGCCTCCCCAACTTCCTGGTGGAGATTGGCGGCGAATTGCGCGGCGAAGGGGTGAAGCCCGATATCCAGCCCTGGTGGGTCGATGCCGAAGTGCCGCCGGGCCTCCACCTCCCGACGCTGCGGGTCGCGCTCTGCGGCCTTTCCATGGCCAGTTCGGGCGATTATCGCCGCTACCGGATGGAGGGCGATCGCCGCCTGTCGCACAGCATCGATCCCGCGACCGGCGCGCCCATTGCGGAGGGCGTGGCTGCCGTGACCGTCCTCCACGCCTCCGCCATGCTGGCCGACGCCTGGGCCACCACGATCACCGTGCTGGGCGCCGATCGCGGCATGGCCCTCGCCACCCGCCACAACCTCGCCGCCCGCCTCATCCTGCGCACCGAAACCGGCGGCCAGGAATATATGACCCCCACCCTCGCCGCCATGCTGGCCGACTGACGGCGACTTTGGGCAAGGTGGCGCCCCAGAGGGCGGAGTTGGGTGGGTTGCGGAATGGCTGCTTACGATAGAGAACAGAGACAAGCTGACGCTTGGCACCAAACGATAGGCGTTTTATGCCCTGCCCATGGCGCAGACCCAGCATAGCTTCGTAAACCGCAAGGAAGGCCCGATTTATGTATCGGTCGAACCATGGCCAGAATGCTTTGAGTTGGAGCCGGGCGACAGGCTAACGCTTATATGGGATGCCTCCGAAAATGGGGACGCCATCACCATTGATTTCATCAACGATCACGAACTCGTCGCCTGGCCGAACGGTGAAACCCATCAAATGCAATATCTCATCAACGGAGAGGAAGCCGAAGATCGAAGCTGGACCTTCAAACATCGATGATTTGCCGTGTCAGAGGCAATTAGGGGTGGGAACAAGACATTCCTCCCCGGCACGGGGAGGGGGACCGCTCGCGTAGCGAGTGGTGGAGGGGCACAGGCCGGATAGCGCATCGCTAAGAGGCACCTGCCCCTCCGTCAGCGCTTCGCGCTGCCACCTCCCCAAGCAAGCTTGGGGAGGAACTGGAAACGTCAGCTTCTGGTCGTTAGCCGCCCTACCCACATCCGTCATGCCGGGCTTGGTCCGGCATCCCACTTTTCTATGCAACAGATAAAGAAGCGGGACCCCGGCTCAAGGCCGGGGTGACGATGGCAGCCTCTGGTCGCTTCCAAACCGCCCTTAATAGACGTCGCGCTTGTAGCGGCCGGCCTCGGCCAGATCGTTGAGCGTCGCCTCGCCCAGGATCGCGATCAGCGCCTCATGGACGCTCTGCGCCATGCCTTCCAGGCTGCCGCAGACCAGGATGGTCGCGCCCTGGCCGATCCGTTCGCGCAGTTCCGCACCGGCGTCCGCCAGCAGATGCTGGACATAGCGGCCGCAATCCGCATCGCGTGAGAAGCTGCGGTCCAGCCGTGCCAGCGTGCCATCCGCCAGCCAGGCCGACAGTGCCGCATCGAAATAGCGCTCATGCGCCCGGCTGCGCTCGCCGAACAGCAGCCAGTGGCCGCCCATCCCGTCATGCGCGGCGGCGCGCAGATGGGCGCGCAGCCCGGCAATGCCGGTGCCGTTGCCGATCAGGATCATCGCGCCGCGCGCCGCCGGATCGGTGCGGAAGCCCGGATTGGGCCGCACCCGCATCATCGTCGTCTCGCCCGGCGCCATATGCGCGGTCAGCCAGCCCGAGCCGATGCCAAGCCGCCCGTCATCATCGCGCACCTGCCGCACCACCAGGTCCAGCACGCCATCGGCCATGATCGACGCCGCCGAATATTCGCGCGCCGGCAGCGGGCGCAGCGCCCGCGCTTCTGCCATGGTGAGCGGGGTTCCGGCTTCGGGCAGCATCGCGCGTGCCAGTTCCGCCCGCAACGCCGCCGGCACCGCGATCAGGTCGCCCTCGGGCGCCTGGCTGGCCAGCAGCGCCTCGACCGCCTCGGGCGCGTTGCAGGGGTGGAGTTCGACGATATCGCCTGCCTGCCATTCGGGCACATCCGTGCCGACCGGCTCGAACTGCAGATGATAGGCGGTCAGCGCCGGGCTGTCCGGATTGAGCGCATGGCGCGCCACCAGTCGCCACGGCGTGAACGGGATCACCATCTGGCCCCGATCACCCTCGCCCGCGCCCAGATCATGCAGCGCATCATGCCAGGCCTGCTCCGCCGCTTCATCGTCATGCCCCATGGCGATCAGCGGGAAGAGCGGCTGCGCGCCCGCCCCCGCCATCCAGCCGTCGACCGCGATGCCGAAGGCGCAGAAATCGGGATATTCCCGGTCGCCGATCGCCAGCACGCCATAATGGAGATGGCCAAGATCGATCGCTCCGCCGCGCAGCAACCGGCTGGCGAAGCCGCGCGCCATGTCCGGCGGCTCGCCCTCGCCATAAGTCGAAACGACGAACAGGATGCGCTGCGCCCCCGCCAGCATGTCCCGGGTCAGCCGTCCGACCGGCACCACCTGTGCCCGCACCCCGCCATGGGCCAGCGCCTGCGCCGCATTGCGCGCACGGATTTCGGCCGTCCCGGTCTGGCTGGCATAGGCGATCAGCAGGTCGCCGCCGCCCATGTCGCCGCCGGCAACCGCCACAACATCGCCGGCCAGCGCCCGTGCCGCCTGCTTGCGCTTGCGGCGCGAGAGATAGAGCAGGAAGCCGGTCACCGTGAACAGCGGCATGGTGAGGCTGGTCAGCATCATGATGATGCGGCCGGGCAGCCCGAAAAAGGCGCCGCGGTGCAGTTCATAGACGCTCTGGGTGATGATCACGCCCAGCGGCCGGCGATCATAGAGGTCGCGCTTCTCCAGCGCATAGCTGGCCGGATCATAGCTATATTTGTCGGTCTGGCGCAGATGGCGCGCGCCTTCGGGCCGGGCGTCGAAGCTGATCGTCTTCATCGGCTGCGACGGCGCCGGCTGGGTGATGCGCACCCAGATATAGTCATTGCCGGTGGCGCGGCGGAAGGCGGTCCAGGCCGGATCGATCGACGGGCGCGGCGCGATCCCGTCGCGCTTCTCCGGCCGCCGCCCTTCCTCGCTCGGCGCCTTGCCGGTCAGGCTGTAGATCACCCCCTGCCGATACCAGTCATAGCTCCACCACAGGCCGGTGAGCGCGCTCAGCAGATAGAAGAGCAGCACCCAGGTGCCGATCACGACATGCAACGCGCGCCACAGGTTGCGCCCGGTCTTGCGCAGGTCCAGCACCAGCCAGGCGCGCCAGTCCAGCGCCTGGCGCGGCCAGCGCAGATAGAGGCCGGACAGAGCGAAGAAGATCAGCGCAATCGCGCTGAAGGCGGTGATCTGCCGACCGATGCCATTGCCGCCGCCCGGCAGCGCCAGCCAGCGATGCAGATCGTCCATCAGGTGGAAAAAGCCTTCGCCCGCCGGCGCGCCAAGCCAGGCGCCGGTGGCCCGATCGACCTGCCCCTGCTTGCGACCGCGCCCTTCGCTCGACGACAGGCGCACGCTGTGCGACCGGTCGCGCGCCATTTCCCAGTCCAGCCGCGCGATATAATAGCCCGGATTGTCGGCCTGCACCCTGGCGATCAACTGGTCGGGCGACAGGTCGGGTTTGGAAGGCACGCCGGGCGCATAGAGGCGCGGCGACAGCGCCTCGCTGATCTCGTCCTCGAAGCTCATGGTCGCGCCGGTCACGCCCATCAGCGCCAGCACCAGGCCGGCGGTGATCCCCAGGAACCAGTGGATCTGGAACAATATGCGCTTGGTCACCTGGGCTCCGTTGGCTGCCATCCGAAAGCCCAGCCTATTACGCATCTGCAACATGAATGCAATTGCGACTTAGTTTCAAGCAAACCGGGTAAAGATCAGCCCTAAAGCGCGGTGTAAAGGCAAGTCGCGCCCAGGATGATGCCGGGCACATTGGCGACGATGATCGGCCAGTCCTTGTCCTTGTGCAGCCAGCCATAGGCCGCCCACAGGCAGGTATTGAGCACGGTCGCCAGCGGCTGGATCACCGATCCCTTGTCCCCGGCCAGGTTCATCCGGATCTGGTCCAGATAGGAACCATACATGAGGATGGCGGTGACGGTCGCGATCCAGCCGACCACCCGCAACGTCCGCTCGTCGAGATGTCGTGCCATCCTGCCCCCATGCCTGTCGTCGGCGGCACTTAGCCACCGACCGCCGCCCGCGCGCAAGACCGCAATTACCCGGAGGCGCGCATGGCACCGCCGGGCATGGGGAAGCAGGCGACCACCCCCGATGGAGGGAGGCGCCGGGCGTCAGTCCAGGTTCGGGCGCAGATAGCGTTCGGCGGTTTCCAGGTCGATGCCGCGGCGCTGGGCATAATCTTCCAGCTGGTCGCGGCCGACGCGGGCGACGCCGAAATATTCGGCCTGCTGGTGGCCGAAATAGAAGCCGCTGACCGCCGCGGTCGGCAGCATGGCGAAGCTTTCGGTCAGGGTCGCGCCGGTCGCATGATGGGCGTCCAGCATCTCGAACAGGATCGGCTTCAGACTATGCTCCGGGCAGGCCGGATAGCCCGGCGCCGGGCGGATGCCGCGATATTCTTCCTTGATCAGCGCCTCGTTGGTCAGCTGCTCGCCCTCGGCATAGCCCCAGAGCGCGGTGCGGACATAATGGTGCAGCCGCTCGGCAAAGGCTTCGGCGAGACGGTCGGCCAAGGCCTTCAGCAGAATATCCGAATAGTCGTCGATCGCATTCTTGAAGCGGGCGAGGTGCGGCTCGATGCCGTGGATCGACACGGCAAAGCCACCCATCCAGTCGCCATCATGGCTGATGAAGTCGGCGAGGCACATATTGGCCCGGCCTTCGCGCTTGGCGATCTGCTGGCGCAGCATCGGCAGGGTGTAATGCTTCTCGTCCTCGACATGGACGATGATGTCGTCGCCCTGACGACGGCAGGGCCACAGGCCGGCAACGCCGCGCGCGGTCAGCCATTTCTCGTCGATGATCTTCTGGAGCATCTTCTGCGCATCGGCGAACAGGCTGCGGGCGCTTTCGCCGACAATCTCGTCCTCCAGGATGGCGGGATAATTGCCGGCCAGTTCCCAGGCGCGGAAGAAGGGGGTCCAGTCGATATAGTTGACCAGATCCTTCAAGTCCCAGTCGGGGAAGCGGTGGGTGCCGGGCAGCAGCGGGCGCGGTGCCTTCAGGCTCTCGTCCATTTCGAAGGCGTTGGCGCGGGCATCCTCGATCGACAGGAGCTGGCTCTGCCCCTTGTTCGCGCGGGCGACGCGGACATGCTCATAATCAGCCTTGGTCTTGCTGACGAAGTCGGCCTTCTGCGTTTCGGAGACGAGCGCCGTCGCCACGCCCACCGCGCGGCTGGCGTCCAGCACATGGACGACCGGGCCGGTGAAGGCCGGGTCGATGCGCAGCGCGGTGTGGACGCGCGAGGTGGTCGCGCCGCCGATCAGCAGCGGCATGGTCATGTTGGCGCGCTGCATTTCCGCCGCCACGGTCACCATCTCGTCGAGCGAGGGGGTGATGAGGCCGGACAGGCCGATCATGTCGGCGTCATTCTCGTTCGCGGCCTTGATGATGTCCTGCCAGGGCACCATCACGCCCATGTCGATCACCTCGAAGCCGTTGCACTGAAGCACGACGCCGACGATATTCTTGCCGATATCATGGACGTCGCCCTTGACCGTCGCCATGATGATCTTGCCCTTGCCCTTGGCGCCGGGTTCCTTCGCCGCCTCGATATAGGGCAGCAGATGAGCCACCGCCTTCTTCATGACGCGGGCGGACTTCACCACCTGGGGCAGGAACATCTTGCCCGCGCCGAACAGGTCACCGACCACGTTCATGCCGTCCATCAGCGGGCCTTCGATCACCTGGATCGGCTTTTCGGCCGCAAGGCGGCATTCCTCGGTATCTTCCACGACATACATGTCGATGCCCTTGACCAGCGCATGCTCCAGCCGCTTTTCGACCGGCCAGCCGCGCCATTCCTGCGCGGCCTTTTCCGACGCGGCATCCTTGCCCTTGAAGCTTTCGGCCAGCGCGACGAGGCGGTCGCCGGCTTCGGGATCGCTGTTCAGCAGCACGTCCTCGCATGCCTGGCGCAGCGCCGGGTCGATCGCGTCATAGACGTCGAGCTGCCCGGCATTGACGATCGCCATGTCGAGGCCGGCGGGGATGGCATGATAGAGGAAGACCGAGTGCATCGCCCGGCGCACCGGTTCATTGCCACGGAAGGAGAAGGAGAAGTTCGACAGGCCGCCCGAGATATGGACATGGGGGCAGCGCTTCTTGATCTCGCGGCAGGCCTCGATGAAGTCGACGCCGTAATTATTATGCTCCTCGATCCCCGTCGCCACGGCGAAGATATTGGGATCGAAGATGATGTCCTCGGGCGGGAAGCCGATGGTCATCAGCAGCTTGTAGGCGCGCTCGCAAATCTCGACCTTGCGCGCCTGGGTGTCGGCCTGGCCGGTCTCATCGAAGGCCATGACCACCACGGCGGCGCCATAGGCCATGCAGAGTTTCGCATGATGCAGAAAGGCTTCCTCGCCCTCCTTCATGCTGATGGAGTTGACCACCGGCTTGCCGGAGACGCATTTCAGGCCAGCTTCAATCACTTCCCATTTCGAGCTGTCGATCATGACGGGCACGCGGCTGATGTCCGGCTCCGACGTCATGAGCTTCAGGAAGGTGGTCATCGCCTCGACCGCGTCGAGCAGGCCTTCGTCCATGTTCACGTCGACGATCTGCGCGCCATTTTCGACCTGCTCGCGGGCGATATCGATCGCCGCGGCATAGTCGCCGGCCATGATCAGCTTCTTGAACTTGGCGGAGCCGGTGACATTGGTGCGCTCGCCGATATTGACGAAGGTGGCGGTGGATTGCTGGGTCATCGGTTTCTTCCAAAAATCCTCCCCCCTTAGGGGGAGGGGGACCATGCCGCAGGCATGGTGGAGGGGTATCACGCTATCGAGGGGGTGACACCCCTCCGTCTGGCTTCGCCAGCCACCTCCCCTTCCAGGGGAGGATGAAACTAGGCCGCGATATGCATCGGTTCGAGGCCCGCGAGGCGCGTCACGACCGTCAGTTCCGGCACCTGGCGCGGCTTGTGGCCGTCCAGCGCCTTCGCCACCGCGCCGATATGGGCGGGCGTCGTGCCACAGCAGCCGCCGACCATATTGACCAGCCCTTCGTCCACCCACTGACGGATCAGGCTTGCCGTGGTTTCGGGCAGCTCGTCATATTGCCCCAGTTCATTGGGCAGGCCGGCATTGGGATAGGCCAGGATCAGCGTGTCGGCATTCTTGGACAGTTCGGCGAGATAAGGCCGCAGCAGGTCTGCACCGAACGCGCAGTTCACGCCGATGGTCAGTGGCTTCAAATGCCGCAGCGAATACCAGAAGGCGTTGATCGTGTGGCCCGACAGGTTGCGGCCCGACATGTCGGTGATGGTGAAGCTGAGCATCACCGGCACCGAACGGCCCGCAGCCTCCTCCGCCTCGCGCGCGGCCATGCCGGCCGCCTTGGCGTTGAGCGTATCGAAGCAGGTTTCGATCAGCAGGAAGTCGACGCCGCCGGCGATCAGCGCGTCGCACTGTTCGCGATAATCGGCCTTGAGCGTGTCATAATCGACCTCGCGATAGGCGGGATCGTTGACGTCGGGCGAGATGCTGAGCGTCTTGTTGGTCGGGCCGATCGAGCCGCAGACGAAGCGCGGGCGGCCGTCCTTGGCCGTCGCCTTCTCACAGGCGGCCCGCGCGATCTTGGCCGCGGCGACATTGATGTCCCACACCAGATGCTCGCAGCCATAATCGGCCATCGCGATCTTGGTGGAGGAGAAGGTGTTGGTCTCGATCATGTCGGCGCCATTGTCGAGATAGGCGGTGTGAATGCCCTCGACGATGTCCGGCCGGGTCAGGCAGAGCAGGTCGTTATTGCCCTTCTGATCCTTCGCAAGGTCCAGGTCACCGCGATAATCAGCTTCGGTCAGGCCGTGCTTCTGGATCGACGTGCCATAGCCGCCGTCGAAGATCAGGATCTTTTCCGCCGCCAGGGCGCGCAATTTCTGTTCAGCGTTCATCGTCATATCCCCTCGTCCCGTTCGGTTCGAGCTTGTCGAGAACCCTCGCGCTTACGGTTCTCGACAAGCTCGAACCGAACGGAGGGGATGGTTTCAAATCAGGCGTCCACCGTCACCTGCGGCCGCAGCCCAAGCAGGTGGCAGATCGCATAGCTTAGTTCCGCCCGGTTGAGCGTATAGAAATGAAAGTCGCGCACGCCGCCCATATAGAGGTTGCGGCACAGTTCGGCCGCCAGCGTGGCGGAGACGAGCTGGCGCGCGGCGGGATGCTGGTCCAGCCCGTCGAACAGGCGGCCCATCCAGGCGGGGACATCGGTGTTGCACATCGCCGACATGCGCTGGACCGCGGCGAAATTGCTGACCGGCATGATGCCGGGAATGACGTCCGCATCGATGCCGGCGGCGGCGACCGTGTCGCGGAAGCGGAAGAAGGTGTCCGCTTCGAAGAAGAATTGGGTGATCGCACGGGTCGCACCGGCGTCGATCTTGCGCTTCAAATTGTCGATGTCGCTCTGCGCACTCAGCGCATCGGGATGGGTTTCGGGATAGGCGGCGACCGAAATCTCGAAATCATGGCGCTTGCGCAGCCCCTCGACCAGTTCGGCCGCGCCCTTGTAACCATCGGGGTGCGGCTGGAAGGCGGTGCCGGCTTCCGGCGGATCGCCGCGCAGCGCGACGATATGGCGCACGCCCGCTTCCCAATAGGCGTCGGCTACTTCGTCGATCTCGGCCTTGCTGGCGGCGACGCAGGTCAGGTGCGCGGCGGCGGCCAGCGGCGTTTCCTTCGCGATGCGGGCGACCGTATTATGGGTGCGCTCGCGGGTGGAGCCGCCCGCGCCATAGGTCACCGACACGAACTTTGGCGCCAGCGGCGTCAGCGTCTCGATCGCCGACCAGAGCTGCTCCTCCATCTTCTCCGTCTTGGGCGGGAAGAATTCAAAGCTCACATTGAGGTCGCCGGCCAGATCCGCATAGAGCGGCCCTTCGGCATTATGGCGGGCGCGGTCAGTCTGGGTCATGCGGAAATCCGTTCTTCGATGGGCAGGATGTCGGCGCCGCGCTGGCGCCCGAGCCATAATTGTACCGTCAGTTCCTGGCCGGGCAGCATGTCCACCCGCTCCAGTTCCAGGCCCGCCTGCGCGAACCAGCCTTCGATCTGCATGTCGGAAAAGCCCAGGCGCGCATGCTGGTCGCGGGTGCGCAGCTCCTCGCGTTCATGGGCGGCGAAATCGACGATCAGCACCCGGCCGCCGGGGCGCAGCACCTGCGCCGCCTGTGCGATCACCTGCTCGGGCGCCTGGGCATAATGCAGCACCTGATGCAGCAGCACCGTGTCGACGCTGGCGGGTTCGATCGGCAGCGCGGCGAAATCGCCGAGCAGCAGCGCATATTTGTCGCCCGCATCCTCGGGCAGCTTGGCGCGGGCGAGCCGCAACATATCGGGGCTGCGATCAAGCGCCGTCACCTGATCGGCGGCGGGGCCGAACAATTCGATAATCCGCCCGGTGCCGGTGCCGATGTCGAGCAGATGGCCGATCGCCTGCCCGTCCAGCATCGCGCGCATCGCCGCTTCCACATCGGCTTCGGCGACATGGAGCGAACGGATCGCATCCCATTCCTCGGCATGTTCGGCGAAATAGGCTTCGGCAGCGCGCGCGCGCTCGGCCCGCACGGCGGCAAGGCGCGCGAGGTCCGCGCTCTGCCAGGCGGCTTCGGCGGCCGACGGCTGCAACCGGTCGAACAGGGTGATGAAGGGCTGGACCGATGCCTTCTGGCCCAGCCGCAGGAAGACCCAATTGCCCTCCTTGCGCCGCTCGACCAGGCCGGATTCCACCAGGATGCGGATATGGCGCGACACGCGCGGCTGGCTCTGGTCGACCACCTGCGCCACTTCGCCCACGGCCAGTTCCATCGCCCGCAACAGGTGGACGATGCGCAGCCGCGTCGGGTCTCCAAGAGACCGGAAAATGTCGAGGGCGCCACTCATGCAGCAATCATATAAAGAAATCTTTATATGCGTCAATGGCCGTCCATTGCGGGCACTTCCGACAAAAACCGCGCCTTATCAGGCCCTCCCGCTCAGGAATGGGATTGCCTTGCTTCGCCCAAAGCATTACGAATCAGCGCGCAGGCGCAATGGGGGGTGAGCTTTTCTCCGAGAGTGGTCTGCATCTTTTTTTTCTCTGAGAGGGGTTTGCCCATGTCCAAGTCGATTGCTCTTTCGCTCGTTCTCGCCGCTTCGCTGGGTCTGGCTGCTTGCGGTGGCCACACCGCCGAAAACGCTGCCAACAACGCCGCCAACGCTGCTGAGAACGCTTCGAACGCTGCCGACAACGCCATGAACGCCGCGATGAACGCTGCCGACAACGCTGCGAACGCCGCTTCGAACGCGACCAACAACGTCGCCAACGCGATGTAATTTCCCTTTCGGGAAGAGTTTCTTGGAAAAGGGCCGCACCGGAAACGGGAGCGGCCCTTTTCTTATGCGCGAAAGGACCGGCGAGTGATCAAGCGACCTGCCCTGCTGCTCCTGCTGGCGCTGGGCGCCTGCAATTCCGGCCAGGATGATGGCGTCGGCGGCGTCAGCGCGGCCGAAGCCAGCGCGCTCAATGCCGCCGCGGCGAAGCTCGATGCGCGCGCTGGTGCCGCTTCGCCGCAGGAGGCCGGGCTCAACCCCGCCGCCGTCGCGGCCGCCCGCGCCGACCGGCGACAGGGCGCAGGCAACACTGCCCGATAACAAGAAGGCCGCCCCCTTCACGGGGACGGCCCTTCATGGTCATCAGATGAGGTGATGCTCAGCAGTTGCGGTCGATCGCGCGGCCAGCCAGCGCACCGACGCCCGCGCCGATGATGGCGCCCGTGGTGCCGTCACCGCGGCCATAGCGGCCGCTGCCCCGACCCACCTCGTTACCAAGCAGGCCACCGGCGATCGCACCGATGATGGTGCCGCCCGTGCCATTGTCCCGGCAGCGATAGCCGCCACGATAGCCGCGATAGTCATTGCGGTAATAATTGCCGCGATAACCACCGCGATAGCCACGGTCGCCGCGATAATAGTCGCCCCGATAACCGCGATAGCCACGGTCACCGCGATAGCCGCGATCACCCCGGTAATAGTCGCCGCGCTCATAGCCGCGGCCCCAGCCATCGCGCGCCATGGCGGGCGTCGCGGTGACGGCGAGGGAGGCAGCGCCCATGGCGAGCGCAGCACCCAGATTGATCAGATACTTCATCTTCATGGCATTGCTCCTCAGATTGCCATTTCCGCGGTGAACCGGACGGGCCGATCACCAGGATTAATGCCCTTATGACTGATTCGCGTTGAGTGGAGCCTGAATGGCGGTGACAGCCACCGTTAAGCTGGCAACGCTTCGCCACTCCCCTGCTGCGTCCCGCCGACATTTCCCCTATGGCAAAGCGCGATGCGTCGAATCCTGATCGTTCTCGCTCTTGCGATCCTGCTGCTGCCTGCTCCGCCGTCCACCAAGCCCGCCGCCGTGCGACCGGGCACCTTGCTGGTGACGGCGCGGGCCGTGCCGCTCGACAGCAGCGATCCCGATCGCCGCCGGGTCGGCACGCTCACCTATCTGGGCGGCTGGCAGCTTGGCAGCGACAATCCGGGCTTTGGCAGCATATCCTCGCTGCTGGTCGACGGACCGGGCCAGATATTGGCGCTGAGCGATGCCGGCGTGCTGATGGGCTTCCATGTCGGCCCCGGCCGCGCCAGTCGCCGCCCCTTCATCGCGCCGCTGCCGGTGCGGGCGCAGGACAGGGACCGGCCCTGGTGGTCCTGGGATTCGGAATCCATGACCCATGATCCGGCCAGCGACCGCTATTGGGTGGGGTTCGAGCTGCTCCAGGCGATCTGCCGCTATTCGCCCGGCTTCGCGCGGGTGGAGGCGTGCCGGACCTGGCCCGAAATCGTCGCCTGGCCCAAGACCGGATCGATCGAATCCTTCACCCGCCTGCCCGACGGCCGCTTCATCGCGATCGGCGAGATGGGCATGACCGCCGACGGCCATCATGACACCTTGCTCTGGTCGGGCGATCCGGCCGAGCATGACACGGCCGATCCGATCCATCTCCATTATGTCGCGCCGCAGGGCTATCGCCCGACCGACATGGTCGCGCTGGACGATCGCCATCTGCTGGTGCTGAACCGGCGCCTGACCCTGCAGGAACTGTTCACCGCGACGATCGCGATGATCGAGCTGCCGGCACATCCCGCCCCGAATACGGAACTGCGCGCCCGGACGCTGGCACGGTTGGCGCCGTCGCTGCTGGCCGACAATTTCGAAGGACTGGCGCTCAGCCGGGAACGGGGCCGGACGATCCTGTGGGTCGCCTCCGACGACAATCACGAATTCTTCCAGCGCACCTTGCTGCTGAAATTCCGATTGGATTGATCGGGGTCGGGGCGCGGACTGGTGCGGCGCATTCCCTGCCGCGCAGGGAATATCAAGAAACGCAAAAAAGCGGCCTGTTGCCAGGCCGCTTCTTATGCCGAAACGAATCGAAGCGAATCAGGCGGCTGCGGCTGCCTGCTTCTTGACGATGTCGCGCTTCAGGCGACGGGCCTTCAGCGACAGCTTGTCGTCGCTGGTCTTGACCAGCCAGTTGTCGAGGCCGCCATTATGCTCGACCGAGCGCAGACCATGGGTCGACACGCGCAGCTTGACGGTGGTTTCCAGCGTTTCGGAGATCAGCGACACGTTCTGCAGGTTCGGCAGGAACACGCGCTTGGTCTTGTTGTTGGCGTGGGAAACATTGTGACCCACCTGGCGACCCTTACCGGTCAGCTCGCAAATGCGCGACATAGTCAATCAACCTTTGAAATTCGGGTTCGTTCGGAAAGCGGCGCCGATAGCGGGATTCCCGCTCGCCGTCAACCTTCCGCTCGGTTCGTGGCACTATCGCAACCATTTCACCGGGCCCCGCGTTCATCCCCCTGTTCAACAGAGGAGAGTGCCATGCGTTTCATCGGCGGATTGCTGCTGATCGCGCTTATCGTCATCGGCGCCGGGATAGCAACCGGATTCATCGACCTGCAGAAGACTCAGGAGGGTCGCCTGCCCGAAGTCTCCGTAAAACAGGGCGCCCTGCCCAAATATGAGGCGAGCGTCGCCAAGGTGGAAGTGGGCAGCCGCAACGAAACGGTCGAGGTTCCGACCGTCGACGTGAAGAAACCCTGAGTCGATTCGCGGGTTTTTGATGCGCCTCCCGGCGCATGGACGGCACCAGCCCGCACCCCCACCCGGCCGCCCAACAGCCTATTCTGGAATGGGCGGCCGGGTGGGGGTGCGGGCTGGTGCGGCCCTCCCTCTCCGACTAAGGCGGGGTCATGACCTCGCCCTTTCCCTTGCCCGAACCCATGCGCCGCGCCTTTGCGCTGGCGCGGGAAGCCGAAGCGGCGGGCGAGGTGCCGATCGGCGCCGTTGTCACGCGCGATGGCATCATCGTCGGCGAGGGCGAGAATCGCAACCGCCGCGACAATGACCCCACCGCCCATGCCGAAATGGTCGCGATTCGCGCGGCCGCCACCCGGATTGGCGACTTCCGCCTGACCGGCTGCGACCTGTGGGTGACGCTGGAGCCGTGCCCGATGTGCGCGGGCGCGATTTCCCACGCGCGCGTCGCCCGGCTCTATTATGCGGTGTCCGACCCCAAGGGTGGCGCGGTCGAACAGGGACCGCGCCTCTTTGCCCAGCCGCAATGCCTGCACCGCCCCGAAATCTATGGCGGGCTGGCCGAGGCGGAGGGATCAGCGCTGCTGCGCGACTTTTTTGCCGCCCGGCGCTGAATAATCGATGCGGTAGAGCGTGTAGGGCAGCGTCATCGCCGTCTTGAGCGTCACCGGCTGCAACCAGGCGGGAATCGTGCCGCGCATCAGGTCCGCATAGAAGCCGCGCGGACTGCGCGACTGATAGATGGTCCCTTCGGGGAAATTGGGACAGACCAGCAAATAGGTCGCATGATGCTTCGCCGCGATCGGGCGGAAGGCGTCGGCCGGCCCGTCATAGGCATGATGCATGTCGAGGATCGTCGCGCCATTGCGATGATAGGGACCGGCCACCGCGCTATGATGCGTCGTGGCGATGATGCGCGGTCCCAGATCGACCATGGTGAAGATGGTCGCCGGCGGCAGCTGGTCCAGCACCTCCAGCGCCGGCAGGGTGCGACAGCGGCCATTGGCCTTCTTGATCGCGTCGGTGCGGGCGATGGCGGACGGGCGCCAGGGCTTGGGCTTGGTGCCGGTCGCCTGCTGCCACAGCGTAATCACCTGCGGATAGAGCGGATAGGCACAGGCAATGGCGCCGACCAGCAGTGCGCCGATCCCGGCCAGGATGCGCACCCGGCGCGATCCGGTGAAGATCGCCGTCACCAGCCGCCATCCGGCCCAGGCAGCGGGCGGGATCGCCAGCAATTGCGCCGCCGGCCCGGCGCGCAGCTGCCAGAAGAGCAGAGCGGTCGAGAAAAGCATCATCAGGCCGATCGTCGCGAACGCCCAGAGCCGGTCACTGTCGCGCCGCAATTCCCATAGCGCCCAGAGCAGACCAAGAAGGCCCACCGCCGGCAGCGCCATCAGCGGCACGACCAGGCTCTGCGCCTGCGCGGTGATCGGCTTGGCTTCCCGGATATTGGCGAGCCAGAGCTGCTGCAGTTCGGGTGAGATCTGATAGGGGCTCAGGCATTGCGGCCAGTTCAGGAAGAAGAACAGGCCCACCGCCCCGCCGACGATCATACCGGCGATCAGCCGCTGCCACCAGAGCCGCAGCGGCAGGCGGCCGAGCAGCACCATGCCCGCGCCGGCCGCGCCGAACACCGCGACCCAGATGGGCGAGATGGCATCGCACACCATATGGCGATTGTCGTAGCTGGCGAAGAGGACGTAGCAGAGCGAGGTCGCCCCCGCGAGGCTGAGGCCATAGGGCAGCATCCGCCGCCCAGCGCCATCGCGGAACACCCAGCGCAACGCCACCAGCGCGCCGCCGGCGGCGAGATAGACGATCATCTCCATGCCGATCGCCACCGACAGGGCGCTCGACACGCCGGCCACCACGCCGCCGCGCAGCCAGTTGCGGTCAATGAGGCCCGCCATCATCGTCAGCGCCAGCGCCAGCTGCCAGCCATGATGGTCGATCCGCATCGGCGCGAACATGCCCAGGCCCATCTGCGCGGCGAGCGGCGCCAGCACCGCGAACAGCCAGGCCCAGCGCGCACCGACCGCGTCGCCCGCCAGCCGGCGTGCGATCGATCCCAGACTCAGCATCAGCAGGAACAGCGGCAGCAGCGGCGCGATTGCGCAGGCCAGCCGGTCGGCCAGATCCTGTTCGACAAAGGCGCGGAAGAACAGCATCAACCCAGCGAGCGGGATGTCGACCAGCCGCGACCAGTGGATATTGGCGCCGCCCGGCGGATCCAGCCGATATTGGCGCAGATCATACCAGCCCTGCCCGGCCAGCCAGTCCTTCACCTGGACGAAGCGGATATTGTCGTCCGTGTCGCTGAGCGTCAGCCAGTGGATGGCGGGCCAGCGGTCGACCAGCATGCCGACCAGGATCGCGATCCAGATCAGGAAGGTCAGCCACTTCCAGTGGCGATCGGCATAGGCGGTGAGGATCGCGAACCAATGGGACGCGCGGGCGCGAAAAGCAGGCCAGCTTTGCAAATTCATGGCCGGTGGATTAGACGCTCCACACCAAAGCGCAACGGGGCTCCATGAAAATCATCGACCGACTGTCGCCGGCCCATCAGGCCCTGTTCTGGCAGATATTGCGCTATGGCATCAGCGGCCTGTTCATCACCGCCTGCCAGGCGGCGATCTACTGGACGCTGGCGGCGCCGGTGGGCCTCCATCCGCAGGTCGCCAACGGCATCGGTTATCTCTGCGCGGTGGCGATCGGCTATGTGCTGCACAATGCCTTCACCTTTCGCGGCCATGGCAGCCAGTCGGGCCATGCCGCGCGCGGCTTCCGCTTCGTCGCCGTCTCGCTGGTCAGCTATGCGCTCAACGCCCTGTGGGTCTATCTGTGCGTCACCCATATGCGCTGGCCCGAATGGTCGCCGATCCCGGCAATGATCTTCCTCACCCCCGCCGTGGTCTTCGGCCTCAACCGGCAATGGGTGTTCCGCTAAGGCAAATCCCCCGATTCCTCAGATCGCCAGCGCCCGGTTCGGCATGGCGCGCAACCGGCCGACGTCGCGCTGGGGGGGCGCGCCGAACAGACGGCGATATTCGCGGCTGAACTGGGACGGACTGTCATAGCCGACCTGATAGCCGGCCTCGGCCGCGTCGATCCGCTCCGCCAGCATCATCTGCCGCGCCTGCTGGAGCCGCAGCTGCTTTTGATATTGCAGCGGCGTCATCGCCGTCGCCCGGCGAAAATGATCATGGAAGCTCGACAGGCTCATGCCGGCAAGATCGGCCAGCACCGGGCCGCTGAACGGCTCGCGATAATGGGCCTTCAGCCAGCGGATCGCGCGCGCAATCTGGCCGGTGCGGCTGTCACCATTCGCAATCGCGCGCAGCAGCCCGCCGCTCGGTCCCATCATCAGCCGCAGCAGCAATTCCCGCTCGACCAAGGGCGCCAGCAGCGCGGCGCTGTCCGGCTGGCCGAGCAGGCTGGTGAGCCGGCTCGCCGCGTCCAGCAGTTCGGGCGTGATTGGATGGAGCGAGAGCGCCCGCCCCTCCTCCACCGCCGCAGCAGCCGGCAGGGCCAGCGCCATGTCGGACAGCATCGCCGGGTCGAGATAGAGGCAGAAGCAGAGATAGGGGCTGTCCGCATCCGCCTGCGTCACCGTGCCGGTGATCGGCAGGTCGAGCGAGGCGACCAGATAGCTGGCCGGGCCATAGGCTATGACCGCGTCGCCCATCATCACCTGCTTGGCACCCTGCGCGATGATGCAGAGCGCCGGGCGCTGGAGCATATGCACCGGTTCGCCCGGCTGCGACCAGCGCACCAGCGTCAGGCGCGGGATCAGCGTGTCGCATATACCGTCCGCGTCCATATGGCGGGCGATCTGCTCGCCCAGATGCTCATGGCTCATCCACACCGCCTTCCAGGAATTTCAGGCAATCGAAATAGGTCATAAACCCGCCAATGGCCACAACCGATCATTCATTCGGAATATCGTGCAATCATGGCGCAGGACCATTCTACCGCTCCGGGGGCAATCGGGCGCATTCCTGCTCCATCGGATCGGATGTCGATCCGCCCCAAGGATGGAGCTTCAATCATGGCTATCGAGAACAAGGTCATCGCGATCACCGGCGCCAGCAGCGGCATTGGCGAGGGCACGGCGCGGCTGCTGGCGGCACGCGGCGCGAAGCTGATGCTGGGCGCCCGCCGCACCGACCGGCTGGCCGCGCTCGCCGACGAACTCAATGCTGCCGGCGGCCAGGTCGCTTTCCGCGCGCTCGACGTCACCGACCGCGCCGATGTCGAGGGGTTCATTGCCGCGACGCAGGCCGAATTTGGCCGCATCGACGTGCTGGTCAGCAATGCCGGGCTGATGCCGCTGTCGCGCTTCGACAGTTTGAAGGTCGACGAATGGGACCGGATGATCGACGTCAACATCCGCGGCGTGCTGCACGGCATCGCCGCCGCCCTGCCCCGCTTCAAGGCCCAGGGCAGCGGCCATTTCGTCAATATCTCGTCGATCGGCGGCTATCGCGTCTGGCCAACCTGCGGCGTCTATTCGGCGACCAAATATGCGGTGCGCGCCATTTCCGACGGGCTGCGGATGGAGCATGACGATATCCGCGTGACCATCGTGTCGCCCGGCGTGGTCGAATCCGAACTGGCCCATACCATCACCGAAGCGGGCGCCGCCGCCGCGATGGAGGATTTCCGCGCCATCGCCCTGACCCCCGACGCGATCGCCCGCGCCATCGCCTATGCGGTGGAGCAGCCCGACGATGTCGATGTGAACGAATTGATCGTCCGTCCGGTACGGACGATGGACTGAGGAAGAGACCATTTGAGAAATGGCGGTACCAGCCCGCTCCCCCGCCCAACCACCCGACAGGATGACACTGGATCGGGTGGTTGGGCGGGGGAGCGGGCTGGTACCGTACCGAAAAATCGCTCTTTCGCGATTTTTCCAAACAGAGTCCGGGATCGGTTCAGGCCATCCCGCACCAAACGGCCGGCCGCCCCTGCACGGGCGGCCGGCGCCGTTTCGTCAGTGGACGAAACGCGCGACGACGTCGCGGTAGGAACGGCTGACCTTCACCTGGGCGCCGGATTCCAGCACCAGGAAGCATTCGCCGTTGGTATGGGGCTTCACCTGACGCACCTGGCTCAGGTTGACGATGGTCGAACGATGGACGCGCTGGAAATTACGCGGATCAAGCCGCTTTTCCAGATCCTTCATCGTCTCGCGCAGGATCAGCGAGTTGTCGGCGGTATAAATGCACATATAGTCGCCCGCCGCGTCGATCCGCTCGATCGAATCCACGTCGACGCGGAAAATCTGCCCGCGATCCTTGATGTTGATCAGCTTTTCGAAGCGGTTCGACGCCGGCGCATCCTCGTCGCCATTGGCAAAGTCGTGCATCGCGTCGGGCGCCACTTCGGCCAGCACCTCGCGCAGCTTTTCCGCTTCCTGCACCTGTTTCTTCTCGGACAGGCGCAGGCGCACCCGGTCGAGCGCATCAGCCAGGCGACCTTCGTCCACCGGCTTCATCAGATAATCGACGGCCTGTGCCTCGAAGGCGCGGATCGCATGGTCGCTATAGGCGGTGACGAAGATGAACAGCGGTGGTTCGACCTCCATCATCCCCTGGACGACGGAGAAGCCGTCAAAGCCGGGCATCTGGATATCGAGGAACACAAGGTCGGGTTTATGCGTCTTGATGGCACGGATGGCTTCGCGGCCATTGGTGCAGGTCTCGATGATTTCGACATCCTCATGCGCTTGCAGACGGAGCTTAAGGCCTTGGATAGCCAGGCTTTCGTCGTCGACGAGGATTGTTCTGATGGTCATGCGGCCACTTTCGATGTTTCATCCATGTTAAGCGGAATTTCGATGATGACCGAAAATCCGCTTTGCGTGGAACGCGTTTCGAACCGCTGTCGTTCCCCGAAGGCCTGAATTAACCGGTCCCGGATGTTCGGCAGGCCGACGCCCGTCCCCTCGCTGACCGGAATGTGTGGCTTCATTGCGCCATCGTTCAATCCCGGCCCGCTGTCCGACACGACGATCCGGACATTTTCACCGGCAGGTTGCGCCGAGACCGAGATTTCCGCCCCTTCCTCCTTGGGCGTGACCGCATATTTGATCGCATTTTCCACCAGCGGCTGCAGCAGCAGCGACGGCAGGCGTGCATGAGCGACCGAGGGATGGACGTCGAAGGACGGGCGCAGCCGGTCCTCGAAGCGCATTTTCTCGATCTCCAGATAGAGTTTCAGCGTCTCGATCTCCTGCTCGATCGTCACCTGCGCGGTCGGCTCGTTGATAAGCGTATAGCGCAGGAAGGAGGACAGGCGCGACAGCATCGCATTGGCGCGCGTCGTTTCCTTGAGCAGCACCAGGGTCGAGATGGAATTGAGCGTGTTGAACAGGAAATGCGGATTGAGCTGATAGCGCAGCATGGCGAGTTGCGCGCTCGACGCCTGATTCTCCAGATGCAGCAGCTGGTCCGCCTGCTCCTCCACCGTCAGGTAGAAGTTGATCGCATAGTAAAGCGCCGACCAGGCCCCCAGCAGCGTCATCGACAGGTAGAAGGCGCCCAGAAACAGCTGCAACCCGGCGGTTTCGCTGCCCTTGTTCTGGGTCGAAAAGACCCAGGCATCGATGAAGGCGACCATCGCGGCGGCGGCGACCACGGTGACGATCGACGCGCCCCAGGTGAGGATCGGCCGCTGTTTCTGCAGGAAGCGGAAGGCGACCGCGATCAGCAAGGTCGCCGAATAGCCGGTGACGGTGGAGATCAGCACCGGGATCAGGCTGGAGAGCGGCTGACCATTGGCGATGGTGGACGACCCACGCAGCAGGAAGGCCCCGGCCCAGCCAAGCGACTGGAGGTTCCAGAAAGCGCGATTCTTGTCCGCGAAAAAGGGTTTGGGCTGCAGGGGATGGACTGACATTGCCGACAGCCTAGGCGATTTCAGCGCCATGGTGAAGCCGCCCCGTCGTCCGGTATCAGGCCGCCGCAGCCGGCTCTTGCGCCATCGGGGTCACTTCGTCGCGGCACAGCCAGACCAGGTCGCTCAGTTCCAGCGTGCGGCCGTCATGCGCCTGGATCGCGATCGCGCGGATCGGCAGGCCATCACGCTTGTCCGCCAGCACTTGGCAGAAGGGCGGCGCGCTGCCCCATTTCTCGCCCCACTGGCGCAGCGCAATCATCGCCGGGGCCAGTTCCTGCCCCTTTTCGGTCAGCCGATATTCGACCTTGCGCCGGTCGCACTGCATCGGCTGGCGCAGCATGATGCCATTTTCGACGAGCCGCGCGAGGCGGTTGGCCAGGATATTGCGGGCGATGCCCAGCGTCGACTGGAACTCCTCGAAATGGCGAATGCCCGACAGGGCGCCCCGCAGGATCAGGAAGGACCAGCGCTCACCCATCGCCTCCAGCGCGGCGGGAAGGGCGCATTGTTCCAGGTCCTGGGCAAGATTATGTTTCATGATGTCGATCTAATAGCGCAAAGCGGCAACCGTTGCAAAAGTTGCACAAAGGCAACCCAAATCACACAGATCGGGATTTTTTTGTTGCGCTGCAAGGCGCTTCCCACACAATCGGGAAACGATGCTACGTCAATATGAACTTGTCGAACGGGTAAAGCGCTACGATCCGGATGCGGATGAAGCGATGATCAACCGCGCCTATGTCTTCTCCGTCCAGAAGCATGGCAGCCAGAAGCGCGCCAGCGGTGACCCCTATTTCAGCCATCCGATCGAGGTCGCGGGTATCCTGACCGACTTCTATCTGGACGACCAGACGATCGTGACGGCGCTGCTGCACGACACGATCGAGGATACGCTGGTCACCTATGACGAGATCGAGGAGGCGTTCGGCAAGGATGTCGCCCGCATGGTCGATGGCGTGACCAAGCTCTCCAAGATCGAGGCCATGTCCGAAAATGAGCGGGCGGCCGAAAATCTGCGCAAGTTCCTGCTCGCCATGTCGGATGATATCCGCGTGCTGCTGGTGAAGCTGGCCGACCGGCTGCACAATATGCGCACGCTGCACTTCATCAAGAATGAACAGAAGCGCCGCCGCATCGCCAAGGAGACGATGGACATCTATGCCCCGCTGGCGGAGCGGATCGGCATGTATGACTTCATGCGCGAGATGCAGCTTCTCTCGTTCCGCGTGCTGGAACCCGAAGCCTATGACAGCATCACCAAGCGGCTGGAGCAGTTGAAGGAAGGCGGCCATGACAAGGTCGACCGGATCGGCGCCGAACTGCAATTGCTGCTGGGCGGCCATAATCTGTCCGTCACCGTGTCGGGCCGCGAAAAACATCCCTATTCCATCTGGAAGAAGATGCAGGAACGGCACATCAGCTTTGAACAGCTGACCGACGTCATGGCCTTCCGCGTCATCACGGAAACGACCGAGGATTGCTATCGCGCGCTCGGCGTGATCCACCAGACCTTCAAGATGGTGCCGGGCCGGTTCAAGGATTATATCTCCACCCCCAAGCGCAACGGCTATCGCTCGCTGCACACCACGGTCATCCATCAGGAAAATGCCCGTATCGAGGTGCAGATCCGCAGCCGCGACATGCATAATGACGCCGAACTCGGCCTCGCGGCGCACTGGGCCTACAAGCAGAAGGGCGACGCCACCGACCAGAATGCGGCCTGGCTGCGCGACCTGGTCGAGATCCTGGAACAGAGCCAGGATGCCGACGAGCTGCTCGAACACACCCGCATGGCGATGTACCAGGATCGCATTTTCGCCTTCTCGCCCAAGGGGGAGCTGCACCAGCTGCCCAAGGGGTCGACCCCGGTCGATTTCGCCTATGCCGTCCACACCTCGCTCGGCAACCAGACAGTGGGGGCGAAGGTGAATGGCCGGGTGGTGCCGCTGCGCACCAGTCTCGAAAATGGCGATCAGGTCGAAATCCTGAAATCGGCCGGCCAGGAACCCCAGCCCGGCTGGCTCAGCTTTGCCATCACCGGCAAGGCGCGCGCCGCCATCCGCCGCTTCATCCGCCAGAAGCAGCGCGGCGAGGAAGTGGCGCTGGGCGAAAAACTCTATGAGGAAATCATCGGCCGCTTCTCGCCCGAACTGGCGAGCGAGCTGGGCGACAAGGCGCTCAATGCCGCGCTCAAGCGGCTGAAGCTGGAGGATCGTGCCTCGCTGATGGTGGCGATCGCCACCCATCGCCTGCTCGATTCCGAAGTGATGGAGGCGCTGATCCCCGGCTCCACCAGCGGCGAGGAACTGGTGGAAGCCCATCCGCGCCAGCATGCCCCGGTCTCGATCCGCGGCCTGACGCCGGGCATCGCCTACAAGCTGAGCGAATGCTGCCACCCGGTGCCGGGCGACCGCATCGTTGGCATCCGCCGCACCGGCGAGCCGATCGAGGTCCACACCATCGACTGCCGCACGCTGGAGGCGGGCCAGGACGACGACTGGGTCGACCTCAGCTGGGACAGCAAGTCCAAGGGCGGCACCGCCCGGCTGCAAGTCATCGTCAAGAACCAGCCCGGCGCGCTCGCCGCGGTCGCCAATGTCTTCGGCGCGACCAAGGCGAACATCCTCAACCTGCAACTGGTCAACCGCGAAGGCCCCTTCCACACCGACATCATCGACCTGGAAGTGGCCGACGCCCAGCATCTGAGCCGCATCGTCTCCGCGCTGCGCGCCCTCGACACGGTGGTGCAGGCGGACCGGGTCTAGGACCATCCTCGCTTCGGCGGTGGCACCTATCGCCACCGCTGAAGCAGGCCATCGATCAGGCGGCCGCCTCGACCCGCATCCGCAGGCCCAGCGCCGGCAGCAGCTTCAACATGCTGCCCAGCGTCGGATTCCCTTCGGGGCCGAGCATCCGATAAAGTTGCTGGCGCTTCATGCCCGTTGCCTTCGCCAGTTCGGTCATGCCGTGCGCGCGCGCCACGATCCCTATGGCCTGGGTGATGACATGCACGTCACCGGTGGCGAACGCATCGGCGAGCAGTTCCGCCTGATCCTCCGCTTGCGTCAGCGCCTCAGCCGCATCGAAGCGGGTCAATTCGATCGTCATATCAGCCTCCTTGGCCGGGTCGATGAGGGACAGCTCAATCGATCCGGGCCGCCATATCCTTTGCCCTAGCGATGTCCCGCGGCTGGCTCGACTTGTCGCCACCAACCAGCAGGACGATCAGCCGATCCCCGCGCCGCACGAAATAGAGGCGATAGCCCGGACCGAAATCGACACGCGCCTCCAGCACACCATCGCCCACCGACTTCACATCGCCCAGCAATCCCAGTTCGAAGCGGGCAATCCGCGCGGCAATCTTCGACCGCGCCCGGCGATCGCGAAGCGCGGCGAACCATTCTGCAAAGATCGGCGTTTGCAGCACTTCCATGCCGACAACATATATGTGACACGCCGATACTTATCAAGCCATCGTCGGCCGCACCCGCCGTCCTGCCAGCGTTTATCCGTTGCGTTCCATGCCCAAAATCTGTAGGGGCGCCCCAGCAGACCCGTGGCTGATGCCATTGGTCTTCCGTCCGAGACAGTTGGTGAAGGGAATTTGCCCTTCTTAATCTCCAGCCTAGACGGGGAAAAGTTCTTTACCGGACGGGCCACGCGCCCGATTCGGGTCTGCCTGATTTCCTTTTCGAGGATATGGGCCAGTCGACCTCTCCCCTTCGGACTTAACTGCCCCATGGCTTGCCATGGGTTTTAGCCGTTCGCGTGGCGCAAGCGACGCGAACATGAAGTGGAGAATGGCATGGATCGTAATCAGAAATCTGAGGTCGTCTCCGCGCTGAACGCTCAGCTGGCAGAAGTTGGCGTGGTCGTCGTGACCCGCAACCTCGGCATGACCGTCGCCCAGTCGACCGTCCTGCGCCAGAAGATGCGCGACGCCGGTGCGTCCTACAAGGTTACGAAGAACCGCCTCGTCAAGATCGCCCTCGAAGGCACCGACTATACCGGCATCAGCGACCTGCTGACCGGCCCCGTCGGCCTCGCCTCGTCGGTCGATCCGGTTGCAGCCGCCAAGGTTGCAGTCGATTTCGCGAAGACCAACGACAAGCTTGAGATCGTTGGCGGCGCGATGGGCGAAGTGCTGCTCGATGCGGAGGGCGTCAAGGCCCTGGCATCGATGCCGTCGCTGGATGAACTGCGTGCGAAGCTGGTCGGCCTTCTGGTCGCCCCGGCTACCAAGCTCGCAACCGTCACCCAGGCACCGGCTGCGCAGCTTGCGCGCGTCTTCAACGCCTATGCGGAGAAGGAAGCGGCCTGAGCCGCCCCTCATCCTCATTAACTTTTGAACCTCATTTGTTCGGGGCGATCGCCCCTTAGAAGGAATTGAAAAATGGCAGACATCAACGCTCTGGTCGATCAGCTCTCGGCCCTCACCGTCCTCGAAGCCGCTGAGCTGTCGAAGGCTCTGGAAGAAAAGTGGGGCGTTTCGGCCGCCGCTGCTGTCGCTGTGGCCGCTCCGGCTGCCGGCGGCGCCGCTCCGGCTGCTGAAGAGCAGACCGAATTCGACGTGATCCTGACCGGCGACGGTGGCAAGAAGATCAACGTCATCAAGGAAGTCCGCGCCATCACCGGCCTGGGCCTGACCGAAGCCAAGGCTCTGGTCGAAGGCGCCCCGAAGGCTGTCAAGGAAGGCGCCAGCAAGGACGAAGCCGAAAAGCTGAAGAAGCAGCTGGAAGAAGCCGGCGCGACCGTCGAGCTGAAGTAAGCTGTTGCGGCCTTGCTTCGGCAAGGCCAGGCTTTCCGGTTGCAACCGGAGAAATTAGGGGTGGTGCCTTCGGGCGCCGCCCCTTTTTCTTTGTCCGATCAAGCGGATTGATTTCCGCGCCATATTTGCCTCTATTCCCGCCCACAGAATGGAATGGAGGATGCGGGCGATGCGGCGGACCACTATCATCGGGCTGGGCGCCCTGTTGCTCGGCACCGGCACCCTTGGCACGGCGCCGCTCGCCGCCCGTTCCCCCACGCCCCAGCCGCAGATGGTTCAGACCGAAGCGGGAATCGTCCATGGCGCGCTCGACGCCGGGGTGGAAAGCTGGAAGGGCATTCCCTTCGCCGCGCCGCCGGTCGGTGACCTGCGCTGGCGCATGCCCCAGCCCTCGGCCCGCTGGCAGGGCGTGCGCGAAGCCACCGCCTATCGCAACGACTGCATGCAGCTCCCCTTCCCCAGCGACGCCGCGCCGCTCGGCACCCCGCCGGCCGAGGACTGCCTCTACGCCAATGTCTGGAAGCCCACCGGCGCCACCGCCAAGCTGCCGGTCCTGTTCTGGATCTATGGCGGCGGCTTCGTGAATGGCGGATCGTCGCCGCCCACCTATTCGGGCGCGGCGCTGGCGAAGCAGGGGCTGATGGTGGTCAGCTTCAACTATCGGCTCGGCCGTTTCGGCACCTTCGCTCACCCCGCCCTTGCCGCCGCGAACGAGGACAAGGGCCTCGCCGGCAATTACGGCCTGATGGATCAGGTCGCGGCGCTGCAATGGGTGAAGCGCAACATCGCCCGCTTCGGCGGCGATCCCGCCAACATCACCATCATCGGCGAAAGCGCGGGCGGCATGTCGGTCCATGCCCTGCTGACCTCGCCTTTGTCGCAGGGCCTGTTCCAGCGCGCGGTCATCATGTCGGGCGGCGATGGCCAGATGATGGGGCCAAAGGATGGCAGCGCCGCGACCATCGGCGAAGCCTTCGCCGCGACCAAGGGGATCAAGGGCAGCGATGCCGCCGCGCTCAAGGGGCTGCGCGCCCTCCCCGCCGACCAGGTGATCGACGGCCTCAACCTGGAAGGCATGTTCAAGGGCCAGCTCGGCCCCTACAGCCCGCCCTTCCCCGACGGGAAGATCGCGGTCAATCCCGCCGCAGCCTATGCGGCCGGCAATTTCGCCCATGTGCCGGTGATGGTCGGCGCGACCGGCGCCGATATTGGCGGGCCGACCGGCTTCATGGTCGGCGGCGCCCGCACCGTCGCCGCCACGCTCGCGGCGGCCAAGCTGCCGGTCTATGCCTATCGCTTCGACTATGTTGCCACTTCGGTGGGCAAGCCCGGCGCGGGCCATGCCACCGACATCCCCTATTTCTTTGACACCCAGGCGATCAAATATGGCGCCGCGACCACGCCACGCGACAATGATATGGGCCGCACCATCAGCGCCTATATCGTCAATTTCGCGCGCAGCGGCGATCCGAACGGCACCGGCCTTGCCGCCTGGCCGCGCTATGACGCGAGCGAGGACCGGATCATGCTCTTCAACCCCGACGGCAAGGCCGCAGCACAGAAGGATCCCCTACCGCCGGTCACGCCCTGACAGGGGCATGGCCGGTCAGTAGTTCCACTGCACCTGGGTGCGGATCAGATTGCCTTCTGCCCGGCCGGTGCGGCGTTCGTCGGCTTCGGCGCGCTTCATCCGGGCATAGGCGAAGGTGAATTCCAGCGCCTTCCACGGCTGCCATTCGATGCCCAGTTCGAACTCGTCGGTTTCCAGCCGCGGCGCGTTGGTGCCGGCCTTCCACCCGCCGCGATAATGCTGCCAGCGGGCATAGGGCATCAGCGCGCCGATCGTCTCGGTCGGCAGGCGATACATCATCTGGACATAGCCGCCGCTCAGATTCTTGGTCTCGATCGACTGGCTGTCCAGGTCATATTCCGGTCCCTTGCCCCAATTCCATTCGGCCTGGATGCCGAAGGGCTGGGGATAGAGAATGGCGTGCAGGCCGACGCGATCATCGTCATAGGCAATCGTGCTGACGCCGCCGCTGCGCAGTTCGGGCTGCACATCGTTCATCATCGCCGATCCGCCGATTTCCAGCACCTGCCCCTCAAAGGCACCGCCCAGCCCGTCCAGTTCGAACGGCCAGGTCGCAAAGGCGACCTTCATCAGCCCGCGATTCTGCTCGGTCCGGTTGGTGCCCTGCCCGTTGAAGACGCCAAGGCCAAAGGCGCCATAATTGCCGAACAGCTTCTGCCCGTCATGCCCCAGCCGATCCCAGATCTGCTGCACCGATGTCGGCGTATAATAGCCGACAATGCCCAGATCGCGCTCGCTCGGCACCGCGCTGTTGATCGCGTCGCTGCGATCCAGCGTCAGCCGGTTGGACGAGGACTGCATATTTTCCCAGCCGAACGGCACTTTCGACTGGCCAAAGCGCAGGCGCCAATTCTTGCCCTTGTCGAGGAAGACGTCGGCATAGGCATCGCGCAGTTGGACGAAGCCCTCGCGCCGCTCGCTGCCCGCCTGATTGTTCACCGCCGACGCGAAATCGGACTGGAGATAGAGCGACACCCGGTCCGACACATCGCCCTGCAGCACCAACCGCGCCCGGCGCAGCGAAAAGCCGCCGCGATCCGAAATCGAACTGTCATGAGGAGAACGCAAACGGGACTCGCCGGCCGGCGCCGTGTCGTCGCCTGACAGGAAGCCATTATAGCGCATCTGGGTATAACCGCGCAGCGACAGCTTCTCATACCAGGCCTTGGACTTGGGCGCCTCCGCCGACACCGGGACGACCGCCGGCGCGGCCGGCGCAGCGGCAAGGGCGACGGGCGCAGCAGGCGCTGAAGCGGCGTCCACCGCGGGCGCTGGCGCGGCCGCCACCGGCGACGCGCTCTTGTTGGCTGCCAGTGCGGCGGTCAGCGCCTGCACCTGCGCCTTGAGTTCGTCGATCTGGCGCTGCAAGGCCGCATTATCCTGCGCCTGTGCCGGCGTGGAGATCATCAGCGTCGCCAGCGCGGTGCCGGCGGCCAGTCGCAATCGGAGCGTCATTCCTGTCCATTCCCCTGTTTCGGGGACGCCAGTATGAATCTTATGTTACATCGCAGCGTCTTTCAGATGTCGGTTTTGTGACATCGGCAAAAGCGCCGATCGCGGTTGGCGGCGGCGCCCCATCGGGCTGGAGCAGATTTCGATCCGGCTGTGCCGGATCAGCTGCTCCATATTTTTGATTTCCCGCCTTTTCCGAGTCATCAGGTGATTCCACCTGATTGGAAAACGCTTTAAGCCCGTTCCTGCATGTTCGCCGTCCCGCCCCGCCTGCGCGTCCTGTCGCGCCGCGCCGCCCTGATCGCCGGGTCCAGCCTCGCCCTCGCGCTCGGCAGCTGTTCCGACGAAGGCAGCGGCCCGGTGGTGGTCAGCGTCATCGGCAGCCGCACCGAACTTGCCAAGCCCTTGCAGAACCTGCCCAATCCGGCTGCCAAGCTGATCCTGGAGGCCACCGCCCAGGGGCTGGTCGCCTTCGATGCCGGCGGCGACATCTTGCCGGCCCTCGCCCAGCGCTGGGTCGTGGAGGATGATGGGCGCAGCTATATTTTCCGCCTGCGCCGCGCCTTCTGGGCCAATGGCGCCCGCGTCACCGCGCCCGATGTCGCCCGCATGCTGATGGCGCGGATCGAGATGCTGCGCCAGCTCGACCCCGACGGGCCGCTCGACGCGGTGCAGGCGGTCGTGCCGATGACCGGCGAGGTGATCGAGATTCGCATGGCCGCCGCCCGCCCCTATGTGCTGCAGATGCTGGCCCAGCCGCAAATGGCGGTGCTGTCGCGCGACGGCGGCACCGGCCCCTATCGCAGCGTCTGGCGCAGCGGCGCGGCGATGCTCGCCCCGGTCGATCGCCTCAGCGGCGACGATGCCGACAGCGATGAGGAAGAAGCCGGCGTCCCCGCCTGGCAGACCCGCGTGCTGCGCGCCGAGCGTGCGTCGCTCGCCATCATCCGCTTCCGCGAGAAACAGTCGGCGCTGGTGCTGGGCGGCCGCTATGCCGACCTGCCCCTGCTGGTGCCCGCCGGCATCGATCGCGACGCGGTGCGGATGGACCCGGTGCAGGGGCTGCTGGGCCTGGCCGTCACCGGCAAGGGCGATCTGCTCGACGATGACGGCGTGCGCGCCGCGATCAACATGGCGGTCGATCGCAACCAACTACTCCAGATGTTCCCGCTGGGCGGCTGGGCGATCAGCGAGCAGTTGCTGCCCGGTCAGCTCGACCTGCCGGTGGCGCCGCCCACGCCCGCCTGGGTCGGGCAGGCGATGGATGATCGCCGCGCACAGGGCCGCGCCATCATCGACCGCTGGCGCAATACCCATGGCGATCCGCCGCCGCTGCGCATCGCCCTGCCAGCCGGCCCCGGCTCGACCCTGTTGTTCGGCCTGCTGGCGCGCGATCTGGGCGCCATCGGCCTTGCCGCAGAGCGGGTCGACCTGGCCGACAAGGCGGACCTGTCCCTGATCGACGAGGTCGCCGCCTATGACAGCGCGCTCTGGTATCTCGGCCGCATCGGCTGTGCCCGCAAGATTCACTGCAGCCCGGAGGGCGAAGCCGCGCTGCAGGCCGCCAGCCTCGCCAGCACGGCGGAGGAACGCGCCGCCCGCGTCGCCCAGGCAGTGGGCCTGATTCAGGGCCATGATGGCTATATCCCGCTCGGCGCACCGATCCGCTGGTCGCTGGTGTCGAAACGGCTCAGCGGCTTTCTGCCCTCGCCGCGTGGCCGCCACCCATTGAACCATCTCTTCCGCAGCACCAATTAAGGGTCTGCGCCCTTTTTGCCGCGCCGGACGTTATCCGGCAGCACGGGGCTTTGGAGAGTGATGGAATGCCCGTTTCGGCCAAGCAGTTCGATGACCTTGTTCGTGACATGCCCGGTTTCGGCCGCGACCCCGCTTCGATCCGTCGCCGGATCGAGATGATGGAGGCCGTGCTGGAGGGGCTGTTCGTCATCCCCGGCACCAAGCGCCGGGTCGGCATGGACAGCCTGATCGGCCTCGTCCCCGTCGTGGGCGACATCGCGACCGCCGCCATGGGCGCCTGGATCGTGTGGGAAGCCCGCAATCTCGGCCTGTCGAAATGGCAGCTCACCCGCATGGCCGCCAATGTCGGCGTCGACACGCTGGTCGGCGCCATCCCCTTTGCCGGCGATATCTTCGACTTTCTCTACAAGTCGAACACGAAGAATCTGCGCATCATCCGCAAGCATCTCGATCGCCACCATCCCTCGACGGTGACGATCGACGGCTGACATGCACCATCGTTGATCCTCCCCTGCCAGGGGAGGGGGCCCGGCAAAGCCGGTGGAGGGGTGTCCCGCTCTCGATGGAGCGCTGCCTCTCCGCCTGCCCCGCGATCATTGCCCTTTCCACGCGGGAAAGGGCGCCTGGGTCTCAGCCCCTCGGCTCGATCCGCAACTGCGCCCGGTCGCGCACACCACCCTGCTGCGGCGGGCAGGTCATGTAGCGATATTTGCGGTCCATGCAGATCCACACTTCGCTCAGCGCGCCGTCGCGGCTGACGTTCAGGCGGATGCCATCGGCGACCATGCCCTTGTTCTGTGCCGCGAACGCCTTGGCGAAATCCTGTGCCGACAGGGTCGGCCGCTGTGCCAGTGCATCCATGTCGGGGAAACGCACCGCCTGATAGAGCTTGCGCGACAGGGCAAAGAATTTGGTCGGCGTGGTCGGCATGCAGGTGCCATGCTTGACCCACTCATGCTGGATCAGCTGCACCGAAGGCGTCGAACAGAGATGCTCGCGGATCACCTTGCGCGGCAGCGGTGCGGCCGGCTTGCAATATTGCGGCCATTCCTTGCCATAGCCGTCGGGCCACAGGCCATGCAGGGTGAAACCGAAATCATTGCCCGACCCGCACTGGAAGGCATCGCGGGCGCCGCCGCGCGACGTCTTGCAATATTGCGGGCTCCAGCTGACGGCCAGCGTGTAATAGCCGATCGGCAGCACCCGCTTGGGCTCGTCGGCGCTCGGCCCTTCCACCTGCGGGCGGGCGATGATCTCGGGCAGGCGGCACTGATTGGCCTGGGCATGGGCGATGCCGGGCAGCAGCAGGGCGATCAGGGGCAGCAGATATTTACGCATGGGAAAAATCCAGTCCGATGTCGGCGGCAGGGGCAGATTGGGTGAGGCGACCGACGCTGATATAGGTGACGCCGGTGTCCGCCTTGGCGCGGATTGTCTCCAGCGTGACGCCGCCAGATGCTTCGGTCGGCACCCGTCCGCCGACCAGGGTGACGGCGCCGCGCAAGGTCGGCGCATCCATATTGTCGAGCAGCAAATGGGTGGCCCCCGCCGCCAGCGCCGGCTCGATCTGGTCGACCCGGTCGACCTCGACGATGATATTCGCGATGCCGGCGGCGACCGCACGGCGCGTGGCTTCCTCTACCGACCCGGCGACCGCGACATGATTGTCCTTGATCATCGCCGCATCCCACAGGCCCATGCGATGATTGGTCGCGCCGCCCATGCGGGTGGCATATTTCTCCAGCCGGCGCAGGCCGGGGATCGTCTTGCGCGTATCCAGCAAAGTCGCGCCCGTGCCCAGGATCGCGTCGACATAGGCGCGCGTCATGGTGGCGATGCCGGTCAGATGCTGCACCGTGTTGAGCGCCGATCGCTCCGCCGTCAGCAGCGCGCGGGCCTTGCCCCGGATGCGCATGATGTCGGTCCCCGCCGCCACGCGGTCGCCATCCTGGTGCAGCAGCTCGATCTCGACATCGGGATCGAGCGCCCGGAAGAAGGCGACCGCGATCGGCAGGCCGGCCAGCGTCACCGCGTCGCGGCTGTCCATCACCCCGTCGAAGATCGCATCGGCCGGGATCACCGCCTCGCTGGTGACGTCGCGGCCGTCCGGCCCCAGATCCTCGGCCAGCGTCGAAGCGACAAAGGCGTCGAGGTCGAACCCCTCCAGCGTGAAAGCCGTGCTCACTTCTTCTTCTCCACCAGTTCGCGGGTCAGGAAGGCGTGCAGCAGCGCCGCGCGCACCGCATCCTCGGCATGGTCGGCGCCGACCGAATGGCCGCCCTCGCGATATTCATGATAATAGACGCTGCTGCCGGTCGCCTTCAGCTTCGCTGCCATCTTGCGCGCATGGCCCGGATGCACCCGGTCATCCTTGGTCGACAGGTAGAAGAAGGCGGGCGGATACTGCACCCCGGTCTTCACATTCTGATAGGGCGACCATTTGGACATGAACGCCCAGTCCGACGGCACATCGGGATCGCCATATTCCGCCACCCACGAGGCGCCAGCCGACAGATGTGAATAGCGCTTCATATCCTCCAGCGGCGATCCCGCGATCACCGCGCCATACAGGTCGGGCCGCTGGGTCATCGCCGCGCCCACCAGCACGCCGCCATTGGAGCGGCCGGAAATGCCGATATCGCCCTTGGTCGACACGCCGGTCTTGACCAGATCCTCGGCCACCGCCGCCAGATCGTCGAACGCATTCTGGCGCTTCTCGCGCAGCGCATCCTGATGCCAGGCCGGGCCATATTCGCCGCCGCCGCGGATATTGGCGAGGACATAGGCATTGCCATCCTCGACCCAGAACAGGCCCAGCGGCCCGGCGCGATAGGGTTCGGTGGTGAGGTAGGTCGGCGTCTGCGCCGCGCGGAACCCGCCATAGGCATGGATGAACGCCGGCACCGGCCCCGTCACGCCCTTCTTGCGCGCCAGGAAATAGGGCACCTTCGTCCCGTCCTTCGACGTGGCGAAGCGCTGCTCCACCACGAACTGGCTGGCGTCGAAGCGCGCGGGCAATTGCTGGATCGTTTGCGCGGCTCCCTGCGCCCCCGCCACCATCAGACTGGGCGGCGTCAGCATCCCCTCGACCGAGGCAAACACCCGGTCGCCCTTGTCGTCGGCGCCGACCAGATGGACCGTCGCCTTTTCGGCCAGCGGCACCGAACGGCTGGTCCAGCGGCCGGTGGCGGCATCGCGGGTCATCGCCAGCAGCGCACCCGAGACATTGTCGAGCTGCTTCACCCACAGGATATTGTCGGTAGTGCGCACTTCCTCGACCACGGTGGTCGCGGTCGGCTTCAGCACGACCTGCGGCGCGCCCGCCTTGCCCGCCGCCACATCGGCGATCGGCCAGGACACCAGCGAGCCGGTCGGAATATCACCCAGCGGCTTGTTCAGCAGCACGATCATCTGCCCGTCGATCAGGCCGCGGAAGTCGGCCGTGTCGGGCACCGGCGTGCGGATCAGCTGGCCGTTCGCACCCTCGACATAGAGGTCGTTGGTGTAGAAGGTCAGCGCCCGGTCGATGAAGACCCAGCGCTTGTCCCCATCCTGCTCGACACGCGGCCGCACCGAAATGTCGCTGTCCACGCCTTCCTTGACCAAGGTCGCCGACGACAGCGGCGTGCCCCGCTTCCAGCGCTTGACGATGCGCGGATAGCCCGACGCGGTCAGCGATCCCGCGCCATAGTCGGTGCCGACCAGCAGCGTGTCCTTGTCGGCCCAGGCGACGTCGCTCTTGGCTTCGGGCAGGGTAAAGCCGCCCTCGACGAACTTGCCGGTGGCGAGGTCATATTCGCGCACGACATCGGCATCGGTGCCGCCGGCGCTCAGCGAGATCAGGCAGCGGCTGTAATCGGGCGCCAGGCAATCGGCGCCATGCCAGACCCAGCTCTTGCCCTCCGCCTTGCCCAGCGCATCGACGTCGATGATCGTCGTCCAGTTGGGCTTGCCGGCGAGATAGGACGCCAGGTCGCTCGAGCGCCACAGGCCGCGGGGGTTCTTCGCGTCGCGCCACAAATTGGTGACCCGGTCGCCCATCACCTTGTCCGGCACCGCAATCTGGCTTTCATCGTCCAGGATCGCGCGCGCCCGCGCCCGGTCCGCCTCGAACCGCGGGCTGGCACGCAGCAGCTTTTCCGTCTCGCCATTCCACTGCTCGACCTGCGCGATCGCCTTGGCGCCCTCGATATCCTCCAGCCAGAGATAGGGATCGTCGCCCGTGGCGGGCGCGGCGGCGATCAGGGCAGGAGCGGAAGCGATGGCGATCGCCATCAGGGCGGAACGGAGCGTCAGCTTATATCTCATGGCCCGATGCGATAGGCGATGATGCGGGGCCGTTACAACAGCGAGCCGACCATCCGCGCGACATTTTCCGCAACCTTGCGATAGAGCGGCCGTGCCCGCCATGTTTCGCGGTCCAGCGTCTCGGCCCGCGCCATGAAACGGCGCTGCACCACCTCCACCGCCGCCACCGTTTCCGCGTCATAGATGAGCAGGCTCGCCTCCTCGTTCAGCTCGAAACTGCGCATGTCGACATTGGAGGAGCCGACCACCGCCAGCCGACCATCGATGCTGACCGTCTTGGCATGGACGAATTCGGGCCGGTGGGCGTGGATGCCGATGCCCGCCGCCATCAGCTCGGCATAATAGGAGGCCTGCGCCGCATGGACCAGCCACTGGTCCACCGGCTTGGACACGATCAGGTCGACCTTCACCCCGCGCACCACCGCCGTGCGCATCGCATCGACCAGGTCATCGTCGGGAATGAAATAGGGCGTCACCAGCATCACATGGCTGCGCGCCTGGTGCAGTTGCCACACCAGCAGCGTCTTGAACCCTTCCAGCGGATAATTGGACCCGCTCGGCAGCAATTGCGTCACCGCCTCGCCGGCCGGATCGGGAATGATCACCGGCCCCTCGGGCAACTGGTGCGTCTCCATATACCAGTCGGCGCGCACCAGCGCCTCCAGCTCCGCCACCACCGGCCCGGCCACCCGCGCCACCAGTTCCTGGTTGACGATGCCGGGCTTGAAGTCGCGCGTGACGATATTCTGCGATCCGACATGGCCGATCACCCCGTCGATCACGAACAGCTTGCGATGGTTGCGCATGTCGCGCCTTGTCCGCCCGCGGATCCAGCGGAACGGCAGCGCAGCGCACAACTCGACGCCCGCCGCGGTCAGCATCGCTTCCATCCCCTTGCGCCAGGGCCGCGATCCGACCGGATCATACATCACCTGCACGGTGACGCCGCGCTTCACCGCCGCGCCCAGCGCATCGGCCACCCGCCGTCCCACCGCATCATCGGCAAAGATATAGACCAGGATGCGCACGCTGTGCCGCGCGGCGTTGATGTCCGCCACCAGCCGGTCGATCGCGACGATATAGTCGAAGATCAGATCGACCCGGTTGCCGCCGGTCGCCGGCATCTTGCCAAGCTTTGCGGCCAAGTCGACGATCGGCGCGCGATCAGGGTCGGGTGATGGCGCATGGGGCAGCAGCCGCGCCGCAATGCCGCCGAACCAGGGATCAAGCTCGCCGAACCGGGCGCGCCGCCATTCGGGGAAACGCGGGCTGCCGATGATCCAGAACAGGATCAGCCCCGGCACCGGCAGGAAGAAGATCAGCAGCAGCCAGGCCCGCGTCGCCGCCGGCGTCCGGCGAAAGGGCACGGCGATCAGCGCGCCGATGCGGATCGCCCATTCGAGGCAATAATAGAAAAGGCCGAAGTCGCTGTCGGGGAGGTTGACCATGTGACCGACCTCCCCCGTCTATCCTCAGCGTGCGCCCAGATCGCCCTGGCCGACCGTGCCGCTGGCCATTTCCAGCATCCGGTCCAGGCTCTTCTTGGCGGCGACGCGCAGCGTCTCGTCCATCTCGATGCGCGGGCTGAGATCACGCAGCGACAGATAGAGCTTCTCCATCGTGTTGAGCGCCATGTATGGGCAGATATTGCAGTTGCAGTTGCCGTCCGCGCCCGGCGCGCCGATGAAATTCTTGTCCGGCACGCTTTTTTGCATCTGATGGATGATATGCGGTTCGGTGGCGACGATCAGCGTGTCGCCCGGCATCGTCTTGGCAAAGTCCAGGATGCCGCTGGTCGACCCGACATAGTCGGCATGATCGACGATATAGGGCGGGCATTCCGGGTGCGCGGCGACCGGCGCCTGCGGATGCTGGGCCTTGAGCTTCAGCAATTCGGTCTCGCTGAACGCCTCATGCACGATGCACACGCCCGGCCACAGCAGCATGTCGCGGCCCAGCTTGCGCTTGAGATAGCCGCCCAGATGCTTGTCGGGGCCGAAGATGATCTTCTGCTCCTTGGGGATCTGCGCCAGGATCTTCTCGGCCGACGACGATGTCACGATGATGTCGGACAGCGCCTTCACCTCGGCCGAACAGTTGATGTAGCTCAGCGCAATATGATCGGGATGCGCCTCGCGGAACGCCTTGAACTGGGCGGGCGGGCAGCTGTCTTCCAGGCTGCAGCCGGCGTCCATGTCGGGCAGCACGACGATCTTCTGCGGCGACAGGATCTTCGCCGTTTCGGCCATGAAGCGCACGCCGCAGAAAGCGATGACATCGGCGTCGGTCTCGGCCGCCTTGCGCGACAGTTCCAGGCTGTCACCGACGAAATCGGACAGATCCTGAATCTCGGGCGACTGGTAATAATGGCCCAGGATGACGGCGTTGCGCTCCTTGCGCAGGCGGTCGATCTCCGCGCGCAGGTCCGTCCCCTGCGGAATATCGGTGAAAGCGTTCATACCCTGTGACTCCTCGGTCTTACCGGGCGCCCTAGCGGGCCTGTCTCCGGTTTGCCAGTACCTCGTTAACCGGCGTGGTCACGTCCCAGCGATCGCGATTGGGGCGTTCCGCCGGAAAAGTGACGATCACCCGCGCATCGCCCTGCCCGGCCGCTGCCAGCGGCGCCGCCATCAGCTTCACCAGCGCGGCCCGGCCATATTCGCGCGCCTGCGCCATCCGCTCGGGCGACCCGGCCGATTTGGCGGCCCGCGCCTGCGCGTAAGCCGATGTGCGACGGCTCAGTTCCTCGCCCGCCTCGCGCGTCACGAACAGGCCGCCGGTGCGCACCAGAGTCCGCTGGCTTTCGTCCACATTGGGCTTGCCGACGGTGACATCGGGCGCATTGACGATCAGGGTGCGGCGCTCCGCATCCCATTCCAGGTCATCCGCGCCGATCGCGCCGACATTGACGAAATAATCGACCGAAAAGGGCATCTTCACCACCTGGTCGGACTTCAGCCAGCCAAAGCCGCGCACATCGCGCGCGCTGCTCTGGATCGTGCCGCTCAGTTCCGAAACCTTCAGGCTGCTGGTGCCGGCGATCTTTTCGGCAATGACCTTGGTCACTGCCGTGCCATCGTCCTCGACGCTCACCACATAGTCGCGATTATAGCGCTGCCAGCCGACCAGCATCGCCCCGCCGACGATCAGGATCAGCAGCGCGACCGCGACCGGCCCGGCATAGCGCTTCAGCGCATCTGCCATCGCCCATCCTCCAGCGGCGCGGCCATGCCCCGGCCATTCAGGTCGATCAGATGCGCCAGCACCGATCGCCCGGCCGCCCCGTAAAGGCGCGGGTCCACGCCCTTGTACATCTCCGCCACCATGTCGGGGATGGCGCTGTCGCCATGGCGCTCCAGGAAGCGCATGATCTGCCCCTCGCGCTGCTTGCGATGGCCCATCATGCCGCGCACCAGCCGCTGCGGATTTTCCACCGGCTCGCCATGGGCCGGATAATAGACGATATCGTCCCGCTCCAGCAGCCGCTGCATCGAGCGCATATAGGCGGTCATGTCGCCATCGGGCGGGGAAATGACGCTGGTGGACCAGCCCATCACATGGTCGCCGGTGAACAGCGCCTTGTCCTCAGCCAAGGCAAAGCAGAGATGGTTGGATGTATGGCCCGGCGTCGCCACCGCCGCCAGCGTCCAGCCGGTGCCGGCGATCCCCTCGCCATCGCCCAGCACCCGGTCGGGCCGATAGTCCGCGTCAAAGGCCGCGTCGGCGCGCGGCCCGTCGTCGCTCAGCGTCAACGGCGCACAGCCGATGATCGGCGCGCCGGTCATCACGCTCAGCGGCCGCGCCGCCGGACTATGGTCGCGATGGGTATGAGTGCAGAGGATCGCCACCACGCGCCGCCCGCCGATCGCGGCGATCAGCGCGTCGAGATGCTCGGCCTCGTCCGGCCCCGGATCGATCACCGCGACATCCGCGCCACCGACCAGATAGGTCTGGGTGCCGGTATAGGTGAAGGGCGACGGATTGGGCGCCAGCACGCGCGCCACCAGCGGCGACAGCGTCATCAGGATGCCGGTCGGCAAATCGGCCGGATCGAACGGGGTAGCCATGGCCCCCATGTGCCCATTTCCCGGCGGATTTCAAGGGCCGCAGATGACCGTCATGCCAGCGAAGGCGGTGGTGGAGGGGCTTTGGCAGGAACGACATCCCCCTTCCCCTCCGCATCGATATCGTCCAGCCTGTCCCGATGACGAAAGCGCCGCTGGCTCTGGCCCTAATCCTCCTTGCCACCACCTCCTGCGCGCAGGGGGAGATGATCGATGGCATCGCCTATGGCGAAAAGGCCACGCTCTCGGGCATATGGTTCACCAATTTCGAAAATAGCCGGTTCCTCGAATGCAGCGACAGCTGCGAGGGCGACAGCCTCAGCGAATGGGCATCGATCGCCTGCGCCGACAAGAGCTGCGCGATGCTCGATCAGCCTGCCCGGAGGATCATGGGCGCCAAGTCGCAGGAACCACCAGAAGGGGCGTTCCGCATTCGCTTCATCGGGCGACGCGGCCTTGCCCCGCACAAATCCCGCTATCTAGGTGATGGCGAAAAGGATGTCTGGATCGACCAGCTTTTGGAGATCCGCCGGGCCGATTAACTGCGACAACTGTCCTACGTCGCCCCCCTCTGCTAGGCTGCCGCCATGCGCAGCGCAGCCCCTCCCCGCATTCCCCGCTCCACGCAACAAGATTTCCAACTCTTGTTTCATACTATCAAAATGTGCGGGAAATATGCGAAGTTAAGCGCGGCATTTCCAACATGACCCCCTCGCTCCCCGAACGCTGGCGCCAGCATCTCAGCCTCGACCGGCGGCGCTCCACCCATACGGTGCGGGCCTATGTCGCCACCGCCGAGCGGCTGGTGGCCTTCCTCGCCGAGCATCAGGGCCAGGCCGTGACCGCCGCCAGCCTCGCCCGGCTGGAGCAGGCGGACCTGCGCGCCTATCTTGCCAGCCGCCGGGTCGACGGCATCGGCAATATCTCCGCCGCACGCGAATTGTCGGCGGTGCGCGGCTTCCTGAAATTTGTCGGCGGCGCGGAAGCCCGCGTGCCCCAGCTCAAGGGACCACGGGTCAAGCGCGGCCTGCCCCGCCCCATCTCCCCCGACGAGGCGCTGGCGCTGGCCGGCGACATTGCCGAGGGCGCGCGCGAGGACTGGATCGGCGCGCGCGACTGGGCGGTGCTGCTGCTGCTCTATGGCGCGGGCCTGCGCATTGGCGAGGCGATGGGGCTGATGGGCGACATCATGCCGCTGGGCGACACGCTGCGCGTCACCGGCAAGCGCGGCAAGACTCGACTGGTGCCGCTGCTGCCGCAGGTCCGCGCCGCGATCGAGGCCTATGCCGACCAATGCCCCTGGTCGCCGGAGCGCGACCAGTCGCTGTTCCGGGGCGCGCGCGGCGGCCCGCTTTCGGCCGCGCTGATCCGCCGGTCGGTACAGGGCGCGCGCGGGCGGCTTGGCCTGTCGGACCGGACCACGCCCCATGCGCTGCGCCACAGTTTCGCGACCCATCTGCTCGGCCGGGGCGCCGACCTGCGCAGCTTGCAGGAACTGCTCGGCCATGCCAGCCTGACCTCGACCCAGGTCTATACGCAGGTCGATGCCGCCCATCTGCTCGACGTCTATCGCGCCGCCCATCCCCGCGCCTGAAACGGCCATGGATTCGCCGTAATCCTGCGTCAGCCTCCCGTTGCGACCGGAGGAACCCCAGGATGCTGCGTCTGTTGATGGCCCTGCAAAGCGTTGGCGGCACCGACATCCCGCCCGATTTCGACCTTCAGAAGGTGCAGCCCGCGCCCAGTCCCAACGCCATCGTCGTCACCGGCCGTCGCCGCGACGAACGGGTCGAGCGCGAGGTCGCCGCCACCGGTGACGAGCCACCGCTCGGCCGCGCCGAAACCACCCTGTTCGGCAAGGTGAAGGGCAATGTTGATGTCGAGAGCCAGGGCATGGGCAACGGCACCACCTCACAGCGGGTGATGGTGGGGATCAAATTGCCCTTCTAACCGAGCTTATCCCTTCGGCCGCCAGGTCGCCAGCCGCCAGAGGTAAAGCAGCACCGCGCCGACCACGCAGGCGGTCGCCACCGGCCCCACATATTTGTCGATGTCGCGGAAATTCTGGCCGAGCAGGAAGCCGGCATAGGCCAGCACCAGATTCCACACCAGCGCGCCGCCGGCAGTCCAGATCAGGAAGCGCACATGCCCCATGCGGAACAGGCCAGCGGGCAGCGAGATCATCGTGCGGAAGGCCGGCATGAAGCGGAAGACGAAGACGACGATCTGGCCATATTTGCCGAACAGCCGGTCCAGCGCCTCGACATCGCGCCATTCCAGCGTCGCCCAGCGGCCGAAGCGATCGACCAGCGGTTTGAGCCGGCCAAAGCCCAATATATGACCGACCAGATACCAGAAATAATTGCCGATCGTGGTGCCAAGCGTGCCCGCCAGCAGCAGCCACTCCATCGCCATCCGCCCCTGGCCGACGCGGATGCCGCCAATCCCCATGATCAGTTCGGACGGGATCGGCGGAAAGACATTTTCAAGGATCATCAGCAGGAATATCCCCCAATAGCCCCCCGCATCGATCAGGCGCAGCACCCAGTCGGTCATGCCCCTATGCCCGTTTGTGCTGAGTAGAGGCTGAGCGAAGTCGAAGCCTCGTATCGAAGCATCGCGTGCAACATCCTTCGATACGCCATTTCGACATGTTCAATGGCTACTCAGGACGAACGGAGAGATGGCGCACATCCGTCAGGCCGCCGCCCGTGCCGCCAGGCGCGCGTCGATCGCGTCCCAGATCATGCCGCCGGTGTCGGTGCCGTCGAATGCGTCGATCGACACGATGCCGGTCGGCGACGTCACGTTGATCTCGGTCAGCCATTCGCCGCCGATCACGTCGATGCCGACGAACAACAGGCCGCGACGCTTCAATTCCGGCCCCATCGCCTCGCAGATTTCCCGCTCGCGATCGGTCAGCACGGTCTTGGCCGCCGATCCGCCGACCGCCAGGTTGGAGCGGATCTCGCCCGCGCCCGGAATGCGGTTGACCGCGCCCGCGACCTCGCCATCGACCAGCACGATGCGCTTGTCGCCCTGCGCGACGCCGGGAATGAAGGCCTGGACCATGAAGGGTTCGACCCACGAGGCCTTGAACAGTTCCACCAGCGACGACAGATTCGCGCCATTGCTGCCGACATGGAACACCGCGACGCCGCCATTGCCATAAAGCGGTTTCACCACGATCTCGCCATGCTCGGCCAGGAAACTCTTCACCTCGGCCAGGTCGCGGGTGATCATCGTCGGCGGCATGAAACGGGCATAGTCGAGCACGAACAGCTTTTCGGGCGCATTGCGGACGCTGGCAGGGTCGTTCACCACCAGAGTCTCTTCCTGCACCCGCTCCAGCAAATGGGTGGCGGTGATGTAGCTCAGGTCAAAGGGCGGATCCTGCCGCATCCACACGACATCGACGTCGCGGCCCAGGTCCAGCATCTCCGGCTCGCCCAGCGCATAATGGTCGCCCTCGACCTTCTGCACCTTCACCGGCCGCGCCTTGGCCAGTACCCGGCCGTCGCGATAGGTCAGGTCAGGCGCCAGATAATGATAGAGCTTATGCCCCCGCGCCTGCGCCGCCAGCATGATGTGGAAGGTCGAATCGCCGGCGATCCTGATCCCTTCCATCGGGTCCATCTGCATGGCGACGGTCAGGGGGTTGAGTTCGGTCATCTTCATTCCTTTTACCGTTCGCCCTGAGCGAAGTCGAAGGGCTCCGCCGAGCGTTAGCGAGGTGACTTGCCTTCGCTGGCGCTCAGGCGTGGGCTTCGACTTCGCTCAGCCCGAACGGAATAGAGAGCCTTCACCCCCCATGCCAGACATTGGCCAGATGGCGTGGCGGGCGGCCGGGCGCAAGGAGGATGACGTCAATTCGCATGTCGTCTCCGGGTCTTGCCAGCTGATGCCATAATATTTCGGCGCTCGCCGCCACCCGTGCCAGTCGGCGTTGGTCGATCGCGACGTCCAGTTCGGCGTCGGTGGCGCGGCTCTTCACCTCGACAAAGGCCAGCATCGCCCCCTTGCGCGCGACCAGGTCCACCTCGCCCGCGGGCGTGCGCAGGCGCTGGCCGACAATCTGCCAGCCCTTGAGGCGCAGCCACCAGGCGGCGATGCGTTCGGCCTGCCGGCCGCGCTTCTCCGCCTGCTGGCGGTTCACGCCTCGCGTTCTCCCTTGAGTTCGTTCGCCCGGTCATAGAGCGTCCGCCGGTCGAGCCCCAGCTTCTTGGCGACCTCGCCCGCCGCCTTCGATACCGGCAGCCGGGTCAGCGCCTCGCGCAGCGCCGCATCGGCATCCTCGGCACTGGCCGGCGGCGCCTCGCCGGGCGGGCCGACGATGACGACAATCTCGCCCTTCGGCGGGGCATCCGCATAGCGGGCGGACAGCTCCGTGAGCGTGCCGGTCGCCGTCTCCTCGAACGCCTTGCTGATCTCCCGGCTGACCGCCGCCTCGCGATCGCCCAAATGGGCGGCCATCGCCGCCAGACTGTCCGACAGGCGCGGCCCGCTTTCGTAGAAGACCAGGGTCGCGCGCAGCGCCACCACTTCGGCCAGCACGTCGCCCCGCGCCTTCGCCTTGTTCGGCAGGAAGCCCATGAACAGGAAGCGGTCGGTCGGCAGGCCCGACAGGGTCAGCGCCGCGATTGCCGCGCTCGGCCCCGGCAGGGTCGTGATCTTGCGCCCCGCCGCCCGCGCATCGCGCACCAGCTTGTAGCCCGGATCGGAAATCAGCGGCGTCCCCGCGTCCGACAGCAGCGCCACCGATTCGCTCGCCATCCGCTCGATCAGCCGTTGCCGCACATTTTCCGCGCTATGGTCATGATAGGGAATCATCGGTCGATCCGATCCCGCATGGCGCAGCAGCCTTGCGCTGACCCGTGTATCTTCCACGGCGACCACGTCAGCCAACCGCAGGACTTCCGCCGCGCGCGGCGTAAGGTCTCCAAGGTTGCCGATCGGCCCCGCCACGATGTAAAGCCCGGGCTCAAGCCCGGATGCCAATATAGTTTCCATAAGGATCCCAGATGACAGAGACGGATGCCCCCCGGCAAGCGAACATGTTCGCGGCGATGAAGCGCAGCGCGCGATTGCTGTTCGTTGCAAGCACCATCATGCTTGCCGCCTGTCAGTCGATCGTGCCCAAGGGCCCCGGCCCTGCCCAGCCCACCGGCCCCGCCAAGCCGACCGGCCCGGAAGTGACCCAGGGCCTGCCGACCGATACCGCGCGCCACCGCGTCGCGCTGCTGGTGCCGACCAGCGGCCCCAATGCCGGGGTCGGCCAGTCGATCGCCAATGCCACCACCCTGGCGCTGATGGACATCAAGACCGACAAGGTCCGCATCACCACCTATGACACCGCCACCGGCGCGGCGGCCGCCGCCAACCGGGCGCTGGCCGACGGCAACCGCCTGATCCTGGGTCCATTGCTGGCCGATGACGCCCGCATCGTCGGGCCGATTGCGGCCAAGGCCAATGTCCCGGTCATCAGCTTCTCCAACGACACCAGCGTCGCGGGCAGCAACATCTTCCTGATGGGCTATACCCCCAACCAGTCGATCGAGCGCGTGATCGGCTTCGCCCGTCAAAAGGGCCTGTCCAATTTCGGCGCGCTGGTGCCGCGCGGCACCTATGGCGAGCGCGCCGGCAATGCGCTGCTGCGCGCGGTCGAACAGGCTGGCGGCACCGTCGTGTCGATGCAGACCTTCGATCGCACCCCCGCCTCGATCACCGCCGCGGTCAAGAAATTGCAGGCCTCGTCCAGCTATGACGCGCTGCTGATCGCGGACAGCGGCCGGGTCGCGCTGCAGGTCGCACCGATCGTGCGCAAGAATGGCGGCGCCAATGCCCGCCTGCTCGGTACCGAAATCTGGAATACCGAAGAATCGCTGGCCGCCAGCCCCGTGCTACGCGGCGCCTGGTATGCCAGCGTGTCGGACGGCCTTTATCGCCAGCTCGCGACCAAATATCGCACCCGCTATGGCAGCGCGCCCTTCCGCCTGTCCTCGATGGGCTATGACGCGGTGTTGCTGACGGTGCGGATCGCCCAGGACTGGAAGCCGGGCGCGCCCTTCCCCACCGCGCGCCTGCGCGATCCGGGCGGCTTTGCCGGCATCGACGGCGCCTTCCGCTTCAATCGCAACGGCATCGCCGAACGCGCGCTGGAAGTGAGCGAGGTCGGCGCCGGCACGATCAGCGTGGTCGATCCCGCCCCACGCGGCTTCGGCAACTAAGCAAAGGGGGCCGGAAGGCCCCCTTTTTCGTTCCCGATCAGACCCGCGTCGTCGGCACGATCAGCGGCAGGCCGTCGCTGACGTCGATCCGCGCGGCGACGCCATAGACGGATGCCAGCCGCTCCGGCGTCAGCACATCCATCGGCGCGCCGTCCGCCACCAGCGCGCCGCCATCCATCAGCAGCAGTCGGTCGCAATAGCGCGCCGACATGGCCAGGTCGTGCAGCACGGTGACGACCAGCGCCCCGCCCTGCGCCTGCGCCCGGAGCAAGGCCATCACGTCGATCTGGTGGCCGGGGTCGAGCGCGGCAAGCGGCTCGTCGGCGATCAGCGCGGGCGCGCCCACCGCCAGCGCCCGTGCCAGCAGCACCCGTGCCCGCTCGCCGCCCGACAGCTCGGTCGCGATCCGTCCCTTGAAGCCGGTGACGTCGGCGCGGGCCATCGCATCCTCGATCGCCGCCTCATCATCAGCGCTCAGCCGCGACAGCGGCCCCAGATGCGGCAACCGCCCCAGCGCCACCAGCCGCTCGACCGCCAGGGGCCAGTGCAATATCTGGCCCTGCGGCAAATAGGCGATAGACCGCGCCACCGCCGGGCGCGACAGCCGCTCGACCGGCGTGCCGTCCAGCAATGCGCGACCGGCGACCGGCTTCACCAGCCCCAGCAGCGCCCGCACCAGCGTCGACTTGCCCGCGCCATTGGGGCCGATCACGCCGATCAACTGGCCCGGCGCCATGGTCAGGTCGACGCCGCGCACCGCCAGATGGCGGCCCAGCCGGACGTCCAGTTGCTCGGTCGACAGGGTCACCATAGCCGCCGCTCCCGCATCAGGTGAATGAGGAAGACCGGCACGCCCAGCATCGCGGTCAGCACGCCCAGCTTCAATTCGCTGCTGGTCGGGATGATGCGCACGCCGATATCGGCCAGGGTCAGCAGCACCGCGCCGCCCAGCATGGACGGCAGCAGCAGCGCGGACGGCGAGCGATCGGTCAGCGGCCGCACCAGATGCGGCACGATCAGACCGACGAAACCGATCGATCCGGTCACCGCCACCGCGCCGCCGACACCGATCGCCACCCCCGCCATCAGCCGCAGCCGCGCCCGCGACAGGTCGACGCCCAGCGCCCGCGCGCCATCCTCGCCCAAGGTCAGCGCGTCGAGCGCGCGTCCGTCATAAAGCAGCAGCGCCGCGCCAACCGCGATGCAGGGCAGCGCCAGCAGCAGATGGTCGATGCTGCGATTTTCCAAGCTCCCCATCAGCCAGCTCATGATCTCCATCGCGGCAAAGGGATTGGGCGACAGGTTGAGTGCCAGGCTGATTCCCGCCCCCGCCAGCGTCGCGACGGCAATGCCGGCCAGGATCAGCGTCAACGGGCTTTCCGACGGCCCGGCAAGCAGGAACAGCGCGCCGATCGCCGCCAGCGCGGTGACGATCGCCAGCAGCGGCAACGCCATCGGGTGCAGTTCGGACAGGCCGAAATAAAGCGCGATCACCGCCCCCAGCGCCGCCGCATTGGACACGCCCAGCACGGCGGGTTCGGCCAGCGGATTACGCAGATAGCCCTGCAATGCCGCACCCGACAGGCCCAGCATGGCGCCGACCAGCAGGCCGATCGCCATGCGCGGCAGGCGCAGGTCGATGACGATCGCGCGCGCCACCATGTCGCCACCGCCCGCCAGCACCGCCAAGATGCGCGCCGGCGCGATCGTCACCGATCCCAGCGCGACCGACGCGATGCCCGCGACCAGCAGCAGGGCGATCAGCCCCGGCAGCAACAGGGGATGCCGCCGCTCCTTAGAAGCGGACACGCACGCCGCCATAGGCCGACCGGCCATAGGTGCCATAGCCATAGGCCGTGGCGTAATCCGCATCGAACAGATTGTCGATCCGGCCATAGACTTCCAGATGGTCGCCCACGGGGAAGGACGCGCGCAGCCCGGCCAGCGCATAGCCGTCGAGCCGGCGCGTGTTGGCCGTGTCGTCATAGCTGTCGCCAACCATGGTCAGGGTCGCGCCGGTCGACAGGCCGAAGGCCCAGAGATAGTCGGCCGACACACTCACCGCATTGGCGGCGCGGCGCGGCAGGCGATTGCCGTCGGTGGCCCCGCCCGACCGGTCGCGCGCATCGACATAGCTGTAGGACGCCGCCACCGTCAGCGCCTCGACCGGCTTCAGCGTCAGCGTCGCTTCCACGCCCTTGGCGCGGGTCCGGTCCAGATTGCCATAGATGTAGGTCGCATAGTCATAGTTGATCTGGTTGCGGGTATCGCGTCGGAAGGCGGTCAGCGACAGCACCGCCTTGTCCCCGTCCAGGCTCTGGTCGAAGCCGATATCATAGCTTTTCGACCGCTCCGGCCGCAGCGCGCTGTTGCCGCTATAGGTGTCGTAAAGCTGATAGAGCGACGGCGCCTTGAACCCCTCGCCATAGGAAAGGCGGATATTGGTCGCGCCGGCGTTCGGCGTGTAATTGGCGTTGGCGCCAAAGGTGGTCGCGCCGCCGAACTGGCTATGATCGTCATGGCGCAACCCGCCGGTGACGGCGAGGCCGGTGAGCGGCTTCACCACCGCCAGCGCATAGACGCTGTCGATATTCGCCTTCGCGCTCGCTATGTCGCCAAAGCCGAAATACTCATAGTCCGGCCGCTCATGCTCATAGCCGAAGATCAGCTTGGCCTGATCCACCGGGGCATAGACACCCTCATATTCGAAGCGCAGATTGGTGCCCGAATAGCCATAGTCCGGGTCGGTGCCGCGCACGAAATAATAGTCGCGATCGTTGCGCATCCAGGTGACGGCGGCACGGTTGGTCAGCTTGCCGTCGAGCAGCGCCAGATTGATCCCGGCATAGCCGACATATTGGTCCAGCTTGCTGACGTCGCTGCTGTCGGCCGGCGCGCCGAAGAAGCTGTCATAGTCGAGATCGGCATGGATATAGTAACCGCGCAGGTCGAGGCTCAGCGTGTCGGAAAAGGCGATCTTCAGCTTGGCGTTGGTGGCGATATTCTCATAGCCATCCTTCTCCACGCCGCCAAACGACCGGCCGACCGAGGAAATGCCGTCGGTGTTGAAATAGGCGACGCCCAACCCGCCCGACACCGCGCCGCGCGTGCCCGACACATCGGCCTTGGCGTTCAGCGTATCGCTATAGCCATAATCGGCCGAGGCGTTAACCTCGAAACCCTCGCTGGGCGCGCCGGTCATCACATTGACCACGCCGCCGATCGCCTGGCTGCCATAGACCACCGAGTTGGAGCCGCGCAGCACTTCGATCCGGCGGATATTGCCGGTCAGCAGATGGCCGAAATCATAGCCGTCGCCGATGCCGCTCGGGTCGTTGACCTTGACCCCGTCGATCAGCACCAGCGTCTGGGTCGTCTCCGCGCCGCGCAGCGACACGCCGGTCACGCCGCCGGTGGAGCCGTTGCGGCTGAAGCGGACGCCCGGCGTGGTGGCGAGCAGTTCGACGACATCGACCGCCTGGCGCGTTCTGATCGTGTCGGCATCGATCACCGTGATCGCCTGGCCGACCTCGTCGCGCGGCTGCGCAATGCCCGAAGCGGTGACGACGATATCGTCATCCTGTGCCAGATCCTGGGCCAGTGCCGGCGTAGCGGCCAGCAGCGCGATCAGCGAAATCCCCAACATCTTCATTTTATCGTCCCCCGGCGTCCGTCGATTTGGAACCGGGGCGTCCGCACAAGCGGTCGCTGCGTGAGGATCGGGAAGACGCCAGCACCCCGCCCCACGCATCGATGCGGCCCCGGCCGCCATGGGCGTCGCTCGACGGAAACACCGCGCCATGGCCATCCCCTGGGCCAGGGCAAGAGCGACCAGACGCCGGCAGGTCTCCTGGCTCGCGGGTCAGGGCAGCGATGCGCCAGCCTTCCCGGACCTGTCGGTCCAGTGGCCGGTTCCGGCCCTCCCCTTTTGAAGAGCTTGGGAACCCTGCGCATCGCGCTCACCGCTTACAGTTGCAGGGACAGCCGCGGATTTGGAAGGGCTGCGCCCCCCGCACCGCATTCCCGTTTTCAGCCCTTGCGGGCACCGGCGCGATCATGCGCGTCCGGGGCTTTGGATCACCCCGGCGCGCGGCCCCCATAAGCCAAAGCACAAGCCCTGCCAAGCGGGCCAGGATCGCCCCGGCGGATCGTTGCGCGGCGCCGGCGGGCGGCTATGCAGAGGCCTCTGACCCAAGGAGCCGACATGTCCGATTCGCCAGATCTATCCTTGATGGCCATCACTGCCGCCGACGTCGCCGATGCCGCGCGGCTGATCGCGCCGGCGGCGGTCCGCACCCCGCTGATCGAGAATGCCGCGCTCAACGATTTGTGCGGCCGGCGCGTGCTGGTGAAGTTCGAGGGCGCCCAGCATAGCGGATCGTTCAAGTTCCGTGGCGCCTATAACCGCCTCGCCCGGCTGAACGATGCGGAACGGGCGGCGGGCGTCGTCGCCTGGTCCTCGGGCAATCATGCCCAGGGCGTCGCCTTTGCCGCCCGCCTGCTCGGCATTCCCGCCACGATCGTGATGCCGGCCGATGCCCCGGCGATCAAGACCGCCAACACCCGCGCGCTCGGCGCAGAGGTCGTTCCCTATGACCGCTTCACCCAGAGCCGCGAGGAAATCGCCACCGCCCTGGCCACCGAACGCGGCGCGACGCTGGTTCCCTCCTTCGACGATCCCTTCATCATCGCCGGCCAGGGCACGATCGGCCTCGAAATACTCGACCAGGCCCAGGCCGCCGGCGCCGACCTCGCACAGATTCTCGTCTGCTGCGGTGGCGGTGGGCTGGTCGCGGGCACGGCCACGGCGATCAAGACCGCCCGCCCGGACATCAGCGTCTATGCGGTCGAGCCTGCCGGTTTCGAAGATACCGCCCGCTCGCTCGCCAGCGGCGTGCGCGAAAGTGTCTCGCCCGACGCGCGCAGCATCTGCGACGCCCTGCTGGCGCCCAGCCCCGGCGCGCTGACCTTCCCGATCAACCATGCCCTGCTGGCCGGCGGCCTGGTCGTCAGCGACGATCAGGTGCGCGACGCGATGCGCTTCGCCTTCACCACGCTCAAGCTGGTGGTCGAACCGGGCGGCGCGGTCGCCCTCGCCGCCATGCTCGCCGGCCTCGCCCCGCCCACCGACGGCGCCACCGCCCTCGTCATCTCCGGCGCCAATGTCGATCCGGCCGCCTATGCCGCGATCATCGGCGGCCAAGACGCCTGACCGCTGGTCTTTTGCCCCGTCCCGCACTAAATGCGGCGCCATGATGAGCCGCTTTTCCAAGATGCATGGTCTGGGCAATGATTTCGTCGTGATCGACGCGCGCCAGGCGCCGGTCGCGATGACGGAAGCGCGCGCCCGCGCCATTGCCGATCGCCATGCCGGCATCGGCTGCGACCAGCTGATCGTCATCGGCGATGCGGAGGCCGGCGATCAGGCCGACGTGTCGATGCTGATCTTCAATTCCGACGGTTCGGAAGTGGAAGCCTGTGGCAATGCCACCCGCTGCGTGCCGCTGTTCGTTGGCAAGGATGTGCTGATCCGGACCAGGGCCGGGCTGCTCGACGCCAAGAGCGTGGACGGCGGCGCCAGCGTCGACATGGGCGCGCCTCGCTTCGAATGGGACGCGATCCCGCTTGGCTATCCGATGGACACGCTGACGATGTCGGCCAGCTGGGAAGACCTGCCCGCCCCGGCCGCCGTCAATGTCGGCAACCCGCATGTGATCTTCTTCGTCGAGGATCTGGACGCGGTCGATTGCGAACGGCTCGGCCCGTTGATCGAGCATGACCCGCTCTTCCCCGCCCGCGTGAACGTCAATTTCGCGCAGGTCGTCGGTCCGCAGCATCTGCGCCTGATCGTCTGGGAACGCGGCGCCGGCCTCACCCGCGCCTGCGGCACCGGCGCCTGCGCCACCGCTGTCGCCGCGATCCGGCGCAAGCTGATGGCCGGGCCGGTGACGGTCAGCCTGCCGGGCGGCGACCTGGAGATCGACTGGGCGCCGGGCGGCACGATCCGCATGACCGGCCCCGCCACCCATGTGTTCGACGGCGAGGCGGACTGGGACCGCTTCTGACCGTGGCCGGTCCCGACATCATCACCCTGGGCTGCCGGCTCAACATCGCGGAGAGCGAGGCTATTCGCGAAATGGCCGGCGCGCAGGACGACCTGATCGTCGTCAACAGCTGCGCCGTGACGGCCGAGGCCGTGCGCCAGACCCGGCAGGCGATCCGCCGCGCCAGGCGAGACCGCCCCGACGCCCACATCCTCGTCACCGGCTGCGCTGCCCAGACCGAGCCCCAGACCTTCGCCGCCATGGCGGAAGTGGACGGCGTGATCGGCAACCGGGAGAAGCTGGAGGCCGCCGCCTATACCCCGTCATCCCAGCGAAGGCTGGGATCTCAGGCCGGATGGAGCGCCCTGTCGCAAGAGACCCCAGCTTTCGCTGGGGTGACGGAAGAAGAAGCGAAGGTCAACGTTTCCGACATCATGGCCGTGCGCGACACCGCGCCGCACATGGCCAGCGCCTTTGCCGAACATGCCCGCGCCTTTCTGGAGGTGCAGAATGGCTGCGATCACCGCTGCACCTTCTGCATCATCCCCTATGGCCGGGGGAACAGCCGCTCCGTCCCCGCCGGCGCGGTGATCGACAAGGCGAAGCAACTGGTCGATGCGGGCTATAGCGAGATCGTGCTGACCGGCGTCGACGTCACCAGCTATGGCCCCGACCTGCCGGGCAGCCCCTCGCTCGGCCAGCTTGTCGAACGGCTGCTGCGCCATGTCCCGGACCTGCCCCGACTGCGCCTCTCCTCGATCGACAGTGTCGAGATTGACGAGCGGCTGTTCGACCTCATCGCCCATGAGCCACGGATGATGCCGCATCTGCATCTCTCGCTACAGGCCGGCGACGACATGATCTTGAAGCGCATGAAGCGCCGCCATGCCCGCGCCGACGCGGTGCGCATCGTCGAGCGGGTGAAGGCCGCCCGCCCGGACATCAGCATCGGCGCCGACATCATCGCCGGCTTCCCGACCGAGGATGACGCCATGTTCGCCAACAGCCTGGCGCTGGTCGCCGATTGCGACATCGTCCATGGCCATATCTTTCCCTATTCGCCGCGCACCGGCACGCCGGCCGCGCGCATGCCCCAGCTGGATCGCACGACCATCAAGGCGCGCGCCGCGCTGCTGCGCGATGCCTGCACGGCGCAGCGCGACGCCTGGCTCGCCCGCCTGGTCGGCACCCGCCAGTCGGTGCTGGTCGAACGCAACGGCCTGTCGGGCCATGCGGAAAATTTCGCGCCGGTGCGCTTCACCACGCCCCAGCCCCCCTCCACGATCGTCGCGGCCCGCATCAGCGGCCTTGAGAATGGCGCGCTGATCGCGCAAGAGGCGCAATAATGACTGACACCGGCACCAGCTGGCGCGACCGCCTCTTCGGCGGCCTCAAGCGCACATCCGACAAGCTCGGCGAGAATCTGACCGGCCTTTTCACCAAGGCCGCGCTCGACGACCAGACCCTCGACGAGATCGAGGAAGCCCTGATCATGTCCGATCTCGGCCCGGCCATGGCCGGCCGGGTTCGCGATCGCCTGGCCGAGGGGCGCTACAACAAGGAACTGACCGAGGAATATCTGCGCGAGATCATCGCGGAGGAGATCGAGAAGGTGCTGGCCCCGGTCGCCCGCCCGCTCGAGATCGAAGCCTTTCCGCGGCCGCAGGTGATCCTGGTGATCGGCGTCAACGGATCGGGCAAGACAACCACCATCGCCAAGCTCGCCAATAATTTCCTGGAACAGGATTATGGCGTGATGCTGGCGGCGGGCGATACCTTCCGCGCGGCCGCCATCGGCCAGCTCAAGGTCTGGGCAGAACGCCTCGGCGTGCCCATCGTCGCGGGCAAGGAAGGCGGCGACGCGGCAGGCATCGTGTTCGACGCGGTCAAGCAGGCGACGGCCAGCGGCATCGACGTGCTGATCGTCGACACCGCTGGCCGGCTGCAGAACAAGACCGAACTGATGGACGAACTGGCCAAGGTGCGCCGCGTGCTCGGCCGATTGAACCCGGCCGCCCCGCACGACGTTGTCCTGGTCCTCGATGCCACCACGGGACAGAATGCGTTGAACCAGATCGAAGTCTTCAAGGAAACCGCACAGGTCACCGGCCTGGTCATGACCAAGCTGGACGGCACGGCGCGCGGCGGCGTGCTGGTCGCGGCGGCGGAGAAATATCGCCTGCCGATCCACGCCATTGGCGTCGGCGAAAAGATCGAGGATCTGCGCCCGTTCGATGCCGGCGACATGGCACGCGCGATCGCGGGGACGGCCTATGCCCGCTGACGCCAAGAAGCCCGCCCATGGCGGCAGCCTCAGCCTCGCGCTCGATTTCGGGCCGCTGCTGGTCTTTTTCCTGAGCTACAAGGGCGCGGGCTGGTTCTGGGGTGCGGGCAACCCGATCACCGCCATGAGCTTCGGCACCGCCGCCTTCATGGCCGCGATCGTCATCGCCGTGATCATCTCCAAAGTGAAGCTCGGCCGGGTCTCGCCGATGCTGTGGCTCTCGGCGCTGCTGATCCTCTTCTTCGGCGGCCTCACCATCTATTTCCACGACCAGCGCTTCATCCAGCTGAAGCCGACCATCATCTACGCCTTCTTCGCGCTGATGCTGTTCGCCGGGCTGCTGCGCGGCAAGCCGCTGCTCAAATATCTGCTCCAGGCCGCCTATGACGGGCTGACCGAGGAAGGCTGGCGCAAGCTGTCGCGCAACTGGGCGCTGTTCTTCGTCGCCATGGCGGTCGCCAACGAACTGATGCGCCGGTCAATGAGCTTCGACACCTGGCTCGCGGTCAAGGTCTGGGGCGTCACCATCGTCTCGGTCGTCTTCGCCGGCGCCAACATCCCGATGCTGCTGCGCCACGGCCTGACCCTGGACGATGGCCTCGACAGCGACGAGGTGGGCGAAACCACCCCGCCGCAGGGCTGACCCCTAAAAACTGCCGTCATCCCGGACTTGATCCGGGATCCATTCTGCGCTCGCTCTCGGGCGTAGTGCCGAATGGATCCTGACTTACGTCAGGATGACGGATGCGGGGCAGGACTGGCCCTAGGCCTGAACCACCGCATCCACCAGGATGTCGCGCAGATGGCCGTCGCGGTCCGGCCACAATATGGCATTGCCCGCCCGCATCCCGATCAGCGCGGCGCCGACCGGCGTCAGGATCGATATCCGGCCCAGCGCCACATCGGCATGGCTGGGATAGACCAGTTCCACCCGGCGCGGCGCTCCGCGCGCACCATCGCGATAGAGGATGGTCGATCCCATCGCCGCGACATCGGCCGGCAGCGCCGCCCGGCTGCACAATTGCGCCCGGCCGACCTCCTCCAGCAGCAGCTGGCTGACGTCCGGGAAGCGGTCGCGCGCCGCCCAGGCCAGATCGGAAATCATGTCGGCTTCGGATTCGACGATATGGATCGGCGGCACGGCCGCCCATTTCTGTTGCAGGGTCATGGGAAAACTTCCTGATAGGGGTGCGCGCCCGGTCCTCGGGCGCAAAGCGTCAAGAAGGGTGCCCCGAACCTGTCGGCAGCGCGCCTGTCAGGTCCGGGGCGGATGGCCCGCGAGAAGCTGTCCCCCATGATGGCGGAAGCGTGCAAAGATGACCTTAAACGACATGGCCGGGATCATGTTCGGCCCCGTCCCGCCTGTCAAGCAAGCCGCCCCGCCCCTGCCCCGCCCATCACCGTCCGAAAGCCCCGCCAACCGCCTGTTTCTGCGATCGTTTCGCAATAGGCACATATTGGTTTTCTTGGGCGTTGGGTGCGCATATGGGAAGCGACGGAGGCGTCCACGCCCCGCATGGACCATATGATAAACCGGCATCGCAAGCATCACTGCGAGCCGCCCCATAACGAACCCGAGGAGTTCCGCCATGGCCTTTGTTCTGCCCGATCTTCCCTATGCCAAGGACGCCTTTGGCGACATCCTGTCGGTCGAAACCTTCGACTTCCACCACGGCAAGCATCACAATGCCTATGTCGTGAAGGCCAATGAACTGGTCGCCGCCGACGAGAGCCTGCAGGGCAAGTCGCTGGTCGAGCTGATCAAGTCGTCGAAGGGCGGCCTGTTCAACCAGGTCGGCCAGATCTGGAACCACACTTTCTACTGGAACTCGCTGTCGCCGGTGAAGACCGCCCCGACCGGCGACCTGCTCGCCAAGATCGAGGAAGCCTTCGGTTCGGTCGACGCGCTGATCGAAAAGCTCAAGGCAGAGGCCGTCGGCCACTTCGCCAGCGGCTGGGCCGCGCTGATCCTGAAGGACGGCAAGCTGGAAGTGACCAGCTATCATGACGCCGACACCCCGGTCGCCCATGAAGGCCATGCGCCGCTGCTGATCCTCGATGTGTGGGAACATGCTTACTACATCGACTATCGCAACCTGCGCCCGGCCTATGCCGAAAAGCTGCTGAAGGAAGCGATCAACTGGGACTTCGCGGCCCTCAATCTCGACGGCCAGGGCGCCAGCCGCGCCGACCAGCCGGCCTGATCGCGACAGGCTCCGATGGGGCCTGATCCACAGGATCGATGACAGAAGGACCGTCCGGTGCGCAGGCGCCGGGCGGTCTTTCTTTTTACAGGCTTTGCGCGCTTTGCCCGCCCTGCGCTCCAATCCCCTCTTAACGCCGGCCGACGCATGATCGCACGCGACAGGGAGGATGATCGCGATGAACATGGACGAGTTGGGCACGCAGCATGAGGAGATCGCCCTGATCGCCGCGCAACTGCGCCAGGCGATCGCCGATCCCGATCTGCCCCAGGCGGTGAGCGCATTGCGCTGGCAACTGGCGCGCAAGCTGATGGCCCATCTCGCGCTGGAGGATCGCATCCTCTACCCCGCGCTCCAGCGCCAGGGCGACGATCGCGTCCGCGCCACTGCCGCGCGCATCCAGGCCGAAATCGGCGCGCTGGCCGAGAGCTTCGCCCGCTACATGGCCGCCTGGACCGACGAGCGGATTACCCGCGACTGGCGCGGCTTCTGCGCCGACAGCGGCCGGATATTGGATGCCCTCGGCCGGCGGATCGATCGGGAAGAGCGCGTCCTCTACCCGCTGGCGCGCTCTATCGATGACCAGGCAACCGGCCAGATAGCCCGCGCCGGCTGACCGCCGATCAGGCCGCTTCCAGCTGCGCCACGAACAGGTCGGTCGCGCGCTGTAATTCCTGCGCGGTGCGTGACAGGCCGGCCGCCGCGCTCGACACGCGATCGGACAGATTTTCGGTATTGCGCGCGACATCGGCCACGGTCGCCATCCGCTGCGCCATATGATCGGCATCGCGGGCGGTATCGCGCGCAGACTGGCCGATCGCCGCCGTCGCATCGCGCTGGTCGGCCACCGCACGCTGGATCGCCTGCGCCGCCTGCGCCAGTTCCTCGACGCTCCCGGCGACCTCGGACAGGGCTTCCTGCGCCACCCCGGCCCCCTGCCGCGCGGATGAGGCCAGCGACTGGATTTCGCCGGTCGCACTCGCCGTCTGGTTGGCCAATTGCTTCACCTCTCCGGCCACCACCGCAAAGCCGCGCCCGACCTCGCCGGCCCGTGCCGCCTCGATCGTGGCATTGAGCGCCAGCAAATTGGTGCGGGCGGCAATCTCGGTGATCGAATCGGCGAAGCTGGTGATCGACGCGGTGCGCCCTTCCATCGCCTGCATCGCCTCATGCCCCGCCACCGACACGCGCTGCGCCTCCCCGCCCAGGCTCGCCTGCTGGCTGGCCGCCGCCGCGATTGCGCTGATCGATTCGGACAATTGCTCGATCCGCCGCGCCAGCACCGCCGCGCTGGCCGAGGATTGGCCCGCCGCCGCCATCGTCTCGTCCGTGCCCACGCTCGCGCGGCGCGCCAGATCATGCAGCAGCCCGGCCGATTCCTTGAGTTCGCCCGTTGCCGCACTGACCGCGCTCACCACGCCCGCCACCGACTGACGGAACGCGCCGACCAGCGCCAGCGTCTCGCTGCGCCGGTCCTGTGCCATCCGTGTCTTTTCGGCGTCCCGCTCGATCCGCAGATGCGCCTCGCGCGCGTCGGACTGGCGCTGGGCATCCATCGCCGATTCCGCCGCATTGCGCCCGGCCTGCGCTTCCCGCGCCAGCCGGGCAGTGTCCGCCACATGCGCATCCTGCGCCAGCAGCAGCCCATGCAATTTGATGCTGAGATAACCCAGGATCGTGCCCTGCAGCACCACTGCAAAGCCGTGGATGATGACTCGGCCAATCTCCGCCTGCCCCGAGAACACCCAATTGGGCGCAACATAGGTCAGCACCAGATGATGCAGCGCGATCAGCACCGACGCCAGCAGGATCGGCCGCCAGTCGTAGAGCACCGCCAGCGAGGCGAGCGCCACGAAGAAATACATGTGCGCGTCCATCTGCCAGACATGGCCGCTCAGCAGGAACAGGGTGATCGCCGGCTGCACCGCCGCCAGCGTCCCCATCACCAGCCGCACCTCCAGGTCGTTGCGACGCCGCATAACCATCCAGGTCGGCAGGATATTGGCCAACGCCGACAGCAGCATGGCGGGCGCCGCCCGCTCATTGCCGATCATCATGCCGCCAATGCCGATCAGCACGGTCCAGATCAGGCTACACAGCAACAGGATGCGCAGGCCATGCAGGCGCAGGCTTTCGAGACTGTTGAACGCCATCAGGCCAACCCTCCCACCGGTTCGCCACAGGCCGCGGCAAAGGCGCGCAGCGGCAAGATACCGCCCCGCAACAGCGGCAGCAGCGCGTCGCGCTGCCCCTCCACCACCATCGATCCGGGCAGGCGTCCGCTCGCCACCAGCCGGGCGCCATGCGCCACCGCATCGGGCACCAGATGCGCGCGCGCACCGGCCGTCATCGGGATCAGCAGGATGCGCCCCTGCGCCGGCGGATTGCCATAGAGCAGGGCGAGACCCAGGAGGATGATCGCGAGCTGGGCCAGCAGCACCGCACCGCGCGAGGAAGGAAGCCATATCCGCATGGCATCCCCCCTAGGAAATGTTGGTAAGGATAGGCTTAACAGGCCCGTCCGGATTTACGCATTTTGCGTAAGTTAGCCCGGATTCTGCGCTTCCGCCTGCGCCGGCAGGTCCAGCGCCGTCGCCAGTGCGTCCAGATCCGCCCCCGGCCGCACCAGCAGCCAGTCGCGGCTCGCGGCGCCATTGACCACCGTGATCGCGCCCTTCGGACAGACGCCCAGGCAATTCACCTCGATGATGCCCGCCGCCGCCTTGCGCCCCTTCTTCAGCGACAAATGCCGCCGCAGCGCCTTGGCCAGCCGCTCCTCGCCATCCTTGCCGAAGCCGCCGTCCAGCTTCTTCGAGCATTTGCGGCAGACCAGCACGGCATTTTGCCAGTTGGACCGGACATGATCCTTCAATCGCGGGCGCCCCGCGGCTTCCAGGTGCGTCGTTCCTCGGCCGCACGCAGCACCTCATAGGCGGCCTGGATTGTCTGGAACTGCACCGCCGCCTCGGCATCGCCCGGCTTCACGTCGGGATGATATTCCTTGGCCAGGCTGCGCCAGCTCTTGCGCACCGCCTCGAAATCGGCGTCATCCTCCAGCCCCAGCGCCTGCAGCGCGTGCATCTCGTCGCGCGATCGGCTGCCGTCGCCGGGGCCGCCCCAGCCATGATGGGCGCTCGACTGATAGCCGCCAGCATCGCGCCGTTCGGTGCGCTCGCGCTCGGCCCGCTCTTCCTCGTCCAGCCCCTGAAAATAGTCCCAGTTGCGGTTATATTCGGCCGCATGCTCGCTGCAGAAATACCAGCGGTCCGGGCTGTTGGGCGATTTGGGCGCGGGGCAGTTACCCGGCTGGTCACAGCCGAAACGGTCGCAGATGCGCACGCGCTGCGCTTCCCGCGTCGCGCCATAGGCACGCCAGCGGGGAAAACCCCAGTCATTGGATCGGCTCTGTCTTGCCATCGGACCAAATTAGGGAAGCCGCGCCCGGAAAGCCAGCCCTGCGCCGGGATTAGCGACGGAAAGTCACCCCCTGCATGTTGCCGCCGCAGCCAAGGCCACCATCGGGGCGATAGCTTTGCTCATATTTGGCCCGCGTCACGATCTTCGTGCCGTTGGTGCCAAAGATCATCGGCGGATAGGTGATGACCGCCCGCTGGTTGCGGGTCGTGCCGTCTGCTGCGATGTCGAACTGAACCCGCGTCCATCCCTCGACGCCGACGGACACCATGTCCGTGGGATAATCGGCGGATGACACCGGCGCGCTGCGCAGGCTGGGCTTGGCATCGACGATCGAACATTGCTGCGCCGACAATCCGGTCGCGGCATAATCGGCCTGTGCCGCTTCCAGATTGCCGCCAGTCGCCTGCAGGCTGGCGCGCCGCACCAGCGCCGCCACGCGCAGCGGGTCATTGGCCGGCAAGGCGCCATCATCGATCACCGCGTTGAGCAGCGCCTGCGACCCGACCTTTTCCCTGGGCCTCAGATCATCATAGGCCAGGATCGCAAAGGTCGCCCGTGCATCGGCATCGGCCTGATAGTCGGCGGCGCGCAACGCATAGGGGGAATCGGCGCGGATACGGATATCCACATGCTCGGCGGCATCATGGACCAGGCGGTCGACCCGCAATTGCGCCAGCGGCGGGGCATCCGCCGTCCGCACCACCCGGCGCAGCAGTGGGCCATAGGTCTCGACATCCTCGCGCGCGGCCATCGATCCGGCGAGCAGCGGGATCAACACCGGCACCAGTTCCACCGTCGTATCGCCCTTCTGGCTGCGGATCAGCTGCGCCTGCTGCAACAGCAGCGCGCGCTGCCGGGTCATCGGCACATTGTCCAGCACCGGGCCGGGAACGCGCCTGGCCTCCAGCCAGTCGGCCAGCGCCTTGGTCGGGCCAGCCAGCATCGACGGGCCGCCTTCCGCGGTCGAACAACGCAGTTCCAGCCGCGTCACGAACCGGAACAGCGCCGGGATCTTATTCACGTCATCGGGCCGCCACGACCAGTCCCGCACCGCCCGCGCGAACGCCAGCGCCGAAGGGCCGGGGCGCGATCCATAGACGGGCCGCGCATAGGAAACGGCGCCGCTGTCGCTGATGCCGAATTCCACCACGGCATAATCGTCAGGCTGGACGCCATCCTCGCCACAGCGCGGCAGCGCCATGTCCGCGCCCTGGGTGAAGTCCTGCTGCGGCATGCGTCCGGCACCGGTATAGACCAGATAATTGCGCGCCGTGTCGCGATGGCCGGCCAGCATGGCGGCGATCGACGCATCCGACCGGGTCACCAGATCATTGAAATCGACCCTGGTGGTCAGCCCGCCCTGCTGCTTCACCGCCCGCGCGAACAGTTTTTCCGCAGGATCGAACTGGCCCAGATTGAGCAGCGCCCGCCCCCGGATCAGGTCGATATGCGCCAGCGATGCCTTGTCGAACATCTTGGGGTCCGCCACCGCGATGGCATTGGCCGCTTCGGCGGCCTTCAGCGCTTCGGCCGGATCGACGAACGTGCCGGCCTGCGCCTGTCCCAGCAGCGCCTGGATGCGCGCCGCCGGCCCCTCCGCTTCGGCCAGCGCCGCGCTGAAATGGGCCAGCGCACCGACATAGTCGAGGTCGCCCATCGATACGCGCCCCAGCGTGTAGGCGGCACGATAGCGGTCGGTCGACAGGCTGGCATCATCCCTGGGCAGGCCCGGCGCCGCCTGGTTCAGCAGGTCGCGCGCCTCGGCCCAGCGCGACAGTTCCGCCAGCACCATCGCCTTGCGCACCCGCACGATCGCCAGGCTGCGCGGATTGCGCACCACCCGGCCTTCGAGCGCGGTGAGGATTTCCAGTGCGCGGGGATAGTCCGCCGCCTCGGTGGCTTGCGTCGATTGCTCGAACAATTGCTGGATCGTGCCGGTTGCGGGCGCGGGGGCCGGCGCTGCCGGCGCCGCCTGCTGCATCGCATGCCCGATAGCGGGCATGGCGGCCATCGCCATCAGCAAGGCCAAATATCTGTTACGCAAACCATATCCCCCCAAGACCACGGACCGGTTATTGCGATAACCTCGCAACAGGGGAAATACCAGAGGGCCTGTAAGCCGGGTTCTGTCCACCCCCAAAGGGGGATAGGCGACCATTCCTCTAGGAGACGGATTGCTCCGTCCCTCAAGCAACCAACCCGAGCGGTCTCAGTCGAAACAGACCTAGCAGTCAAGCTGCGCGCCGCCCCTATTCGGTCTTGCTCCCGGTGGGGTTTACCGTGCCGTCTTGCGTTGCCGCAGACGCGGTGCGCTCTTACCGCACCCTTTCAATTTCACTGGGCCGAAGCCTTAGTGACCTGCTTTCTGTTGCACTGTCCCTTGGATCACTCCAGCCGGCCGTTAGCCGGCACCGTCATTTCGTGGAGCCCGGACTTTCCTCGCCGTGGAAGTTACCCGCCACGCCGCGGCCGCCCGGCCCTCTGGCACAGGCGCCTATAGGCGCAAAAATCGGGTCAGTCATCCCCTGTCGGCTTGGGCAGCAGCAGGGCGAGCAAAATCGCCCGGCATTCGCCATCGATGACGCCGTCGATCAGTTCGGGGCGAAAGCGCCGCTGGAAGGCGACGACCGCAGGTTCCGGCTCGGCAATGTCATAGCCGAAACGTTCGAGCGCCAGCATGAAGCCACTGTCGGTCCAGTGCGGGTCCATCAGATTCTTGGTCGGTCGCGGCAACGCCAGCCGCAGCCGCGCCAGTTGCCCCCAGGGAAAAAGTTCGCCCGGATCCTGCTTGCGCGCGGGCGCGATGTCGCTGTGCCCGACGATATTGCCGCGCGTGATCCGGTGGCGCTGGACGATGTCGTGAACCAGCGGGATCAGCGATCCCATCTGCGCCTCGGGAAAAGGCCGATAGCCCCATTCATGGCCGGGATTGACGATCTCGATGCCGATGCTGGCGCTGTTCACGTCATCGATGCCGCGCCAGTGCGATCGGCCCGCATGCCAGGCGCGCTTGTCCTCGGCCACCATGCGGATGATTTGGCCATCCTCGGTCACGACATAATGGGCCGACACCTTGGATTCGGCATTGGCCAGCCAGTTGATGGCGCTCGCCGCGTCCGGCATGCCGGTATAATGGAGCACCAGCATGGTGATCGGCAGGCTGCGCTCGTCATAATTGGGCGACGGCGTCTCGATCATGGGGATGTCGGTCATCGCAAAGGGCCCGTCACCACGAAAAGTCCAGTTTCACGCCCTGTTCCGCCCTGCGTCGCGCCGCGTCATGCAGCCACAGGCGGAATCATGGCCGAGACCGGCGCGGCAATCAAGCGTGGTAAATGATCGGCGGACGATTAGCCCGCGCGCCGGGCCGAATTGCCGGCATCGGCCGAATAGCCTCGCCGCGCATAGCTCCCGCGAAATTCGGGATGCGGCACGAATTCCTCGCTCTGGCCGATCACTGTCTCGCCCGCGCCCAGCAGCAGCACCGACCGGTCATGGCTGTGCCGGGCCAGCAGGTCGAACACGCTTTGGCGCCGTTCGGGCGAGAAATAGAGCAGCACATTGCGACACAGCAGCAGGTCATAGGCGCCGCTCGGCACCCGCGCGGCGAACAGATTATCCTGACGGAAATCGATCATCCGCCGCAGCTCCGGGTTCGCCCGCCAGTCATCGCCCGCCGGCTCGAACCATTTGATCAGATCGCCGATCGGCAGGCCGCGCTGCACGTCCATCTGCGAAAAGACGCCGCTGCGCGCCTGGTCGATTGCCGCGCTCGAAATATCGGTCGCCAATATCTCGATCCGCCAGCCCGCCCAGCGCGCCGCCTCGTTGCAGAAGCGGATCGCCAGCGAATAAGCTTCCTGCCCGGTCGAACAGCCCGCGCTCCAGATTCGCAGCACCCGGTCGCCCCGCGCCTCCTGGATGCGCGGCAATATCTGCCGGTGGATGAGGTCGAATATCTGCAGATCGCGGAAGAAGCTGCTTTCATTGTTCAGCAGTGCGTTCACCACATCCTCGTCCAGGCGCGGATTGCGGCTGCGCAGCAGCTTGCCGGCCAGTTCGTCGATATCCTGCAACCCATGATCGCGCAGCACGGGCTTCAGCGCCGTCTCCATGCGCCATGCCCGCCCCTCGGACAGAACCTGGCCGGTCCGCGCTTCCAGCAGACCCGTCAAAATCCGGGCAGCGCCCGATCCCATCCTGGAAGGGGGCAAGGCCATCAGTCGTTCATCTTTCCGCGTCGTGCGACAAAATCCATGATCGCATGGGGTTCCATCAGGGCGCAGGTCAGCCCTGCCCCCGCTACCGATCCCGGCATCCCCCATACCACGCTGCTTGGCTCATCCTGGGCGACGATCCAGCCGCCCGCCGCCACGATATCCCGCGCCCCGGCCGTGCCGTCGCGGCCCATGCCGGTCAGCACAATCCCCGCCGCGCCCGCGCCATAGACATCGGCCATGGCGGCGAACATCGGGTCGACACCCGGCAAATTGCCCGACGGCGTCCGTTCCGGGTCCAGCACCACGCTCACCCGACCATGCAGCCCGCGCCGCAGCAGCAGGTTGGCGTCGCCCGGCGCAACATAGACGGTGTCGGGCGCCAGCAGGTCGCCGGCCTCCGCCACCTTGACCCGCAGGCTGGTCATGCGCGCCAGTTGCTGCGCGAAATAGACAGTGAAGCTGACCGGCAGATGCTGGGTCAGCAGGATCGGCACGCCCAGCGGCGCAGTCAGGCCGCTGAACAACTGGCTGAGCGCATGGATACCCCCGGTCGACGCGCCGATGCCCAGGCAGGCCAGGGGTTCGACCGCTGCGCCGGTCGCATGAGCGGGCGGAACCATGGTCGACCGCTGCGTCGGTGCCGTCGGCGCTTCGCCACCGAACAGCCGGCCGAGCCGATCGATCAATGCCTGCGGGAATTGCTCGCCAAAGCTGCCGCTGCCCGGCTTGGAGAGAATATCGCTCGCGCCCAGCGCCAGCGCCTCGACCGCCGCCGCACTGCCCTCCTCGCAGCGGCCCGACAGGATCGCCACCTTGCCCTGCGGGTTCGATCGCAGGATCGCAGGCAGCGCCGCCAGGCCGCTTTGGCCCGGCAGTTCGATGTCGAGCAGCACCAGGTCGACGCTATGCTCGGCCAGATAGCGCAGCGCATTTTCCGCGCTGTTGGTCTTGTGGACGACGGTAAAGCCGGGATCGGCGTTCAGGATGCGCTCGATCACCGTGCGCACCACCACCGAATCGTCAACCACCAGCGTGCGCACCGCGGGAGCGGTGTGGCTGTCGAGGCTGACCATGGTCGGCACGAAGACGGTCATTGACGGGCTTTCAGAACGAAGAGGCTGGGAAGACGGCGATATCCTCGAAGGGAGGGGCCGGGCCTAGATGACCCCGACGATCGCCAGCTTGCTCTCCAGCGTCTCGCGGTCGAACGGCTTCATCACATATTCGTCGGCACCGGCCTCGACAGCCGCCTTGATATGGCTGATGCCGTTTTCCGTGGTGCAGAAGATGATCTTGGGCCGGGCCTCCATCTTGGTGGCCGACAGCGCCTGCAGGAATTCCATCCCGCTCATCACCGGCATGTTCCAGTCGAGCAGCACCACATCGGGCAGGCTGGCCTCGCACTGGGTCAGGGCATCCTGCCCGTCCACCGCTTCGGTCACGGTCAGGTCCAGCGATTCCAATATGTGGCGTGCCACTTTGCGGATGACCTTGGAATCATCGACGACCAGGCAGTTCTTCATGAAGCGTCCCTTTGATTTTTACGTGCCGGGATGAGAGGCGTAAACGCGAAAGGCGAGGAAATGGTAAACGACGCGGCCAAGCGATCAGGCCGCCTGTGCCTGGGCGCCGGCCTCGATGAAGCCGGCCAGCGACACCAGCAGATGGGGTACGCCCTCATGCTCCACCACGCCGCGCGCAAAGGGCATCCAGGCTGAATCCAGTTGTCCGCGCAGCGGCAGTTCGCCCTCGGGCACGCGGCAGATATCCGATACGCCATCGACCATCAGGCCATAGCTATGGCCGCTGATATTGGCGATGATCGCCAGGTCGCGCTGGTCGGCCGGGGTCGCGCGCCCATGAATCAGGGCGGCGACATCTATGATCGTCAGCACCCGGCTGCGCAGCGCGGAAAGACCCGCGACATGCACGCCCATGCCGGGCACGGGCGATATCTCGGTCAGCTTGACCACCGCCTCGACCTCACTGGCATCGACCGCGATGCGGGTGCCGGCCAGCGTCGCCAACAGATAGAGTTGCTCCATCGCTCTTCCCCTTACCCGCGTGCGCCGGACAGCGCCGCCATCAGCGCGTCCTGGTCATAGCGGTAGATGCTGGCATCCATCGGCCCGGTCGCCCGCGGCGTGGCGCGCAGATGCACCACCCGGCATCCCATGATCTCGGCCACCTGCCCGACATCACCGGCCGAATAGAGCACGATATCCTGCGCATCGACGGCGTCGCCCGGCAGGCCCAGCACAACCTCATGCCCGGCCTGACGCAATAGCGGCGCCAATATCTCGCGGGTCCAGCCATCCTCCGCATCGGCCAGCAGGCAACGACCCCGGCTGTGCGGCGCGATCGGCTCCTGCGGCAGCGCGGCGAACAGGGCGAAGGGGTTGATGACCTCCAGATGCTCGCCATCGACCACCGCGACGCCGCTCAGCATGCCGTGCATCGCCACCATGTCCGGCACCAGCGGCATCTGGACGATGTCCAGCACCGCCGCGACCGGGTAGCAGGCTTCCAGGCTGCCATCGCGCAGGCGCAGCGCGCAGACTTTGTCCTCCGCAAAGGCATGGCGGCCGTTCACCACCGGCACCAGCCGCTCGTCCAGCCGGACGAAGGCCTGGCCGCCGGACCGGCCGAACAGCCTGGCGTCGATATCCTCGACCCGCTCGATCAGCGACAGGCGCAGCAGGCGCCGTTCGCCCGACAATTCCTCGAAACGCAGGGCCGCCACCATTTCGACGCCGGCCTCCTGCGCGGCGGCATCCGCCACCGCCCCATGGGCGCGATCGTCGATCAGGTTCGGCAGGCGCGCCGCATTGGCCAGGCCCGCCGCATCCAGCAGCAGCATCGGCTTGCCATTGTCGGGCAGGGTCATGCCGGCATAGACGCCGCTCGCCATCACCAGCGGCGATGCGGGACGGATCACCAGTTCCTCATGATTCTCGACTGCGGACACGCCCATGGCAAAGGGCACGCCGGTCGCCGATCGCACCACCATCACGGCGCGCGGTCCGATCTGCTGTGGCTTGTCCATGCCAAGCACATCTTCCAGGTCGATCATCGAATGGCGGATCGACCGGATCGTCGCGATCTTGGCGCCGCCGACATCGGCAATCTGCATCATCTCGTTATTGTCGTGCAGTATCTCGACCACCGCCGCGCGCGGGATCGCGAAATGCAGTCCGCCGGCGCGCACGATCAGCCCCGGAATGATGGTCAGCGTCAGCGGCACGCGCAGCGTGATGCGCAGCCCCTGCCCCGGATGATTGTCCAGCGCGATGACGCCGCCGATCCGTTCGATATTGGCACGCACCACGTCCATGCCGACACCGCGCCCCGACACCGCCGTCACCTTGGCCGCCGTCGTCAGCCCCGGCTGGAAGATCAGGTCCAGCTTGTCCTGCTCGGTCATCCGCGCCGCCGCGTCGGGCGTCAGCCGCCCGGCAGCAATCGCCTTTTCCACCAGCCGCGCAGTGTTGATGCCGGCGCCGTCATCGCTGATCTCGATCACGATCTGGTTGCCCGACTGGCGCGCCTCCAGCCGCAACCGGCCGGCCTCCGGCTTGCCCGCCGCACGCCGCCGCTCGGGCGTCTCGATGCCATGGTCGATGCTGTTCCGCACGATATGGGTGAGCGGGTCGACGACCATTTCCACCATCTCGCGGTCCATCTCGACATCGCCGCCTTCCAGCCTCAGCTCGATCCGCTTGTCGAGATCGCGGCTCAGGTCGCGCACCATGCGCGGCATCGCCGCGAACAGGCGCTCGACCCGCTGCATGCGGGTCTTGGAAATCACGTCGCGCATGTCTGCGACACAGGTGGACAGCCGCTCGAACGCGCTGTCCAGTTCGGGGTCGGCCGACCGGTCGCGCAGCTTGCGCGACAATTCGTTGCGCGCCAGCACCATATCCGACACGCCGTTCATCAGCTGGTCGATCAGCGACAGCGGCAGGCGAATGGTGCGCAGCGCCTGGCCCTGGCGCACCGCCGCGACCGGGGCCGCCGGCTCTTCGGGCTCCGCTTCCTCGGCGGGCGCGGCCGGCGCCTCCACTTGCGTCAGCGCACCGATCAGATATTCGTCATTCTCGTTAGGCAGCGCCGCGCCGCGCGCCACCGCCTCGGCCAGTTCGCCGATCCGGTCCATGATCGCCAGCACCGCGCTGACGGTCGCGGGATCGGGCTTGCGGTTGCCGGCGCGAATCTCCGACAGCACATCCTCGGCCGCATGGCTCAATTTCTCGAAGCGCGGCAGATTGAGGAAGCCGCAGCTCCCCTTGACCGTATGGAAGAAGCGGAAAATGGCGTCCAGCCGCTGGCTATCGCCCGGATTGGCCTCCCAGGCGACGACTTCGCCCGCCAGAGCCTCCAGCGTTTCCTGCGTTTCGGATATGAATTCCTGAAGTAACTCGTCCATTCCCACGACCTTTGGATGCGCGCGAGGGCACCATGGCCGGCCGTGGTTAAGGGGCCGTTAAAGGCGAGAGCCGGCAAAGAAAAAGGGCGCCGCAAGCGCGACGCCCCTTTGGCCCGATGGTCGGTGCCGCAGCAGATCAGTGCTGCTTCTTCTCCACCGCGTCGGCGGCAGCCTCGCCCGCCTCGCGGGTGGCGTCGGCCTTGTTCTCCAGCGCGTCGGCCGCATTTTCGGCTGCGTTTTCGGCGTTGCCCGACAGGTTGTCGGCCATCGCTTCCATGTTCGCGGCCTGGTTGTCGAGAGCGTCCGCCTGATTCTCGTAGGCATTCTCGACCTTGTTTTCCTGCTTGGAATCGCACGCGGCGAGCGAGACCATGCTGGCAAGGCCAAGGATTGCGACGAAGCTTTTCACAGCGTTTTCTCCTGTTGCGCCCCCTCAGGGCTGACATATTCGACACGAGGTCCGGGACGGTCCTTGCCATCCCGAACCCTGACGCCGATCAACCGGCCGCGTCCCCAATGGTTCCCACCGGGGCCTCGGTTCGTCGCAATCACTTATTTTTTCAGCGAGTCGCGAATCTCGCGCAGCAGCACGATATCCTCGGGCGTGACGGCCGGCGCCGGCGCTTCCTCGGGCTTGGCCAGAACCTTGTTCACCAGCTTCACCAGCAGGAAGATGATGAAGGCCAGGATGATGAAATTGACCAGCACGGTCAGGAACTGACCCCAGCCGAACATGGCGACACCGGCCGCCTTCAGGTCGGCATAGCTGTTGGGATTACCCTTGAACCCCTCGGGCAGGTCGCCCAGGCGCAGGAAGTAGCCCGAAAAGTCAGCGCCGCCGAAAAGATAGCCGACCACCGGCATGATCAGGTCATCGGTCAGCGACTTGGTGATGGTGGCGAACGCGCCACCGATGATGACACCAACCGCCAGGTCCATGACATTGCCGCGATTGATGAACGTCTTGAATTCCGAAATCAGCCCCATGATGAACCTCTTGTCTCGCCTTCGATAAACTCTGCATGGCCCGTTGCACGCCATCCGACAACGCCCTATTTCCGTCAGCGAAACAGAGCCGAGGATGTTCCATGCTTTTCCCGCGTCGCCTCTCCCGCCTTTTGCTGCCGGTCATGGGCGCGCTTGCGCTGTCCGCCTGCGGCATCAACAGCGTCCCCACTGCCGAGGAAAATGCCAAGGCCAAATGGGCTGACGTCCAGGCGCAATATCAGCGCCGCGCCAACCTGACCGGCAACCTGGTCGCCACGGTCAAGGCCGCCGGCAAGCAGGAACAGGCGACGCTGACCGCCGTGACCGAGGCCCGCGCCAAGGCGACGTCGATCCAGATCAACGCCGCCGACCTGTCCGATCCGGCCAAGGTCGCGCAATATCAGGCCGCCCAGGCACAGCTGAGCCAGGGCCTTGGCCGCCTGCTCGCCTCGGTCGAGGCCTATCCCGACCTCAAGACCAACGAGAATTTCCTCCAGCTCCAGTCGCAGCTGGAAGGCACGGAAAACCGCATCGCCGTCTCGATCCGCGACTATAATGAAGCGGTCCAGGCCTATAATACCCGCATCCGCACCTTCCCCGACGCGATCGGCGCCAAGCTGATCCATGGCGCCAAGCCCATGGCCCCGTTCCAGGCAGTCACGCCCGGCGCGGAAGAAGCGCCCAAGGTCGACTTCGGCAACTGAGCCGATAACGATGATGCGGCGCCTGCTGCTGGTCCTTGCGCTGCTGGTCTTCATACCGGCAGCGCAGGCACAGACCTTCCCCAAGCTGACCGGCCAGGTGGTCGATGCCGCCAACCTGCTCTCGCCGCAGCAGGAACAGACGCTGACCGCCAAGCTGGCCGCGCTCGACAAGCAGAGCGGCCGGCAGGTGGTGGTCGCCACCGTGCCCGACCTCCAGGGCTATGAGATTGGCGACTATGCCTATCAGCTCGGCCGCAGCTGGGGCATTGGCAGCAAGGAAAAGGACGACGGCACGATCCTGCTGGTCGCCCCGAACGAGCGCAAAGTGTGGATCGCCACCGGCTATGGTGTCGAGGGCATCGTCACCGACGCGCTTGCCTCGCGCATCTATCGCACCGCCATCATCCCGCGCTTCAAGGCGGGCGACTTTCCCGGCGGCATCGATGCGGGCGTCAACGAACTCGCCACCCTGCTGACCCTGCCGCCCGAGGAGGCGAAGGCGCGCGCCGCCGCAGCCGAGGCGGAGCAGCGCAAGGGCGACAATGGCGGCGGCGCCGTGATGCTGGTCTTCTGGGTCATCGTGATCGTCATCGTCGGCATATCGATGTTCGCCAGCCGCGGCGGTCGCGGTCGCCGCTATCGCGGCGGTGCCGGCCCGGTCATCATCTGGGGCCCGTCCGACAGCGGCTGGGGCAGCGGCGGCGGTTCCGGTTGGGGCAGTGGCGGCGGTGGCTGGGGCGGCGGCGATGGCGGCGGCTTTTCCGGCGGTGGCGGCAGCTTCGGCGGCGGCGGTGCGGGAGGCAGCTGGTGAAGCCCGTACAGTTCAGCGAACGCGATCATGACCTCGTCTCGGCCGCCGTGATGGAGGCCGAACAGCAGACATCGGGCGAGATCGTGCCGATCGTCGCGCGTCGGTCCGACGCCTATCATGATGTCGGCCTGCACTGGGCGATCGGCACCGTCTTCGTCGCCCTCGCCTTCTTCGCCTTCTTCCCGGACTATCTGCGCGACCTGGCCGGCCGGCTGCTGGGCGATTGGGACCATCAGGTCGCCGACTGGAAGATGCTGACCCTATTGCTCGGCGATCTGATCCTCGACTTTCTGGTGGTGCGCTATCTCCTCGCGATCATGCCGCTGCGCATGGCGCTCACCCCGCGCGCGACCAAGGCGCGCCGGGTCCGCCGCCGCGCCATATTGCTGTTCCGCGCCGCTGCCGAGGCCCGCACCGCCGGCCGCACCGGCGTCCTCATCTATCTCTCGCTCGACGAGCATCGCGCCGAGATTGTCGCGGACAAGGCGATCAACGACCGCGTCACGCCCGAAGCCTGGGGCGAGGCGATGGCGCTGTTGATCGACGCGGTGCGCGACGACCGGCCGGGCGAAGGCCTTGCCCTCGCCATCGGCCGGGTCGGCGCGATCCTGGCGCCGCACTTCCCCCGCGCCGCCGACGACATCAACGAACTGCCGGACAGACTGATCGAATTATGAGCGATAATGACTGGAATGCGCCCGAGGAAACCGTGTGGACCGGGCGCTTCATCACCGCGAAGAAGCGCGGCAAATGGGAATATGTCGGCCGCGCCCGCGGCATCCGTGCCGCCGTCATCCTGGCGATCGACGAGGACGTCGACGGCCGCCATGTCCTGCTGGTCGACCAGTATCGCGTGCCGCTCGGCAAGCGCTGCATCGAACTGCCCGCGGGCCTCGTCGGCGATCATGACGCCGGCGAGGACGCCAGCCTTGCCGCCAGCCGCGAACTGGAGGAAGAGACCGGCTATCTCCCCGGTCGCCTCGAATCGCTCGGCGAATTTTTCAGCTCCCCCGGCATGGTCTCGGAAAGCTTCACCCTGTTCCGCGCCCATGATCTGGTAAAGACCGGCGATGGCGGCGGCGTCGACAGCGAGGATATCCGCGTCCACCGCGTCCCCCTCGCCACCCTGCCGGACCAGATCACCGCCTGGCGCGACCAGGGCTTCGCCATGGACGTGAAGCTGCTCCTGCTCCTCGGCGCAGGATTCTTGGCCTGAATGCAAACATACCTCGCCCCTCCCTTCCAGGGAGGGGTTGGGGTGGGTAGCGAGCGCAGCGGGGTTCGTGGCCTAGGCGCTACGGGCCGCTGCATATTTATTCCGTTCGCCCTGAGCGAAGTCGAAGGGCATGACTGAGCGAAGGCGAAGTCATCGCCTCGCGCCGCTCGGCCGAAGGCTTCGACTTCGCTCAGCCCGGACGGTTCATTTAGCCCCCCTCACCCCATCCGATACCAGTCCGCCACCCGGTCGAGCGCCAGCCCCAGCACCAGCTTGCCCGCGCGACTGGGCCAGCCCAGCGCCCGTTCCGCCGGCCCCAGCCCCTCGCCCGCGCACACCACGCGCCACAATATGTCGGCCAGCCCCGGCCCCGCCGCCCGCACCGCACCATCGAACCGCTCGCGCGCCGAAAGTTGCGCGGCGCTCGGATCGGGCATCGCCGCCGCGCCGCCCCGTCGCCGCGCCGCCCCGTCGCCGCTCCGCCGGTGCCCCGTCCCAGCGCATCGTCACCCGTGCGCCCAGTCCCGCCTGCTCCCAGTCGCGGCGCAACCTCTCCCCCGCCGCCAGCTGCCGGTCGCTCACATGGCCGCGTGCATGCAGCCAGCCGATCGGCGATTCCCCCAGATGCAGCTTCATTGCCTGCATCTTGCCGGCAGGGTCTTCGATCATCTGGTCGACAAACTGGGCGGCCATGGCGGCATCTCCTGACAAGGTGGGATAGGCCAAGGGCTTGCCACGACGGATAATCTGTAGGAAAGAGAAAACCAAATAGGTTATCAACCCGAGGACAGCCATGATCACCCGCATCCGCGAGGTCCGCAAGGCCAAGGGCCTGACGCTGGAACAGGTGGGCCTGCTCTGCCTGCCGCCCACCACCGCCCAGACGATCGGCCGGCTCGAAACCGGCACCCGCACCGTCTCGGTCAAATGGCTGAACCGCATCGCCGACGCGCTCGGCGTCACCAGCGCCGAACTGGTCGCCCTGCCCGGCCAGAGCGAAGTGCCCGTCGCCGCCCTGCTCGGACCGGAGGGCGCGCGCGCACCCGTCCGCGCCCTGTCCTTCCCGCCGCCCGTGCCCGCCGACGGCATGATCGGCATCCAGGTCAATGCCAGCATCGGCGACTATCGCAGCGGCGACGCCATCTGGTGCCGTCGCATCGCCCCGGCCGATTTCGCCAGCGCCTTGAACCGCGACGTCCTCTTCCCCCGTCCCGCCGGCCGCTTCCTGTTCGGCCGCCTCATCGGCCGCGAGGGCGACCGGCTCCAGATATTGCCGCTCGGCCACGGCGCCCGGCAACAGGTGCTGACCGACCCACCCTGGGGCGCAGTGGCGGTGCAACTCGTCCGACGGCTATAGCCAAGCGCCCCCGCCACGCCTAAGCCTCGCTTAACCGACATGCAGTAGGGAGGGCCCATGACACTCAACGTCCTCACGCTTTCCACGCTCTTCCCGGACATGAGCCGGCCCAATTTCGGTGTCTTCGTGGAGCGACAGGCCCGCGAACTGGCGAGCCGCCCCGACGTCAGCGTCACCGTTGTCGCCCCGATCGGCATGCCGCCCTGGCCGCTGTCGCGCGCCGGCCGCTATGCCCCGCTGCGCGCCCTGCCGCCCAAGGAAAGGTGGAAGGATCTGACAGTCTATCGACCGACCTTCCCGATCATCCCGAAATTCGGCGGCCGCACCAATGTCCTCACCATGACCCGCGCGATCCTGCCGCTGGTCAAGCGGCTGCACGCCCAGACCCCGTTCGACGTGATCGACGCCAGCTTCTTCTTCCCCGATGGTCCGGTGGCCCAGCGCCTGTCGAAGGCGCTTGGCATCCCCTATTCGGTCAAGGCGCGCGGCGCCGACATTCATCATTGGGGCACGCAGCGCGGCACCAGGAAGATGGTGAAGCGCGCCGCCGACGGCGCCGCCGGCCTGCTCGCCGTCTCGGCCGCGATGCGCCGTTCCATGGGCCGGATGGGCATCGATGCCGACAAGATCCGGGTCCATTATACCGGCGTCGACCTCGACCGCTTCGAGATCGCCGACCGCGATCAGGCCAAGGCCGCGCTCGGCTTCGAAGGGCCGCTGATCCTCTGCGTCGGCGCGCTCATCCCGCGCAAGGGGCAGGATATTCTGGTCCGCGCCTTGCCGCTGCTACCCGGCACCACCCTGCTGCTCGCCGGCCAGGGCCAATATCGCCGGATGCTCGAAAATCTCGCGCAGGAACTGGGCGTCGAACGGCGCATCGGCTTCCTCGGCTCGGTGCCGCACGACCGCTTGCCGCGCCTCTATGCCGCCGCCGACGTGATGGCGCTGCCGTCGGAATCCGAAGGGCTCGCCAATGCCTGGGTGGAATCGCTCGCCTGCGGCACGCCGATCGTCATCACCGATGTCGGCGGCGCCCGCGAACTGCTCGATCGCCCCGAAGCCGGCAGGATCGTCGATCGCGAACCCGAAGCCCTGGCCGAAGCGATCGCCGACATATTGGCCGACCCGCCCGAGCGCGAAGCCGTCCGCGCCGCCGCCCTACGCTTCACCTGGACCGCCAATGGCGACGCCCTGCTCGATCATCTCACGGGCATAACGCGAGGCTGAAGCTATCCAGAATATGGCCCTAGCCCTCCGCGGGGATGGCAATGTTGGGTGGTCTCCTGCCATTCCCCTCCCGTAAACGGGAGGGGAAGCGAGACTTGCGCGCGCAGCGCGTTAGTCGCAGCGGGGTGGGCTTTGGCGACGTCCTTCCCACCCCCTAACCCCCTCCCGTTTACGGGAGGGGGAACAGTCTCGAATTGGTCGGTAGCAGCCCCATCGCTTTCCTACTCTCGTCCTTTCTGTTCCACATGCGTCGATGGAACGCCGCGCCCTTTCCCGCCTCCACTGCCGCCGCCCACGCGACACTGTCGCGTCGCTGTCCTTTCCCTGTCACCTCGCTGTCGCGTCGCAGGCGCGGCACCGGCGCCTGATCGTCGCGCGGCCATTACCCCGCGCCGACCGACCTGGCGCAAATCCGCCAGAAGCCGCGCCACCATAGGCCGCATAACGGTGTGAACTTTCTACTGTCGCGTCGGCGCCCCGTCGCCCGACGATCCCGTCGCTCTACGGCCAAGGGGCGATCGACATTCAGATGATGACGTGACGAAAATGGTGGTTTTCCGTGACCCGGAGCGCAGCGTACTCAAAGTACGTGAGCACCGGAAGCGCGGAGAACCGCCATTTGCAGGCCGTCAGGGCTGAATGTCGATTGTCCCTAGGACAGGGGCAGCAGGCGGGCCCTGCCATCCGGCGTCGGGAACCGCCCCTCGTCGAACGGCAGCTCGCCCCAGCGCCAGGGGGTCAGTTCCTCATAGGCGGGGTTGGAAATCGGGGCATGGCGGCGCAGGTTGAGCAGCCGCGCGCCCTCATTGCCATAGGCGGTCAGGCGCACATGCTCGCGATAGATTTCCGCCGCCCATTCATAATGGAAGGCCGCCTGCCAGCCCATGGCACGCGCGACCTGGGTGACGATCCACCAGTCGGGCTTCGCTTCGCCGGGCAGCGGGAACAGCCGGCGCTGGCGGCTGATCAACCGGTCCGCCCCGGTCAGCGTGCCGTCCTTCTCGACCCAACTGGCCGATGGCAGCACGATGCCGCGCCCGTCCCGCTCGGGATCGGCCCAGGGCGTGGAGCGGATCGCCAGCGGCACCACGTCCAGCGCCGCGCGCAGCCAGGCCGGATCGATGCCGTCGCCGCTTATGCTCCACAGCGCGCGGATGCGCCCGTCCCGCACCGCGTCGGCCAGTTCCGCACCATCCAGCCCCGGCCCGGTCGCCATCGCCTCGGCCGACCAGAAGCGATCTATTTCGGCCATCGCCTCTGCCGTGAAGCCGCGATGCGCCGCAAGCCCCGTCGCATTGCAGCCGACCTCGCGCCCGCCCATGCCATTGGCCGCGGCCGTCATGGCAAAGGGCGTCGCCCCCGGCCTGCCAATCCGTCCGGTTGCCAGATGGAAATCGATCACCGCCCGCGCCAGCCCCTCGTCCGCGCCGCCAAACAGCGTCACGATCCGCGGCACGGCGGCGATCCGGTCATAGAGCGCGCGAAGCTCCACCGGCGACAGGCCGCAACTGCGCGCCACCGACCACAGATCATGGCGGGTCCACAGTTGCGCCCAGAAATCGTCGGGCACGCTGACATTGCGCGCCAGATAGTCGCCATCGGTCGCGCCGACATCATGGCAATGACGCAGCAGCCCGGCGATCCAGGACGCCATGCCGTCGCGCGACACGTCGATGCGCAGGTCGGCCTCGACGCTCGTCCCCTCGCCCGGCGCCGCCAGCAACAGCAGTTCGACGCCCTGCTCGGCCCGCGCCGCCGCAATCCGCGCATTCAGCACCGGATGATCCTGCGCCAGATCCGCGCCGATCATCAGGATCAGTTCGGCCCGCTCGATATCCTCATAGGCGGCGGGCATCACATCCTCGCCATAGGCCGCGCGCTGCGCCAGCGCCGCGCCATCATTGGCGGCCCAGCCCGCATCGATATGGGCCGAACCGATGAAGCCCTTCATCAGCTTGTTGGCGACATAATAATCCTCGGTCAGCAGGCCGCCGCCGACATGCAGCGCCACGCTGTCCGCGCCATGCTGGGCGATCACCGCCGACAGCCGCCGCGCGACCTGCGCGATCGCCTTCTCCCAGCGTTGCGGCCGACCGTCGATCATCGGCTGGAGCAATCGCCCTTCCAGCCCGACCTCTTCCGCGATCTCCAGCCCGCGCCCGCACAGCCGCCCGGCATTGGCCGGATGCATCCGGTCGCCCTCGACCATCAGGTCGCGATCCTCGCCGGTGATGGCGCGCAGGCCACAGCCGACGCCGCACCGGCCGCAAAGCGTGCGTATCACTGCCATGTCAAAGGGCTGCGCGAGTCCGGCCGGAACGGACGAAGGGGGGAAGGATCGGCGTCACCAGCGCCTGCTTAGCGGATCGGGCGCGGCGACAAAAGCATGTGCCGACAATTGCATGGCCCCGGCGCTGGGCGCACAAGGCGGTCATGCGCTTCTTCTCTCCGATTCCGCTCCTGCTGCGCGCGCTCGCGCTCCTGTCACTTTTGCTGTCGCTATCCTGGGCCGCCGCGCAGGACAGGCGCGGGCCACTCGTGCTTGCCGCCGCCAGCCTGCAGGAATCGATGAATGCCGCCGCCGATGCCTGGGCGCGGCAGGGCCATGCCCGCCCGGTCCTGTCCTTCGCGGCCTCCTCGGCACTGGCCCGGCAGATCAAGGCCGGCGCGCCCGCCGACCTGTTCGCCTCCGCCGACGAAGATTGGATGGACGATATCCAGAAGGCCGGCTTCGTCGCGCGCGGCAGCCGCGCCGACATGGCCGGCAACCGACTGGTGCTGGTCGCGCCGGTTGGCAAGCCGGTGCGGCTGCGCATCGGCCGCAACATGCCGCTCGCCGCAGCGCTGGACGGCGGCCGCCTCGCCATGGCCGACCCCGACGCCGTGCCGGCCGGCAAATATGGCAAGGCGGCACTCACCGCGCTCAACGTCTGGCCCTCGGTCGCGGACAAGGTCGCGCGCGGCGACAGCGTGCGCGCCGCCCTCGCCCTCGTCGAGCGCGGCGCCACCCCGTTCGGCATCGTCTATGCGACCGATGCCCGTGCCTCGAAATCGGTACAGACGGTCGGGACTTTCCCGACCGGCAGCCATCCGCCGATCCGCTACCCGGTGGCGCGGCTGACCGCCAGTCGCCACCGTGCCGCGGAAGGCTTCCGTCGCTTCCTGCTGTCGGCGCAGGGCCGGGCGATCCTTGGCCGTTACGGCTTCAGCGCGCCCTGATCGCCGATTGTTTTTCTACGGATCGCGCACGCCATCATCTCAAAGCCCCGCCCCATCTCCGGTTTTCGACGGACGGATCGAGACAAGGTCGGCTCCCAGCGCCTCCAATTCTGCACGATCGTGACTGACATAAAGAATCGGGATCGATGTGGCCGCGTGCAACTTGCGTATAAGCTCCAGTATCTGGTCCTTCAGGCCCTGGTCCAGGCCCGTCAATGGCTCATCCATCAACAAAAAATGAGGATTGGCTAGCAAGGCACGCCCAATCGCCACGCGCTGCGCCTCCCCCCCGGAGAGAGAATGTGGCCGGCGCTCAAGCAGATCGCCGATGCCTAACATGTCGACGATAGCTGGCATATCAAGCGCGCTTACTCCACTATGCCTTCGGCCATAAATAAGGTTCCGGCGCACGCTCATGTGCGGAAAGAGGCGCAGATCCTGAAAAATATAGCCGCAATGCCTCTGCGCGATGGGCAGGTCTACGCCGACGGCGCTGTCAAACAACGTGCCCCCGGCAATCGCGACACGACCTTCATCGGGACGTAATAGACCGGCCACCATGTTGAGCAGGCTGCTCTTGCCTGCCCCAGATGGACCAAATAGGCCGACGATCGCACTGGAACTGGCAATGTCTATGGCCAGATGATTGGCCCCCAGTCGGCGACGGACATGAATGTCAAAGGACATGGTCGCCCATGCGTCTCGCGAGCCATTCGGATGCCATCAGCGCGCCGAGCGACAGCGCAATCGAAATCAGTGCCAGCCGCAATACCGCATTTTCGCTGTCCGGCAGTTGCAGCGCGGAATAGATGGCGATCGGCAGTGTTCGGGTCTCCCCTGGTATATCGGACACAAAGGTAATGGTGGCGCCAAATTCCCCGATCGATCGAGCAAAACCCAGGATCATGCCAGCCAATATGCCCGGAACCGCGAGTGGCAACGAGATGGTGCAGAAGACCCGGATACGGCCGGCTCCGAGCGTCTGGGCGACAGCCTCCAATCGTCGATCGATTGTCTCAATCGACAGCCGAATAGCGCGCACCATCAGCGGCATCGCCATGATTGCTGCCGCGAGCGTTGCGCCCGTCCAGCGAAACAACAGACTGATGCCAAACCAGCTTTCCAGCCAATAACCAAAAACACCCTGCCGACCAAACAGAAGCAGCAGTAGCCAGCCGGTGACCACCGGTGGCACCACCAACGGCAAATGCACCAGTGCATCAAGCATCAATTTGCCAGGAAAACGATAGCGCGCGAGCAACCATGCCAGGGCAAAAGCTATCGGCAGCATCGCGAAGACCGCTGTCAGACTGACCCGGAGCGAAAGCCCGATGATCGCCCATTCTTCAGCACTGATCGATGACAATAGCATGTAGTCACCGATTCACTTCGGCAAGATTGCGCATTCGCCGATCAATGGCGATGGTCACCAAAATTGTCCTTTAGCGTATTCCACGTAACACCGGGCCCTTTTGCATTGTCCATCGTGGTGCCCGACCTCGGTCTGGCCGGATAATCTGCGCAGGCGCCCGCAACAGCCGATCAACCGCGTTGCTGACGAGCATCTGCAGCCCTTCCTCGCTCAGAAGCCCTCCGCGAATGAGGCAGCGATCGACCAGAACTCGCCGAAACGCTGAATAGAGCGTCATGTCCGGCTGGCGCGGCGCCGACCAGAAATCATCAAGGCTCGACTGATGCACCACTCCTGGCACCTTGTAGACTGCGTGCCCCAGAACCACGACAGGCTTGCCGGCATTGAGCGCCAGCGTGCCTACAGTGCTGTTCACCGTCACCACGCCCAACGACTTGCCCACCACTTCGGCAATGTCCCAATCGGCCAGATAGACGACACGGTCCTTTACGCCATAATACGCGGCCAGCCGGCGAGTCAGTCGGTCCCAGGCGACAAGACCGGGGTCCAGCGGATGGCGTTTCACCACAAGAGAGACATGATCAGGCGCATGCTGAGCAAAGCTCTTGATAGCGAAACGCAGCGCAGCGCGCATGTTGCCGAAGGGCGAATGAACGCGAATCTGATAATCGGAGTTGAGTTGCAACGGGAGCGCGAAATAGGGTTTATCCTTGACCGTATCCCACGCCTTGAAAGACCGGCGCCCGTCACCGCGACGCATGACCAGCTTGCGACACCAGGCGACCGATTCCATCAGGAAACTATGCGGCCGGTGGGTTCGGTAGAATGGGAAATAGGGCCGCATGAATGCAGCGGCCAGACCATTGCGCATCGTGTTGCGCGCACGGGCATTGAAGGTCGAGGGCACGGGCGGCAGATTATCGATATAGTCTGGCAAGCCCCGGACCTGGTCTAGATACCATTGTGGGTCCAGCGGCAGAGTCGAATTGCCGTTCACGCCATCGTCCTGCAAGGTCAGGAAATCGGGGCGAATATACCCTTCCTCCACGACATGAACATGCAAGTTGCGCAGCCGTGCCATGCCATGTGCCGAGGTATGGTAGGGACGGCAATCACCATAGAGAATCAGGTCCGTAACGCCATGATTGACGATAAAATCGTCAAAGAAGAGTGGCCAGTTACGAAATGTTCCACGATAATCGGTGGCATCTCCTGGCCAATCGACCTTGTCGCCACCATTGATGTTGATCCGCAGAGCGGAATGCCCGCGCTTGCGCAACGCATACGCAAGCATCGAGAAATAGGGACCATGCGGCCCCTGCAGGAACAAGAATATTTTCGACGTTGGTTCAGCCATGAAGGAACTCAGCGGACAATGTCATAAATCTTCGTAGCTTCCCCTGTAGCGCGCGCAGCCGAATGAGCCATGTCATCGGCGGCGTCGATCCACTGGCCATGCGGTCCACCATCAGTTCGGGGCCACAGGGCAAGCGCGTCACCGGATCGAGATAGCGAGGATAGAGAATGAGTGCGCCCGCGACAAGCTGATCCACATCCAGCAAACGCCCTCTTCGGGATGACGGCTTGGCCAGGTCGCGGGTCAGCCCCCAGCCGGCATAGAAGGGCATGCCATGCACCGTGACAGAGCGACCGCGCATCAGCGCCTCGAAGCCTGTCAGCGAGGAAAGCACATGGACTTCGTCTACCCGCTGCACCAGTTCCATCAATGGTGCCCCGCTGTCGATCGCGTCGGCATGTTCCAGCACGACCGCATCGCTCAGATGGCCCTTGCGATGTCCGGCCTGGACGTCGGGATGGGGGCGGTAAACGATCCAGGCGTCCGGCTCCGCCTTGCGCACGCGGGCCAGGAAATCCAGATTGCCGCCAACGCCCGCGCCGCCCAGCTGGACGGACATGTCGTCATCGACCTGTCCCACGGCCAGGACGGTCCGCCGGTCGGCCGGCAGATCGATCATCTGCCCAGCCTCCAGTCCATATTTGGTAACGCCCGCCGCGCAGACCCGATTGCGCAAGCGGCGCGCTCGGTCGACCAGGGCAGGCGTAAATATCTGGGTTGCGAGCAATGTCTCCAGATCGCTGGGCCTTCGGGCATTATAATAGATGCCGCTGCGATCAATCACCACGGACCCGGGCGGATGCAAGCCTGCCCCCAATCCGCGCGATCGCAGGAAACCATCTTCCACCCGCGCGATCGAAACGCCCTTGGCCGCTGCCTCGCTAACCGTATCGGACGGCACACGGGACGGCCAGATCGCCAGCGCCGCGCCACGCTGACGCGCCCGAGCCAAGCCTCGGGCAACTGACAGGAAGGGCGGGCTATCAAGCCCATCCCAGAGAAAATGCCGGATCGCCTCCCGTTTCCAGAAGGCCATGCCGCTGGCAGCGGCGATACCACGATTGCCGTCGATATGGCGGCGCCAGTCGGCCAGTTGCGCAACGACATGCGCGGCATCGACCGGCGCACCGGTAAAACAATCCCGATAGATCGCCGCCGCCAGCCTGTCCCGTGCTGCCGCGCGCAATCGCTCCGGCGCAAACCGATCACCATTCGCGCCAAAGACCGCCACGCCGAGCAGGCCCCCGATGATCGCCAGATCATCGTCCGGCTGGGCATAGATGGCACGCGCCTGCGCCACCAATGTCCATGGGTCGCAACCGACCGGCAGAAAATGACCGATCTTTGCGCTGACGGCCGCACCACCCCGTCGCGCCAGCGGCAGGATGCCAATCTGTCCAGCGACCAGACCGACACAGGCCTCTGCGGGAATCGCGATCCCGGCCCGCGCCACGACCTGCACACCCCGTGGCCGATGCCCCCAGAAATCGCCCCCGACACGCGCAGCCACAATCATGTCGAACAATGTGTCGGGAATAGCCGCGACCGACGCGCCGGCTACCGGATGGCTGATCGCCGCCACATCCGGATCAATGCCCGGAAAGGGGGGAGAACGCAGGAATGGCATCATGGTCACGGAGCGTCGCGCTCCACCTGAGACATAGGTCCCATTCGCCTTTTCCACCAACCCCCGGTCACATATCCCCCTGATCCGGCACGCGGTCATCTTCTCGACCGGATCAGTCATGATCGCCGGGCGATGACAGGTCAAGGAACAGTCGCTGTCACATCTTCCAATAGCTGCGCCACTATGTCGAAATAGTCACGCCAGGTCGGCGCATGCCATCCGCCGATCCGTGCAAGCTGCGCCGCCCGCTGCGGCGAATCCGCTGCGGCATAGGCGTGGATCATCCGCATCCAGCCGATGCCATCGAGCGGATCGATATAATCGGGCGCGTCCCCGCCGACTTCACGATGCGCCGAAATGTCGCTGCAGATCACCGGCACGCCGGCGCATAGCGCCTCGACCACCGGCATGCCGAATCCTTCGGCAAAGGACGGCATCAGCATCGCCCGCGCGCCCGCGACCAGATCCTGCATCTGGTTGTCGGGCAGTTCGCCCGCCTCGACCACATGGCCGCGCAGTGCCTCGCCCCGCTCCAGCATGTCGATGACATTCTCATTTTCCCAGCCGCGCCGGCCGATCAGCACCAGCATCGGCGCCGCATCGCCCAGTTCGTCCACCATCCGCCGCCAGATATTGAGCAGCAGCAGATGATTCTTTCGCGGCTCGATGGTCGACAGATAGACGAAATAGGGCCGCTCAGGGATCGCCGTGCCGGAACCGCCAAACACATCGGGCGGATCGGCGCCGAAATGGGCGACGCATGTCTGGCGATCCGTCAGGCCGTTCGACAGATGCGGTTCCAGCGCGTCCAGCGTCGCCTGGCTGTTGCCGATGATGCCGGTTGCATAAAGGTCGATGCTGCGCAGCCGGCGACGATGCTCGTCCGCGCCCTGCGGCCGGGCAAATTCTGGATGACTGAGCGGAATGACATCATGCACCAGCGTGACGAACTTCGCGCCCTCCGCACGCAGGATCGCGCCCACCTGCGCCGCATCGTCCAGATGATGGGGCGACGCCTGCAGATAGATGCGCGGCCCCTTGGCCTTGGGCACCGGGCGCGGGCGCGTCGCGAACATGTGGCGGATCACCGCCGCCCGCTCCTTGCGCTCGTCAGGCGAATCGACGTTGCGCCATTTCGCTGCGGTGAAGGCCAGGAAATGGCGCACCGCGGCATGGTTCAGGCGCCCATAATAGCCGCCGGCGGGGTGAACGGCCGCAAAGGCCAGCCGGTCGGGCAGCCGCTCCAGCAATTCGCGGGCATAGACATATTCGACCCGGTCGATGCCGGTCGGCGTCGGGTGGAAAGCGCGCGAGAGCAGGCGCGAAATATCGAGGATCACCTCGGCCCGGCCCCTGTCGCCGGTCAGATAGCTGTTGGCCGGCTTGGACCGCAGCGCCAGCCGCGCGCCCGGCGCCTTGAAGGGTTTGAGTGCCACGTCAGAACTGCGCGCGAATCTCTTCGGCCAGCGCCGCCAGCGCATCCTTGTCCGCCTGCGCGCCGGCGCCATGGGCGGCGAAGCCCTTGGGGTCGCCTTCCCAGCGCGGCAGGATATGGACGTGCAGGTGGAAGATCGTCTGGCCCGCCGGCGCGCCATTGAACTGGGCGATCTGGATGCCGTCGGGGTTCAGCGCCTTGCGGATGGCGGTGGCGACCTTCTTGGTGGTCGCCATCACCTCACCCAGCGCCTCATCCTCCATCTCCAGCAGGTTGCGCGCCTTGGACCATTTGGAAATGACCAGCGCATGGCCCCACGTCTGCGGCATGATGTCGAGGAAGGCGAAGGTCTTCTCGTCCTCATACAGCTTGGTCGACGGGATCTTGCCCTGCAGGATCAGGGCAAAGATATTGGCTTCGTCATAGGTGCCGTCGAGGCTCATGAAACGCCCTTAGCTGATATAATGGGCGGTCGTCTTAGCAGCGACTTCCTCGGCGGTCACGCCCGGTGCCAGCTCGACAAGCTTGAACGGGCTGTCATGGTCGGGACGCTGGAACACGCACAGGTCCGTGACGATCATGTCGACCACATTCTTGCCGGTCAGCGGCAGGGTGCAGGCCGGGATGAACTTGGGATCGCCATTTTTGGACGTATGTTCCATCACCACGATGATCTTCTTGACGCCCGCGACCAGGTCCATCGCGCCGCCCATGCCCTTGATCATCTTGCCGGGGATCATCCAGTTGGCGATGTCGCCATTCTCGGCCACTTCCATCGCGCCAAGAACGGTCAGGTCGATATGCCCGCCGCGGATCATCGCGAAACTGTCGGACGAACTGAAATAGGCCGACTGCGGCAGCTCGCTGATCGTCTGCTTGCCGGCGTTGATCAGGTCCGCATCCTCCTCCCCCTCATAGGGGAAGGGGCCGATGCCCAGCATCCCATTTTCCGACTGCAGCGTCACTTCCACGCCATCGGGAATATGGTTCGCCACCAGCGTCGGAATGCCGATGCCCAGATTCACATAGAAGCCGTCCTCCAACTCCTTCGCCGCACGTGCGGCCATCTCGTCACGGGTCCAGGCCATTATCACTTCTCCCCTTGGGCGGGCGGCGCCCACCTCTTGTCGGCAGGAAAAACATCGTCGAAGCCGCCCTTGAGGCCGCTGCCATAAACGGGGTTGGGCAGGACGAACCAGCCCGCGCCCCAGAGTTTCGCGATTGCAGGGCCTTGCGTCGCGGCGCGGCGCGCCCGCACGCTCTGCCCCGCATTGAACAGGTCGGTGAAATCGCCGAGCTGGTCGCCGCCCAGCGCGATCACGCAATAAGTGCGCGAGATCGTCCAGCGCCGGCCGTCCTTGCGCGATCCCATCGCATCGTCGCCGGCCAGATACAGCGTCTGGCCATGCACCGCCTCGCCCAGCCCCGCCGCCTTGATCGCGCGCTCGGTCGCGTCCGCATTGGCGGCCGAGCGGTTGGTGTTGAAGATCACGGTCACGCCCATCGCCCGCAGCGCGTCGAGGCCGCTGTCCGCGCCCGGCACCGGGCCGACCGCGCCTTCGCCGGTCTTTTCCCACGCGTCCCAGTCGGCGGCATTATAGCCCTTGCCGGTCTTCGCATCATGATATTCGAAGCCGGTGTTCAGCATCACCGTCTCGTCGACGTCGAACACGGCGGCGAACGGCCGGTTGCCGCACGGCACATATTTGGGCGCGTCCAGGCTCGCGCCTTCGGCCAGCACGACAGAGTCTGCCGGCCGCGCCTTCACGACGGCGGCGGCATGGGCGACCAGCGCGGTCCAGGCCTGGCGCGACAAGGCTGCCGCCTCGCCCGATCCATAAAGATATTGCATGCCCGCCGGCGGCACCGCCGGACCGGTCGGCAGCACCGGCGCCGGGCCGGTCGCGCTCGTCGTCGCGCTCGTCGTCGCACAGGCCGCCAGCGGCGCCAGCAACAGCGCCGGCGCAAGCCGCATCATCGTCGCCATCAGGCCGCGTCCCTCTGCCGCACGGTGCGGAACTCGATCTTCTTGTCATAGGGCGCGCCGACGATCATCCGCTTGACGTAGATGCCGGGCAGATGGATCGCATCGGGGTCGAGGCTGCCCACGGGCACCACTTCCTCCACCTCGGCGATGCAGATCTTCGCCGCCGTCGCCATCGGCGCGTTGAAATTGCGCGCGGTCTTGCGGAAGATCAGGTTGCCGCTCTCGTCCGCCTTCCAGCCCTTGATGATCGCGACATCGGCAAAGATGCCGCGCTCCAATATATAGTCCTGGCCGTCGAAATTCTTCACTTCCTTGCCCTCGGCCACCGCGGTGCCGACGCCGGTCTTGGTGTAGAAGCCGGGAATGCCCGCCCCGCCCGCGCGGCAGCGCTCAGCCAGCGTCCCCTGGGGGCAGAATTCCACCTCCAGCTCGCCGGCCAGATATTGCCGCTCGAACTCCTTGTTCTCGCCGACATAGGAGGAGATCATCTTCTTGACCTGGCGCGTGCGCAGCAGCTTGCCCAGCCCCTCGCCGTCGATGCCCGCATTGTTGCTGGCGATGGTCAGGTCCTTGACCCCCGAATCGCGGATCGCGTCGATCAGCCGTTCGGGGATGCCGCACAGGCCAAAGCCGCCCGCGCACAGATGCATGCCGTCGAACAGCAGCCCCTCCAGCGCAGCGGCGGCATCGGGGTAGAGCTTCTTGGCCATCGGCATCCATCCTTTTGAAATTTCAGCGCAGACTAGGCAGGCAAACCGATCAATACCAATGATTTGTTTTTTCAGTTAAACCCAAACAATGTCTATCAATCGCATCGCCTTCTACCACCTCGAAACCCTGCTCTGGATCGCGCGGCTGGGCACCTTCGCGGCGGCGGCGGCGCGCCTCAACACCACCCAGCCGGCCATTTCCGCGCGGGTGCGCGAGCTGGAAAGCCATCTGGGCACCGCGCTCTTCCGGCGCGAGGGGCGGACGATGGCCCTCACCCCAGCGGGGCGCGAACTGGTACGCGAGAGCGAACCGCTCTGGGCGCGCTTCCAGGGCGTGCTGATGGGCTGCAGCGACATATCCGGGGCGACCGGCATCATCCGCATCGGCGCAGGCGAGATTGCCGCCGCCAGCTGCCTGCCCGGCTTCGTCGCCCAGCTTGGCCGCGACCTGCCCCATGTCAGCCTGGAGGTCGACATCGCGCTCACCGCCGACCTTATCCAGCAGCTCGCCTCGGGCCATGCCGACCTCGCCTTCGCCGCCGGCCGCATCGCCCATCCGATGCTGCGCACCGCGCCGATCGGCAGCGTCGACCTGCTCTGGCTCGCCAGCCCCGCGACCGTCGCGACGATGGCAGACGTGCGCCCGCCGATCTGGTCGCTCACCAACCTGTCGCCGCTCTACCGCATCATGAAGGACGCGATCGCCGCGTCGGACCTGGCCGACTGCCCGCTCAACCTGTGCAACAATGTCCGCACCATGATCGACATCGTGCTGGAAGGCGGCGGCATCGGCATCTTTCCCCGGCCGATGGCGCGCCAGCAACTGGCCGAAGGGCGACTGGTCCCGGTGCCCGGCGCCCCGCTCATGCCCCCGGTCGATTTCCACGTCGCCGTCCGCGCCGCCGAAGCCGACCCGCTGGTCCTCGCGATCTTCGACCGGGCCAGCCGGCTGGAATTGCGGGGTGAAGAGTGAAGAACAAGGAATAGGCTTACGGTCAATTTCCGAACAAGCGCATCATTCCCCAGGCAAGAACGTAGCTCATGACAGCTATGACAGCCATTCCCAGAGCTATCGCGACGGAACGCCTGGCTGCATTCCTCACGGACGGCCAACTATATATCAGCCCCATGAATATCGCGCCGGGTGCGCAAACCAGCATCAGCACTCCGAAAACATAGCCCGACAGGTCCACATGCGGTCCGCCAAGCAACATGAAGGCTGGCAAGGTCAGGACAGCGGCAGGGGCAACGGCCAGAAGGAAGGTAGCAAACAGGGCGTAACGCCCAATCAGGATCAGCGATTGTCGGCTCATGCGACGCATCTAAGCATGAATGGAGACGGACGGGCTAGGCACCATGCAAGCGCAGCCTCCTGTCCTACACGCGCTTCTTCTGATTTATTCTGAGGGATGGGACATCCGCCCCCAAGCAACCGGTCATGTGCCGCCCAAGCGTCGCTTCACTGTCGTTTGCGTGTCGCGTCACTGTCGCGCCGAACGCGCGCGATCGTGACCCGATTGTCGCGCGACTGTCGCTTCGCTGTCGCGTCGCGGGCGCGTTCCTGGCGCATTGGCCCGGAATCACCCCCACGACACTGTGAACTTCGACTGTCGCGTCGAATCCCGCGCCGCGACGCGCTGGAATCAGATCAGGCCGGCAAGCGGGCTCGACGGGTCGGCATACATGCGCTTGCCCATGCGGCCGGCGCGATAGGCCATGCGGCCGGCCTCGACACCCGCCTTCATTGCCGCCGCCATCAGCACCGGGTCCTTCGCCTCGGCAATGGCAGTGTTCATCAGCACGCCGGTGCAGCCCAGCTCCATCGCCTGTGCCGCTTCCGACGCCGTGCCCACGCCCGCATCGACCAGCACAGGCAGCTTGGTGCCTTCCACGATCAGGCGGATCGTCACCTTGTTCTGGATGCCCAGGCCCGACCCGATCGGCGCGCCCAGCGGCATGATCGCGACCGCCCCGGCATCCTCCAGCCGCTTGGCCGCGATCGGATCGTCAACGCAATAGACCATCGGCTTGAAGCCTTCCTTGGCCAGCACCTCGGTCGCGCGCAGCGTTTCGACCATGTCCGGGTAGAGCGTCCGCGCCTCGCCCAGCACTTCCAGCTTCACCAGCTCCCAGCCGCCCGCTTCGCGCGCCAGGCGCAAGGTGCGGATCGCCTCCTCGCCGGTGAAGCAGCCGGCGGTGTTGGGCAGATAGGTGACCTTCTTCGGGTCGATATAGTCGGTCAGCATCGGCGCGTTGGGATCGGACACGTTGACGCGACGCACCGCCACGGTGACGATCTCCGCGCCCGACGCGACCAGCGCGGCCGCATTCTGCTCGAAATTCTTGTATTTGCCGGTGCCCACGATCAGGCGCGAACGGAAGGTCTTGCCCGCCACCGTCCAGCTATCGTCATCCACCGGAGACACATCGCCGCCACCCACAAAATGGACGATCTCCAGCTCGTCGCCGTCCTCGATCCTGACATCGGCCAGGGTCGAGCGCGGCACCACTTCCAGATTGCGCTCCACCGCCACCTTCTCCGGCGCGAAGCCCAGCTCGCTCGCCAGCTCAGCCAGGGTCAGGCCGTCGCGGATGCGGCGATGCTCGCCATTGATATGGATGGAGATGGTGCCGTCGATGCTCACTACATTATCCCGTTCGTGGCTGGAAACGTGTCTCGACTTGGCGCGACACGAAGGGCTAAAGATCAGCGCGCATATAGGGGCGGCGACGCCGCGCCCGCAACAGACAAGTCTCGACCGACTGGGGGATCGCCATGGCGGACACACGCAAAATCTATGTTCTCAACGGCCCGAACCTCAACATGCTCGGCACCCGCGAACCGGAAATCTACGGCTATGACACGCTCGACGACATTGCCGAGCGGATGGAGGATGCCGCCCACCGCGCCCACGTCGAAATCGACTTCCGCCAATCCAATCATGAAGGCCATCTGGTCGACTGGGTGCAGGAGGCACATCGCGAGGGCGCCCACGCCATCATCATGAATCCCGGCGCCTATACCCACACGTCGATCGCGCTGCATGATGCGATCAAGAGCATCACCGTGCCGGTGATCGAGATCCACCTGTCCAACCCGCACGCGCGCGAAGCCTTCCGCCACAAATCCTATGTCGGCATGGCCGCCAAGGGCACGATCGCGGGCTTCGGCGCCATGTCCTACATGCTGGCGCTCGAAGCAGCCCTGGAACTGTAGAACGCACAAAAGTTGCGCTTTGGCGCAAATGAGCATAGGCGCTGGCCGCCAGAACGCATTTTGAAAGACGACAAGGGTCAAGCATGAACGACAAGCATGACAAGGGCGCGATGCAGGTGGACGTCACCCTGGTGCGCGAACTGGCAGCTTTGCTGGACGACACCAACCTGACCGAGATCGAGGTCGAAGACGGTGACCGCAAGATTCGCGTGGCGCGCAAGATCGGTGGCGGCGCCCCCATCTTCGCAGCACCCGCTGCCGTAGCGGCACCCGTCGCTGCCCCGGCTGCGGCACCGGCCGCTGCCCCCGCCGCAGCGGCCGAACCCGCCCTGCCGGCCGGCAATGTGGTGAAGTCGCCGATCGTCGGCACCGCCTATCTTTCGGCCGAGCCGGGCGCCGCCCCCTTCGCGCGCGTCGGTGCGCAGGTGAAGGCCGGCGAAACCGTGCTGATCGTCGAGGCCATGAAGGTGATGAACGCGATTACCGCGCCCGTCGCCGGCACCGTCAAGGCCGTGCTGGTCGATAACGGCCAGCCGGTCGAATATGACCAGCCGCTGATCGTCATCGAATAAGGCCGCGATCCCATGGCCATCGAAAAACTGCTGATCGCCAACCGCGGCGAGATCGCGCTCCGCATCCACCGCGCCTGCCATGAAATGGGCATCAAGACGGTGGCGGTCCATTCGACCGCCGACGCCGATGCCATGCATGTGCGCCTCGCCGACGAGGCGATCTGCATCGGGCCGCCCGCCGCCAAGGACAGCTATCTCAACATCGCCGCGATCATCTCGGCGGCCGAGATCAGCGGCGCCGACGCGATCCATCCGGGCTATGGCTTCCTCAGCGAAAACGCCAAGTTCGCCGAAATCGTCGAGGCCCATGGCCTCGCCTTTGTCGGTCCCAAGCCCGAACATATCCGCACCATGGGCGACAAGATCGAGGCGAAGCGTACCGCTGGCGCGCTCGGCCTGCCGCTGGTGCCGGGTTCGGACGGCGCGGTCAGCGATGTCGAGGAAGCGCGTGCGATTGCCGATGCTGCCGGCTATCCGGTGATCATCAAGGCCGCGTCCGGCGGCGGCGGTCGCGGCATGAAGGTCTGCACCTCGCCCGACCAGCTCGAAACGCTGATGCAGCAGGCCGGGTCGGAAGCGAAGGCCGCGTTCGGCGACGCCACCGTCTATATCGAGAAATATCTCGGTAATCCGCGCCACATCGAAATCCAGGTGTTCGGCGACGGCAATGGCAACGCCATTCACCTCGGCGAACGCGACTGCTCGCTGCAGCGTCGCCACCAGAAGGTGCTGGAAGAAGCGCCCTCGCCCGTCCTGAGCCAGGCCGAGCGCGAACGGATCGGCGGCATCTGTGCCAAGGCGATGGCCGACATGGGCTATCGCGGCGCGGGCACGATCGAGTTCCTGTGGGAAAATGGCGAATTCTACTTCATCGAGATGAACACCCGTCTGCAGGTGGAGCATCCGGTGACCGAGATGATCACCGGCCTCGACCTGGTGCGCGAACAAATCCGCGTTGCCGAAGGCAAGCCGCTGTCGGTGAACCAGGAAGATATCCGCTTCACCGGCCATGCGATCGAATGCCGCATCAATGCGGAAGATCCCAAGACCTTCGCGCCCTCGCCGGGCACCGTCACCAGCTATCATGTTCCGGGCGGCATGCATGTCCGCGTCGATAGCGGCCTGTATCAGGGCTATAAGGTGCCGCCTTACTACGACTCCATGATCGGCAAGCTGATCGTCTATGGCCGCACCCGCGAGGGCGCGATCATGCGTCTGCGCCGCGCGCTGGAAGAATATGTGATCGAAGGGATGAAGACCACCATCCCGCTGCACCAGGCGCTGCTGAAGGATCCCGAATTCCTCAACGGCGACTATACGATCAAGTGGCTGGAAGAATGGCTTGCCCGTGAGGATGGCCAGTGAAGGCCACCATCTGGCACAATCCCAAATGCGGCACGTCGCGCAAGACGCTGGCGATCCTTGAGGAAACGCCCGGCGTCGAGGTGGAGGTGGTCGAATATTTGAAGACCCCCTTCACCCGCGACAAGCTGACCCAGCTGTTCGCCGACGCCGGGATGACTCCGGCCGAAGCGGTCCGCAAGATGGGCACCGATGCCGAGGAACGCGGCCTGTCGGACATGACGGCGGATGCGATCCTGGACGAGATGGCGGCCAATCCGGCCTATGTGAACCGCCCCTTCGTCGAAACCGAAAAGGGCGTGCGCTTCTGCCGCCCCCAGGACAAGGTTCTGGAAATCCTCTGAATATCAGCCGCTTGTCACGCCCATGTAACAAGCGGCTGATTTGAGCCCTTGCTTTGACGGGGGGAAGCCGTAGCTTCCTCTCCCATGGCAAAGGAACCGGCATTGGCGACCATCGCCGTCTACAGCCTCAAGGGGGGCGTTGGCAAAACCACCTTTTCGGTCAACCTCGCCTGGGCGTCGGCGAGCATATCGAAGCGGCGCACCCTGCTCTGGGATCTCGACCCGCAGGCGGCGTCGAGCTGGCTCCTCTCCACCGATCTTGAAAGCCGCGATGCGGCCCAGGCCATCTTCAGCAAGGATGTCGAGGTCCGCAAGCTGATCCAGCCCACCACCGTGCCGGGCCTGGACCTGATCGCCGCCGACACCTCGCTGCGCAGCCTCGACCATCTGTTCCGCGAGATGGACAAGAAGAAGCGGCTGGCCAAGCTGATCGACAGCCTGGGCAAGGATTATGACCGCATCATCCTCGATTGCCCGCCGGGCCTCACCGAAACCAGCGAGCAAGTGCTGCGCGCCGCCGACCTGATCGTCATCCCGGTCATCCCCTCCCCCCTGTCGCAGCGCGCGATGGGCGAGGTGGCACGCTATCTGGTGCAGCGCGGCGGCAATCATGCGCCGATCCTGCCGGTCTATTCGATGGTCGACCGCCGCCGCAGCCTGCATCGCAAGGCACTGGACGAACAGCCCGGCTGGGGCGCGATCCCTATGGCCAGCACGATCGAGCAGATGACGGTCCGTCGCAAGCCACTGGGCGCCTTCGCCCCCGCCTCGCCCCCGGCCCAGGCCTTCGGCGCGCTATGGACGATGGTCGAGCGGCAGGTTCAGCAGGGCTGAGGCCCTGCCTCAGCCAACGGCGCAGGCCTGCGCCGGCGGATCGGGGAACAGGCGCGCCGCATCCTGCGGCAGCATCGGCCGGCCATAATAATAGCCCTGCACCTTCTTGCAGCCCAGCCGGCGCACCATGTCCAGTTCGGTCGCGGTTTCCACCCCTTCCGCCGTGGTCGACATGCCCAGGCTTTCCGCCAGCGTCACCACCGCCCGGATGATCGCCAGATTTTCCGGCGTGTTATGCGCCGCGCCGACGACGAAGCTGCGGTCGATCTTGATCGTGTTGAAACGGGTGCGGCTGAGATAGCCGAGCGAAGAATAGCCGGTGCCGAAATCGTCGAGCGACAATTGTATGCCCATCGCCTGCAACTGATCCAGCACGCGCAGCGCGCCGTCATCCTCATGCATGAACACGCTTTCGGTGACCTCCAGCTCCAGCCGCCGCGCATCGAGCCCGCTCTGCGCCAGCGCATTGATCACCGCGGAGATGAAGTTGGACTGGTGCAGCTGTTCCGCCGATACGTTGACGGCGACCCTTATATGCGCGGGCCAGCGCATCGCCTCGCGGCAGGCGGTGCGCAGCACCCATTCGCCAATCGGCCCGATCAACCGAGCCTCCTCGGCCACCGGCACGAATTTCGACGGCGGGATCGGCCCCAGTTCGGGATGGGTCCAGCGCGCTAGCGCCTCGAACCCCGTGATCACGCCGGACGTCGCATCCACGACCGGCTGATAGAGAAGATGGAGCTGATCCTTCTCCAGCGCCTCGCGCAGCGCCTGCTCCAGCCGCTGCCGTTCCTCGGCCTTGGCATGCAGCTGCGGCTCATAGGGGCAATGGACACCGCCGCCTTCGTCCTTGGCGCGATAGAGCGCCAGATCGGCGCTGCGGATGATCGATTCGGACTGATGCCCGTCGATCGGCGAGACGGCCGAGCCGACCGACGCCCCGACATGCAGCACATGCTGATCGATCTGATAGGGGGCCGACAGCGCGTCGATGATCGCGATCGACAGGCGCGCCACCGCCCGGTCATCGTCGATCCGCGCGATCACCACGCCAAATTCGTCGCCACCGATGCGCCCGCAAAAACCGGCACCGCCACAGACATGACGCAAGCGCTGCGCCACCTGGCTGAGCAACTGGTCGCCGACCTGATGGCCCAGGCTGTCATTGATCGCCTTGAATCGGTCGAGATCGAGCATCAGGAACGCGCAGCCGGGCCGACGATTGCCGGTATCGGCCATCGCCTGGTCCAGCGCATCGCGCAGATGAGCGCGGTTGGGCAGGCCGGTCAGCGTGTCGAAGCGCGCCAGCTGGGCGATCTTGTCGGCCGATTCCCGCTGGACGGTGATGTCCGACCCGACACCGCGAAAGCCCTGGAAATTGCCATTGTCATCATAGCGGGGCGAAGCCGACAGCTCGAGCCAGCGCGTGCGCCCCTGCACATCGACGGGCAGCGCCAGATTGCTGAAGCTCTCCCGCCGCTTGAGATGATCCGCCAGGCTATGCAGGCTGGAGGCGAAGCGGCCGCTTTCCCATCCGGCGCCAGCCAGAACCTGGACCAGCGGCGCCCCTTCCAGCGCCTGCGGCGTCATGCCGACGCTTTCGGCGAAACGCTGGGATACGCCGCTGATCCGGCGCAGCGCATCGGTCTGCCACAGCCAGTCGGATGCGCCCTGCTCATATTCGCGCAGCAACAGGCTGACGACTTCGGTCTGCTCGGCCAACTGGACCGTGGTGCTGTGCTGGCGCGCGAAGGTGCGGGCATAGATGAGGCAGCCGACCAGCAGCGACAGTGCATAGCTGGTGGCGAGCGCCCGCAGCGGCAACAGGGTTTCGCCATCGAACATCGCCGACAGACCGACGATGCAGGGCACCAGGAAAGCGATCGCGGCCAGCGGCGTCGCCGCATAGCTGATTGCGCCGCACACCATGATGCAGCTGATGAGGGTCCAGAGCGCCACCAGATGCTCGGCCCCCTCTCCCCTCGAAAAAAGCGTCATGCAGGCCGCCCAGACCAGGCCGTGCAGCAGGCCGGTCAGGGCATGACGGCGCAGGTCGCGCGCCTGCGGCACGCCGCTGGCGCCGATCTTCCGGCGATGGATCAACAGGGCACTGATGGCGACGGCACCGATCAGCGCGACGCTCCAGCCAATCATGACGGTCGCCGAAACATGGCTGCCGAACACGCGCCAGAGGAACAGCAGGCCGAACACGTTCATCGCCAGACGCAGCAGCGCGACGCTGTCTGCCGACTGCAACTGGGCAGTCAGGACGCGCATATCGGCTTCATCGACGAGGCGTGCGAGCCCCATCATCGCCCTTAGCGAGCCCCGTCCCTGTCGGTCGGTTTCGGATTGCCCTTGCTCGATACCCACATGCCCGGCCTAGCACGCAATGGTTATCAATCGGTATGCGTCGCCCGATCAGGCAGCGATATCGTAAGGACGGATCTCGCCGGTCAGATAGAGGTTGCGTGCCTTGGACCGGCTGAGCTTGCCGGAGCTGGTGCGCGGCAGGGTGCGCGGCGGTACCAGTTCGACGACGCAGTTCATGCCGGTGATGGCGCGAACCCGCTCGCGAATCTGGTCGCGCAGACGCGAACGCTCCTCATTGTCGGAGGTGCGGCAATGGACCAGCACCGCCGGCGCTTCCTCGCCGCCCGGCGTGGTGATCGCAAAGGCGGCAATGTCACCCTGCTTGAAGCCCGGCAGCTGTTCCACGGCCCATTCGATATCCTGGGGCCAGTGATTCTTGCCGTTGATGATGATCATGTCCTTGGCGCGGCCGACAATGTAGAGATAGCCATCGGACAGATAGCCCATGTCGCCCGTGTCCAGCCAGCCATCCGCCATGCAGGCCTCGGTCGCTTCGGGGTCGCGGAAATAGCCGACCATCAGCGAGGGGCCGGTGGTCCAGACCTTGCCGATCTGGCGCTCGTTCATCAGGCCGCCATCCTCGTCCCGGATCTCGACGATCATGTCCTTGGCGGGCTTGCCGCAATTGACGATCGAGCGGAAACGCTGCGGACGGCCTTCCGGTGCGGCACCGCCCGACAGGTCGGTTTCCTCGACCAGTTCGACGATGATGCCTTCGCCCGGCGGCATGATGGTGACCGCCAGGGTGGCTTCGGCCAGGCCATAGCTTGGCAGGAACGCCTTGGGGCTGAAGCCGGCATCGCCAAACGCATCGACAAAGCTCTGCATCACGTCGGGGCGAATCATGTCGGCGCCGTTGCCGGCCAGGCGCCAGCGCGACAGGTCGAAACGATCGGCCGCCTTGGTCTGGCTCGACATGCGACGCGCGCAGATGTCGTAGCCGAAGGTCGGCGAATAGCTGATCGAGGTGCCTTCATTGCGGCTGATCAGGTCCAGCCAGGCCAGCGGACGGCGGGCGAAATCCTCGGTCTTCATATAGTCGGTCGACACCTGATTGGCGACGACCGACAGGAAGCAGCCGACCAGGCCCATGTCATGATACCAGGGCAGCCAGCTGATGCAGCGATCGCTTTCCTGCACTTCCATGCCATGGCTGTGCGCCGACAGGTTGGACAGCAGCGCATGGTGCGTCACGGCGACGCCATGGGGGAAGCGGGTCGAACCGCTCGAATATTGCAGATAGGCGATTTCCTCGCCCTTGGCCTGCGGCAGGTCGCAGGGGATCGCTTCGCGGGCGATGAAATCCTCGAAGGCGATGCTCTCGACCGACTTCTGCCGACCGGATTCGCCCGCCATGTCCTCCAGTTCCTTGGGGAAGAGGAACAGCATCGGGTCACAGCTCGACAACTGGACATTGAGCTGGTCGATATAGCTTTCCTTGCCGCCAAAGCTGGTCGGCAGCGGCAGCGGCACCGGCCAGGCGCCGGCATAGACGATGCCGAAGAACAGCATGGCGAAGTCGGCGCCGGTTTCGGCGACCAGGGCGACGCGGTCCTCGGGCTTCACGCCATGGGCGATCAGGCGATGGGCACAGGCGATCGCGTCCTCGCGCAGTTCGCTGAACGGATAGGGCCGCGCCAGATTGCCGCGCGCATCATGGAAATTGAGACCGCGCTTGCCCTGCGCCGCATAATCCAACGCTTCGCCCAACGTCTCGAAATCGGAGAAGCGGCGCGGAAGAACATCGTTGGTCGGCGTAGGTGCCATCATAATCTGCGAACCCGTCATATTGGTGTCACCCAATGTCATATCTGTCATATTCCGGCGGCCGCTATCAGTTTTGACGTCGACTTGCACCGGATAGTTTCAATCCAGCCTGTGCTTCTAGACCATAAGGCGCGGTAAAATTCCGGCCCGACTGTGGCATAAAGATGGCGCTTAGCGCATGATGGCGCACAATGCACGACCGGTCATGACCAGCAAACGCCCGCCCCCACCCCTGGACGAAGACGCCTTGCGCGAATTGGCGCTGCGCTATGTTGGCCGGTTCGCGACCAGCCGCGGCAAGCTGCTCGCCTATCTTGCGCGCAAATTGCGCGAGCGCGGATGGGGCGGGGAAGCGCCGGCCGATCCCGAAGCGCTGGTCGCCCGCTTCGCGGAACTTGGCTATGTCGACGACAGCGGCTTTGCCCTGATGAAGAGCGCGGCGCTCGGTCGGCGCGGCTACGGCGCCCGCCGCATCACCGAAACGCTGCGCGCCGCCGGCATAGAGGAGGCCGATCGCAGCGCGGCCGATGCCCAGGCACAGGCTGATCGCTGGGCGGCTGCCGACCGATTCGCCCGACGCAAGCGGATCGGCCCCTATGCAATGCAGGCGCCCGATCCCAAGGGACGGGAAAAGGCGATCGCCGCCTTCCTGCGCGCCGGCCATGATTATGCCCTGGCCCGGCGCTGGGTCGATGCAGCACCCGGCGACTTCCCCGAAGCGGAGGATTGAGGGTTAATTCTCTCCCGCACCTCCCCGAAACCCGCTAGGCAGGATCGCATGATCCTTACCCGACTGCTTCTCGCCGCCGCCCTGCCCGCGCTGCTCCTGGCCTGCTCTGCCAAGCCCGATGCCGGCGCCGATGCTGCAAATGACAGCGGCAATGTTCAGGCCGCCGCACCGCAGGGCGCGCTGCTCCCCCTCGTCATCCACACGGCGAAGGGAGTGCATCGCTTCGACGTGGAAGTCGCCCGGACCGAGGCGGAGCAGGAACAGGGACTGATGTTCCGCAAGGCACTGGATGCCGACAAGGGCATGCTCTTCCCGATGGAGCCGCCGCGCACCGCCAGCTTCTGGATGAAGAACACGATCATCCCGCTCGACATGCTGTTCATTCATACCGACGGCACGATCGCCTTCATCGGCGCCAATGTCGCCCCCTATTCGCGCGAGCCGGTGTCCGCCGGCGTTCCGGTGGTGGCAGTGCTGGAACTGCGCGGCGGCCGCGCCGCGGAACTGGGAATCAAGGAAGGCGACCGCCTGGCCTGGGGCAAATGCGCAACAACCGACGGCAAGAGCGCGATCGACCTCGATTTCTGCCCGACAACCGCCCGTTAGGGCCATATCTTCCTTGCCCACGTCAATCCCAGCGGCTAAGCGCATCGGCCATGGGTATCCTGGCAAACATCTTCACCTGGTGGAATGGCGCCACCTTCGGCACCTGGCTCTTCACGGCCCGCAAGGGCACGAAAGTGGGCGAGGACCATCAGGGCAATGTCTATTATGAAGGCGGCGTCGATCCGAACGGCCTGACGCGCCGCTGGGTGATGTATAACGGCGCCAATGATTCGAGCCGCGTGCCGGCCGAATGGCATGGCTGGCTGCACCACTCGATCGAGGGCACGCCCGAAAGCTTCCTGCCGCCGCCGCGCATCTGGGAAAAGGAATTCACCCCCAACGCGACCGGCACCGCCAACGCCTATCGTCCCTCGGGCGCGCTCGAAAAGGGCGGCCAGCGCCAGAAGGCGACCGGCGATTACGAGGCATGGAGCCCCGACGCGGCATGATTCGGCGTCCGGCGGGGGGATTCCCGCCGATCCTGCTTGGCGCGCCGCTTCTGGGGTGCGCGCTGCTGGCGGCCTGCGGTCGCAATGATGCGCCAGAAGCGAATCAGAGCGGCCCGGTAAAGATCGAGGGCCAGCCTATCCGCAACGCGGACGAGGCCAACCTGTCCGGCACGCCGATGGCCGAGCGCACCGCCGTCATCGGCCTGCTCAACAAGCGCAACGGCCTGACCCGCGACCTGACGATGAAGCCCGGCGAGGCGCTGCGCGTCGGCGATGCCATCGTCCGCCTGCAGGCGTGCGAGACCACGGCCCCCTGGGAGAATGTGCAGGAAACCGGCGCCTTCGTGCAGTTGGACGTGCGCAGCAGTTCCGACGGCAAGTGGCGCCGCAATTTTTCCGGCTGGCTGTTCCGCGAACGGCCCGACCGCAATGTCGTCCAGCACCCCGTCTATGACGTCTGGGTCAAGAGCTGCACGATGGAATGGCCCGAAAGCGGTCCTGCCACGGTCAAGCTGGGCGACAAGGGCAAGGTGCCTGCCGCCGCATCGCCGGCCAGCGGCGCAAACGCCAGTTCGGCCGCCGCGCCAGAACCGGCCGACAGCGCCGCGTCGCCCGCTCCCAGCGGCACGTCGCCGACGGCAACGCCCAACAACTGAAGATAGTCGCGCTGGCTGATTTCCTGCGCGCCCATGCTGCGCAGATGATCGGTCATGAACTGGCAGTCGAGCAGGCTGAAGCCGCCAAAGCGCATCCGCGCCACCAGCCAGGCCAGCGCCACCTTTGACGCGTCGGTGCGGCGCGACACCATGGACTCGCCGAAAAAGGCGCCACCCAGCGCCACGCCATAGAGGCCGCCGACCAGTTCATCCCCGTCCCAGCATTCGATCGAATGGGCAAAGCCCAGTTCGTGGAGATGGCGATAGGCGCGCTCGATCGGGCCATTGATCCAGGTCGACGGACGATCGGGCGCGGCTTCCGCACATAGGGCGACGATGCCGGCAAAGGCGCGGTTCGCGGTGACGCGAAACCTGTCCTGCCGGATCGTCTTTGACAGCGAACGTGACAGGTGAAGGCCATGGAGCGGCAGGATCGCCCGCCTTTTGGGCTCGACCCAATAGACATCGTCGGCCTGCCGGTCATCGGACATCGGGAACACGCCGATGGCATAGGCCTGCAGCAGCAACAGCGGATCGATCGTCATCGATTCAAGGGTCTAGCCAATGTCGAACCCGCCCGCCAGCCGCGATTGACTTGATCCGTCGCCCCCCTAGTCTCCCGCGCCATGATATCCCTCCGCCTCGCAGCCCTGCCGCTGCTCCTCGCCACCGTCGCCCTCCCCTTCGCCGCCTCGGCCGCGCCCGCATCCGATTCCTATGCCGCGCGAATCGCCAAGGTGCTGAAGGCCACCCCGCTGATCGACGGCCATAATGACTGGCCCGAAGCGATGGCCGGCAAGGCCGGGGACGCCCGCTGGACCATGCCGCTCGACCGGCTCGACCCCAGCCAATATCATACCGACATCACCCGCCTGCGTGCCGGGCAGATGGGCGGGCAATTCTGGTCCGTCTGGGTGTCGGCCGACCTGCCCGAACTGCAGCAGGTGAAGGATACGGTCGAGCAGATCGAACTGGTCCACAGCCTCGCCCGCCGCTACCCGCAGAATTTCACCCTCGCCACCACCGCTGCCGAGGTCCGTGCCGCGCACAAGGCCGGACGGATTGCGTCGATGATCGGGGTCGAAGGCGGCGGCCAGATCGACGGCAGCCTGGCCGTGCTGCGCGCCTATCACGACCTTGGCGCCGGCTATCTGACCCTGACCCACAGCCGGACCATCGCCTGGGCCGACAGCGCCACCGACAATCCCCAGCATGACGGCCTCACCCCGTTCGGCGAGGCGGTGGTGCATGAACTCAACCGCCTGGGCATGCTGGTCGACCTCGCCCATGTCAGCGAAGGCGTGATGCTGGACGCACTGAAGATCAGCAAGGCGCCGGTCATCTTCTCCCATTCCAGCGCGCGCGCCCTGTGCAACACGCCACGCAACGTGTCCGACGCGATCCTGAAGCAGGTGGCGGCCAATGGCGGCGTGGTCATGGTCAATTTCGCGCCGCAATATGTGTCGGAGGCCCGCCGGGTCTGGAGCGCGGCGCGCAGCGCGGAAATGGCCCGCTATAACGCCCCGCCCTTTGGCGGCCTCTATATCGGTGATCCCGAGGGCGCGAAGAAGGCGCTGGCGGAATGGGAAAAGGCCAATCCCGAGCCGGTCGTCACCCTGTCAATGGTCGCCGACCATATCGACCATATCGCCAAGGTCGCGGGCGTCGACCATGTCGGCATCGGCAGCGATTTCGACGGCGTGGGATCGCTGCCCCAGGGGCTGGGCAGCGTCGCCACCTATCCCGCGCTGCTGGCCGAACTGATGCGCCGCGGCTGGAGCGATGCCGACATCGCCAAGCTGGCTGGCGAGAATGTGCTGCGTGTCATGGCGGCCGCGGAAAAGGTCGCCGAGGGGATGAAAGGCGAGCCGATCGGCAATGGCACCGTCGCATCGCTGGACGGCGCCAAGCCCGCAACAAAGGAATAGAGCCTGATTCACGCCATCGCTGGAAGCGCGGAGCGCTTCCAGCGATGGCGTGAATCAGGCTCTAACTGACAGCCGGCTCCAGCAACCGGATCGTACCCGCGTCCGCGTCGATTTCGGCGCGGGCGCCGACCGGGAGGCTGAACTGGTTGGCGACATGGCCGAACAGCGCGCCCTGGAAAGCAGGAATGCCGAGCGGCGCCAGATGCTGCTGCAGCACTTCCGACAGGGTGAAGCCGCCATAGGACACGCCGGTGGCCGTGCAGCTGGTGCATTGGCCGAAGACGAAGCCGGCGAGCTTTGGCAATATGCCCGCCAGCGACAATTGGGTCAGCATCCGGTCAATGCGATATTCCGCCTCGTTGGTTTCCTCCACGAACAGGATCGCGCCGGTGAAATCGGGCAACCAGGGCGTGCCCATCAAGGCCGTCAACACGGTGAGATTGCCACCCAGCAACCGCCCGCTCGCCTTGCCGCCGCCAAAGGTGCGGATGCGGCCGCTGCGCGGCACCAGCCGATCCTCCGCCCCCACCGGATTGACATAGGTCGGCGTCGCCCCGTCAAACGCCACCGCGCGGAAGCTGTCCCAGCTGAGCTTGCCCCAGCCGCTCGCGGCATTGGGGCCGTGGATGGTGGTGAAGCCGGCGCGGGCCGCAAAAGCCAAGTGCAGCGCCGTGATATCGGAAAAGCCGGTCAGCAGCTTGGGATTGGCGCGAATCGTCTTGAAGTCGAGATAGGGCAGCATGCGCGCGCAGCCCCAGCCGCCGCGCACCGCAAACACCGCCTTCACCTCCGGATCGGCATACATGGCGTTGACGTCGGCAGCGCGGTCGGCATCCTTGCCCGCCAGATAGCCATAGCGTTCGACCAGATGGGGCGCAGCCTTGGGCTTCAGTCCCATGGCGACGATGGTTTCCTTGACCAGGCCCAGGTCGAAGGCGTCATCGGTGAAACCCGCCGGTTCGACCAGGCCGACCACATCCCCTTCGCGCAGGCGCGGCGGCCGGATCAGCCCGGCCGGTGCCGCTGCCGAAGCCGAAGGAACGCGTGCCGCTGCCCCTCCAGCGACCACAGCGCCACCTATGCCGGCCAGCAACCCACGACGATCGATCATGCAAAAACGCTCCCATCCTTGTGGCGATAGACCCCACCGGACAGGTGCAGATCGATATCGGGATAATGGCAATCACTGACAGAAGGACGGCCAAAGGCAAGGAAGACGCAATCCGTGTCACTTTCATTGAGCAGATGATGGCCGTTGGCCACGCCCTTGGGGAAGGCCGCCATGTCGCCCGCCACCATAGGGGTGCGCCCGCCCTCCTCGACCAGCACCGCCTCGCCCGACAGCATGACGACAAATTCGTCCTCACCTTCATGCCAGTGACGTTGCGAGGAGGCCGCACCGGGTTTCAGCACGACATGGCTGACGCCGAAATCGCCCAGCCCCGTCGCCGGCCCAAGCCGGCGATAATGACGCCCGGCGACCGCCCGCGCATGATCGCCCGGATAGCCGGTGGCATTGCTCTGCGGAATGGCGACGAGATCGATCTTCGGCATGGCCCCTCTCCTCTGCGCTGGCCAAGAAAGACGGCTTTCGCTAACGCTGCTCCATGACCAAGACCAGCACCAATCATGACGCCCTGGCCCTGGCCGAGCGCCTGCTCGCCTGCCCCTCCGTCACCCCGGCCGTCGGCGATGTCTTCGCCGAGCTGGAAGCGATGCTGGTCCCGCTGGGCTTCACCGTAGACCGTTTCGTCAGCGGCGTCGCGCCCGACGGCCCGGTCGAAAATCTGCTCGCCTGGCGTACGACCGGTGCCGGCCCGCATTTCGCCTTTGCCGGCCATCTCGACGTCGTCCCGCCCGGCCATGGCTGGGCCAGCGATCCCTTCACGCCGGTGGTGCGCGGCGACCTGCTCTATGGCCGCGGCGCGGTCGACATGAAGGGCGCGATCGCCGCCTTCGTCGCGGCGTTGCACGGATTGCCCGACGACCTGCCGGGGACGATCAGCCTGATCATCACCGGTGACGAGGAAGGCCCGGCCACCTATGGCACGCTGGCGCTGATGGACCGGATGGTCGCCCATGGCCTGCACCCCGACATGTGCCTGGTCGGCGAACCCACCTCCTCGGCACGGCTGGGCGACGTGGTGAAGATCGGCCGGCGCGGCTCGGTCAACATGTGGATCAAGGTGGCGGGCATGCAGGGCCATGTCGCCTATCCGCACCTGGCCGACAATCCGATCCCGGCGCTGGTCCGCATCCTGGCTAAGATCGATGCGGAAGTGCTGGATACCGGCACCGACTGGTTCCAGCCCAGCAATATCGAGATCACCGACCTGGAAGTCGGCAACCCGGCCCATAATGTCATCCCGGCGGCAGCAACCGCGCGCATCTCGATCCGCTTCAACGATCAGCATAGCGGCGCATCGTTGATCGAGCGGATCAGCGCGATCGCAGCAAGTGAGGGCGGCAGCGTCGAGGCGAAGATCAGCGGCGAGCCCTTCTTGACGCAGCCGGGCACGCTCTCCACCCTGATCAGCGATGCGATCCGCGAAGTGACGGGGGTGGAGACCGAATTGTCGACCACCGGCGGCACGTCGGATGCACGCTTCCTCTCGCGCCTCTGCCCGGTCGCCGAATTCGGCCTCAACAATGCGACGATGCACAAGCTGGACGAGGCCGTCGCGGTCGCCGACCTGCACGACCTGACCCGCATCTACACGCTGATCACGGAGCGGGCGCTGCGGGGCTGACGCCGATTCACGACGCGACAGTCCGAAGTTCACAGTGTCGTGAGGCTGTTTTGGGCCATTTGCGCCTGAAACGCCACGCCGACGCGTCTGTGACGCGACAGTTGCGCGCCACGGACGCGACACCAGGGTCATGCTGACGCGCCATTGACGCGACGATGAAATGACAGTGAAGCGACAGCCACGCGCCAACGGCCCATCGGCCGATGCCGGATCAAGGAGCCTTAGCCTCTGCATCCGACAGGATAGATCATAAAAGCCCGCAGTAGGACAGCCCACCCGATGTCATGCGGGTGGTTAAGCGACGGCCTGTTTCCTCCCGCCATCCCTGCGGAGGCAGGGATCCATTGCCCCAGTCTGGTGCGACATGCACGGTCAGGAGATGGGTTCCCGCTTTCGCGGGAATGACGAAAAGAGATGGGAACAAGACATTCCTCCCCGGCACGGGGAGGGGGACCGCTCGCGTGGCGAGTGGTGGAGGGGCACTAGCCTGACAGCACAGCGTTAATAGGAACCTGCCCTTCCGTCAGCGCTTCGCGCTGCCACCTCCCCGTTCCGGGGAGGAATGTCCGCTTCTACTCGTTTCCCGCCCTCAATACTCTCCTTGAATACCACTCCCCAGGCGATCGATGATGCGGGTGACGCCCATGTCGGCGGTGACATTGCCGACGGTGCGGAAGATGTCGGGTACCGTTTCCACCGCGAGCAGCAGCGGCAGCGCCTCGACCGGGACGCCCATGGCGAGGCAGATCGGACCCGTGGTGGTGAAGAAGGTAATCTGGCTGGGCAGGCCGACCGCCGCCAGGCTGACAACCGCCGCGACCAATACCCCCATGACGATCTGCAACGGGCCAAGCGCCACGCCGTTCATGGCCGCGACATAGAGGGCGATGCCCAGATTGGCGGGCGGGCTGGTGATGCGGAACAGCGAGATGGCGAGCGGGAGGACGATGCTGCGCGTCGCTTCCCGCACTTCCAGCGGGCCGTCGCTCGCTGCGATCATGGCCGGCAAGGACGCAATCGAGCTTTGCGTCGAGAAGGCGATGATCTGTGCAGGCAGCGCGGCGCGCGCGAACCGGCCGGGCGCGATCCGCCCAAGCCCCATCACCAGCGGATAGACGAGCAGCGTCACCGCCAGGCAGATGAGCACGATGAAGCCGATATAGTGAAGTAGCGCGCCGGCCGTGGCGAGGCCGGATCGGCTGCCGGCGACCAGCGCCAGGGCGAAGACGCCGATCGGCGCCAGCCACAGCACCCAGCCGACGACGACCAGCAGCGTATCGACCAGCGCCGCCAGGAAGCCGGTGAGCGCAACGCGGCGATCATCCGAAATGCGGGTGACGGCAAAGCCGAAGACCAGGGCGAACAGCACGACCGCCACCACCTGCCCTTCCGCCGCCGAACGGATCGGATTGGCGGGTATGAAACCCAGCAGCCATTCGGCCGAGGGACGTACCCCGGGCACGTCGGCAGTGGCGCCAGCCCCGGCGAGGGCGCCGATGGCGCCGGCCGGCACCGGCCACCAGTGCAATAGCAACGGACCGATCAAAGCCGCGACGCTGGCCGAGCCGAGCAGCATCAGCGCGAACAGCAGCAGGGCGCGGCCCGCCATGCCGCTGGTTCGCGCCGTCGTCGCCGCGGAGGCGACCCCGGTGACGAGGAGCGAGAAGATCAGGGGGATGAGCGGCATCTGCAGGCCGTTGAGCCAGGCCTTGCCGATCGGCTGGGCAATGTCGACAATATCGGCATCAAGCGCCCCGCCCCATTCGGACAGGGCGATGCCGCTGGCCAGCCCCAGCAGCAGCGCTATCAATATTCTAATCGTCAACGACATACAGGCCGTGTCCCCCGATCCGGCGTCATCGCTCCCCTGAGACCGTGCCGGAGCTTGTTTTCAACCTGAACCGACCCAGGTCTAAGCGCCTGCCGACAAAAAGAAAGCCCGGCGATCGAAACGGATCGCCGGGCAAAGCGGGTCTGCCTGGGAGCCGACCGATGGGGTGTCGCGTCAGCCCTTCTTTTCGGGCGGCAGGGTGATCTTCACATCCTCGCCATTCTGGCCGGGGAAATTGGTGAACATGGCGTCGATCAGATTCGGCACCAGATAGGTCAGCTTGTTGGACAGCGACTGGGCGCTGGCCTTGCCCTCGAACAGGCGCAGATTGTCGGCAGCACGATCGATCTTCATGCTGAGGTCGCTGGTGTAGACGGTGTAGCTCGACACGTCGTTGAAGCCGCCGCCGCCAAACAGCCAGGGATCATAGAAGCCATAGCCCCAAGGACGACCCCAGCGGCCATAGCCCCAGCCGCCACCGAAATAGGGGCTCGGACCGAAACCGCCGGTCGAGCGCACACGCTCACGGCCATTGTCGACATCATAGGCGACACGCACGATGAGGTCGGCCTTGGCCGGATCGCTGGCCGCGACATAGCCCGTCTGGGCCAGACGCTGGCCGACCATCTGGGCATAATGGGAAAATTCGAGTCCACCGGCGAGCTTAGGATCGTCGGCGACGATCGTGTAACTCTGCCCCGCGGGTGCAGGGAGCTGCTGGAAACGGGCGACGTCCGCCTTGAATGACGTGGCGCAGCCGGACAGGGCCACCAACGCCAGCGCGGGCGCTGCGAAAAGGCCGATCTTGCTGAAAGCTTTCATTTTTTCGCGTCCTGAATCAGGCGGATGCCTGTTAGTCTTCTTGCGCCCTGCTCTAGCAAAACGCAACTGAACATCGTTTGAACGCACCAACCCGTCGATTGGACGCAAGCCATGTCCGCACATCCATGACGGCATGTCGCAAAGCGATCCGTCAAGCCACTGGAAAAGAGTGACAGACTGTTGCAGGAAAGCCGCATGAAGCATGCCTTTCTCACCCTGCCGCTGTTCGCTCCCTTGCTGATAGCAGCCGCGTCTTCGCCCACGCCAACTGGCAATCCGGCAGACTGGGTCACGTCCGAAGATTATCCGGCAACGGCACTGCGCGAGGGACAGGAGGGAGTTACTGCCTTTTTGCTGGACATCGACAAGAATGGCGTGCCGGTAAAATGCACGATCAGTTCCAGCAGCGGCGCCGCCACACTGGATCAGGCCACCTGCGACCTACTCATAGCTCGCGCCCGTTTTGCGCCTGCGCGCGACACGAACGGCAAGCCCCTCGTCGGAAGCTACAGCAACAAGATCAACTGGCGGATACCGGAGCCCGATGGCAGCTTCCGACTACCCCCGTTGCCGTTCCGGCAGGTCACGACCTTCACGATCAACACCGATGGCAGCGCATCGGACTGCGTCGCGACGATCAACGACAAGCCGATGCCGGAACAACATTGCGCAACGCAAATTCTCAGTCGGCGTTATCCGATCCAGCGGGACAGCGCCGGCAATCCCGTGCGCAAGAAGATGCGCATGGCGATGACATTCGAAACGATCGAAGAAGGTAAGTGACGGGCGCAGTTCGCGCCCGTCCTTCCAGTTGGCTCAGCGCATCAGGCCCATGGCGTCATAGGCCGCGCGCAGGGTCGGTTCGGCTGCAGCAGCCGCCTTGGCCGCGCCCTTGTCGAGGATCGCGTCGAGCGCGGCATCGTCGGTGCGCAGTTCCACGAAACGCTCGCGCATCGGCCGCAGCGTTTCGACCAGCAACTCGCCCAGCGCCGGCTTGAACGCGCCAAAGCCCTTGCCGGCGAACTGGGCGCAGACGGCGTCAGGCGTGCTGTTCGACAGGGTGGCGTAGATGCCGATCAGGTTGGTCGCTTCCGGACGACCGGCCAGACCCTCCGCCGTTTCGGGCAGCGGCTCGGGATCGGTCTTGGCCTTCTTCACCTTGGTCATGATCGCATCATCCTCGTCGGTAAGGTTGATGCGGCTCATGTCCGAAGGATCGGACTTGGACATTTTCGCCGTGCCGTCGCGCAGCGACATGATGCGCGCCGATTCCTTGGGGATGATCGGCGCCGGCAGGGTGAAGACGTCAGCGCCGAAATCGGTGTTGAACTTGGTGGCGATGTCGCGCGACAGCTCGAGATGCTGCTTCTGGTCCTCGCCCACGGGGACATGGGTCGCCTGATAGAGCAGGATGTCGGCCGCCTGCAGCACCGGATAGACGAACAGGCCGACCGACGCGCCCTCGCGGTCCTTGCCCGCCTTGTCCTTGAACTGGGTCATGCGGTTGAGCCAGCCAATCCGCGCGGTGCCATTCAGGAGCCAGGCGAGTTCGGCATGGGCCGGCACGCGCGCCTGGTTGAAGAGGACCGAGCGATCGGGATCGATGCCCGATGCGACCAGGGCGGCGGCCATGTCGCGTACGTTGCGGATGCGCTGCTCGCGCCCTTCATGCACGGTGATCGAGTGCATGTCGGCGAGGAAGAAGAAGCACTGGCTGCCTTCGTCCATCTCGTCCTGCATCTTCACCCAGTTGCGGATCGCGCCAAGGTAGTTGCCAAGGTGCAGATTGCCGGTGGGCTGGATGCCGGAAAGGACGCGCATTACTCTAATCCATTCTGTTGATTATGGGGTGCCTCGCCGCCGCATCAGCGCCTTGAGGTCGGATAGGCGATAGGCGCCGGTGACGAAGCATGCCAGCCCGTACAGCGCGACGCCCGCGCCGACAAGCAGGGCAAGCCCGATATAGCGGCTGACCATCGTGCCCGAGAGCATCGAATCGAGCAGATCCTCGCCCGCCCAGAGCGCCAGCCCCATCACCACGGCCGCCACGGCGAGGCGTGGAATGCGGCGGCGCAACTGCGGATCGGCGGTGAAATGGCCACGCGCGACCAGCGTGCGATAAAGCATCGCGACATTGACGGTCGAGGAGAGCGCGGTGGCGAGCGGCGGCCCGATATGACCGAGCGTCGGGATCATCGCGAGATTGCCGACGATATTGATGGCGATCGACAACATCGCATAGCGCACCGGCGTCCTGGTATCGCCGCGCGCATAATAGCCCGGCGTCAGCACCTTCACGAGCACATAGCTGGGCAGGCCGATCGAGAAGGCGGAGAGTGCCCAGCCGCAGCGCATCGCATCCTCGGCGCTGAAGCGGCCATATTGGAACAGGCCGCGCACGATCGGTTCGGCCACGGTGATAAAGGCGACGGTCGCCGGCAGGGTCAGGAACAGGGCCAGTTCGATGCCCCGGTTCTGCGTCTCCATCGCCGCCTGATCCTCGCCCTTCGACAGCATGCGCGAGATGGTGGGGAGGAGGATGGTGCCAAGCCCGATGCCGATCAGGCCCAGGGGAAGCTGATTCAACCGGTCGGCATAATAGATATAGGTGATCGAGCCCGAGGCGAGCAGCCAACCCGACAGCGCAGTCGAGATCAGGAGGTTGATCTGCGACGCGCCGGCGCCGGCAGCGGCGGGCACGATCAGGCGCAGCAGTTCGCGCACATCGGCGTCGAGACGCGGACGCTTCAATTTCATCGAGACGCCGGCCCGCTTGCAGGCCCAGATCAGCCAGAGCAGTTGCAACGCCCCGCCGACCGTGACCGACATCGCCTGAACACGCGCGGTTTCATATTCGTCGGCGCCGTGGAAGAACCACAGGCCCGCGATCATCGCGACGTTGAGCAGAATCGGTGCGGCCGCATTGACCCAGAATTTGTCGAGCGAGTTCAAGATGCCGCCCAGCAGCGAGGCGAGGCTGATCAGCGCCAGATAGGGAATGGTGATGCGCGACAGAGTGACGGCGAAGGCGAACTGATCCAGTGTCGGATTCTGGCGCGAAAAGCCACCCGACAGCGCCCAGGTGATCGGCCAGGCCGCCGCCAGCAGGACGATCGTGAACAGGATCAGCACCGGCAGCAGCACGGCCAGCGCCCGCTCTGCAAAATGATAGCCGTCCGCCATGCCGCCCGGCCCGGCCGCCTTCTTGTTGAACAGCGGGATGAAGGCGGCGGAGAAGGCCCCCTCCGCAAAGAGGGCGCGGAACATATTGGGCAGGCGGAAAGCCACGCCGTTGAAGGCGTCCGACGCGAAGCCGGCGCCGACATAACGAGCCGCGAGCGAATCGCGCACCAGCGCCAGCACCCGGCTGGCGAGCGTCAGCCCGCCGACCGAGCCAAGGGCCTTCACCAATTTCATGGCAATCTCCGTTCGGGCTGAGCGAGGTCGAAGCCCTGCCCTGAGCGTAGCGAAAGGGCTTCGCTACGCTCAGCCGCGCCCTTCGACAGGCTCAGGGCGAACGGATGGGTATTCATGAAGAATCAGGCGTGACCGGCGGGTTCGCCTGCGGTCGCCTGCATCTGTTCAGCCTGCTGCAGGTAGAGCGCACCGAAATCGATCGGATCGAGCAGCAGCGGCGGGAAGCCGCCGTCGCGGATCGCGTCGGCCAGCACGCGGCGCGCGAAGGGGAAGACGAGGCGCGGCGCTTCGGCCAGCATGAAGGGCTGGATCTGGTCCTCGGGCACGTTGCGCATGCCGAACAGCGCGGCATAGACGAGTTCGACGGCAAAGGCGGTGCCCTGCGGCGCGACGGCCTTCACTTCGATCTTCAGGGCGATTTCCAGCACTTCGTCACCGACGCGGTCGGCACCGATGTTGAACTGGACGTCGATCTGCGGCTGGTCCTGCCACTGGTAAACGGCCGGGGCGTTCGGATTTTCGAACGACAGATCCTTCACATATTGGCTGATCAGCGCAATCTGCGGCGCGGTGTCGGCGCCATTGCCGGTCACGTTGGTCTGGATGGTGTCGGCTTCGTCGGCCATTGTCCTCAAATCCTTGCTGATCGTTCGTTGCTCGAAGGGCCGGAACGGCCCGCGATATCGATCCGCGCGCTTAGCAGTGGCGAAAGATCAGGGCAATGCCGCCCGACAGGAAGCAACGTCGGCCAATTGCTGCGCATTACAGGGCAAGCCGATATTTGAAGTATCGTGCAAACATGCCTATGTTGATGGAACATCATCCCGAACAAAGGGTATTTGCCTCCGTGTACGTGATCGTCATCCTCGCCATGATTGCCGGCTTCCTGGCACTGCGGCTCTATTCCGTTCTTGGAAAGCGGACGGGCCATGAGCAGGAGCCTGCGCTGCGTCCGGCGGAGGAACGTGCCAAGGTGGGCGGCTTGCAGCCCCGCCCGATGCCGGAAGCGACGGGCGATTCGGTTCGTCTGGCCGAAGGGCTGATCACCCCGACGGGCGAAGCCGGCGTGCGCGCGCTGATCAGTGCCGATCGCAGCTTTGACGTGCCGCAATTCGTCGAAGGCGCCAAGAGCGCCTATAAGATGGTGCTGGAAGCCTTCTGGCGCGGTGATCGCGACGAACTGGCCTGGCTGTGCGACGCCGATGTTCTCGGTTCCTTCGAGGAAGCGATCGCGGCGCGCGAAGCCGAGGGCCATGTGCTCGACAATCGCCTGGTGCGGATCGAGAAGGCACAGATCGTCGATGCCAGCGTCAATGGCCGTATCGCCGAAGTTTCGCTGCGGTTCGAGGCGGACATTGCCGCCGTCACCCGTGATAAGGACGGCAATGTCATTGCCGGGTCGCTGACCGACGCGGTCGGCACCAATGATATCTGGACCTTCACCCGCGACATCCGCAGCGCGGATCCCAACTGGAAGCTCAGCGAAACCGACGAGGCGGCGTGAGCCTGCGTCATTCGGGGGGAGCGCTGCTTGCGGCGCTGATGCTGTCCGCCTGCGCGGGTGGCGTCATTCCGCCATCGGCCGGCGGCCCTGCGCCAAGCCGGCCGAGCAATGGCGGCGAAGGCGCGACCCGGCCGGTTCCGGCCACGCCCCGCCCCACCCTGCCGCCGAAATTGCCGAACGTATCGCCGGGCGACCTGTCGACGGATCAAGCCAATGCCGCCGGCCTGGGCGTCACGCCCGGCCCCGACATTGCCAGCCTGATCCCGTCCGGCGAGCGCGCCCGCGCCGCCCTGCAGGCCTTCCGCATTTCCTGTCCAACGCTGATGAAGCGCACGGACCAGAGCGGCCTGACGCGCGGATCAGACTGGAACAGCGCCTGCAGCGCGGCGTCGAGCTGGCCCGAAGCCACCGCTGCCGAGTTTTTCTCCCGCTATTTCGAGGCGGTGCAGGTGGGCGAGGGCAAGGCCTTCGTCACCGGCTATTATGAGCCGGAAATCGCCGGGTCGCGCACCCGCCAGCCCGGCTATCAGGTGCCGATCTATCGCCGCCCGGCGGAACTGATCGACGTCAACCTCGGCCTGTTCAGCGACAGCCTGAAGGGCCGTACCATCCGCGGCAAGGTGCAGGGCAGCAATTTCGTGCCGTTCGACGAGCGATCGCAGATCGTCGACGGATCGCTCGCCGGGCGCGGGCTGGAACTGGCCTGGGCCGCCGACCCGGTCGAATTCTTCTTTCTGCAGGTCCAGGGCAGTGGTCGGCTGACCCTGCCCGACGGCGGGGTGATGCGCATCGGCTATGACGGGCAGAATGGGCGCGACTATACCGGCATCGGCAAGCTGATGAAGGATCGTGGCCTGATCCAGGCCGGGTCGATGCAGGACATCATGCAATATCTGCGCGCCCACCCCGCTGAGGGCGCGGCGATCATGAACGAGAATAAGAGCTTCGTCTTCTTCCGTGAATTGACCGGCGCGGGACCGATCGGCGCGCTGGGCGTACCGGTTACGGCCGAGGCGACGGTGGCAGCCGACCCCAAATATATTCCACTGGGCGCCCCTGTCCTGCTGTCGCTGGACCGGGCCGAACCCAATGGCATCTGGATCGCCCAGGACACCGGCGGCGCGATCAAGGGCGCCAATCGGTTCGACAGTTTCTGGGGGGCAGGCGACCGCGCGCGCGGCATTGCCGGCGGCATGTCCGCTCGGGGCAGCGCACTGATATTGCTGCCGATCGGGTCCGCCGCACGGCTGGCGCGCCCGTGATCGCGCGCCATGCGACGCCGGACCCTATCTTCTGAAGAGCAGGCGCTCTGGGGCGCATTGACGCGTTCGGTCCGGCCGCTGCGGCCGGGGATGATGCGCCCGCCCCTGCCCGTTGTCGCCCCGGCGCCGACCCCGGAAACAAGGTTAACGCCGCAGCCTGCCAAGGCGGTGCCGATCACCCCCGCCCGCACGCCCGCAGCCGTACTCGACACTGGCTGGGAAAAGCGAATCCGTAGCGGCAACATCGCCCCCGACATGTCGATCGACCTGCACGGCCATAATCTGGCCGGCGCCCATGTCAGGCTTAATCAGGCGCTGGCGGCAGCGATTGCCCGTGATGTCCGGGTGCTGCTGGTCGTGACCGGCAAGCCGCCGAAAGCCAGCAGCCACGGGGATTCGAGCCGTCGCGGCGCGATCCGGGGCGAGATCGGACACTGGCTGGAGACCAGCCCCTATGCCGATCGCATCGCCAGCGTGCGCATTGCCCATCCCCGCCATGGCGGCGACGGCGCCATCTATCTGATCCTGCGCCGCAAAAAATGACGCAATTTGCGCAGCCACTGACCTTTTCTTAACCACTGTCCTTCATATCCGCCTGATCCAGCAGCACCGATTATCGGGGGCTTTGAGCAGGCAGGGAGGCACATGCAGGGCGTGACAGTGAAAAGCCGCGCTGCTGCCTTTGCCTGTGCGGCCGGCGCGCTCGTCTTCATCCTGTCACTGCTATTGGGCCATGGCGCGGCCGACGATCTGGTCGATGTCGGCCGATCCCTGATCATCGCGATCCTGTGCGGCACGATGAGCTGGGCGTCGGCCCAGCGCACCATCGCCGCTACTGCAAGCGCCATCGATACCGCGACCGAGCGGCTGCTGGCCGCCGCCCATGGCGATCTTCATTCCCATGTCCCCGCCGAGATCGGACTGGAACTGCCCGACCTGTCGGTGGCGATGGAAAGCCTGTTCAGCCAGGTCCGCACCAATCTGGACCATGTCCAGACATTGGCGCTGTTCGACCAGGTGACCGGCCTTGCCAACCGCACCAGCTTCTGTCGGCAGGTCGAACGCCTGCTCGTCGAACGTGGCGGCTCGGGACCGGCGGCCCTGTTCTTCATCGACCTGGACGGCTTCAAGGCGGTCAACGATACGCTGGGCCATGCGGCCGGCGACCAATTGCTGGCGCGGGTGGCGGGCCGCCTGCGCGAAGTGGTGATGGCGCAGGTCAGCGCGGGTCTGGGCGACGCCGTGATCGGCCGCCTGGCCGGCGACGAGTTCACCATGTTCTTCCCCACCCTGCCCAGCCGTGAAGCAGCCACGCGCATCGCGCGTGCCATCCAGTTCGCGCTGGGCGAACGATTCGAACTGGGCAGCCAGCATGTCGATCTGGGCGCGTCGATCGGCATCGCCTGCTATCCCGACCATGGCGACAGCCTGTCCGCGCTGCTGCGATCGGCCGACATCGCCATGTATCATGCCAAGCATGAAGGGCGGGGTCGCGCCGAGATGTTCACCGCCGAACTGGCACTGGAAGCGGCGGACCGGGCCGAACTGGAACGCGACCTGCTGCTGGGACTTGAGCGCGACGAATTTCTGCTGGAATTTCAGCCGCAGATCGAGATGAGCCATGGCGGGGTGGCCCATGCGGTCACGGCCGAGGCGCTGGTGCGCTGGGTCCATCCCGAACGCGCGCTCATCATGCCCGGCGCGTTCGTGCCGGTTGCGGAGGAAAGCGGCATGATCGTCGCGCTGGGCGACTGGGTCATGAGCCGGGTATGCGAGACCGCTGCGCGCTGGGCGCGATCAGGCGTGCATCAGCGAATCGCGATCAATATTTCGACTCGCGAACTGGCGCAGGCCGATTTCTTCCTGCGCCTGCGCCATGCCATGGCGACGCACCAGACCCCGCCGCTCATGCTGGAGCTGGAGATCACCGAATCGCTGGCGATGGACATGGACGAGCGCGTGCTGGGGCAGCTCAGCGCACTGCGGCAGGACGGCGTGCGAATCGCCATCGACGATTTCGGCACCGGCTATTCCAACCTGGCCCGGCTGCGCGAATTGCCGGTCGACCGGGTGAAGATAGACCGCAGCCTGGTGCGCGACATCGCGACCTCTGCAGAGGCGCGGACGATCTGCAGCGCGGTCGTCGGCCTGATTCAGGGCCTTGGCATGGAAGTGGTGATCGAAGGGGTCGAGACGCAAGCGCAGATGGACATGCTGCGCGTCATCGGCTGCACCCTGTTCCAAGGCTATCACCTCGCCCGGCCGATGGGCGAAGCGCAATATCTGGATCGATATGCCGCCGCGCCCACCGTCGAACCGACGGAGCGACGCAGCCTCTAAGCCGGACGATTCAGGGCAGACGACGGGCCGACAGGATCTTCACCACCGGCTCCAGCATCTGCCCCTTCATCACGCCATTGCCGGCGGTGGGCGATTTCGGACCGGCCTGGATGGCCTTCACGATATCCAACCCCTCGACCACATGCGCGAAAACGGCAAAGCCCTGATTATCGCCGGTCGACTGAGGCTGGGCATCCATCGCCGGCATCTTGCCCAGCACGATGAAGAAATCCCCGGTCGCGCTGCCCGGTGCATAGCGCGCCATCGACAGCGCACCATCATCATGGGTGAGGCCCGTCTGGCTCGTGGGCTCATGCTTGATCGGCGGCAGGACGCGCTTCGGGTCATTCTGTGTCCCGCCCTGGATGAAGCCATAGTCCGGGCCGCCGACGGCCCGATAGAAGACGGTGCCGTCGAACCGCTTCTGGTCGACATAGCGCAGGAAATTACCGGCGGTGACCGGTGCCTTATCGGGATGCAGCGCCACCACGATGCGCCCGGCACTCGTATCGAGCGCCACCCGCACATCGCTTGAGGCGACAGGCGGCGGAACCGGGGCTGAAGACTGGGCCAGCAACGGGCCGGAGGCCAGCGCGGCAAGGAGGAACAGGGCCAGGGTGCGGATCATGGCATCAAGCCTAGTCCAACCACCCTGCCCTGTCAGCCCATGGAGTCAGCCCATGGTTGGGACTGCTATCAGCCTTCCAACTGGCGCATCAGGGCGCGGACGTCGGCGTCCATGTCCGGATGGCTCTCGCGCAGCTTCTCGATCGTGCGCACCGCGTGAATCACCGTGCTATGATCGCGACCGCCAAAGGTGCGGCCGATTTCCGGCAGCGAACGCGGCGTCATCTTCTTGGAGATATACATCGCCACCTGACGCGGACGCGCGACGGCGCGCGCACGGCGCTTCGACTTCATTTCCGACAGGTCGATCTTGAAATGGGCGGCACAGGCCTTCTGGATCTCGTCGATGGTCAGGCGACGCACATTGGCGCGCACCGCATCGGCGAGCATGGTCTGGGCAAATTCCAGATCGATCGAGCGACCAGTCAGCTGGCCATAGGCAACCAGCTTGTTGAAGGCGCCTTCCAGTTCGCGCACGTTCGAGCGGATCGAACGGGCGAGGAAATCGATCACCGCATCGGGCACCGGCGGATCGCCGGCATGGGCGCGGCGCGCTTCCAGAATCGCAAGGCGCAGGTCGAGACCCGCCGGACGGATATCGGCCACCAGACCGCCCCCCAGACGCGACAGGATGCGCGGATCAATGCCGTCCAGCATCTGCGGCGCGCGGTCGGCGGTCACGACGATGCGGGCACCGGTATCGATCAGGTCGTTGATCGTGTGGAGGAATTCTTCCTGGGTCGAGCCCTTGCCGGCGATGAACTGGATATCGTCGATCAGCAGCAGGCGCGCGGCGCGCAGGCGGGCCTTGAACGCCATCGTCTCGTTCGAGCGCATCGCATTGACGAACTCGACCATGAAGCGTTCGGCCGACATGTAGAGCACCGGTGCGCTCGGCGAATGGGCCGAGAAGGCCCGCGCGATCGAGTGCAGCAGGTGCGTCTTGCCCTGGCCGGTGCCGCCATGGATGAAGAGCGGCGTGAAGCGGGGCTCTGCCTCGCCCGCCATTGCCAGCGCCGCCGAATAGGCGAGTTGGTTGGTTTCACCCGGAACGAACTGGTCGAAGGCGTGGCGCGGCTGGAAGTTGCAGGCGACGGTCGGCGCAGCGGCAACGATCGCCGGCGCCGTCACGGCTGCGGCCACATCGCGCTTCACCTCCAGCAGGCGCGGACCCGACGAATCGGGCGCACGACGCAGGCGCACTTCACGCACACCGGCGCCCGAGCAGCGCCAGGCCATGCGCAGGCGATCGCCAAACTGGCCGGAAACAAAATTCGCGCTGAAATCCGACGCAAAATGGAGATCCAGCGTCTGCGAATCGGGGCAATAGTCACCCAGGCGCGCAGGCTTCAACCATTGGTCGAACATGCGCGCGCCGATGTCGCGGCGCAGACCGGTGCGGATGGTCGTCCAGGCGGATTCCAGGCGGGCCATATCTGCCGCTGCCTCTCCGTCCTGAATTCCAAGCACCGCCGCATTATCCTTCATTGAATGCTGCCCCCAAAATACCAACAAAAATGCCCCTGAGGGCACGACTATCGGACGCAACAAGATGGTTCGGAAAAGCGCCCCCGCCTTTCCGAGTCTGATACATCGACTGACATTATGACGACCGCCAGGAAGTGATTCGATCAGCGGCCGGAGGATCAAAATAGACAGGGCCGCTTCGCCGGATCAAGGGCGGGTCGCTTCAAAAAACTGAAATAAAGACGTTGACTCGGGAATCCCGCAGAAAACCGCAGATTCACAAATTATGACTATTTTTCAGTGAATTATTTGGTGGCGATTCTGACGATCTGGCTCGAATCGTGAGAAATTCGCGGGTCAGGGAAATGACTATTCCATGACTACAGCAGAAAAAGCCCGCTCCGGCGATCCGGAGCGGGCTTTTCAGATAAGCGGGTAGCTTAACGTAAGGCTTAGGCGATCGCGCCGACGGCCTTGGTCAGGCGACCGAACTTACGAGCGGCCGTGTTCTTGTGCAGAACGCCACGGGCAACGCCGCGGGCCAGTTCGGGCTGGACAGTCTGAAGCGCGGTCGCAGCAGCATCCTTGTCACCGGCGAGGATGGCGGCTTCCACCTTCTTCACCAGGGTGCGGATCCGGCTGATGCGGGCGCCATTGATCGCGGCGCGACGCTCATTGCGACGGATGCGCTTCTTGGCTTGCGGCGTATTGGCCATTCTATTCCTCGGTTCTCATCAAATCTCGGGAAGAGGCCCGTCGGATTCGCCAACCAGCCTCGTGAAGGTGCGCCCCTTACAGCTGTTCCGGGGTGTCGTCAACCAGCGAGCCCCCCGCTATTTCTGGCATTTGGGGCAATTGAAGGTCGATCGCCCCCCATCGACTCGGCGTTGCACGGTGCCACCACAGGGACAAATCTGTCCTTCGCGCCCATAGACTCGCCATTGATTGGAGAAATAGCCCAATTCGCCATCCGGCCGCGCATAATCGCGCAGGGTGGAACCGCCGGCGACGATGGCGGCGGACAGAACCGTGCGAATCGCCTCCACCAGCGAGCCGAGCCGGGGCTTCGATATGCGACCCGCAGCTCGAGTCGGGGCGATGCCCGCCATGTTCAGCGCTTCGCATACATAGATATTGCCCAGGCCCGCGACGATGCGCTGGTCGAGCAGCGCCGCCTTGATCGATGTTGCCTTGCCATCCAGCACCTTCGCCAGATAGGCCGCGTCGAAATCCGGCCCCAATGGTTCCGGCCCCATGCGGGTAAAAGGCGCATAGCCCTGCCAGGCGTCACTGCGCACCAGATCTAGCGAACCAAAGCGGCGCGGGTCGTTGAGCGAGAGAAGATGCCCGCTGCCCGTCTCCAGCAACAGATGGTCATGCGCCCCGATTTCCGCCGGATCGATTCGCCAACGCCCCGACATGCCGAGATGGAAGATCATCATGTCGCCGCGATCGGTTTCGATGAGGCCATATTTGGCCCGGCGTGACAGTCCCGTGACGGTGGCGCCGGTCATACGCTGACGCAGGTCCACCGGAATCGGGAAGCGCAGATCGGCGCGGCGCGGCTCGACCCGTGTGAGGGTCGCGCCCTGCAAGACGGATCGCAGGCCGGAAACGGTGGTTTCGACTTCGGGAAGCTCTGGCATGGCCCCTATGTAGGATGCCGGATAGCGGAGCGACAGGGGCGTTTACACCCAGCGCCCAACCCATGCCTTCGCGCCGGACTGACGCTGAAACTGCGTAATCACACAAGAGCGGGATTCGCCGCATCGCGTGAGCGCGCATAGCGCTTCCATCTGGCACGATCAGGCTCTAGAGCGAACCGCATGAGCGAAACAGCATCTTTCGGCTATCGCGACGTCGATGCCGCCGAGAAGGCCGGCATGGTCCGCGCCGTATTCTCCAATGTCGCCGCCAAATATGACCTGATGAACGACGCCATGTCGGGCGGCGCCCATCGGCTGTGGAAGGACCAGTTCGTCAAGCGAGTGAAGCCGCAGCCGGGCGAACAGATATTGGACATGGCCGGCGGCACCGGCGACATCGCCTTTCGCATGCACAAGCTGGGCGCGCACATCACCGTGTCCGACATCAATCCCGAGATGCTGGCCGTTGGCGTCGAGCGGGCGCAGAAGAAGGGCTATGAGGGCCTCATCTGGTCGGAACAAAATGCCGAGACGCTGACCTTTGGCGACCGGGAGTTCGACGCCTATACGATCGCCTTCGGCATCCGCAACGTCACCCATATCGACATGGCGCTGCGCGAGGCCCACCGCGTGCTGAAGTTTGGCGGCCGTTTCTTCTGCCTGGAATTTTCGACCACCACCTGGCCCGGCTTTTCCGACGTGTATGACAGCTATTCGCACAAGCTGGTGCCACAGCTGGGCAAACTGTTCGCCAATGATGCCGACAGCTATCGCTATCTGATCGAATCGATCCGCCGCTTCCCGCCCATGCCCAAATTCGAGGGCATGATCCGCGAGGCTGGTTTCGTGAACACCAAGGTCGAGCCGATCCTGGGCGGACTGGTGGCGATCCATTCGGGCTGGAAGATCTGACGCCCGCATGACCACCCACGCGACTCATATCTGGCGGCTCCTGAAATGGGGCCGGACACTCGCACGCCATGGCGCCCTCACTGGCATTGAACGCGATCCGCTGACGCCGACGCCGGTACGCCGGCTGGTGCGTCTCGCTCGCTTCGGCGCGCGCGTGCCCAAGCAGCCGCGCTATGCCGACGCGTTCCAGTCGATCGGCCCGGCGGCGATCAAGCTGGGCCAGACGCTGGCGACCCGCCCCGACCTGGTCGGCGAGGAAGCGGCGAACGACCTGCTACGGCTGCAGGACGCCCTGCCCCCGGTTCCGTTCGACACGATCCGCGCGCAGGTCGAGCAGAGTTTCGGCCGGCCGCTGGAGCAGGTCTATGCCCGTTTCGACGAGGTGCCCGTGGGCGCCGCATCGATCGCGCAAGTACATCGCGCCGTCACGACCGATGGCCGCGACGTGGCGGTCAAGGTGATCCGCCCCGGCGTGATCGACCAGTTCAACCGCGACATCCAGACCTATGAATGGGCCGCCGCTCATGTCGAGATGCTGGGTGGCGAAGTCGCCCGCCTGCGCCCGCGTCTGGTGATCGCCAATATGAAGCGCTGGACCGCGCGCGAGCTGGACCTGCGGCGCGAGGCGGCATCGGCGTCCGAACTGGCCGAGGCGATGGAAGCGATGCCGGGCTATCGCATTCCCGCCATCGACTGGGATCGCACGACCGGCAAGGTCATGACGATGGAGTGGATCGACGGCATCAAGATCTCCGATCGCGATGCGCTGATCGCCGCCGGCCATGACCTGAAGGACATCGCCGCGCGGCTGGTCAACGCCTTCCTGCGCCAGGCGATCGCCGAGGGTTTCTTCCACGCGGACATGCATCAGGGCAATTTGTTCGTGAAGGGCAATGGCGACATCGTCGCGATCGATTTCGGCATCATGGGCCGGATCGATCGGCGCGCCCGCATGTGGCTGGCCGAGATTCTCTATGGCCTGATCACCGGCAACTACAAGCGCGTCGCCGAAATCCATTTCGAGGCGCAATATGTGCCCGGCCATCATAATGTCGACGAGTTCGCTACCGCGTTGCGCGCCGTGGGCGAGCCGATGCGCGGCAAGCCGGCGAGCGAATTGTCGGTCGGCGGTATGCTGGACGGACTGTTCGCCATCACCCGCGATTTCGACATGCAGACCCAGCCGCATCTGCTGCTGCTGCAGAAGACGATGGTGATGGTCGAGGGCGTCGCCCATCAGCTCGATCCCGAAATCAACATGTGGGAGACGAGCGGCCCCTATGTGAAGGAATGGCTGCGCACCGAATTGGGGCCGGAAGCCAAGGCCGCTGATGCGCTGATCGAGAATTGGCGCCTGATTCAGCGGCTGCCGGCGCTGGTCCGCCGCATCGAAGACGCCTTCCCCGAAAAGGGCGGTGCCCCGCCGCCGCTGCCGCTGGGCGACGTGAAGCTGATCCAGGTGGGCGGCGGCTGGCGCTATGGGCTGGTTGCGCTGCTGGCGGCGGCGATCGGCGCCGGGGCGATGGCCGCCGCCACGACCTTCTTCTAAGTCGGCGACCGGGCTGGACAAGTCCCGGTCGCACGACCAAATGTTGGCCATGACCCAGCGTGTCCTTCTCATCGTGTCCGGCGGCATTGCGGCCTATAAGTCGCTGGAACTGGTGCGCCAGTTGCGCAAGCGCGGCATCGCCGTGCGCGCGGTGCTGACCGAAAGCGCGCAGCAGTTCGTCACGCCGCTGAGCCTGGGCGTGCTGACCGAGGATCATGTCTATGGCGACATGTTCGACCTCAAGGAAGAGCGCGAGATCGGCCATATCCAGCTGTCGCGCCAGGCGGACCTGATCGTCGTCGCGCCGGCCACCGCCAACATCCTGGCCAAGATGGCGGCCGGCATCGCCGATGACCTGGCCACCACGATCCTGCTCGCCACCGACAAGCCGGTGCTGGCGGTACCGGCGATGAATGTGCGCATGTGGCACCACAAGGCCACGCAGCGGAACCTGGCGCAGCTCCATGCCGACGGCGTTCACATCATGACGCCCGACGATGGCGAGATGGCCTGCGGCGAATATGGCAAGGGGCGCCTGCCCGAGCCGGAAGCGATTGCGGCGGAGATTGGGCGCTTGCTGGCCGCTCCGACTTTGCCCGATCCGCTGGCGGGTCAGCCGGATTTCGCCGGCGCGGATGAACCGCTGACCGGACGGCATATATTGGTGACGGCCGGGCCGACGCATGAGCCTATCGATCCGGTGCGCTACATCGCCAATCGCTCTTCGGGCAAACAGGGTTTTGCTATCGCCGCCGCCGCTGCGCGTGCCGGGGCGAAGGTGACTTTAGTGGCGGGCCCCGTGCATCTGCCCACGCCCGCCGGTGTCACCCGCATCGATGTCGAGACCGCGCGCGAGATGCTGGCGGCGGTCGAAGACGCGCTGCCCGCCGACGCAGCGATCATGGTCGCGGCCGTTGCCGACTGGCGCACCGCCGACGCAGCCGAGCAGAAGCTGAAGAAGGACGGATCGGGCGCGCCCGCGCCGCTTAGCCTGGTCGAGAATCCCGACATATTGGCGACGCTGGGCCATCATGTCCGCCGACCCCGCCTGCTGATCGGCTTTGCCGCCGAAACCCAGAAGATCGCCGAACATGCGCAGGCCAAGCTGACCCGCAAGGGCGCCGACTGGATCGTCGCCAATGACGTGTCCGGCGACGTCATGGGCGGCGACAGCAACAGCGTCCAGATCGTCACATCCACCGGCATCGAAAGCTGGGCCGCCATGGCCAAGAGCGATGTCGCCACCAAACTCATCGAAAAGGTTGCCAATGCCCTCTCCCCTGCCGCCGATTGATATCCAACTCATGCGCCTGCCCAATGGCGAGGGCCTGCCCGTCCCCGCCTATGCCACCGCGCATGCCGCCGGCATGGATGTGGTGTCGGCCGAGGAGATCATTCTCAACCCTGGCGATCGCCATCCGGTCGCGACCGGTTTCGCGCTGGCGATCCCCGAAGGCTATGAGATTCAGGTCCGGCCTCGTTCCGGCCTGGCGCTCAAGCATGGCATCACCCTGCCCAACGCCCCGGGCACGATCGACGCCGACTACCGCGGCGAACTCAAGGTGCTGCTGATCAACCATGGCGCCGATCCCTTCCCGATCAAGCGGGGCGATCGCATCGCGCAACTGGTGGTTGCGCCAGTTCAGCTTGCGAGCTTCGTCGAGGTCGATATGCTCGACGATACCGTCCGGGGACAGGGCGGCTTCGGTTCTACGGGAGTGTGACCATCATGATGACGCCGGTGCTTTCGCTGATGCTTGCCGCTGCCACGCCGCAGGCTGCGCAGCCCATGCCGCAGGATCTGAGCGAAGTACCGGAGATTCCCGACTGGCTGGGACGCAAGAATTCGCCGCAATGGTCGGAAGATGTCGCCAAGCTCTATCGGCGTGGCGCGTGCAGCGGTGCGGTCAATCGCCAGGGATCGCAATATCTGGAAATGGACATGCTGTTCCTGCTGAGCGGGGACGGCAAGCTGATGAAGATCGCCCCGGTCAATGCCAGTTGCCCGGGCGTGGAAAAATTCGTCAGCAACCGCATTCTGAGTTCGCTCAGCCGCAGCTTCCCCAGGACCGGCTCGGCCGAACCGGTATGGATGCGCTCGCAGGTGCGGTTCCTCTGGTCGGATGCGCCGTGACGCTGAGCGACGACCAACTGGAGCGCTATGCCCGCCATATCGTGCTGAAGGAAATTGGCGGCGCCGGTCAGGCCCGGCTGCTGTCGGCGGATGTGGCGGTGATCGGCGCAGGCGGCATCGGCAGCCCGGCCATCCTCTATCTCGCGGCCGCCGGCGTCGGCACGATCCGGGTGATCGACGATGACGCCGTCGCCCTGTCCAATCTGCAGCGGCAGGTGCTGTTCGGCACCGCCGAGATCGGCACGCCCAAGGCGGAAGCGGCGATGGCGGCGGTCGCGCGCCTCAATCCCGACGTCAAGCTGGTCCCGATCAACGCGCGGATCGACGCGGACAATGCCGCCATGCTGCTGCGCGAGGCCGATGTCGTGCTGGACGGGTGCGACAGTTTCGCCACCCGGCTGGTGGTGGCCGATACCGCGCAGGCGCTGCGCATGCCGCTGGTATCGGCGGCGGTCGGCCCGTTCGAGGGGCAGCTCGCCACCTATCGCGGCTGGGAGACGGACAAGCCCTGTTATCGCTGCCTGGTCGGCAGCCCGGTCGACGCGCCCGAACGCAATTGTTCGGAAACCGGTGTGATCGGCGCGCTGACCGGGGTGATGGGCAGCCTGGCGGCGCTGGAGGTGATCCGCGCGCTGGTGCCGTTCGGCACCGACATGGCGGGGCAGTTGCTGATCGCGGACCTGCTGGCCATGCGGTTCCGCACGCTGGGCGTGCCCAAGGATCCGGCCTGTCCGGGCTGCGCGGCGGAACTGTGCGCGCACTGAGGATCGTCGTCATCACGGCCGATGCGGAGCGGCTGCGGGGCGCATTGGTGATGGCGACGGCGCAGGCCGCGCTGGGCGGCGAGGCCAGCCTGTTCCTGCAACTGGATGCCGTCGCGCTGCTGGCGTCGCCGCTGGCCGCGCCGGAAGATGCGGCGCATCGGGCGGCGGGCCTGCCGACGCTCGCCGAACTGCTGGCTGAGGCGCTGGACATGGGAGTGGCCCTGATCGCCTGCCAGAGCGGCCTGGCGCTGTCGGGCCTGTCCGTCGACGCCCTGCCCGCCGGGGTCGAGATTGGCGGCCCGCTTTCCTTCCTGCAGCAGACCGACGACGCTGCCCGGCTGCTGATCGCCTGATCGCGGTCTGCACGTTCAGCGGCAGACATGGCCGACCTGGATCGTTTGACGTCCTAAATTAACGACTTCCCCCGACTTGAGCGCTTGTTAGACGGCGAGTCGCGCGGGGTGACGTCAGTCTTTTCAATGCCTTAGCCGGAAATACGCGAAAGTTTGCGCGTATGCGCCATGGAAGATTTTCGCGACCCGCGAAAAATCGACGACAATGGAGTGGGTTGACGATCAAAAGAGCCTGCCGGAACTTTACACCGGACACGCCGCTGTAGGACAGGGCTTTCATCGCGAAAGCAACCGGGATGGGGTGGGGAGCCGGACAGTCCGAAAATCCTCCCCAAGCTTGCTTGGGGAGGGGGACCGCCGAAGGCGGTGGAGGGGCAATAGCGTTGCGCTTGCGCCATTCCCCTCCGTCAGCGCTTCGCGCTGCCACCTCCCCAAGACAAGCTTGGGGAGGAACTGGGAACGGCAGCATCTGGTCGTTAGCCGCCCTACCCACATCCGTCATGCCGGGCTTGACCCGGCATCCCGCTTTTCTATGCCACAGATAAAGAAGCGGGCCCCCGGCTCAAGGCCGGGGTGACGACGATGGTGAGGGCAGCTTATGGTCGCTTCGCGCCATGGCATTTGCATGGCGCCAGCGCGCCCTGCCCCCCCCCCCCTCCTTCCGGCCTCAGTCGCGCAGGAAGATATCCTCGATCTTCAAACCGAACAGGTCGGCGATGCGGAAGGCGAGCGGAAGCGAGGGGTCATATTTGCCGGTCTCGATCGCATTAACGCTCTGGCGCGAAATGCCGAGATGGGCGGCGAGATCGCTCTGGTTCCAGTCGCGTTCCGCCCGCAAGATTTTGAGCCGGTTCCTCATGCGCGGCCGCCGGGCAGGATCGGCGCCAGCAGCAGGCCCAAATTCCACAGGATGAAGGCGGCATAGGCGGGCGCATGGGGGGCAAGGCCCGATCCTTCGAGCAGGCCCCAGACGGTGGTGATCACCAGCATGAAGCCGGCCGCGATCAGCGCGCGTCGGGCATGGACCATGCGCAGATATTCGTCGGCCTCCTCCACCAGCAGCCGGCCCATCGCCCAGATGAAGCCGATCAGCGGCGGCGCCGGCAGCAAGGCGACGAGCACGGCCCATACGCCCGCCGGATGCCATTCGCGCTGGATGGTGATGGCCGCGACCACGGTGACGATATTGGCGATCATCAGCGGCACGACCCGGCCGATATAGCGGGCGATCGCCGATCCGGGCACGCCCCGCGCCAGCCGCATCGCTTCCCAGATGAGCCAGCCCAGCGCCAGCAGGCCCGGCACCATCAGCGGCAATTTGCCATTGCCGCTGATGGTGAAGATATTGGCGGCGACGGCCGCGGCCACCATCAGCACCGTGAACAGCGCGGCCGCCGCGCAGATGCGCCAGGGAAAGGGGTGAATGGGTTCCGGGGCGATCATGACTCGTGCCTCCTGCTCTGAAAGGGTCAAGCGTCCTTTACATAAGCGGGAAGCGACGAGTCAACTTACCTTTACATTTTATCGTGCACGCTTGTCAGAACTGGCCATAGCGCTCATTGCCGACAAAGCCGAGCTTGGTGACGCCGGAGCGGCGGATGTCGGCCAGGGTCTGGTCGACCACCAGATAGCGGGCGGCGGCATCCGGCTGGAATTGCAGTTCCGGTTCGACCGGCATGGCCAGCGTCTGGGCGAGGTATCGGCGCAGCGTCAGGGCATCGACCGCCATGCCGTTCCAGCGGACCACGCCCGATGCGTCGATCGTCACCTTGTTCTTGATCGGATCGGGTTGGGGCAGGCTGGTATCGACCGGCGCCTGGGGCAGGTTGATGCCCACGCTGTGGGTCTGGATCGGGATGGTGATGATGAACATGATCAGCAGCACGAGCATGACGTCGATCAGCGGCGTCGTGTTCATCTCGCCCATCGGCGCTTCATCCTGTGCGCCACGGGATTTTGCAAAGCTCAAAGCCATAAGTCCCTCCTGCGCTGATAATGATATATCAGCACATAAAACATGCGCCCATGGGTGACTCTTGGCAAGAGGCCTTCTATTGACAGGGCAGACCGCCCATTTATGGGGAAGGCGCGGCTTTTTGGGCTGCGCAACCCGCAAATTTCACAGAAAGACCCCCCGTGTCCGCCATGCTCAAGATCACCCTGCCCGATGGTTCCGTGCGTGAAGTCGCGCCCGGCACTACCCCGGCAGACATTGCAGCGGCGATCGGGCCGGGCCTGGCCAAGGCGGCGATCGCCGCGAAGGTCGATGGCGAGCTGCGCGACATCATGCGCCCGCTGGAACAGGATTCGCAGCTGGCGCTGGTGACGGCGAAGGACGAGGCCGACGCGCTGGAACTGGCGCGCCACGATTTCGCCCATGTGCTGGCCGAAGCGGTGCAGGCGCTGTTCCCCGGCACGCAGATCACCTTTGGCCCGGCGACCGACGATGGTTTCTATTATGACTTCGCGCCCAAGGATCGCCCCTTTACCGAGGAAGACCTGCCCGCGATCGAGGCGGAGATGCGCAAGATCATCGCCGCCAACAAGCCGCTGCGCCGCGAAGTCATCGCCCGCGACACGCTGATCGCCCAGTGGGAAGCCGCCGGCGAGACGTTCAAGGCGCAATGGGCCGCCGAACTGCCGCAGGGCGAGGAACTGACGGTCTATCATAGTGGCGACGGCTGGTACGACATGTGCCGTGGCCCGCATCTGGCCTCCACCGGCAAGCTGGACCCGGCCGCGTTCAAGCTGACCCGCGTGTCGGGCGCTTACTGGCGCGGCGACCAGAAGAATGCGATGCTGAGCCGCATCTATGGCACCGGCTGGCTGAACAAGAAGCAGCTCAATGAGCATCTGACCCGCCTGGAAGAAGCAGGCAAGCGCGACCATCGCAAGCTGGGCGCGGAGATGGACCTGTTCCACCTGCAGCAGGAAGCGCACGGGTCTGTCTTCTGGCACCCCAAGGGCTATCTGATCTGGCGCGAGCTGGAAGCCTATATGCGCCGCGCGATCGACGATGCCGGCTATCGCGAGGTGAAGACCCCGCAGGTGATGGACGCGCGCCAGTGGGAGCAGTCGGGCCATTGGGGCAAATATCGCGAGAATATGTTCGTCATCCCCGACGAAGTGCCCAACGTGGCGGACGAAGGCCCGCTGGTGTCGGACGATGTCGACTGGATGGCGCTCAAGCCGATGAACTGCCCGGCGCACATCCTGATCTTCAAACAGGGGATCAAGAGCTATCGCGACCTGCCGATGCGCTTCTATGAAAATGGCTGCTGCCACCGCAACGAGCCGCATGGCGCGCTGCACGGCCTGATGCGGGTGCGCCAGTTCACCCAGGATGACGCCCATATCTTCTGCCGCGAGGACCAGATCGTCGAGGAAGTGCGCGCCTTCTGTGCGCTGGCCGACCGGATCTACAAGGATTTCGGCTTCACCTACTCGATCAAGCTGGCGCTGCGCCCGGAAAAGCGCTTCGGCACCGAGGAAATGTGGGACAAGGCGGAAGAGGAACTGCGCAACGCGGTCGCCGCCGCCGGCCTCAACACGCCCGAATATGGCTGGGAAGAACTGCCCGGCGAAGGCGCCTTCTATGCGCCCAAGCTGGAATGGCACCTCACTGACGCGATCGGCCGCACCTGGCAGGTGGGCACCATCCAGTCGGACCGGGTGCTGCCCGAGCGGCTGGACGCCAGCTACATCGCCGAGGATGGCGAGCGTCACCGGCCGGTGATGCTGCACCGCGCGATCTTCGGCAGCTATGAGCGGTTCATCGGCATCCTGATCGAACATTATGCCGGCAAGTTCCCGCTATGGCTGGCGCCGGTGCAGGCGGTGGTCGCGACGATCGTGTCGGATGCGGACAATTATGCGCTGGACGTGGTCGAGAAGCTGCGCGCCGCCGGCATTCGTGCCGAGGCCGACGTGCGCAACGAGAAGATCAACTACAAGGTGCGCGAACATTCGCTGGGCAAGGTGCCCAACCTGCTGGTTGTCGGCCGCCGCGAGGCGGAAGAAGGCACGGTGGCTCTGCGCGAACTGGGCAAGGATGGCCAGACCATGCTTTCGCTGAGCGAAGTGATTGCCCGCCTTGAAAAAGAAGGTCGCGCACCCGATATAGGTTGAGGCAGCAATGCCACAGGGTGCGTGATTCCGTTACGACGGAGGCACGCACCCCTTTCGGTTTTGTAGAAAAGCCGCTAAGAGCCACTCGGTTTTAATAGACTCAGGAGAAGCTGCTATACGTCCCCCGATGATGCGCCGCCCACTGGCGCCGCCGCCGAAGTCCGGCCCCCGGTATAACGAATTCATCACCGTGCCCAAGGTGCGCGTGATCGATGACGAAGGCGAAAATCTGGGCGTGATGTTTACGCAGGAGGCGATCGAACAGGCCGCCGACGTTGGCCTGGACCTGGTCGAAGTGTCGCCCAACGCCGATCCGCCAGTCTGCAAGTTCCTGGACATCGGCAAGTTCAAGTACGAAGCCCAGAAGAAGGCGAATATCGCCCGCAAGACCCAGAAGACGCAGGAACTCAAAGAGATCAAGATGCGCCCGAACATCGACGATCATGATTATGATACGAAGATGAAGAAGGTCCATGATTTCATCGGCGATGGCGACAAGGTGAAGATCACCCTGCGCTTCCGCGGCCGCGAACTCAGCCACCAGCAGCTGGGCATGAACCTGCTCCAGCGCGTGGCGGAAAATGTCGCCGAGATCGCCAAGGTCGAAGCCTATCCGCGCATGGAAGGCCGCCAGATGCTGATGGTGCTGTCGCCGAAATAAGCGGCGCCGCGACATTGAAGAACATGCGTATCGGGCGGGGTCTGGCGACAGACTCCGCCCGATACGCATTTGAGCGCGACTTAGTCGATCAACGACGTGTCGGGCGTGGCGCGTGCATCCAGTGTCAGTTGCAGGAAGGCCAGATCGAGCCATTGGCCGAATTTCATGCCGACCTGCGGCAGCAGGCCGACCTGGGTGAAGCCCAGCCGTTCGTGCAACCGGATCGACCCGATATTGCCGGCCTCGATGCCGGCAATCATGACATGCTTGCCGATCGTGCGGGCGCGATCGATCAGGGCGAGCATCAGCGCCTTGCCGATTCCCGCCCCACGCTGATCGGCGCGGACATAGACCGAATGTTCGACCGTGTTGTGATAGCCATCCCAGGCGCGCCAGTCGCCAAAGGAGGCATAGCCGACAACCTCGCCCAGCGCATCGACCGCGACCAGCACCGGATAGCCCTGCCCCTGCCGCTCCGTCAGCCAGGCGCGGCGATTGGCGGCGTCCACCTGATGCTCGTTCCAGATCGCCGTCGTGTTGACGACCGCATCATTATAGATGGCCGCGATGGCCGGCGCATCGGCCGGGCCGGCATCCCGAATGGTCATTGGGCGCAGGTCACTCCTTGATGGGTTCATATTAGGGCTCAGGCCGGGTTCGGCACGATCAGATATTTCTCGCCGGTGCGGCGGGCATTATAGGCCAGCACCGCGTCGCGCGTCAGCGCCTCACGGAGCGACAGGCGCGCCTTATAGTGGCTGGCAAAGAGGCCGGTGAGATTGTCGCGCACGCGGGCGCGCATCCGCTCCACCGTCTCCGCCCCCGCCTGCGCCAGGAAGGGCGTCAGCAGCCAGCCGCCGACCCGCCAGCTGAAGCCGAAGCTGCGCGTCAGCAGGGTCGGCGACAGGTCGAGCGCGCCATAGATATAGGCCTGCTTCATGGTGGCGGAGCCATAGCGGCTATAGGCAGCGCCCGCACTCGCCACCTGCTCCATCGCGCCCAATATCCGGCTGACCAGCGATCCGCCGCCGATCGCATCGAAGGCAATGGTCGCCCCCGTTTCGGTCAGAGCGGCGACCAGCCGTTCGGCAAAATCATCGGCCGTGCTGTCGAGCACATGGCGCGCGCCCAGATCGCGCAGCAGCGCGACCTGCGCCGGGCTACGGACGATATTGACCAGCGGGATATCATCCGCCTGGCAGATTTTGACGAGCATCTGGCCAAGGTTGGAGGCGGCCGCAGTATGGACCAGCGCCTTGTGCCCCTCTGCCCGCATGGTTTCGACGAAGCCGAGCGCGGTCATCGGATTGACGAAGGCCGATGCCCCCTGCTCCGCCGTGGCGCCATCCGGCAAGACCATGCAGGCGCGCGCATCGACCAGCCGATATTGGGCATACATGCCGCCCGGCACGCAGGTGACGCGCTTGCCGAGCAGCGCCTGCGCCTCCGGCGCTTCGCCCGCTGCGATCACCGTGCCAGCCCCTTCATTGCCGACCGGCATGGCTTCACCCAGGCGCGAGACCATGGCGCGCATCGACGCCTCGGGCATCTGCGCCACCAGATAGCCATCGCCATATTCGGCATGGTCGACATCGGCCGACCCCAGCAGCAACCCGAGATCGGATGGATTGATCGGTGCCGCCTCGACCCGCAGCACGATCTGAGATCCGGTCGGCGCTGGCAGGGTCTGCTCCGCCAGCGATACGGTCAGGCGGCCATCGGGCGCGAGGGTCGAAAGAATTTGCAGACCGGTGATGTCGGACATGAGGAGGCTCCCTTGGCGGCGATGACATTGGCGGCGATGATTGGGGCTTAGCCTGCCACGTCGCCATCGGCCAGCATCGGCTCGATCAGGCGGCGGGGACCGCGCGGTAGAGCGTGGGATACATGGCGCGGAACGCCTTGAGCTTGGGCATGTCCCAGCGCTGGATATAGGGATGATAGGGATAGCGGGCCATGAAGTCCTGATGATCGGCCCCGGCATCCTGGAAGCCGGTGAAGGACTCCACCTTGGTCACGATCGGGTCGCGCCACAGCTCGGCCTTCTGCAACTGTATGAGATAGGCGCGCGCTGCCTTGTCCTGCTCTGGATTGAGCGGGAAGAGCGCGCTGCGATATTGGGTGCCGCTGTCGGGCCGCTGATAATTGAGCGTGGTGGGATCGGTGATGACCGAGAAGAAGATGCGCAGCAGCGTGCCATAGCTGACGATCTTCGGATCATAGGTGACCCGGACCGACTCGGCGAAGCCGGTATCGCCGCCGCTGACCATGTCATAATCGACCTTGCGGTCGCGCGGTCCGCCGGCGAACCCCGCCACGGCGAGCCTGACGCCCTTCACATGGGAAAATACGCCCTCAACGCCCCAATAGCAGCCGCCCGCGAAGATCGCGGTTTCCAGCGATCGGGTCGGCTGCGCATCCAGCGCCGGAATCGGTGCGGGGACGGCAGGTTCGGCATGCAACGGGGAAGACGCGGCGGCGAGCGCCGCAAGGGGGAGTAGGAAAAGGCCCTTAGAGCGCCGCACTGCCGACAGGGGTCGCGGTCGACGCGATCGCGGTCGAGGTCAACGCCGGCGGCTCATTATTGGGCTGAAGCGCGAACATCGCGACCGCCCCGATGGCAAAGCCACCCAGGAAGCGGAAGAACAGTTCGGATTTCAAAAACGCCAACATGGCCAAGCCTTTCTGTCGCGATATCTTCGCGATCGTCGCCCGGTAGGACATTGCGCCTTGCCCCTGTCTGAACATGATCGCGCCGGACAGCGGCTTTCGACCAAGAACAGGAGCGGAGCGACGAAATGCCACCGCACATAAGTTTCTTTACGCAACGGGCATATAGCGCCTGCGGCGTCGATCACAAGACGCTGCAGTGCGAAAAAGACCGTTTCATTTTTTGAGACAATGGAAAAATCCGGCCGCGATAGACAGTATCGCGACCGGATTTTCAAGAACTTGTTGCAGGCCGACGATCATCGGCCGGCGCTTATTTCAGCGCTGCGCAAGCTTCCTGGATGCGCACGCAGGCGGTCTTGAGCACCTCTTCCGAGGTCGCATAGCTGATGCGGAAGGCCGGCGAGAGGCCGAAGGCGGCGCCATGGACGGCCGCGACCTTCGCTTCGTCGAGGAAATAGCCGATCAGCGCTTCGTCGCTGTCGATCCGCTGGCCCTTGGGCGTCACCTTGCCGATCACGCCGCTGGCGTCGGGATAGACATAGAAGGCGCCTTCAGGCGTCGGACAGTCGAGGCCCGGCGCATCGTTCAGCATGGCGACGACCATGTCGCGGCGCTTCTTGAAGGCGGCATTGCGCTCTTCGAGGAAATCCTGCGGGCCGGTCAGCGCGGCCACGGCCGCGGCCTGGCTGATCGAGCAGGGATTGCTGGTCGACTGCGACTGCAGCTTGCCCATGGCCTTGATGATCCATTCGGGACCGCCGGCGAAACCGATGCGCCAGCCGGTCATCGAGAAGGCCTTGGAACAGCCATTGACCGTCAGCGTGCGGTCATAAAGGTCCGGGCACACCTGGGCGATGGTGGCGAAGGGGGTCGGCGCGTACCAGACATGCTCATACATGTCGTCGGTCATCACCAGCACATGCGGGTGACGCAGCAGCACCTCGCCCAGCGCCTTGAGCTCGGTCGCCGAATAGGCGGCGCCCGACGGGTTGGACGGCGAATTGAGCATCACCCACTTGGTGCGCGGGGTGATCGCGGCGTCGAGCTGGGCCGGGGTGATCTTGTAGCCCTGGCTGGCCGGGCCTTCGATGAACACGGGCGTGCCGCCGGCGAAGTTCACGATGTCGGGATAGCTGACCCAATAGGGCGCCGGGATGATGACTTCATCGCCCACTTCGACGGTGGCGACCAGCGCGTTGAACAGGGTGTGCTTGCCGCCCGAGTTCACGCTGATCTGGCTGCGCTTGTAGATCAGGCCATTGTCGCGCTTGAACTTGAAGGCCACGGCTTCCTTGACGTCGGCGGTGCCGTCGACATCGGTATAGCGGGTCAGATTCTTGCGAATGGCCTCGATCCCCGCCTCTTTCACGAAATCGGGCGTGTCGAAATCGGGTTCGCCGGCGGAAAGACCAATGACGTCCACGCCTTCGGCTTTAAGGGCATTCACGCGCGCGCTCATCGCCAGGGTGGCGGAGGGCTGGATGCGACCGAGGGCTGCGGAAGTCTGGCTCATGGCAATGATCTTTCTCCAGAGCGATGCCCAGACGGACAAAAGAGTCCGCGTTCGACGGCATCGCGACAAAAAATAATATTATCTCCTCGCCTGCCGCGCAGGCAGACGCGGCGGTCCTTAGTGCGCAAAGGACGCCGGAGCAACCGCCAGTTGCCGGTTATTGGCTTGTGCGCGTCCTAGGAAAACTATCGGACCAGCGAGGCCGCGACCATCCCGCGCGATGCATTGCCGATGAAGAAGCCACGTTCCAGATCATGGATGCGCAGATCGCCCTCCACCGCCTCGCCCATGTCGAGCAGGCTCTGGCGCAGGATTCCGCGCAGCAGCCCGCGCGAGGCCGGCGGCGTCACCAGCTTGTCGCCCCGCTCCACGAAGATGGAGGAGAAGCAGCCTTCGGTCAGATAGCCCTGTTCGTCGGTCATCAGCACCTCATAGGTGCCGCCGCGGCGTAGCGCGTCGCGATAGAGGGAACGGTCGGTGGTCTTGTGCTCCAGCCGGGGATCCGTGGCGGCGGCAAGCCGGGGCACGACCTTCACCTGCATGATCGCCTTGGGCCAGGTGCGATGTTCGCGCACCTCGATCGACACCGAGCCCTGACGCGATACCAACAGCCGCACGCGGCTGAGTTCGCGCAGGCGGAAGGTTGCGGCCTGAAGCTCGTTGCGCACGCTGTGGCGGTCGAAGGCGAAGCCCAGCGCCTGCGCGCTGTCCTTCAGCCGGCCCAGATGCAGTTCCAGCAGACGCACACCTTCATGCGGATCGAAGGCCATGGTCTCGAGCAGATCATATCGTCCGTCAGCCACCGACATCGAACCTATTCACGCCCCACTGCAATCATCTTTCATCCCAGCGACAGGAAGCGCCCCTTGGCCAGGCATTCCGCCCATTCGGCCGACGCATCCGAATCCGCAACGATGCCGGAACCCAGGCCCAGGCGACCGATACCGCTTCCTTCTTCGACGCAAATGGTGCGAATGGCAACATTGAAAGCCGCGTCCCCCGCCGGATCCATCCAGCCCATGGCCCCGGTATAGACGCCGCGGGCAAAAGGCTCGACCATGTCGATGATCTCCATCGCCCGCACCTTGGGCGCGCCGGTGATCGATCCGCAGGGAAAAAGCACGCGCAACACGTCGACCGGCGCCAGCCCCGGCAGCACGCGGCCGCGAATGGTGGAGACCATCTGGTGGACGGTCGGATAGGTTTCGACCTTGAACAGGTCAGGGACCGTGACTGATCCGGCCCGCGCCACCCGCGACAGATCATTGCGCAACAGGTCGACGATCATCAGATTTTCGGCGCGCTGCTTGGCATCGCGCGCCAGTTCGGTCGCCAGGGCGGCATCGCGATCCGGATCATGATCGCGCACGGCGGTGCCCTTCATCGGCCGCGCCGTCAGTTGCCCGCGCACCTGGGTGAAGAAGAGTTCGGGCGAGAAGGACAATATCTGATGCCCGCCGATATTGATGATGCCGCCATAGCCAGCCTGCGCGCGCGGACGCAGCGCTGCATAGAGCGCCATTGGATCGCCGGCGAAGCGCAATTCGCACGGGAAGGTCAGGTTGACCTGATAGATGTCGCCGGCACGGATCAGTTCCTGCACCTGGTCGAACTGCGCGCGATAGTCGGCTTCGCTGACGAGCGGCCAGGGCGCATCGACGCTGACCGCCGCAGGATCGGGCAGCAGGTCCGCGACGCCATCGGCCGGGATGAAGCGGCAGCCCTCGAACAGGCCGAACCAGAGCAGGGGCATGGCCTGCGGCCCGCCCTTGGGCGGGCGATGCGCGATCGGCGCCAGCCGATCCTCCAGCACCAGCCCGGCTTCATAGCTGATATAGCCGGCGGCATGCAGGCCGGCCTCGCGTGCCTCGGCGATGCGATCGAGCGCGGGCTGTACCTCCTCCATCCGCCAGGCGGCGATGACCGACACCGGATCGCGATACAGCCGCGCGGGCGCTGCCCCCTGGACGCGCGCATCGTCGAACAGGGCAAAGGCTTCGGTGGGACCAGGCAGGCGCATGGCGTCCTCTTAACAGGCTTTGGCGCGCACGAAAGAGCGATGCAGGTGGCGCCATGATTGCCCGGCGGGGCAAAGCTGGCCTAGACAGGGGGCATGTCCGACCAGCCCCCTGCCCCGACCAGCGAACCGCGTCCGTTCAAACCGGCCTTGCTGCTGGGCCTGCGCAGCCGCTGCCCGGCCTGTGGCGAGGGCAAGCTGTTCGCGCGCTTCCTGAAACCGGTCGCCGCGTGCAGCCAGTGCGGCCAGCGCTGGGACGGGCATCAGGCCGATGATTTCCCGGCCTATATCGTCATCCTGCTGCTCGGCCATCTGCTGGTGCCGCTGATGATCGAGGTCAATGCCGCGCTGGCCATCCCATTGGGCTGGCAGGCGGTGCTATGGCCGACGCTGGCGGCGATATTGGGGCTGGCGATGATCCAGCCCGCCAAGGGGGCGGTGCTGGCCTTCCAATGGTCGCGCCGGATGCACGGCTTCGCCTGACGGCGCGCCGGCAAGCCGAGCCTTATTCAGCCGGCCTGCGGATGAAGTTGAGTTCCATCGCTTCGCGCAGCGTGTCGTCGATCGAGCGACGGCCTTCGGCGCCATGGGTGACGACGGTGGTGTCGCAGGTGGCGACGCACACGCCCTTCTGGAAGCCGGCCGAGCTGATCGTCCAGCTGGTGCGGCCGATATGGCCGATCGCGCAATGGACCTCGAACGGATAGGGGAAATGCGATTCCTCGATGAAGTTGAGGTTCACATTGGCCACCAGCCAGCGCACGCCCTGTTCCTGCGGGTGGCGGCCCATATGGTGATGAAAGCGGATACGGGCCGTTTCGAAGATACCGGAAATGGCCACATTGTTGATGTGACCCATGGTATCGAGATCCTGGAAACGCGTATCGATGCTCGTGATGAAGCGATATGCGTCGGGACTGAACCGCCAGGATTCGGGTTTGGCCATGTCCTGCTTTCCTTGAAATTGTTTTTTTCGCTCTTAGCCCAGCGATCTTGCGATGCAATGTTCGCGGCGAAAATGCCGCGACTGCGACCTTTATGACACAGACAAAATCATAACGATATTGTCACGAAACTGACGCCGCAGCGTCGCGATAGTCACATTGCAGTGCAACATGGCCAGCCTAGAGCGCCCGCCAATCACATATGATTGGGGGATTTCACCATGCGCCACGCACTCAGCCTGCTGCTCGCCTCTACCGCCTGCATCGCCGCACCCGCCCTTGCCCAGGACATGGCGCCCGCCGCCGATGCATCGGCCGACGCGGACAGCGCCGGCATCATCGTCTTTGGCCGGGGCGAAACCCGCCAGGTCCAGGAAATCACCACCCGCGATCTCGTCACCCTGACGCCCGGCACCAATGCGCTCAAAGCCATCGAGAAGCTGCCCAGCGTCAATTTCCAATCGTCCGATCCGTTCGGCAGCTATGAATGGTCGCAGCGCGTCAGCATCCGCAGCTTCAACCAGAACCAGCTCGGCTTCACCTTCGACGGCATTCCGCTGGGCGACATGAGCTATGGCAATCATAACGGCCTGCACATCACCCGCGCCATCAGCAGCGAGAATATCGGCACCGTCCGCGTGTCGCAGGGCTCGGGTTCGCTCGGCACCCAGTCGACCGGCAATCTGGGCGGCACGATCGAGACCTTCTCGATCGACCCGGCCGATGCGCTGGGCGCGCAGGGCAACCTCACCTATGGTAGCGACGAAACCTGGCGCGCCTTCGCCCGGCTGAACATGGGCAGCGCCGACGGCATTCGCGGCTATGTCTCTTATGCATACGGCTCGACCGACAAGTGGAAGGGCCAGGGCACGCAGGACCAGCATATGGTCAATGCCAAGGTCGTGATCCCGGTCGGCGACGGCAAGCTGGATGGCTGGCTCAGCTATTCGGACCGCCGCGAGCAGGATTATCAGGACATGTCGATGGACATGATCAACCGCCTGGGCTGGAAATGGGACAATACGTCGCCCGATTATGCCCGCGCCGTGCTCTATGCCGACATCGGCAATAATCGCGGCGAAACCGGCGCGCCGGTCAGCAACGCCGCTGCCGGCACCGTCTATCCCGACAATGTGACGTCGGTCTGGGACGCCTATTATGACGCCGCCGGCCTGCGCGAGGACTGGCTGGGCGCGATCGGCTACAGCACGCCGCTGGGCGATCATGCCAATTTCAAGATCAAGGGCTATTATCACAATAACAGCGGCATGGGCCTGTGGGCGACGCCCTCGGTCCCCAGCCCCACCGGCGGTTCGCCGCTGTCGATCCGCACCACCGAATATGACATGGACCGGATCGGCGCGTTCGGCAGCGTCGATGCGACGATCGGCGTCCAGACGCTGGAAGCGGGCGCCTGGTACGAGAATAACAAGTTCAACCAGGCCCGCCGCTTCTATGCGTTCAAGAGCCGCACCGAAGCCGGTCTGTCCTTCCGCGACTATCCCAAGAACCCGTTCGCGACCCAGTGGGAGTTCGATTTCACCACCGACACGATCCAATATTATGTCCGCGACAAGATCGACCTGGGCATGCTGACGATCAACCTGGGCTGGAAGGGCTTCAAGGTCACCAACGAGGCCGAGGCGGTCGTGTCGAGCAGCTTCCCCGAGGGCAAGATCAAGGCCGAGGACTGGTTCCAGCCCCATGCCGGCTTCGCCGTCGAGCTGAGCCCCGAGGCGGAAATCTTCGGTGGCTTCACCCAGGTGACCAAGGCCTTTGCCAGCGCCACCACCACCGGCCCCTTCTCCACCAACCAGGCCGGCTTCGACCAGATCCGCGACGACCTGAAGCCGGAAAGCTCGGACACTTACGAACTGGGCCTGCGCTATAATAGCTCGCGCTTCAACGGCACGCTGGGCGCCTATCTGGTCAATTTCCGCAACCGCCTGCTGGCGGTGCAGGTCGGCAGCCCGATCCTGGGCCTCGCCTCTGCGCTGCAGAATGTCGGCAATGTTCGCGCCGTCGGCATCGAGGCGGCGGGCGACCTGAAGCTGGGCCAGGGCTTCGGCCTCTATGCCAGCTACAGCTACACCGACGCCACCTATCGCGACGATGTGCTCAACAGCTCGGACGGCACGCTGGTTGCCGCGATCAAGGGCAAAACCGTGGTCGACAGCCCCAAGCACATGCTGCGCGGCGAACTCAATTATGACCAGGGGCCGCTGTTCGGCCGGATCGGCGCCAACTATATGTCGAAGCGCTATTACAGCTACACCAACGATGCGTCGGTCGATGGCCGAGTGATCGTGGACGCCTCGATCGGTTATCGCGTCACCGACCAGATCGAAGTGCAGCTCAACGCCAGCAACCTGTTCGACAAGAAATATATCAGCACGATCGGATCGGGCGGCTTTGGCAATAGCGGCGACGCGCAGACGCTGCTGATCGGTGCGCCGCAGCAATTCTTCGTCACCCTCAAGGCGGGCTTCTAAGATGAACAAGGCCGCGCTGCTTGCCTCCGCCCTGCTCGCCATCACGCCGCTCCCGGCGCTGGCCGAGCCGGTGCTGCTCATCTCGATCGACGGGCTGCGCCCCGGCGACGTGCTGGAGGCGGACAAGCGCGGCCTTGCCTTGCCCAATCTGCGCCGGTTCCTGACCGATGGCGCCCATGCATCGGGTGTCACCGGCGTGCTGCCGACGCTGACCTATCCCAGCCACACCACGCTGATGACCGGCGTGTCGCCGGGCAAGCATGGCATCGTCAGCAACAACAGCTTCGACCCGATGCAGATCAACCAGGGCGGCTGGTATTGGTATGCGCAGGATGTGAAGGTGCCGATGCTGTGGGATGCGGCCGCAAAAGCCGGGCTGTCCACCGGCAATATCCACTGGCCGGTCAGCGTCGCCGCCAAGGGCATAAGCTGGAACCTGCCGCAAATCTGGCGCACCGGCCATGCCGACGACGCGCAACTGCTGGATGCGCTGGCGACGCCGGGCCTGAAGGCGGAACTGGAACGGGCGGTCGGCCAGCCCTATGCCATGGGTATCGATGAAAGCCTGTCCGGTGACCAGAACAGGGGCCGGTTCGCCACCGCCCTGATCGCCGCGCACCAGCCCAACTTCCTGACCGTCTACCTCACCGCGCTCGACCATGAGCAGCATGGCAGCGGTCCCGACACGCCGGCCGCCAAGGCCGTGCTGGAAAAGATCGACGCGATCGTCGGCGATCTGGTCGCCGCCGAGCGCAAGGCCCATCCCGACGCGCTGATCGCGCTGGTCAGCGACCATGGGTTCGAGGCGACGCATAGCGGCCTCAACCTGTTCCGCCCCTTCATCGACGCTGGCCTCATCACCCTGGGCGCGGACGGCAAGGTCGCGTCGTGGCAGGCCATGCCCTGGATCGGCGGCGGATCGGCCGCGATCATGCTCGCCCGCCCGGACGACAAGATGCTGGCCGACAAGGTGAAGGGCCTGCTCGACAGGCTGGCCGCCAATCCCGCCAACGGCATCGACCGCATCGTCGACCGGGCGGAAATGGCGAAGCTCGGCGGCAATCCACAGGCTGCCTTCACGATCAACCTGAAGCCCGGCTTCGTCACCGACATCTTCCGCGGCGCCAATGCGCCGCTGGTCGCGCCGACGCCGGTCAAGGGCATGCACGGCTATTTCCCCGGCCCCGCCAATCTGCGCGCCACCTTCATGGCGATGGGACCGGGCGTGAAGCCGGGCAAGGATCTGGGCCTGATCGACATGCGCGCGATCGCGCCGACCCTGGCCAAGGCGATGGGCGCCAGCCTGCCCGACGCGGAGGCGGCGCCGATCGACCTGCGCTGATCCACCCGGCAACGGATCGTTTCCGGCTGCAACGATGGACTTCATTACCCCCGCGACATAATTTTGCGCCCAATCCAACAGGGTCATTTTCGGGGTAGTCCATATGCCGCAGCGTTACAGCCTGGCCGCCATCATCTTGCACTGGGCGATCGCCGCCCTGCTCGCCTTTCAGATCGCCGTCGGCTGGGCGCTGGGCAGTTTGGGCGCGCGCGGCTTTGCGCTGTTCCAGTTGCACAAGTCGATCGGCATCACCGTGCTGCTGCTGACCCTGCTGCGCATTGGCGTGCGCTGGTGGAAGCCGCGCCCGGCCAAGCTGGAAGGCGGCTGGCAGGGCGCGCTGGCCTCCGGCGTCCATGTCGGCCTCTATGCCTTCATGCTGGGCGCGCCGCTGACCGGCTGGGCGCTGGTCTCGACCGCCAAGATTAAGGTGCCGACGCTGTTCTTCGGCGTCATTCCCCTGCCCCATCTGCCGCTGCCGATGGCGAGCCATGGCCTGGCTGAAGGTGGCCATAGCCTGCTCGCCTGGATCGGCATCGCGCTGGTCGCGCTGCATGTCGCCGGCGCTCTGCGCCATCATGTGATGATGCGCGACGGGCTGATCTGGCGGATGGTGCCGGGTCGTTCGACCGCGTTGCTGATCGGCCTGCCTGCGCTGATCCTCGTCGGCTTCCTGCTGGGCCGGGCGATCCTGCCGGGTGCCGCGCCCGTCGCGCCGGATGCGCCCGCCGCCAATGCGGTTGAGGCGCCGGTCGAAGACAATGCCGTCGAAGCCGCGAGCAATGCGAGCGACAATGCGGCCGCCCCGGTGGCGAACGAGACCGCCGCCGTCACCGAAGAACCGGCCGGTCCGCCCCCCGCCTGGACGGTGCAACCCGGCGGCCGGATCAGCTTTGCCGTCGGCAACAGCGGCGAGACGATCAGCGGCAGTTTCTCGAAATGGACCGCGAAGATCGTGATGGACCCCGATCATCCCGAAAGCGCCGACATCAAGGTGACGATCGACATGGCATCGGCCAGCGTCGGCGACGCATACAAGGACGGCATGCTGCCGGGCGACGAGTTCTTTGGCAGCGCCGCCCACCCGACCGCGACCTTCGTCGCCAAGGGCGCGGAGAAGAGCGGCGCCAACGCCTATCGCGCCCATGGCACGCTGACGCTGAAGGGCGTGGCCAAGCCGCAGGCGATCCGCTTCACCCTGTCGGGCAGCGGCAAAAGCCGCAAGGTCAGCGGATCAGCCAGCGTCGCCCGCCTGCCCTTTGGCGTGGGCAATGGCGACAGCAGCACCGGCCTTGATCCCAAAGTAACGGTGACCTTCAGCTTTGACGCCAAGGCGCAATAAGACCATGCGATGCATGGATTAACGTAACGGTTTCTGCCAAAGAGCGGACATGGAACGACAGAGCCGGCATCGCCGAACGCAGATTGAGGATGGGGTGTTCGTCGCCCTGGTGGTGCTGGTTTCCATCGCCTTCGCGCTGGTGGTCGAGCCCTTCTTCGGGGCGATCCTCTGGGGCGTGATCGTCGCCATCCTGTTCATCCCGGTGAACCAGGGGCTGCTCAAGCTGATCCCCGGCCATCGCAACAGCGCCGCGCTGCTGACGCTGTTGCTGATCATCGCCATCGTGATCGTGCCGGCCATCATCCTGTCGATCGCGCTGGTGCAGGAAGCGACCGCGCTCTACGCCCAGATCAATGTGGGGAAGATCAACATTCCCCACATGTTCGCGCAGTTCCAGGCGGCGTTGCCGGATTGGGCGTCGATCGGCCTGCGGCGGCTGGGCATATCCAATTTCGCGGCGGTCCAGCGGCTGCTGACCGATGGCCTGACCGCCAGTTTCCGCACCGTCGCGGCCCAGGCCTTCCTGATCGGCCAGGGCGCCTTCAGCTTCATCATCGCGCTGACGGTGATGCTCTATCTCACCTTCTTCCTGTTGCGCGACGGGCTCGACCTGACGCGCAAGCTGGACCGGGCCGCGCCGCTGCGGGTGCTGCATCGCCGCGCGCTGATGCGGCAATTCGTCATCGTCATCCGTGCGACGATCAAGGGCAGCATCGTCGTCGCCATCTTGCAGGGGCTGATCGGCGGGCTGGTGTTCGGCGCACTGGGCATTTCCGGCGCGCTGCTGTGGGGCGTGATGATGGGCTTCTTCTCGCTGCTGCCGGCCGTCGGCACCGGCCTCATCTGGGCGCCGGTGGCGATCTATCTGCTGGCGACCGGCGCGATCTGGAAGGGGCTGATCCTGATCTTCTGCGGCATGTTCGTGATCGGCATGGTCGACAATCTGCTGCGCCCGATCCTGGTCGGCCGCGACACCCGCATCCCCGATTATGTCGTGCTGATCACCACGCTCGGCGGGCTGCAATTGTTCGGCTTCAACGGCATCGTCATCGGGCCGGTGATTGCCGCCCTGTTCATCGCCACCTGGCAGATCGTGATCCGCACCCGCTCCAACGAAGCGGGTGCACCACCGCTGACCTTTTAGCTTAGCCGGCTTCCAGCGCCGCGCCGGCTTCCATCCAGACTTCCTCGGCCGCTTCGAGCTTCTTCTCGACCGCAGCGCGCTTCACCATCAGTTCGCTGGTGGTCATCTTCGCCTCGGCCCCGGTTGCGCTCTTGGGATCGGACAGTATGGCGTCGATGCGCTTGCGCTCGGCGATCAGCGTGGACATCTCGCGCTCGGCCTTGTTGACGGCGTTCTTGAGCGTCTTCTGCTTCTCGCGCCATTCGGCGGCGGCCTTCTTGTCGGCCTTGCGGTCGACCTTGGGCGCATCGCCGCCCGACGGGTTGCCGTCCGCCTTGCGCAGGATGATGTCGGTATAATCGTCGAGCGATCCGTCGAACGGCTGGGCCGTGCCATTGTCGACCAGCACCAGCCGGTCGGCGACCAGTTCGATCATGTGGCGGTCGTGCGAGACGATGACGACGGCGCCCGAATATTCGTTGAGCGCCTGCACCAGCGCCTCGCGGCTGTCGACGTCCAGATGGTTGGTCGGTTCGTCGAGGATCAGCAGGTGCGGGGCATCGCGGGTGATGAGCGCCAGCGCCAGACGCGCACGCTCGCCACCCGACATGGATCCGACCTTCTGCGTCGCGCGCTCGCCGGAAAAGCCGAAACGGCCAAGCTGGGCACGCACCGCACCGGGCGTCGCCCCCTTCATGACGCGGGTCATATGCTCCAGCGGCGTGTCGGTGACGTCCAGCTCCTCCACCTGATATTGGGTGAAATAACCGACATTCATCTTGGCCGAGCTGTTGATGGCGCCTTCCATCGGCGCCAGCTGCGCCGCGATCAGGCGCGCCAGCGTGGTCTTGCCGTTGCCGTTGCGGCCTAGCAGCGCCAGACGATCGTCGGGATCGATGCGCAGATTGACGCGGCGCAGGATCGGCGTGTCGTCATAGCCGACCGAGGCCATGTCCATGGTGATGAGCGGCGGGCGCAGTTCGGCGGGGCTTGGGAAACCGAAATGCAGGCTGGGGTCTTCGATCGCGGCGGCAATGGGCTGCATCTTGGCCAGCGCCTTGGCGCGCGACTGGGCCTGCTTGGCGGTCGAGGCGCGGGCGGAGTTGCGGGCGACATAATCCTGCAATTTCTCGCGCTCGGCCTGCTGCTTGGCGCGTGCCGCCTCCTGCTGGGCCAGGCGCTCGGCGCGCTGGCGCTCGAACGCGTCATAGCCGCCGGGATAAAGGGTCACCTTCCCGCCTTCGAGATGCAGGATATAGTCGACCACATTGTTGAGCAGATCGCGCTCATGGCTGATGATGACCACGGTGCCGCGATAGGCCTTGAGGAAATTCTCCAGCCACAAGGTCGCTTCGAGATCGAGATGGTTCGACGGTTCGTCGAGCAGCAGCAGGTCCGGGTTGGAGAAGAGCAGCGCGGCGAGCGCCACGCGCATCTTCCAGCCGCCCGAATAGCTGTCGAGCGGGCGGCCCTGCATTTCCTCGTCGAAACCGAGGCCGACGAGGATGCGGGCGGCGCGCGCGGGCGCGGTATAGGCATCGATCGTGGTCAGCCGCTCATAGATATGGCCGAGCCGATCGGGATCTTCGGTATGCTCCGCCTCCGCCATCAGTGCGGCGCGTTCCTTGTCGGCGGCGAGCACGGTGTCGAATGGAGTCGCGGTGCCCGAGGGGGCTTCCTGGGCGATATAACCAAGGCGGGTGTCGCGCGGCATGTCGCAACTGCCCTCGTCCGGGTCGAGCTGGCCGATCATCACTTTCATCAGGGTCGACTTGCCCGCGCCGTTGCGGCCGATGAGGCCGACGCGGCTGCGCGGCGGCAGTGCGGCGCCGGCGCGGTCGAGGATGGTGCGGCCGCCCAGGCGCACGGTGATACCGTTCAAGTTAAGCATGGCCGCGCCTGTAGCAGAGCTGCGGCGGGGGGTGAAGCGGCTTGGCACGCTTGCGAAAGCTGCAAAATATATAGTGTCGCAGAGGACGCATTTGAGCCGCTGCCGGTCCGCAGCCGGGACTTCGCAATAGGAGATTTTTGCGAAGTCTTGCGGTCGACACGCAAAAAATGGGGGTGGGCAAGGGCCCACCCCGCAGGTGTCAGAGGCCGTCGACGGCCTTGCTGACAAGGATATTGACCGCGACGCGGCGATTCTGCGCCTTGCCCTCGATCGTGTCGTTGCTGGCGACCGGATCGGCCTCGGCCATGCCGGTGGGGGTCAGCATGCGATAGGGCTTCCAGCCGCACGCCTGCTGCAGATAATTGACCACGCGCGAGGCACGCTTTTCGCTGAGTTCCTGATTCAGCTCTTCGCCACCGGTGGAGTCGGTATAACCCACGACCAGCAGCAGCGCGTTGCTCATGCCATTGGCCGAGGTCGCCGCGGCGCAGAGGTCATTCTTCGCCTGATCCGACAGTACCGCCTTGCCGGTGTCGAAATTGACGTTGGTCGTGCCCTTCACATTATACTGGTCGATCTCACCCATGCGGCCGCGCAGCGCCTCGGTCGCGGCGGTCTGTTCGTCGAACCGCTGGGCCGTGCCGTTGTTGATCATCGACGCGGTCTTGAGATCCTTGTTCTGCAGGGCGATCTTGCTGGCAAGCAGCCCTTCGCCGGCCTGCAGGGTCTTCACTGTCACCGGCAGACCGTTCAGCAGCGACGTCGCGGCCAGATGGTCGCGGCCAAGGCCGAACAGCCCCTTGCTGGCGCTGATCTTGGTATCGTCATTGATGGTGATGACGCTCTTGCTGCCGTCGGCGGCGGTCACCTGCATCCGGTCGCCGCTGCGCGCGGAGATGATGCCCTTGATCTCGGGCCCCTCCGTCAGTTCGGCGGCCGGCATGGCGACGCTGGCCGACACATCGGCCGGCGGCGCGTCCTGCGCCTGGTCCTGCGCCACGACGGCGGCCGGGGCGGCCCCGGCCAGCAGGGCAAGCATCACAAGATATTTTTGGTTTTTGGACATGATAGGCATCACGCTGCTCCTTCACTTCTCGATCGGTCGGGCCTGCAGCATCGCAGCTTGTCGTCCGACGGCGGCCGCCTGGTGGCGTTTCGAACCGTCAGAACCCCCTTCTTCTGACCTTCATAAATTTTGACGTCTTGGCGCCGTGGGATGCGCCAGACACATTGCCTGTTCGTGTCCGGCTTTCTGCTGCATGAACAGCCCGTGTTCCGGCCGTGTTGCGCAGGCCAGATGAGCGGATGTTGCGACGAAACGAAGGCGAAGACGGAAAGTGTTAACGCGATCCACTTGAGTCAGGGCAGCTATAGATTTCCAACACACTTCGCCAAGAAGCACCCTGTTGTTGTGAAACAAAAATCAGCTTCCGCGTGGAACAAATTCCGAATTTCTATTTTTGCGCTTTCATGCCATTGACTTGAAACATTATTTGACGACGCGGTTTGTGTGCGCGTGCGGAAGCAGGCCGAGGGACGCCTCGACCGGCCGCAGCCGCACCGCGCATCACCCGCCGATCGACGGCACCAACTGTGGCATTATCGTCACAGACGGAAATATTCGCATATTTTGCGCAAAATAGCATTGCGACGCATTCGCATTATTATTGCGATTACCTCGCAACATCCCGTAGGACGACGCCCAATTTCCTACCAGAAAACAGGGGTCTTCATGCTGTCCAAATATCACTGGCTTGCCGGCGTCGCACTATGCGTCGTCGCCCTTCCCGCCGCCGCCCAGACCAGCGCCGCACCGGCCGATGAGAATCGCGATGACCAGATCGTCGTCACCGGCACCTATACCCTGCCCGACAAGATCGACACCGCGACGGGCCTCGGCCTGACGGTGCAGGAAACGCCGCAGTCGGTCAGCATCATGACCGCGCAGCGCATCCTCGACCAGAATCTGATCAGCGTGAAGGATGTCATCACCAATGCGGTGGGCGTATCCGCCAACGAAGTCGATGACGTGCGCAACAGCTTCTTCGCGCGCGGCTTCGAGATCCGCAACACCCAGGTCGATGGCGTGCCCGCGGCCTGGACGCTGGCCGGTGGCAATGGCGAGACCAGCATCGACGTCTCCATTTATGAACGGATCGAGGTCGTGCGCGGCGCAACCGGCCTGCTGTCGGGCGCGGGCGATCCGTCCGCGTCGGTCAACCTGGTGCGCAAACATGCCGACGCCACCGACCTGACCGGCTATGTCAATGCCAGCGTCGGCAGCTGGAACACCTGGCGCCTGTCGGCCGACATTGGCGGCGCGCTGACCGCCGATGGCCGCATCCGCGCCCGGCTGGTCGGTCGCTATGAAAAGGGCGACTATTTCATCGACATTCAGGACCGCAAGAAATGGGTCCTCTATGGCGTGGTCGAGGCCGACGTCACCGATAGCACGCTGGTCCGCGTCGGCATGAGCCACCAGGACAGCAAGCCCAAGGGCGCGACCTGGGGCGCGCTGCCCACCTTCTACACCGATGGCACGCTGACCGACCTGCCCCGGTCGCAGACCACGGCGGCGGACTGGACCTACTGGAACACCACCAACCAGAATATCTATGCCACGGTGCGCCAGGAATTTGGCGATCGCTGGAACCTGACCGCCAATTACAACCGGCTCAAGACCACCGGCGATACGCAGCTGCTCTATCTCTATGGCGGCGTCGACAAGGCGACCGGCACGATGGACGGCACCAACCCCTACAAGTCCAAGGGTGAAAGCATCCAGAACAGCATCGACGCCCAGTTGAAGGGCCAGGTGGCGCTGTTTGGCCGCGATCATGAGGTCGTGCTGGGCGCGCTGCACAGCGTGCTGAAGCGGCACACCGACAATTATGTAGCGCCCTCGCCCTGGCTGACGGACGTGCCGGTGATCGGCCAGGAAGGCGTGCCCTATCCCGAGCCGATCTGGGGCACCGACGCGGTGCGCAACGAACAGGAACGGATCGAGCAGACCGGCTATTATGGCGCGTTCCGCCTGAACGTGGCCGATCCGTTCAAGGTCATCCTGGGCGGCCGCATCGCCAGCTGGAACCAGCGCGGCTTCGCCTGGAGCGGGCCGAGCGACTATGGCGACGACAATGTGTTCATCCCCTATGTCGGCGCATTGTACGACATCACGTCGAACCATCGCGTCTATGCCAGCTATACCAAGATCTTCCAGCCGCAGAACCTGTATGACCGCGAACAGCGCCTGCTCGATCCGCTGAACGGCGCGGCCTATGAAATCGGCCTCAAGAGCAGCTTCTTCGGCGATGCACTGCAGACCTCGATCGCGCTGTTCCGCATCGAGCAGGATAATGTCGGCGAGATGGACGGCCCGGAAATCATCCTGAACGGCCAGACCTTCCAGCCCTATCGCGCGGTCGAAGGTGTCACCAGCAAGGGCTTCGAACTGGAAGCCACCGGCCAGCCGCTGCCGGGCTGGAACGTCAATGCCAGCTACAGCCAGTTCAAGATCGAGGATCCGGACGGCAATGACGTGAACACCGCGCAGCCGCGCAAGCTGCTCAAGATCTTCACCACCTATGACCTGCCCGGCGTGCTGACCGGCCTGACCATCGGCGGCGGCGTCAATTATCGCAGCAAGGCCTATTCGGACGGCACCATCCCCGGCACCACGCCGGCCGTGCCCTTCCGCTTCCAGCAGGACGGCTATACTCTGGTCAGCCTGATGGCGCGCTATGCCGTGACCGAGCAGTTGCAGCTCCAGGCCAATGTCGAAAATCTGTTCGACAAGAAATATTATAGCCAGGCCGGTTCGTTCAGCCAGTATCGCTACGGCGCCCCGCGCAACTTCACGATCAGCGCGAACTACAAGTTCTGATGCTGAAAGGGCGCCACGGGAGACCAGGGCGCCCTTTTTGTTTGGGGGCGGATGGATGCTGGCGCGGCTTCAGCATGTGGAATGGCGCAACGTTGAAGCGCCAGACTGTTTTCAGTCTTTCATACCCCTTTCTCCGCGTTTTTCGCGGCTCCGCGTGATTCATTTTTCGCGCGGAGCCGCAAAGAGCGCGAAGGAGAAAGAAGGAGGGGCGGGTTTGAGTGGGAACAAGACATAGCCCCTCCCTTCCAGGGAGGGGTTGGGGTGGGTGGCGAGCGTAGCGAGCTTCTGCCCTATCGACCGTAGACCGCCGCTACGCGGCGCACCCACCCCCGGCCCCTCCCTGGAAGGGAGGGGAGTAGGAAACGTCCGCTTCAGATCGCTCCCGCCAATCTGATACGAAGAACCCGGCGACGCCCTGCGCCGCCGGGTTGCACATTCTTCAGAAGCGGTCCGCGTTCATGACCTTGGTCCAGGCGGCGGCGAAGTCGGTGACGAACTTCTCCTTCGCATCGTCCTCGGCATAGACTTCGGCGACGGCGCGCAGTTCGGAGTTGGAGCCGAAGATCAGGTCGACCGGGGTCGCCGTCCACTTCGCCGCGCCACTGGCCCGGTCCTTGCCGTCATAGAGGCCCGGCGTCGCCGACTTGCTCCACACCGTGTCCATCGTCAGCAGGTTGACGAAGAAGTCGTTGCTGAGCGTGCCCGGACGGGTGGTCAGCACGCCATTCTTCGATCCGCCGCTATTGGCGCCGAGCGCCCGCATGCCGCCGACCAGCACGGTCATTTCCGGCACGGTGAGGTCGAGCGCATCGGCCTTGTCCACCAGCGCATCGGCCGGGCTGACCTCCGCCCTGGGGCCATACCAGTTGCGGAAGCCGTCCGCCTTGGGCTCCAGATAGGCGAAGGAGGCGACATCGGTCTGCGCCTGCGCGGCGTCGACCCGGCCCGGCGTGAAGGGCACGGTGATGCTGTAACCGCCCTGCTTGGCCGCCTGCTCGACCGCGGCGTTACCGCCCAGGACGATGAGGTCGGCCATCGACACCTGATTGCCGGACCTGGCGAAATCCTTCTGGATCGCGGTCAGCTTCGTCAGCACCTTATTGAGTTCGGCCGGGTCATTGACCGCCCAGCCCCGCTGCGGGTCGAGCCGCAGGCGCGCGCCATTGGCGCCACCGCGCATGTCGGTGCTGCGGAAGGTCGCGGCCGAGGCCCAGGCGGTGCGCACCAGTTCCGGCCCGGTCAGGCCCGACGCCAGCACGGCGGCCTTCAGCTTGGCCTGATCGGCGGCGCCGATGGGGGCGAAGCTCGCCTTGGGCAACGGATCCTGCCAGCTATAGGTTTCGGACGGGATGTCCTTGCCGAGATAGCGGGCCTGCGGCCCCAGGTCGCGATGGGTCAGCTTGAACCAGGCGCGGGCGAAGGCCTTGCTGAACAGTTCGGGATCCTTCTGCCAGCTTTCCAGCACCTTGCGGAAACCGGGATCTTCCTTGAGCGCGATGTCGGTGGTGAACATGATCGGCGCGTGCCGCTTGTCCTTGAGATGCGCGTCGGGGACCATCTGCGCGGTGGCGGGATCGGTCGGGATCCACTGGGTCGCGCCGGCCGGGCTCTTGGTCTTGACCCAGTCGAAGTTCAGCAGATTGTCGATATATTGGGTGGTGAACTGGGTCGGCGTGGCGGACCAGGCGCCCTCCAGGCCCGAGGTCAGCGTATCCTCGGCATTGCCCTTGCCGCACTTGTTCTTCCAGCCGAAGCCCTGCTGCTCGATGCCGGCAGCGGTGGGTTCTTCGCCCAGGCATTCCTCGGGCTTCTTGGCGCCATGCGCCTTGCCGAAGGTATGGCCACCCGCGATCAGCGCCAGCGTTTCCTCGTCATCCATCGCCATATTGCCAAAGGCGCGGCGGATGTCGGCAGCGGCACCCTTGGGATCATGATTGGCGCCGGGGCCTTCGGGGTTCACATAGATGAGGCCCATGGTGGTCGCGGCGAGCGAACGCTTGAGCGAACCGTCCGGATTGGAGCGCTCGGTCCCCATCATCTTGGTTTCCGGCCCCCAATAGACGACGTCCGGCTGCCAGGCGTCGATGCGACCGCCGGCAAAGCCCACGGTCTTGAAGCCCATATCCTCCAGCGCGACATTGCCGGACAGGACCATCAGGTCGCCCCAGCTCAATTTGCGGCCATATTTCTGCTTGATCGGCCAGACCAGGCGGCGGGCCTTGTCGAGGCTGACATTGTCTGGCCAGCTGTTGAGCGGATCGAACCGCTGTTCGCCGCCATCCGAGCCACCGCGGCCGTCCCCGACGCGATAGGTGCCGGCGCTATGCCAGGCCATGCGGATGAAGAAGGGGCCATAATGGCCATAGTCGGCCGGCCACCAGGGCTGCGAGGTGGTCAGCACCTTGCGGATGTCGGCCTTGACCGCTTCCAGGTCGAGGCTTTTGAATTCCTTCACATAGTCATAGTCGGCGCCATAGGGATTGGCGCGGGTCGCCTCATGCTGGCGCAGGGCGGTGAGGTCGAGGCGGTTGGGCCACCAGTCCTTGTTGGTCATGCCGCCGGGCTTTTCGGCGACGGCGGGCGCGGCGGCAGGCTTGGTCTCGGCGGTGAGCGCCGGGCTGGCGAGCAGCGCGCACGCCAAAGCGAATGTGGAAATGCGGGTCGTGGACATGTTTCTCTCCCCTGTCCTGTTCTGCCTGTTCAAGGCGCGAAAAGGGGTAGTCCCGTGCGGCGGCGGATCGAAACGAATCGATTCCGTCACAGTGATCGGATTTTCCTATGAGAGAGGGTGGATCGGAGCGGTCAGCCTTTTGGTGGCGGAGAAGTCGGCGCCGCCGCGTAGAGGGTGAACTGGCCGTGCAGGCCGCCGGTCGAGGATTGGCCGACCCACAGGTCGAACAGGCCCGGTTCGGCGATGCGGCGGTTGCCGGCGCCGACAAATTCGAGGTCGGTGCGCGACAAGGTGAAGCGGACCTGGGTGGAATCGCCGGGCGACAGGGTGACGCGCTGGATGCGCTTCAGTTCGCGGATCGGGCGGGTGCGGCTGGCGACGCGGTCGCGGATATAGAGCTGCACCACTTCGCTGCCCTTGCGCTTGCCCTTGTTGGTGAGGCGCGCGGTGATCTCGACCGCGCCGTCCCAGCGCAGCGCGGTGTCGGAGAGCTTCAGGTCGCTGAGGGCGAAATCCGTGTAGCTGAGGCCATGGCCGAAGGGGAAGCGCGCGCTGTTGTCGGTGGTGGCATAGCGCGCCTTATATTCGGTGCTGCCATTGTCCACGGTCGGTCGGCCGGTCGACTTGCGATCGTAGAAGAAAGGCTCCTGCCCGCTTTCCCAGGGGAAGCTGACCGGCAGCTTGCCCGAGGGATCGACCTTGCCGAACAGGATATCCGCCAGTGCATGACCGGTTTCCGACCCCAGGAACCAGGTCGCAAGCAAGGCCTGGGCATTGGCGACGCCATCATGCAGGGCGAGCGCACGGCCATGGCGCAGCAGGACGATGACCGGCTTGCCGGTGGCGGCGATCGCATCGGCCAGCGCCTGTTGCGAGGAGGGCAGTTCGATCATCGTGCGCGATTGCGCCTCACCCGACATCGCCTGGGATTCGCCGACTGCCAGGATCACCACGTCCGCCGCCTTCGCCGCCGCGACGGCACGGGCGAGCCCATCCTTGATCGGGCCGTTGACCGCGCAGCCTAGTTCGACCGTCAGATTCGCCGGATCGGGCATCGCCGCACGCAGGCCGGTGGCGATGTCGACGCCCTTGTCAGGATCGCCGTAAAAGGCCCAGGGGCCGTAGAGATTGGCCTTGTCCTCGCCGAACGGACCAATCAGCGCGATCTTCTGCCCGGCGGCGGGATCGAGCGGCAGCACCCCGTCATTCTTGAGCAGCACGACCGATCGCGCCGCCGCCTCGCGCGCCAGTGCATGATGGCCAGGCGTGCCGATGCGCGCCTTCTCCACCGTCTCATCGAGCGAGCGATAAGGGTTGTCGAACAGCCCCATCGCGGTCTTCACATAGAGGATGCGGCGCACGGCGACATCGACCGTCGCCATCGGCACCGCGCCGCTCTTCACCAGATCGGGGATGTGGCGGATATAGAGGCCGCTCTGCATCGACATGTCGACCCCGGCCAGCACGGCGAGGCGGGCAGCGTCGCGCTCATCCTCGGCAAAGCCATGGGCGACCAGTTCCTCGTCGGCGGTGTAATCGGAGAAGACGAAGCCGCGAAACTGCATCTCGCCGCGCAATATGTCGGTCAGCAATTCGCGGTCGGCGGTGGCGGGCACGCCGTTAATCTCGTTGAAGGCGGCCATGGTGGTGAGCGCGCCGGCGGCAAAGGCCTTGCCGAAGGGCGGCAAATGGGTTTCGCGCAGCGTCTCGTCACTGATGTCGACACTGCCATATTCGAGGCCCGCCGCGACCGCGCCATAGGCGGCGAAATGCTTGGGACAGGCGAGCAGCGAATCGTCGCGGCGCAGGTCGCGCCCCTGGAAGCCGCGAATGCGCGCCGCCGACAACAGGCCGGTCAGATAGACATCCTCGCCCGCGCCCTCGACCACCCGGCCCCAGCGCTGGTCGCGCGCGACATCGACCATCGGCGCGAAGGTAAGGTGCAGGCCCGCCGCCGTCGCCTCTACCGCCATGACTCGCGCCGTCTTTTCCACCAGCAAGGGATCGAAGCAGGAAGCCTCCCCCAGCGGCACGGGAAAGATGGTCTTGAGGCCGTGAATCACGTCGCCGGCCAGCAGCAGCGGGATGCCCAGGCGGCTGTTCTTGACCGCCATTTCCTGCGCGCGGCGCCCGCCGGCAACGCCAATGCCATTGAACAGGCAGCCGACCCGGCCCTTGCGAATCTCGTCCGCCAGGCGCTTCTCGTCCTGGATGCCGGCCGCCGGGTTGGGTGGGTTGAAGGGACGGAAGCTGTCGGCCAGGCAGGTCATCTGCCCGGCCTTTTCCTCCAGCGTCATCTTCGCGATGAGGTCATCGACGCGGGCGACGTCGGCCTGCGCCAGCGCGCGGCGGGGAATGCCAAGGGCGAGGACACCGCCCAGGGTGCGGATCAGAAGGTCGCGGCGATCAAGAGTCATGCGGGAGAGAACGTAACCGGGGAAGAATGAACGGGGCTTGTCCGAAGACAAACGGACTTGCGCCGATTTTGTTGCGCTGCGGCAATAAGCCTGCGGCGCGACGCCCCGATCCCGCGATCAGGCCATGCGCCGAATCATGTCGCGCGAATCAGGAGTAGCAATCACGCCTGGGCCGACAATTTGGTGCCGATCACGCCGATCACGATCATCGCCATGAAGCCGATCTGGGCCATGTTGACCCGATCGCCATAGAGAATCATGCCGCCGATGATGACGCCCACGGCGCCCAGGCCCGTCCAGATCGCATAGGCGGTGCCCGCCGGCAGATCCCGCATCGCCAGCGCCAAAAGGCCCATGTTGAGGAAGCTGAGGCCGATCGGCACGGCCGATGCCTGCCAGCTGCCGACGGTGGCGGCCCATTTCAGGCTCAATGCCCAGATGATTTCGGTGAATACGGCAATGCCGAGAATGACCCAGGCCAAGCGGCGTTCCTCTTGCGGTAACGGGCTCGGCTGGAGCGGCGCGCGGACCGGAAACCCGAAAGAGGCGGCGCGCCGATGAGGGCAGTGGTGGACAGGGCTGGATTCGAACCAGCGTACGGAAACCCGGGCAGATTTACAGTCTGCTGCCTTTAACCACTCGGCCACCTGTCCAGTGCCCTACGCGGTGGAAATTTGCTGTCCCGCCGCGCTGGAGGCGGCTCAATGGCGAATGGAGGCTTGCCTGTCAATGGGGTGATGTGAAAAGAGCGAAAACATGAAAAGAGGACATCGTACCGGCAAGCCGAAAGGCGCCTTCCCCCGCTTCTACGGACGCCATGCCATCACGGCTGCGCTCGCCAATCCGAACCGCGTCGTGCGCAAGATATGGGGCACGCGCGAAGCGATCGGCGCGCTCGACCTGCCGCCCGTGCTGCCGATCGTCTATTCCGACGTCGCCGACATGGGCCGGATGGTGCCGTCGGATGCGCCGCATCAGGGCATTGTCGCCGAAGTCGAACCGCTGGACGATGTCTGGCTGGGCGACGTGCTGGAACAGGGGCAGGACGACCAGCGCCCGATCCTGGTGCTCGACCAGGTGACCGACCCGCATAATGTCGGCGCGATCCTGCGGTCGGCCGCCGCCTTCGACGCGCTGTGCATCGTGACGCAAGACCGGCATGCGCCGCCCGAATCGGGCGTGCTGGCCCGCGCCGCGTCGGGCGCGCTGGAAACCGTGCCCTGGGTGCGGGTGGTGAACCTGGCCCGCGCGCTCGAAGAGATTGCCGAAGCCGGTTACTGGCGCATCGGCCTGGACGGCGATTGCGACACCGTGCTGGCCGACGCGATCGGCGAATCGCGCGTCGCGCTGGTGCTGGGCGCCGAGGGCGAAGGGCTGCGCCACAACACCATGGCGCATTGCGACATTATCGCTAAGCTGCCGATCAGCCCGCGCATGGAGAGCCTGAACGTCTCCAATGCGGCAGCGATCGCCCTGTACGCCGCCACCAGCCGGTAAGCGGCCGCCGGGCACCATCTTGCGACGATGTGGGTAGGGCGCCTTGCCCCGCCCATATCGTCGCGCAGACGAACGGGGGTTCGCCATGGTCCTATTGTCCCGCGCGGCGGGCGCACTGGCGGCGCTGCTGATGCTGCCCGGATGCCTGGTGACCCCCGGCAGCTTCACCTCCACCCTCGACATCCGCGCCGACCGCAGCTTCGCCTTTGCCTATAAGGGCGAGATATTGGCGTCGGACATGGACAAGGCACTGGGCGGCCTGAACAGCAATGCGGAGGAGGATCCGCTGGAAGGCGTCGCCCCGCCCGAGGGCGAGGAGGCCGTGCTGCAGAAGGTGGCGCAGAGCCAGAGCAAGACACCCGCCCCGCCCGCCGAACCCCAGTTCGACAAGACCAGCGGCGACGATGCGCAGATGCAGGCGATGGCGAGCGCGCTCACCAAGGAGAAGGGCTTCCGGTCGGTCCAGTATCTGGGCGATCACAAATTCGCGATCGACTATGCGATCAGCGGAAGGCTGGACCATGCCTTCCTCTTCCCCTTCAACATCGACGCGCAGATCGTCCTGCCCTTCGTCGCGGTGGAAATGCGCGGGGCGGACCGGGTGCGGGTGAAGGCGCCCGGCTTTTCCAACGGTTTCGATAAGAGCCAGGGGCCGGCCGGCATGGGTGGCGGATCGGGCGACGCGGCGGCCAAGGCGCTGAACGGCACGTTCACGCTGACCACCGATGCGGAGATCGTCAGCCAGAATCAGGAAGATGGCGCAACCACCGTGCCGGAGGGCAAGCGCATCACATGGACCATCACGCCGCTGACCGGCGATGCGCCGGCCGCGACGTTGCGGGTCAGGCCCTGAAGTAAGAAATCAGTCTTCCGGCGCGATGGTGACGCGCAGGCCGTCAAGCGCATCGCTCAGCACGACCTGACAGGACAGGCGGCTGGTCTCGTTGCGATGATCGCTGCTGTCGAGCAGGTCATTCTCGTCCTCGCTCATCGCCGGCAGGGCGTCGGCAAAGGCCGGGTCGACATAGACATGGCAGGTCGCGCAGGAGCAGCAGCCGCCGCACAGCGCGAGCAGCTCGTCAAAGCCATGGTCGCGAATGACTTCCATCACCGAGAGACCCTTGTCCCCCTCAACAGTCTGTTCGGCACCATCACGGTTGACCACGATCAGCTTCGGCATCTACCCATTCCTTTTGGACTTATCCCCGCCGCTCTGACCGACAGCGGCGGCGAAATCAAGGGCTGGACGGGCGGACATGGTAAGCACGGCGGAAGAATTGCGCGTCAGCCTGGACTTCATCGCTGCGGCGGAGCCGGCATTCGGCGCGGCGATCGCCAGCGTCGGCTACCCGGTACCGCGCGTGCGCGAGCCGGGCTATGAGACGCTGCTGCGCACCATCGTCGGCCAGCAGGTCAGCGTCGCCTCCGCCGCCGCGGTCTGGCGCAAGCTGGAGGCGGAACTGGGCGTGGGCTGCACACCCGAAGCGCTGCTGGCACGCGATTTCGATGCGTTGCGCGCTTGTGGCCTGTCGCGCCAGAAACAGGGCTATGCCCGCAGTCTGGCCGAACTTGTGGTGGACGGCACGCTCGATCTCCACGCCCTGCCCGCCGACGATGAAGTCGCGATTGCGCAACTGGTGCAGATCAAGGGGATCGGCCGCTGGTCGGCGGAAATCTATCTGCTGTTCGCCGAAGGCCGCCCCGACATCTGGCCGGCCGGCGACCTGGCGGTGCAGATCGCGGTCGGGCGCATCCTGGGGCTGGGCGAACGGCCGAGCGAGAAGCTGACCCGCGACCTGGCAGAAGCCTGGCGGCCGCATCGCGGCGCCGCCGCGATCATGGCCTGGCACCATTATAATAGCGGGCAGGACATGCTGCAGAGCTGAGACGCCACGGGGCACAGCCCTCGCCCGCCTGCCCGCGCTTCAGCCCAGCAGCGCGATGTTGAAGACGATGCCCAGCACCGCCGCCAGCGCCAGCGCCAGCAGGCACAGCGCAATCACCAGCGTCACCGAGATCGGGAAGCGGCTGTCGGAGTGAATCAGCCCATCCTCCGTCATGATCTTGCGCCGATCCCGCAATTCGGTCGCGAACTGGACATGGCGCACGATGCCGCCGGCCAGCAGCACGATGCCGAACACCAGCAGCGCCACGCCAAAATTGCGCGGCGCGTTGACATTCTGGATGCTGCCCGCGTCCTGCATCTTCTGGAATGCCTGGTTGATGGTGAAGCCGAAGCCGATCAGCGACAGCGCCGTCCGCATTTCCGACATCAGGGTCCGGTCCGCGCTCATCCGGGTGCGCTGGAACGACATGCCGGTCCGGCGCATCGACATTTCGGTGCGATGCCCGGACAGGTCGGTGCGATATTCGGACAGGTCGGTGCGATGTTCCGACAGGCCCGTGCGATGGCGCGACAGGCCGGTTCGGAAATGCGAATAGGCGGTCGATGCCCCTTCGGGATCGCTCATGTCGACCGACGGAATGGGCGGCACGGGCTCGCCCACATTGCGGGCCGGGCGGATGGGCACGCCCCTGGTTTCCTGCGATTCGGCCATATGCTCCCCTCCTGTCAGTTCGGCTTGATCGGCGGCGGGAAATTGGCGAGCACGGCGGTCACCGCCTTGTCGATTGTCGCCTGGTCGGGGCTCTTGCGGCTGACTTCCTGCGTGGCCGTGCCGTGCCAGACCGGCTGTTTCGTCCCGGTGTCATAAATGTCGACCGTCAGCGTGCCGTCGGTCACGTTGCGCACATCGACATTGCGATAGCCACCCCAGCCGGCCCACCCGCCCCAGGGACGATAATAGGTGGCATAGGGACCGAAATCGGTCACCTCGACCCGGTCGCGCGCGCCCAGGGTAAAGCCGATGGCAAATTCGCCGGGTTCAGCCTGGCTATAGCCGCGCGCCGCGAGGGCGGTGTCGATCGACGCCTTCACCCGCTGGAACAGCAATGGGTTCATGCCCTGCGGCACGGTGATCGACGCCCAGCTATAGCTGCGATAGCTGGCGAAATTGGCGGCGGGATCGGCATCATAATTGACCCGTGGCGTGGTGGCACAGCCTGCCAGCGCCAGCAGCAGACCCGTGACGAATATGCGCCTGATCATATCGCGACCTCCCTTTGAATATTCCTGGGCATAGCCAAGCGGACGCCGGGCCAGCCATCGGGATTCTCCCCTAGGGAGCGCCCCGGATATCCCTATCCCATGGCGTGAAGCGGCGCCCGAAAGCCGCGGTCGGACCAAAGCGGGACGATCGCCCGACCCCCGGAAAATCCGCTATGGCGCGATGCCCGCGAATGCGCGATCATCCCCCTATTCCAGCGTTCGGACGGGTGAGTCGCGGCGCCAATCGCGCAACTTTTCCTGCCGATCGCAGCCCAGCAGAGGGAGCTGTGTGCGATGGTAAGAGACTGGCCTGCAATGGTCGCAGCGGGCGCCGGCATTTGTGTGGCACTGGCCACGGCAAGCAGCATGGGCACGCCGCAGGATGCAACCCCCACCGTCAGGCTGGCGCCACCGGCCCTGCCCTGGCTCGACGATCTGACCGCGGACAAGCCGGCGGCGCGCGCCGGGCAGCAGCTCGCCAGCAACCGCTAGCGCCGCCATCATCCGAGCCGGACGGGCCTGCGTTGAACAGGCTGACGGATTCACGCTCAACCGGCCCAACTGAACCGGGAAACATTCGGCCGCGTGGCGCCTCCGTCTGCCCGGCCCACCTGCGCGACCCTGCCCCGGCGGCGGGATGCCAGCCTTCCTCATGATCGGGAGCATCAATGGATTTCCTACGCCTGTTCCAGTCGCTGGAAGAATTTCTCTATGAGGCGATGAGCTGGCTGGTCTTCTATCCCCGCACCCTATGGCGGACCATCCGCCACCCGATCCAGATGCTGCGCTATTCCGACAAGGAACTGGAGGATGCGCCGGACCAGCAATTCACCGACATGCTGAGCCCGCCTTTGTTCCTGATGCTGACCATATTGCTGTCGCACCTGATCGAGGTGGCGTCGCACCAGAAGATGCCGGAGGTCGCAACCACCGGCATCGGCAAGGAAATCACCACGTCGGAAATGAACCTGCTGGTGCTGCGCGCCTTCCTTTTCGCCATCTATCCGCTGATGTTCGCGGTGCGGCGGCTGAAGGCGCAGGGCCTGGCACTCAACCGCGACACGCTGCGCCGCCCCTTCTACGCCCAATGCTATATTGCCGGGCCGGCCGCCCTGGTGCTGGGCATCGCGTCGATCCTGGCGCGCCTTGGCGATGTCGGCTGGGCGGTCGCCGCGCTGGTCATCATGCTGGTGACGATCAGCTGGTATCTGCGGATCGAGACGATCTGGCTGCGCCATCGCACCGGAAAATCGACCTGGGCATCCTTCCGTTCGGCGTTCAACACCTGGCTGCTCGCCTCGCTGATCAACAGCGGGGCGAGCTTCCTGATCCTGGGCGGCTGAACCGGCTATTCGCCGTCCGGCGTCATCGCCATCACGTCGACGAAGCGACGTTGCGCATCGAAGCGGCAACGGAAGCGCTTGATCCCCTCGCTGCCCTTGTCGACCGTGCCGTCGATGAAAAAACCACCGGGCGCCTTGGCGATCGCGCCAGTCTTCACATAGGTCGGACGGGTGCCATATTGGCCGGACACTTCCCCCCGGCAATAAGCGGGCATGTTGCCCGGCGTCAGCGCCGGGCCGGTCGCCGCCGGCATCACCTGCGCCGCGGTCGCCGCCAGCGCCTGCACGCTGACGGTCAGCGTATAATTGGCGACTTCGTTGCGGCGGGCGGCATTGCGCATCAGATAGACGCGGATGCGATAATCGCCATTGGCGGGCAGGCGGCCGGCAAAGCTGTTGCCGGCGGACGAGCCGACGAACATCGCCGTATCCCCGGCACCGGGTGCCATCACGTTGAAATAATTCGAGGCGTTGCTGGTCTGAAGCCGGACATTCATGGTCTGACCGGCCCGCGCGCCGACCAGATAATCGACCATGTCATAGCCCTTGAGCGACGCCTTGATGACCTTCGACGCGCTCCCCCTGGCGAATTGCACCCGCTCGCTGCGCACCGGGGCCTGAGCGATGGCCGGCATGGCCAGTGCCGACAGCGCGACGGTCGCGATCATTGCTTTCTTCATGATGCACATCCTTCCGATCAATAGGGGTCCATCGACATCACATTGCCGTTGCCCGTCACGGTGCAGCGCGAGCGATAATGGCCGGACGCGATGATGATCTCGTAGCGATCCCCACCTTGCGGATAGACGCTGACCGGCACGGAACTGCCCGCCGGCACATTCTGGAACTCGTCGCCGCGCCGGGCACAGGCGCGCTGCGCCGCCGCCGGCGCGCCCCGCACGATCTGGCTGTTGGCGGCAAGACGATTGCTCCGCTCCGCATTGCCCGCCGAAAAGCCCGAATGATAGGCTTCGCTGTCGTTGCGATCATAGTCACCGCCATACAGGCCGTCATGATAGCCGCGCTCATATTCGCTGTCATGCTGGGCCGAACTGTCGCCATGGCTCTTCTTGTGGCTGGCAAGCGCCGCGATCAGGCCGATCGCCGCAACGCCGGCTACGGCCGCTGCGGCCGTATTGCCGCCGCCATGGCCGCAATCGCCATCCGATGCGCTGTCGATCGCATCATAGCGGCCATTATAGGTAACGACCCGGATGCACTGGTCCTTCGCGCTGTTCCACCAATAGTTGGTGAGGCCATTCTGCTTGGCGATGCGATAGCCGCGCGATTGCAGCGCATTTTCGCCCGAAGAGCCTCGCGCGCCGACCAGATCATCGACATCGCGCGGCGGCGCCGCATGGGCCGGCGGGATCGGAAGGGCAGCCGCCAGCAAGGCGGTCACCGACAGAAAGGTCGAAAAACGCGTCATCCTTATTTCCCCTGTTCCTGCGACGCCGGAAAGCGGAGTCGCAGACGGCCGCATGCTACAGCAACGCTGGCGCCGCGCATTCGGCAAAGCCGTGGATAGGGCTCAGGGAAAATACCGAGAAATAAAGTCCGGGAGCGATGCAAGCACCGCTCCCGGACGGCCATGGTGCCCACCGCGAAAGGGGTTAAGCGGCGGCACGGACCCGCGCGCCGATTGGGGCGACGCGCTTATGGCAAAATTCAGACGACCAGCTTGGCCGCGTAGATCAGGCTACCCCGGCCCAACTGGGCCATGACCTGCGACCGGACGCTGTCGCCGACCGCGAAACAGCCCTGGCTGCGCCCCAGCTTGCCGCGCGCACCGGCCAGCGTGGGTTCGGCATACCAGGCACCATGCAGCACGATCGCCCGGCTCATCGCATTGTCGTTGGTCGGATCGAGCCCCTGCAAGCGCTGCGACGGGCCATGTTTCCCGACATAGGGATCGGCCGTCAGAAACGCGCCCGAACAGGAGGCGTTGGAGCCGGGCGCATTGGAAAAGCGCTCCAGCCAGCCGCTGTGATCCGGGTCCGATCCGCTGCCATGCGCCACCAGATAGGAGGTGGTGGTGCCATCCAGCAGGTTGACGATGTGCAGCCGCGGCTCCGACGAGGGCGCGGCAAAATCGACCAGCGCCATGCGGTGCCGATTGACGATCTGCGGATGCCGTTCCAGCGCCGCGCGCGCCTGCGCAAACAAAGCGGGCTTCACCAGCGCCGGCGGGGTCGGCGTGGTGAGCGGCGCGATCGGCTGGGCCGGCACCATGGGTTTCAGCGCGCGCATCGGCCCCGGCGCGGAGGCACGCGCGGTGCCAACAGCGCCCGCGACCAGAACGGAAGCGGAAAGGAGAAAACGGCGACGATCGGGGTTCATGGATTGTGCAACTAGGGTGCAGGCCCCGCCAAGGTCTTTGCCGGAATCGGGCGCCGCGCACAAAGTCTTGCGCACATCCGTCCGGCCCGGCATTTTTGTCGGGCGGGGCACGTCGAAGCGGGAGAAGCGGGACATGGCCGGAACGCGGCTATCGAACGGCATCTATCGGGAAGCGGTCGCCACCATCGTGCGGCGCATCCAGAAGGCCCATGGCCTGTCCGACAGCCAGCTGGCGGAGCGGATCGGCTGTTCGGCCGGCACGGTCAAGAATGCCCGCAACGAGGCGAGCAACCTGGACGCCGTGACCCTTGCCAATATCGAGCAGGTTTTCGGCCCCGGCGCGATCGACCCCTATCTGGCGCTGGCCGATGTTCGCGCCGTTCCGCTGACCCCGCCGGTGCCAGTCGAGCGGTTGCATCCGACGCTGGCGATCGTCGAGGCGCTGCACCGGATCATCGAGAAGCAGATGCCCGACAGCGAAGGGGGCACCCGCATCACGTCCCACGAACTGCTGACGATCCTGAGCGAATTGCGCGAGGCGCGCGGCGTGTTCGACGCCCTCATCATGATCGCCGATCCCGCGATCGACAGCGGCGAGATCAGCTTCCGCGACAAGGGCCGCAAGCGGCTGGCCGTGGTCCACAGCCAGGGCGGCACCATCACCCGCGCCGACATCATGCACAGCGAGGACGAGGACTGAGCCCTAGCGGCAGTCGATATGCGCGCCGTCCAGCCGGCGCAGGCGCCATGCCTTGCCGCGCGGTTCCGCCGTCACGAACGGGCGCCAGGACGATCGGGCCTTCGGCAGCCCCACCGCGACCAGCCGGCTGTCATCGCGGATGATGGTCGCCCCCTCCAGCGTGCCGAGCCGCACCGCCATCTTGCCGCATCGCCCCGCCCGGTCCTGCGTAGCATCATGGGCCAGCGCCGTCAGCACGGCGCTGCGCTCAGCATAGGCGTCGCGCAGGCAGGCGGGCTGATCATCGGCGAAGGCGCAACGGTTGCGGCGTTGAAACCAGCCATCCTGGCGCTCGACATAATCGGACGCGGCATCGAGCAATTGGGCCTGATCCGCGCTGGGCACCCGGACGCGGGCATCGGCCGCCCTGAGCGCCGGGTCGGCGCAGACCAGCTTGTCGACGACGAACGCCGATCCTTCGCAGCCAGCGAGATCGGCCGGGGTCGGCGGCGGCACGGCATCGGCCGCGACCGGCGTCAGGAACAGCAGCAGGGAGCAGAGCCGGGCACGCATCATGACGTCAGCCTTTTCACGCGGGGCGCCGCGACCATAGGCCAGCGACGCCCCGCCCGGCAATCGCTCGTCGTCAGTGCGCCGGCTTGGCAATCTCCGCCGCGTAGATTTGCGGCGCGCCATCCATGTTGGAGCGGAAGATCATCCATTTGCCGTCTGGCGTGAAGGTGATGTTCGGCTCCAGCCGATAGTCATGCTTGCGCATGTCGACGATCTTCTCGACGCCGAAAGTGCCCGGCGCGATCAGGTCGGCGGCATTGTCGGCATGGATGCCGGCGACGTCGGGAATGGCCTGGGGCGTGAAGAGATAGAGATATTTGCCGTCCGGGGCATGGGCGACCATTTCGCTGTCGCCGCCGTCGCCGGAGAAATGCTTCAAATCGGGCGCCTGGTTGTAATGGACCGACCATTGGTTGCGGTCGACCTTGAACCACTGGCGATGCCCGGTCGCCAATTCATAGCCGGCGAGCCAGAACACCTCGCCACGAGGCGTCTGGAGATCATACCAGATCCACTTGCCGTCGGGCGAGAAGAACTCGTGGCCGGCGATTTCCATGTTCATGCTGCGCTTGTGGACCAGTTGCTGGCCGCTGCCGTCGGTGCGGATCGTCCAGATCCGGTCAACCTTGTGCCAGGGGCCTTCATGGCAATACATGATGAGCTTAGGGTCGGTCGGCGAGAACTGGATATGGTTGAGCCAGTCGGTGGAGGCGACCACCACCTTGCGTTCGCCGGTGCGGATGTCGATGGTGAAAATCTCCATCGGGATGCGCGCTTCCAGCCGTTCATTGAGGCGCACTTCCTTCGCCTCGGCAAAGCTGAGCGGCTTTCCGTCCGGGCCGTTGGCGGCATAATTGGCCTGGCCGAACTGCTGCTTGATCTCCGGCGCGGCGCGCTTCTGCGTGCCGTCGGGCTGGAGCGGCTTGTCGCTTGCCGCCCACTGGCCGAGCAGCAGCGTCTCGTCCGCATTGATCGAACCGATCGATCCGCGATCGACGGTCGCGATCTTGCGGACCTTGCCGCTGTCGATGTCGGCGGCATAGAGGGTCGTCGCGCCGGCGCCATCGTCGCGCTTGTGGCTGGCATAATAGGCGGTGCGCGTCTTGCGCCCGGTGAAGAGCAGTTGGATATCCTTGCCCTTGACCAGCGGCCTGATGGTCCAGTCGGCCAGCGTCAGCACCGAAATGCCGTCGGGGGTGGAGATCACCATCTTGTCGCCCTGCGGCGTGTAGCTGTTCTGGTGGAAATAGAGGCTGGCGCTGCCTGGCGTGTCGGTCAGCCGCAGCACGCGGTGGCCGGTGGTCTGGTCGACCCATTCGGCCACGGGCTTGGCCAGCGCCGGGGTCGCCACGCTTACGGTCAGCGCCGCCATCAGGCCCATCATCATCGTCTTCATCTTATGGCCCTTCATCAGTTGGCAGCGTCGGCGAGCGCGTCGGGAATGAGCGCCAGATTCTCGATCGCGGCAAGGCCCCATTGCGACGCCGCATTGGTGGAGACGTCCGGCCATTCGACGATCGGGCGGACATAGGCCGGCCCCTTCAGCGCCACGCGCGGATCGCCGGTCGACAGGCCGAGGCCCGCGTCACCGCCGAGAAATTCCTTCCAGGCGCGCACCGCCAATTCCTTGTCGCCGGTCTCGCGCGCGACATAGGCGGTCAGGCGCGAATGGCCTTCCTTGAGGTTACGGCGACCGAAGGGCTGGTCGAACTTCGCCTTCCACTCCTGCGGCGAGGCATTGAACCAGCGGCAATAATCGAGCCAGGCGGTGCGATAGCGCGGCACGTCGAGCAGGTCGAGAAGCTCGGCATTCACCTCCAGCGCACCGAACACGGCGTTAAGGTGCGAGATGGAAATCTTGTCCCCCGCCCCCATGAAGCGCCCGGTCTTGAGGTCATAGGGGGCGCTGCCCGCGAGCCAGCCATATTTGAGGCGGCCGATGCTATCCATGCCGTTCAGCAGTCGCTCGCGCCACTTCTTGTCACCGGTCCGCTCCCATTCGGTGAGCCAGGCCGAGGCGACCGAACACCACATGGTGCCGAAGCTCAAATCAATGACGCCGGCCGGCAGCGGATTGCGCTCGGCCCCCGGCACCTTGCGGCCGATCTCGACATGCTCCAGCGCCAGGTCGGACGTGACCAGATCGCGCATCAGGTCGCCGGCGCGCTCGTCGGCGGTCAGATAATAGAAGATGCGGCGATACATGGCATTGCTGACGCGCGGCTGCTTGCTGCTGTCGCTCCAGTGCTGGACGCCATGGCGGGTGCCCAGCCCCTTGAACCGGCCGAGATGATAGACGTCGACCTCGCCGGTGTGCCGGGTCAGCGCCTCGGCAAAGCGGAAGGCGGCGGCATTGCCGGTGCGCAGCACGCTGGTCCAGAACCACAGGTCGGGCGACAATTCGCTATTATCCCAAGCGAAGCCGCCAATGTCGTAGCGCCAGACATGCCGGTCGAAATCATAGGTGTGCATGATGTCGCCATGGTTCCAGAAACCATACCAGCGGCGGCGATCGACCTCACCAACATAGAAGTCGACCAGATTTCTATTCTGGTCCTCGATCCGCGCCTTCATGGGCGTCGAGCGGTCGGGCAGGCTCCAGATGCCGAACACGCCGGCTTCATGAATGCGGTCGGGCGTCACCATCAGCTGCGGCGGCACGGCGTTCGCCTGCGCCATGGCGGCCAGCGCATCGGCCGAGGGGGTGGCGGCGCAGGCCCAGAGGGTCAGCTCGCTGGTGCGGGCAACGCCGGTCGCGGCATCCCAGCCGGGCTCATAATCCTCATAGGTGATGTCGAGCCCTTCATTCTGGGCGTCATAACCCTCCATCCCCAGAACGCCGCGATAGGAGCGCATGTCCATCGGCTTGGCATCGGGCGACCAGAGCCAGGCGGTCAGCGTCGCCATGTCGCTTTCGGCGTCCCGAATGCTGATCTGGGACGGGTGGCGCTGCCAGAAATAGCGGGTGGCGATCGCCGCGCCGCCTTGGGGCGAGCCGATATAGCCCAGGCCCTGCGACCGGCTGCCAGCGACGGAATCGACCCAGGCATGGCCCTCCTGGGTGCGCTTGGCGATGGAGAAACCGTCGGCCGACAATTGGGTCAGGTCGAAATCGCCCCAGGTCGGGATGCGATCGAGCAGCTTGGCGACGCCCGGCGCCATCGCGTCCATCGGCACCGCCTTGCCGGCGATCTGCGCGGCGCGCACCGCCTTGCCCGGATCGCGGCGCAGGCCGGTGAGCGGCCGCACCGCTTCGCTGAACAGGCCATCATCGGCGGTAGCGAGGCGGACATGGCGGTCATGCGGGGCGCCGGCCATCGGCACCGCAGCGGTGAGGCCGATGCCGCTGATGAAATCCTTCGCCGGATCGCCATCGAAGATGAAGCTGTGGACGATGCGCAGATGATCGCCGCCGGCATGGGCATAGAGGCGCAGGGTAAAGGGCAAAATCTGCCGCCCCTGCCCCTCATGCACGCCGGTGAGCTTGACAACGGCGCGGACCGGCCCCTTCTGCTCGACCGTGGCGCTGGTGATGCGGCCGGTGAAGGGCGTGCGGGTGCCGCCTTCGGGCGCGCTGTCCACGCTGGCCACCAGCGTCAGGGGGCCGACGACGGTGCGACCGCCCTGCTGCGCCGACTGGATGATCGCATTGCCCGAGCGGCCGATGCTCCAGCGCAGCGCGCCGACCTGAATCTCGATTCGATCGGCGAGTTCGCGCACCAGTACCGGCGCCTGCGGCGCGGCCGGCTTGCCCGGCACCACGCGCAGCGCGCCGGGCTGGCCGGTGCCGGCGGGCAGCGCATGGGCGGTCCATTTGATCGACCCGTCGGGCCAGGTGGCCAGCGTCCAGTGCTGCGAGGGCAAAGCGGTGCCATCGGCGCCCTGCACCGACAGCGGCTTGCCCGCGCGCAGCACGCCGCGCGGCCATGGCACGCCGAAGGTCTGGCCGAGCGAGAGCGGCGGGGCGGCATCGTCGATCCAGCGCACCGGGGTTTCCGGCATCGCGCCACCGCGCGCACTGGTGGCCGCCTGCGCCGCGCCCGGCAGCAGCGCGGTCGCGCTCGCCATCAATCCCGCCTTCAGGCTGTCGCGCCGGCTGATCCCCGCCCTGATATCCATTTTGCTCTCCCTTTTTATGTTGTTCAGATCTTGGTGATGGTGAAGTTGCGGACCTGAAGATGGCTCTGCGTCGTGCGCAGGCCGAAATGGCCGCTGCGATAGGGATCGGGATCGTCGAGCGTGAACAGTGTCGCCCCGTCCCGCTCCACCGCAATATGAGATCCGTTCGCGATCAGGCCGATCGAAAACCACTGATTGGGCACCAGCATCGCCGCCTTGTCGGTGCGGTCATGTTCCGGCAGCAGCGGGCGATGGCCCGGCTCACCCACATAGCGGCGCATCCGCGTGGTGCTGTTCCGGTTGCCGCCAATGCCGACATAATAGGTGCGGAGGCTGTCATACTCCTCGAACGTGCCGCTGCGCGTGCGGCCGAGCGCCGATCCGCCGGGCGCCGCCGGGTCGCGCGCCATCCAGAAGGCGTTGACGTCGCTCACCTCGTCATAGGGACCGCCGTCCGACACGGCGCGCACGTCGTAGCGGATCGCGACCGGGCCCTTGAGCGCCTGACGGAACCAGAGCGTCAGTCCCTTGGGCGCGACGATATCGAGCAGGCCGTCCTGCGCGGTCACGCGCGCATCGCCCACCGCCTCCAGCTGCCATTGCTTGAGGCCATGGCGGAAATCGTCGCGCCAGAGCGGCCCCCGCGCCGCAGCGTTCAAGGGGCCGGCGATCGGCGCCAGGGCCAGCGATGCAAGGAGGGTGCGGCGAGAGAACATGGCGACCTGTCCCGCTTAATCTTGAAAAAATGATGCTGCGGGTCGGGCATGTCCCGACCCGCAGCCTGTCTCATGACCTGGGGGAGGCCAGGCCATGAGCGCCAATCAGAGCTTGAAGCGGATACCGCCATAGACGCGGCGGCCGACCGTCTCGATGATGGTGCGGCGTTCGACGCTGTTGGCATTTTCCTTGCGCGTCGCGTCGAGCAGGTTGACGCCCTCCAGGAACATCGAGATGCCCGGCATCAGCGTGACGTTGAGCGACGCATCGAGCTGGCCATAGGCTTCGCCGAACTCGGGATTGTTGCCGCGGCCCTGCGCCGTGATCAGATATTTGGACCGCCAGTTATAGGCGCCCCGCAGGCTGACGACGTCGTCTTCATAATAGGCCGAGATATTGTAGGCATGGCGCGACAGGCCCTGGAAGGGCAGGGAATCGCCGGTGAAATAATCCTTCCCTTCATAGCCGCTATCCTTGGAATAGGTATAGTTGGCGACCACGCCCATCTGCTTGAGCACCGGCACGTCGATGAAGTCGAACGCGATCTGCGCGCCGGCTTCCACGCCGTTGATCGTCACCTTCTGCGTGCCGTTGGTGGGCACGGTGATGGTGTAGGTCACGCCGCTGGCATCGGTGTAAGGTTCGGTCGTGTTCTGGATGAACGAGCTGATTTCCTTGCGGAAATAGGTGACCGACGCGAAGCTGGTGCGGTTGATATAATATTCCAGGCCCGCATCATATTGGCGAGCGCGGAACGGCTGCAGATCCGGATTGCCGCGCGAACCCGACAGGCCAACGACGTCGATGGTGAAGCGCGGGGCCAGCTGCTGCGGCAGCGGGCGGGCCATCACTTCGGTCGCGGTCGCACGCGCCATCAGCTTGTTGGGGATGAGTTCCGCCTTCATGTTGATCGAGGGCAGGAATTCGGTGCTGTTGCTGTCATAGGATACGGGCGAGATCACGCCGCCGGTGCTGAGATAGCCCGAGGTATTGACCTTGGTATTGACGACGCGCGCGCCGATCACGCCGCTGACGGGCACGGCCCCGACATCGAAGGCAAAGCTGGCCTGGCCATAGCCGGCCAGGTTGCGTTCGCCGACCTTCCAGGTGTCGGTATAGACCTGGCAGGTGCCGTCGGCATTGGCCGGGCAGCCGCCTTCCTCGAACGGATCGGGAATGCCTACCGCATCGGCCACGCCCTGGGTCATGTTGAGCCAGCCGCTATAATCGCCGGTGAAGCCCAGATTGCCGGTGTGGAAGAAGGGCGAGGTGCCGAGCGCCGCATTGCCGCTGACGATGCTGTCGATCTGCGACTGCACCGCCGGATCGCTGAAGCCATTGAGCGTCGTGGTGCGGGTGTAGAAGCGGCTCTTGACCGTCAGGTCGCGATACTGGCCACCAATTTTGAACGAGGTGAACAGGCCGCCGTCGGTCTTATATTCCGCGTCCAGCTTGGCCATCTTCTCGGTCTGGTCGTCATAGCGCGGACGGCGCAGCACGGTCAGCTGGTTGATGCCGGCCGTGGTGGTCGGATCATTGGGCAGGATGATGTTCGGCGCATTCTGGCCGTTGCTATAGTCGACGATCAGGCTGGACATGCCGGTGACGGCTGCGGTCGCGTTGATCTCGTTATTATAGGCCTTGGCCTTGGACAGCGAGATTTTCGGCGTCAGCGTCAGGTTGCCGGTCGTCCAGTCGGCGCCCAGCGCGACATTATAGGTGGTACGCTTGATGTCGCCCAGAATGTTGCGATAGGACACGCCCAGCTGGCTGGTCTGCGCCTTCGACGTATTGTTGGTCATCACCAGATATTCGACCGTATTGTCCGGACCGATGATGGTGTTTTCCGTGTCGACGATGCCCCCGCTGGTGCCGGTCTGCAGATATTGCGAGGTCACCGACTGGATCGACTTGGTCCAGTTGCTTTCGACATAGGCCTTGAAATCGTCGCTCGGGCGCCATTCCAGGATGCCGTTCAGCGCATAGCGGCGGGTTTCCAGGCGGTTGATGACATAGCGCGGAATGTCGGGGAAGAAATCGCCGACGCCGTCATTGTTGAGGTCATAGGCCTGCATGCCGGCCGTATTGGGATCGCTGTCCAGCTGGACCCAGCCGGTGGTGCGCGCCTGATGGCTTTCGACATTGCGGTTCTCGAACGTGCCCGACACCAACACGCCGATCGTGCCATTGGCGAAGGTGTCGCTGCCGATCAGCGCCAGGCGCGGGTCCATATGGTCGCCGATATCGGCATAGATGGCCTGGGCGGAACCGGCCAGATAGGGCTTGCCGCCATTGTCGAACGGCCGGCGGGTGATGACGCGCACGGTGCCGCCGACGCCGCCTTCGGTCATGTCGGCGGTGGCCGACTTCACAACTTCCAGGCGGTTGACGAATTCGGAGGGCAGATCGCGGAAATCGACATCGCGGCCGCCGCCCACGGTGGTGGACAGGGCGGTGACGCCGTTGATCTCGACGCGGTTCAGTGACGGATCGGCGCCGCGGATGGTGATGCCGGAGCCTTCACCGTCGGAACGGGTCAGCTGGACGCCGGTCACGCGCTGCAGCGCTTCACCGACATTCTTGTCCGGGAACTTGCCGATATCCTCGGCCGAAATCGCGTCCAGAACCTGCGCGGCGTTGCGCTTGGCGTTGAGCGCGCCCTGAAGGCTGGAACGGATACCGGTGACGACGATATCCTCGCTGCTCGCTTCGGGCGCCTGCTGAGGCTGTTCGGACTGCTGCTGGTCTTGTGCCGCGGCCGGCATGGCGCCCAGCAGGACGGCGGCGACGGCCGACGTCGACAACAAGGCGCGATAATTGGAAAACCTCACTTAAACATCCTCCCTATGCGTGCCCCCCCGTTTGGGCACGGGTTTGAGGTCGATCGCGACCAGACCCCGCCGCGACAACCCTTTGATATCCCATATATTGGGTGTTCATATCTATATATGGACACGCGAGGATGGCGCCGCCTTTGCGACGAAACGAGCTATATCATCGATGAACCGTTGCCATAACGGACCACGGTTCCATCATGTGGATCATTAGACGTCACCAGACGCTTCACCGCGAATCCGGACGCGCCAGTCGCGTTAAGCCGCCTGGCGGATCGAGCGCCAATGCTTTTCAGATTGTGGAATGGGTGCGCCGTTCAGGCGACGGGTCGCGCCAGCAGGGCGTGCGACCGGTGTTCGACCGCGATGTCCGCCTGATCTTCAATCAGCCAGCACTCGCCTGCCAACCAGGGCTGACCGTCGATCAGCCCACTCCCCTGCAACGGGATGAACCAGAACGGCCCCTGATCCTGCAGAACCCGTTCGCCAGCCTCATGCACCAGATTTTCGAGCGTGAAGGGGGCGCCGGTTTCCTCCACCAGCACGCAGGCGCGGTCGCTGGTCACATGTTGCGCCAGCCGGTCATAGGGCACAGGCGCACTGACGACCATGCCGGCATCCAGATGCAGTTCGCGGGGGCGCCCATAATCGAACAGGCGATAGGTCACGTCGTTATTCTGCTGCACTTCAACGAGGGTAATACCGCCGCCGATGGCATGAATCGTGCCCGCCGGAATATAGTAGAAATCGCCCGGCCTTACCGGCTTCCAGTCGATCAATTCCTCAATCGACCCATCCAGCGCGGCCGCTCTCAACGCATCGGCATCGACCGTCCGGGTCAGGCCGATGCCCAGTCGAGCGTCCCCTTCGGTTGCCAGGACATACCAGCATTCCGACTTGCCGCCAGCCAGCCCCATGGCCTGCGCCTGGGCATCGTCAGGATGGACCTGGACCGACAATTTCTCGCTCGTGAAGAGATATTTGACGAGCAGCGGCTGAGGCATATCGGGGTCCGCCGTGAACCAGATCTCGCCCACGCGGCGATCGGCATTCAACCCAAAGCGCGCAGGCAAATCCCTGCGTCCCCAAGGCTTTTCGACGGCGCTCGGAATCAGGCGATAGGACGACATATCCAAAGCCATAGCAGAATGGCAATCGCTGTCATGTCATCATCCGTGCCAAGCCGATATTGTCTTGCGTCAACTAGTAATTCTCGACCAGACGCATGTATCAGCCTGCCAGCCCCTTGATATCGGCGGTCAGGTCCAGCACGTCCCCAGCCTCGAAACTGGCGACCGGATAGGCGCAATAGTCGGCGGCATAATAGGCGCTGGGGCGGTGGTTGCCCGATGCGCCCAGGCCGCCGAACGGCATCGCCCCGCTCGCGCCGGTGGTCGGCCGGTTGCGGTTGACCACGCCGGCGCGGCTTTCCAGCAGGAACCGGTCCCACAGCGCATCATCGGCGGACACGAGCCCAGCCGCCAGGCCATAGCGGGTCGCGTTGGCGGCCGCGATCGCGGCGTCGAAATCGGCGACGCGGATCACCTGCAGCAGCGGCGCGAAAATCTCCTCGTCGGGTGCCTCCACCCCGGTCATGTCGATGATGCCCGGCGTCAGGAAGGCCGCGCCGAGGTCCGCCGGCTGTTCCAGCGGCAGCAATTCGACGCCGCCCAACGCCAGCAGCGCGGCATGGCGCGCCCTGGCATGAGCTGCCGCCTCAGCCGAGATCAGCGCGCCCATATAAGGCTCAGGCTGGCTGTCCCAGGCACCGATCGTCAGCCGCCGGGCGAGCGCCACCGTCGCGTCGAGGATCGCGTCGCCCGCCGCGCCCTGCGGCACGATCAGCCGGCGCGCGCAGGAACAGCGCTGGCCCGCGGTGATGAAGGCCGACTGGACGATGATCGAGGCGACCGCCTGCGCATCGCCGTCCCAGGCGACCAGCGGATTATTGCCGCCCAGCTCCAGCGCCAGGATGACGCCCGGCCGGTCGGCCATCACGCGCGCGAAATGAGCGCCCGCGCCCGCCGATCCGGTGAACAACAGACCGTCGATATCCTGCGCGATCAATGCCGCGCCGGTGTCCCGCCCACCCTGCAACAAGGTGAAGACGCCATCGGGCAGGCCCGCGTCGCGAAACGCCTGCGCCATCAGTTCGCCGACCAGCGGGGTAAGTTCCGATGGCTTGAAGATAACCACATCGCCCGCCAGCAGCGCCGGCACGATATGGCCGTTGGGCAGATGGCCGGGGAAATTATAGGGGCCAAGCACCGCCATCACGCCATGCGGCTTGTGGCGCAGCACCGCCCGGCCGAACGGGGTCGCCTGCTCGCGCGATCCGGCGCGCTCCGCCTGCGCCGCGATCGAAATGTCGACCTTGCCGATCATCGAGGCGATTTCGGTCTTCGCCTCCCATAGCGGCTTGCCGGTCTCGCGCGCAATCGCCTTGGCAAAGGCATCGCTGCGGTCCGACAGCAGCGCCTTGTAGCGCCGCACATGATCCTCGCGCGCGGATTGCGGCAGCCCGGCCCAGGCCGGAAAGGCGGCGCGGGCGCGCGTCACGGCCGCCGCACAGGTCGCGGCATCGGCCGCCTCCCCTTCCCACAGGAGCGTGTCGCTGGCCGGGTCGATCGAACGGAAAATCATATGGCCTCCAGAAAGTGGGACAAGGATAGCGCACCCTTTTCCAGCCTCCTAGCGCCTTGCGGGCGCGGCGGGATAATGAATCCCGCCGCGCCCTTCATGCCGATCTGGAATAAGCGATACTTATTCCAGATAGGTGGTGCGCAGCGCGGCAATGTCCACCGGCGTCAGGCCGATTTCCTGGGCCAGATAGGCATCGACCGAACCCCATTTCTGGTCGATTTCGGCGAAGGCATAGGTCAGGAAGGGCGTGCCGTCGGGCAGCACCAGCGGATTGGCCTTGGCCATCGCTCCGCCCTTCTGCATCTGTGCGAACATGCCGGCGATCGGGCTGCTCTGCGCGACGGCATCGCTCATCGGCGGCACTTCATATTCCGGGCGGCGCGACGGCGTCGAGAGCACATAGTCGCGATAGATGACATCGCGCGGCACGCCGAGCGCCGACAGGATCATCGCGCTGACAAAGCCGGTGCGGTCCTGCCCGGCCGAGCAATTGTACAGCAGCGGCCCGTCCTTCGACAGCAGGCGGGCAAAGACGATACGCAGTTGCGGCTTCAACTGGGTCGCCATGCCGCGATAAGTGCCGGCATAGGCTTCGGCCTGCTTGGCCATGTCCATATTCTTGGGGTCGAACTTCATGCCCTGCATCATTGCGGCCATCGAATAGCCGACAGCATTATAGGCAATGCCGTCCAGCTTGGTCGGCGCGAACAGCCGTTCCTCGTCGGAGCGCAGGTCGACCAGATTGGCGACGCCCAGCGCCTTCACCTGCGCCACGTCGGCCGGGGTCAGCATCGCCTGCCCACCCGAGCGGTAGATCCGGCCCCAGCGGACATGCTTGCCGCCAGCCGCCGGATAGCCGCCCAGATCGCGGAAGTTGGAGGATTGTTCCATCACCAGCACACGCTCGGCCACGCGCGTCACCGCGCCGCTCTTGCTGTCGCGCAACAGGAAATAGGGGCGGGTGCCCGGCGCCACCTGCACCTCCTGCACGCCGTCCTTGTCCCTGGCCGCCACCAGCGTGGCGCTGGCAATGGGGGCATCGGGGCGATCGGCCTGCAACAGATCGACCGGATCGGCATCCTGCCAGCGGATCGCCAGCTTGTCGGGCGCCACCCGTTCCACCACCGGATCGGCGATGGTGCCGGCGAAGGCTGCGGCCGGCATCACCACCAGATCGGCCTCGACGCCCTTGATCGTGCCATGGCCGTCGACATTGACGGTCTCGATCGTGGTGCGGGTCGGGCCGCCCGGCACTTCGGACAGCACCGCGTTGAAGTCGATCTGCTGATTCTTGTAGATCGTCTTGTAGGCGGCCAGGTTCAGCCGGACATGATGATCGAGGAACTCGCCCTTGAAGCCGATTTCGGAGGTTTCGACCTCCTCGGGCTTATAGGCGCGATAGGTGACGGAGCGCGAATTGGCGCCGCCGGCGCGATAGGCGGTCCCCCATTTGCCATAGAGATGGATATTGTCGGTCGCGTCGAACGCCAGAGTGACGGTCGGGTCGATCCGGCTGCTGGAAATGTCGAAACGGAAATCCTTGTCGACGCCATTGACCTTGAACAGGTCGCCGCTCTTTTTGTCACGGGTATAGCGCGCGCCGCCGGTCAGGTGCAGTGCATCGTCCAGGATCGCCGGGGTCCAGGTCGCCTGGCCATAGAGGGCGAAGCTGTCTGCCTTGGCGTCGCTGGCACGGTCGGGATAGGGCGTGACCTGGCCGGCTTCCAGCGTCGGCAGCCGGGTCGGCGCGTCGGCCGCGGTTGCGCCCCACTGCATGGTATAGGGCGCCCAAGCCCAATCCTCGCCCTTTTCATGATAATAATAGGCGCCGGCGACGAAATCGATGCGCGAGGTCGAACCGACCAACTGCACTTCCTGACTGAACTGATTCTGGTCGAGGCCTGCCAGGCTGTAGCGCGCAAACTTGGCATAGGGCGCAAAGGCGCCCTGATGCGCGCCGCCATTATCATATTGGCTCTGGCTCAGTTCACGATAGGAAGTGATGGAGCGCAGGTTGATGCCATCGGCGACCTGCCAGTCCATGTGCAGCGCATGGCCATGGGTCTTGCCGATGCTCTTCTGGATCGGCACGCCGATATCGGCGGTCCTGGCGCGATCGGGCTGGACCTCGACCATGTCCGCGACCGGCAGACGATCCGACTTGCCCAGCATCTGGAAATAATAGGGCGTGCTGGCGTCATAGGAGGTGTCGAAATCATATTGGGCCGAGAAGCGGCTGCTCGGCTCCCATAGGATCGTGCCATGCATGCCGCGCTGGTCGAGCTGGTTATAATCCTCCTCGCCCGCCATCGGATTGTCGGTGGTGCCGCCGCGCTTGGTGACGAGCGCGTCCAGCTTGACGCTGACATTGGCGAAGCTGGGCAGGTCGAGATGGGTTTCGACCTTGTAGCCGTCATAATTCATGACGCCCATGGTCTGGCTCAGGTGAAACTCGCCGCTCGGCTTCCTGCTGACGATGCTGAGCGCGCCGCCGGTCGAATTGCGGCCGAACAACGTGCCCTGCGGCCCCTTCAGCACCTCAATCCGTTCGATGTCGAACAGGGCGGTGCCCAGCCCCTGCGAACGGCCGAGATAGACGCCGTCAATATAGATGCCGACGCCCGCGTCGCGGCTGGGCTGGTTGGCGTCGAACGGCACGATGCCGCGAATACCGACGGTCAGCGCCGAATTGCGCGACGCAAAGGGGGCGATGCGCAGCGACGGCACAGCGCCGTCGCCCAGATCCTTCAGGCTCACCACGCTGCGCGCCTTGAGATCATCGCTGCCCAGCACCGAAATGGCGATCGGCGTCTTCTGCAGATTGGTCTCGGTCTTCTGTGCAGTGACGACAATCGAACCAAGGCCGGCATCTCCTTCGTCAAGCGGCGCGTCCTCCGCATGGGCCGGGGCCGCGAAGCCCGCCCCCATCAGCCCCGCCCCCATCAGCATGGTGCCGGCCAGAATGAGTGCGCGACGGCGCAGGACAGACGAACATTTCATGATGCGTATCCCCCGAATGATGTTGAATTCGGAGGGGCAGTTAGAACGCCTGTATGCAGCCGCAGTTACATATGTATCTCAGTTTGATGACAGGAACAGCGGCAATATGACAGTGGCGAGACACGGATACCGCCCCGACGCAGCCTTTGCCAGTTCGGCGGGATATGGCATAAAGGACGCTATGGCGACGGCTGCACATTCGGGAAAAACATCGGAAATCGGCGCAATGGCGCGGCTTATCGAGGCGGTTATCGACCTATGGGAACGTGATGGCGCGAGCGGCACATCGGCCCGTGCGATCAGCCGCCTGGCCCAGACCCCCGTATCCGGAATCTATCATCACTTCGGATCACTGGAACAGTTGTTTCTTTCCGCACATGAGCAGGCCCAGCGCGAGTCGGAACGCTGGTGCGCGGCGCGGCTGGCGGAACTGGAGGGGGTCGCGCCCCTGTCGCGTGACGCCTTCGCGCCGCTGCTCGCCGCCCTGATCGACCAATGGTGCGAGGAACAGCGCCGGCTGGCCTTTGCCTGGCGCGAATGCCAGCTGATCGCTGCGCGGGAGGATCGCTATGGCCCGCTCGCCCAACGCTGGGCGGCGATGTGGCGCAGTTTCTGGGAAGAGGTCTGCACCCGCTGCGGCCATCCGGGTCGGGGCGCCTTCACCGCCTATCTGTTCGATGGCGAAGCGACGCTGCACCTGATGCGCTGGCGCCGACCGGTCGACCGCGCCGCGCTGGACGACATGTGCGCCGGCTGGAACGACTGGCTGTGCGGTCGCCCGGTGCGTGCCGGTCATTGGCGTCAGTTCGCCCGCGAACAGGCCGACCTTGCCCTGCCCGAACAGACGATCAGCAGCGGCACGATGGAACAGATTGCCGAGGCGGCGGCCGATGTGCTGGCGCAGGAGGGCATGGCGGCCCTGACCCATCGCGCCGTCGCCGCGCGGGCGGGCCTGACGCTGGGCGTCGTCTCCTATAATTTCCGGTCCAGCGCCGAGCTGGTCCGCGCCGCGTTCGAGATGATCTATCGCAAGGCGGTGGAATCGGGCGGCGGCACCGTGCCGGAGGCAGTGAAATTGACCGACGAGCAGTTGCTCGCGCGCTATTCCAATCCCCCGCCCCGCAACGACCGCATCCTGCCGGCGATCGACGAACTGATGCTGGCCGCCGCGCGCGACGGCGACCTGCGCGATTTCGCCCCCCAGTTGCGCTATCGGCGCGGTCGTACCAGCGGCGGCCTGCTCCGCGCGATCCTGGGCCGCGATGTCGCGCCGCTGGAAGCCGCGCTCTTTTCCGGCGTCATATCGGGTCATCGCAAGACCTGTTTCGGCCTGACGCCGGCCGAAGCCGCCAGAGCCGGCGCCCAGGCCATGCTGGACCTGCGCACGATGGTGCGCGCCGCTGCGGACGCCGCTCAGTCGGAAAGCGCCTGAGCCCGCGCCGCCAATATATCCTCCAGATGGTTGACCGGATCGCCGGCAACCACCCCGCCCTCGACCGGCATGGCGATGCCGGTGATCTGGCGCGCGCGGTCGCTGGCCAGGAACAATGCCGCCTGCGCCACGTCGTCCGGTACGCCGCGCCGCTTCAAGGGCTGGTTGGAGAGATAGACCGCGTCGATCGCGGCATCGACCCGTGCTGCCCGGTCCGCCTCTGCCCCCTGCGCGCTGAAAGAGGACAGGCTGGTGCGGATATGGCCGGGCACCAGGCAGTTCACGCGGATACCATGCTGCGCCAGGTCGATCGCCACCGATTTGGAGAATTGGATCAGCCCCGCCTTGGACGCGCGATAGCTCATCATCGCCTGCCCCGCGAGCACCCCCGCGATCGAGGCATTGTTGAGGATGACGCCGCCGCCATGATCCTTCATGTGCCGGGCCGCCGCCTGCGTTCCCAGCATCGGCCCCAGCAGATTGACCGCCATCACCCGGTCGAAATCGGCCAGACTGTCGTCGAGGAAATGCGGGAAGGGCGCGCAGCTGATCCCGGCATTGTTGAACAATATGTGCAGCCCGCCAAAGGCATCGACCGCGCGCGCGACCATCGCCTGCACCTGGTCCCGATCGGCGACATCGACGGCCATGAACAGTGCCGATGGTCCGAGCGCGACGGCCAGCGCGGTGCCGGCCGTCCCATCGCGGTCGGCAATCAGCACCCTCGCCCCTTCGGCGACGAACAGCTCCACCGTGGCGCGACCGATGCCGCCCGCGCCGCCGGTGACGATGGCGACCTTGCCCGCCAGTTCCCCTGTCATGCGCCTCAGCCCCGCCGCGTGAAGCGGATCGGCAGCCGCTCGATCGACTGGGTCGCGACCGTCGGCAGATAGCGTATTTCCTCGGGCGCGATCGCCAGTTCGATATCGCTGATCCGCCGGATGATCTCGCGCGCGGCGACCTTTATCTCCATCCGCGCGAGCGCGAGGCCGATGCAGCGATGGACGCCGCCGCCAAAGGACAGGTGCCGACCGATATTGGGTCGGTCGAGATCGAAGCGGCGCGGATCGGTGAACACATCCTCCTGGTCATTGGCGGAGGCATACATCAGCAGCAGATGCGCGCCCGCCGGCAGCGTCTTGCCGCCCAGTTCCACTTCGCGCGTGGTCATGCGCGACAGGCCGCGCACCGGTGGTTCGATCCGCAGCAACTCCTCGACAAAACGGTTCATCAACCGGTCGTCGTCCACCGACGCTTGCAACAAGGTGGCAATCTCCGGCCGGGTCGCGAGGACGTAGAAGAGATTGCCGAGCGCGGTCGCCGTCGTCTCATTGCCGGCGATCAGCAGCGCCCGGATCAGCGACACAGCCTCGGCAAAGCTCAGCGCCTGCCCCTCGGCATCGCGGGCATGGACCAGGTCGGAAATCATGTCCTCGCGCGGGTCGGCCTCGCGCTCGCGCATCTTGGCGATCAGATAATGTTGCAGGTCGCAAATCTCGCGCGCATGGCCCAGCATCTGTTCGCGATCCTGCATCCGGCCGATCTGGGCCGTGACAGCAATAGACCAGCGCGCGATGCGGTCCTTCATCGCCCAGTCGAGGCCCAGCTGCTCGCAGATGATCCGCACCGTCAGCGGCACGGCGAAATCCTGCACTGCGTCCGCCTCGCCCCGGTCGGCGACGCTGTCGATCAGGTCGGTCACGACCCTGGTGATCCGCGGCTCCAATTCCTTCACCCGATGGGCGCTGAACGCCTTTTCCATCAGCTTGCGGATGCGGGTGTGATAGGGCGGATCGGACATGATCGCGTCGGGGAAATAGCCGCCGCCGTCTCGCTCCAATATCTCCTGGAACTCCTGCTGGAAGCCCTTGGCCTGCTGCGTGTGATAGCCCTTGTTCACCGAATAGGTGATCGGATCCTGCTGGATCGCGGCAATATCCTCGTAGCGCGACACCAGATACATGCCGAGCTTCTCGTCCCAATGGACCGGGTCATGCGACCGCATCGCCGCATAATAAGCGCGCGGCCGCGCCGAGATGATCGGATCGGTCATCGACGCCGTGTCGAGCAGGCTGCGCGCTTCGGGCGCCAGGGTGCCTTGCGTCATTGCTGCGCCACCACGACGCGCAGGCCGTCGAGCGCCGGCGTCAGGCGGATCTGACAGGCGAGGCGGCTGGTGTCGCCGGCGACATCGGACACCATGTCGAGCATCGCATATTCGACATCGTCGGGCGCGCCGGTGCGATCGACCCAGGCCGGATCGACATGGACCAGGCAGGTCGCACAGGAACAGGCGCCACCACAGTCGGCGGCGATGCCGTCGATCCCGTTCGCCTTGGCCAGTTCCATCAGCGACAGGTCGCCCTCCCCGGCAACCGCCTGCTCCACGCCATGCACATCCACAAAGGTGACCCGCACCATCGACATCCTTCTCCTCATGAAGGGGCAGGATGGCGGACGCGGGCCGGGGCGGAAAGGCATGGCGCCGCGCAGCCGCTTGACTGGCGCGGCAGGCCGGGCGGCGGCGAGAGGACACGCCAAGTGCGCGTGCAGTCATTGGGTCAGGAAAGGGCGCGGCCTAGTCTTCACAGCAGAAGAGGATGCCATTCGTGCCGACCACGCTCATCGCCAACGCCACCATCTGGGACGCCACCGGCGCGCCTGCCTTTGCCGGCGACCTGCTGGTCGAGGGCAACCGCATCCTTGCGATCGGGCCAGATGCCACCGCCGGTCGTGCGCCGGCCGATCAGGTCATCGACGGCAGCGGCAAGACGCTGATACCGGGCCTCACCGAAGGCCATGCCCATATCTCCTTTGGCGACGCGGCCTCGACCGAGGATCTGATCGCGCCCTCGCCCGAAGCCCATACGCTCATCACCGCGCGCATGGCCCGGCGCCTGATCGATCAGGGGTTCACCAGCTGCTATGGCGCATCGGCCGCCAAGCTGAAGCTGGACGTGGCGGTGCGCAACGCGGTCGATGCCGGCCATATCCCCGGCCCCCGCATCCGCGCCGGATCGACCGAGATCACCGTCACCGGCGGCATGGGCGACGAAAGCAGGCTGCACAATCCGCGCATCGGCATTTCCTGTGTCGTCGACGGGCCGGAGGAGATGCGCCGCGCTGTGCGGCTGGCGATCCGCGAGGGCTGCGACAATATCAAGCTCGATGTCTCGGGCGACCCCTTCTATCCCGGCAGCCCGGCCCATGTAACGCCGATGAGTTTCGCGGAAGTGCAGATGGCAGTCGACACCGCCCATGCCTTCGGCCGCAAGGTGAACGCCCATAGCCGGTCGATAGAGGGCAGCAAATATTGCGTCCGCGCCGGGGTCGATGGCCTGTTCCATGTCGAATATGCCGACAGCGAACTGCTCGACATGCTGGAGGAAGCGAAGGACCGGATCGTCATCGCGCCCTCGATCGGGCTGTTCCACGCCATGATCCATCATGGCGAGCCGTGGATCAGCCGCGCCGCATGCGACGCGATGGGCATAGCCGCACTGATCGAGGCATCGGTCGAGACGCACAGCGCATTGCGCAAGCGCGGTATCCGCCACCTGATCGGCGGCGATTATGGTCTGGCCTGGAATCCGCAGGGCACCAATGCCCGCGATATCCAGTTGATGATCGACTATTATGGCTATGACGCCGCTGGCGCGCTGGCCTGCGCCACGCGCAATGGCGGGCAGGCGATGCGCGACCAGGGCGACCTTGGCACTTTGGTGCCCGGTGCGCTGGCCGACATGCTGCTGGTGGATGGCGATCCATTGGCCGACGTCACCATCCTCGAAGACAAGAACCGGCTGGCCATGGTGATGAAGGATGGCGCGATCCACCGCATCGCGCCCGGCCTGATCGACTGTGCCACGCCCGCCCAACGGAGAGTTGCATGAACATGGAAAGCGGCCCGATGGCGGCGGGTGATGCCCGCTGCCCGGCGATCAGCACGCAGGATATCATCGCCCGCGACAAGGTCGCCGCGCCCGGCTGGGTGCGCAGCGAATCCTACGCCTTCCTGGGCAGCGAGGACATTTCCACCGATCGCTATATCGACCCCGATTTTGCCCGGCGCGAGATGGACAGCCTGTGGACGCGCAGCTGGCAATTCGCCTGCCGCGAGGAACATATACCGGAAATCGGCGACTATCAGGTCTATGAGATCGGCCAACACAGCTTCATCATCACCCGCGTCGCACCGGACGAAATCCGTGCCTATTACAACGCCTGCCTGCATCGCGGCACCAAGCTGCGCGCGTCGGGATCGGCCGGCTGTGCCAGCGAGTTCAAATGCAGCTTCCATGGCTGGAGCTGGCACATTGACGGTTCCAGCAAGAGCATCACCTGCCCCTGGGACTTCCCCCATGTCGATCCGGCCAACAACAGCTTGCCGCAGGTCCGCGTGCAGACGCTGGGCGGCTTCGTGTGGATCAACATGGCCCCGGACGCACCCAGCCTGGAAGACTATCTGGGTGCCGAAGCGCTGGCCCATATAAAGGCCTGGAAGCTGGAGGATCGCTATATCCACCTCCATGTCCAGAAGAGCTTTCCGGCCAACTGGAAGCTGACGATCGAGGCCTTCATGGAGGCCTATCATGTGATCGAGACCCATCCGCAGGTCGCCCCGTCCAATGCCGACGCGAACAGCCAATATGATGTCTATGGCGATCATGTGAACCGCTTCATCTCCTGCCTGGGCGTCGCCTCGCCGCATCTGGAGGGGCGCTTTTCCGAGCAGGATATTCTCGACCAGTTCACGGTCGGCGACGCATCGGTGCTGAGCGAGGACCGGCCGCAGGTGGGCGACGGCACCGCGCGCCAGGCGATGGCCGACCTGTTCCGCACCATGTTCGGCGCGGCCACCGGCAGCGACCTCAGCGCCACATCCGACAGCGAGATGCTCGACTGCTTCTCCTACACCCTCTTCCCCAACACCTATCTCTTCCCCGGCGTGTCGCTGCCGATGGTCTATCGCTTCCGCCCGGACCCCAGGGACCATCGCCGCTGCATCTATGAGGTGTTCTTCCTGCGCCCGGTGCCCGGCGGCGGCACCCGCCCCGAACCGGCCGAGCCGATCCTGCTGACCGACGATCAGAGCTTCTGCGAGGCACCCGGCATGGATGCCGGTTTCGGCAGGATTCTCGATCAGGATACCGACAATCTGTTCCTGCAACAGGAGGGTATAGAGGCGAGCGCCAAGCGCGGCCTGACGCTGGGCAATTATCAGGAAATCCGCATCCGCCATTTCGAGCAGGCGGTCGATCGCTATGTCGCCATGCCGCCGCTGTGGCCCGGACGCTGAGGCCGGCCCATGTCCTTTGCCCTCAACGCCCGGCTGGCCGCCAAGCGTCCGCCCCTGCCAACCGCGACGACGATCGATCCGGTCACCGCCAGCATCATTCGCGGCGCGCTGGAAACCGTCTGCTATGAAGCGACGACCCATCTCGGCCGCGCGGCCTCCTCGCCGATCATCAACCAGTCGAACGAGCGCAATGCGGCGATCGTCGATGCCCATGGCCGGCTGGCCATGGGGTCGATCGGCACGCCGCATCTGACCTTCGTATCGCAGCTCACGGTCCGTTATGGCCTGATGCAGCAGCATGACTATGACTGGGGACCGGGCGACGTCTTCGTCGGCAATGATCCCGATTATGGCGGCGGCCACCTGCCCGACTATAATGTCTATGCACCGGTCTATGATGCGGCCGGCGACCTGGTGCTGATCCAGGCGCTGCAGGCGCATCAGGGCGATACCGGCGGCAAGGATCCGGGCGGCTTCACCCTCGACGCCACCGACATCTTCACCGAAGGCCTGGCCATCCCCTGTCTGAAGCTGGTCCATCGCGGCGAAAAGCGGCGCGACGCCATCCACCTGCTCGAACGCAACAACCGCTTCCCCAGCTTCGCCGGCGATCTCGCCGCGATGATCGGCGCGGTCGAGAAGGCGACCACCTCGATCCGCGCGATCCTCGACAAATGGGGGGCGGACATGGTGCGGGCGGCGGTCAATCATGCGATCGACCAGTCGGAACGGCAGATGCGCGCCACCGTCTCCGGCTGGCGCGACGGCCATTATGACGCGACCGTCCATATCGATCATGACACGATGGGGACCAGGGATATCCGCGTGCAGGTCGGCTGCACCGTGGCCGGCGACCAGCTGACCGTCGACCTCAGCGGCACCGACGATCGGCAGGATCTGGTCGGGGTGTGGAACACCTTCGCCAATTCGCGCGGCTATATCATGACCCAGATCGCCGCCAGCATCGCCCCCGACATCGTCAAGAATGAAGGGCTGTTCAACGCGGTCGAGATCATCCTGCCCGAAGGCTGCATCGCCCACCCCGCGCCCAACCGCCCGGCGGCGCTCGGCTCCTTCCACCCCGCCTGCGAGATTACCGAGGCAGTGTGCGTCGCCCTGTCACAGGTCGCGCCGGACCGGTCCGCGCCACAGGTCTACAAGATCGGCATGCCCAATGCGGTGATCGGCTTCGACGCGGGCGGCCAGATGTGGATGGACCAGGGCGTCGATTGCCGGTCGATGGACGTGTCGGCAGTGCAAGGGATCGACGGCTGGGGCAGTTGCCCAGTCTCGCTCGGCAATCTGCTGCTGTCCCAGGCGGAGGATGGCGAAGCGCGCTTCCCCGTCATCAACATCAGCCGCGAACTGGTCACCGACAGCGGCGGCGCGGGCCAGTGGCGCGGCATGCCGGGCAGCCGCAATGTGAAACGAATATTGGAACCGGCGCTGGCGATGGCCTGGATGGTCAGCCATGACCATCCGATCAGCGGCCTCGCTGGTGGTGCCGACGGCACCCCCTATCTCAATCATTTTCAGGTCGGGACGCCCGATGAATATCGGGTCGAGCTGACAGCGCGGGCGCAACTGCCGGCGGGCGCGGTCATCGCCTATCAGCATGGCGGCGGCGCCGGTTTCGGCCCAGCGCTGCGCCGCGATCCGCAGGCGGTGTGCGAGGATGTGCTGGACGAACTGGTGAGCATCGCCGCCGCCCGCGACCTTTATGGCGTGGTGCTGACCGGTAGCCTGGAGGATTACAGCCTGGCGGTGGACCATGCCGCCACGGCGGCTTTGCGCGGGGAGCGGATCGCGGCATGAGCTATCGCGTCGGCATCGACATTGGCGGCACCTTCACCGACTTCGCCCTGCTGAAGGACGGTCAGGTCATCCTGCACAAGAATCTGAGCACCCCACAGGATCGCTCGATCGGCGTGATGGAGGGGCTGGAGACGCTGGCCGGCAAGGAGGGGCTGTCGTTGGGCGAGTTCCTTACTCGCTGCGAGGCGATCGTCCACGGCACCACGGTCGCGGACAATATATTGATCGAGATGGACGGTGCCGTCACCGGCCTCCTCACCACCCAGGGCTTCCGCGACGAGATGGAATATCGGCGCGGCTACAAGGAAAGCATCTGGGACGTGCGGCTGGCGCCGCCAATCCCGATCGTGCCACGCCGCCGCCGGCTGACCGTGCCCGAACGGGTGCTGGCCGATGGCAGCGTGCATGAGGCACTGGACGAGGCGGCGGTGCGCGAGGCCTGCGCCAAGCTGCGCAAACAGGGCGTCGAATCCGTCGCGATCGGCCTGATCTTCGCCCATGTGAATGGCGATCATGAGGATCGGGTGGCGCAGATCGTGGCGGAGGAGATGCCTGGCATCCCCGTCTCGCTCGGCCACCGCATCCTGTCACGCGCGCCCGAATATGACCGGATCAGCACGACGGTGGTGAACGCCTATGTCGCGCCGCGCGTGAACGCCTATCTCGAACGGCTGGTCAGTCGTCTGGCGCAGGCCGGCTATGCCCGGCAGCTGATGGTGATGCAGGCGTCCGGCGGCGTCATGACCCGCGCCTATATCGCAGCCGCGCCGATCCGCCTGCTCGCCTCCGGGCCAGCGGGCGGCGTCATCGCCTCGGCCCGGACGGGCGGCGCCAAGGGCTATCGCAACCTGCTGTGCGTCGACATGGGCGGCACCAGCTATGACATGTCGGTGGTGCGGGATGGCGCCGCCCCGGCCGAGGCGGGATGGAACATGCATCACCGCTATCTGGTCGGGGTGCCGATGGTGCAGGTGGAGACGCTGGGCGCGGGTGGCGGATCGATCTGCCATGTCGACAAGGGGGAACTGAAGGTCGGCCCTGCCTCCGCCGGCGCGGCGCCGGGGCCGATCTGCTATGGCCGGGGCGGGTTGCGGCCGACCGTGACCGACGCTCTGCTGATGCTGGGTATCCTCTCCACCGGCGAGGGCTTTGCCGGCGGCAGCTTCCGCCTGCGCGACGAGGGCGTGGCGGAGGCGTTCGCGGCATTGGGCGCGGAGCTGGGCTATGATGCGCAGCAGGCGGCGTTCGATTGCTGGCGCCTGGTCAACGCCAATATGACCCAGGCGGTGCGGCGCACGACGGCGGCCAAGGGCTTGGACCCGGCCGGCATGGTGATGCTCGCCTATGGCGGCAACGGCCCGGCCTTCGCCGCGATCCAGGCGCAGGATCTGGGGATCGGCCAGGTGCTGGTGCCCCGCGCCTCCCCCACTTTCTCCGCGCTCGGCACGCTGGTCGCCCATCCCGCGATCGACGAGGAGCGATCGTGCAGTGCGCCCGCCGATGCGCTGGACCTCGACCGGCTACGCAGCCTGTGGGCCGATCTGGCCGCCGATGCCGCCGCGCATTTTGCCGAGGCAGGCTTTACCGCCAATGCGGTGCAGGCGCGCTGGCGTGTGGCGATGCGCTATGCCGGGCAGAATTGGGCACTGACCTTCGACCTGCATGAAGGCCGGGGGCTGGATGATCTGGGCTTCGTCGACAACACCCTGTCGGCCCGCGCCATCGCCGCCTTCAATGCCCGGCATCTGGCCGAATATGGCCATGTCCGCGACGGCGAGGTGCCGGAAATCACTGGTGTGCGCCTCACCGCCCAGGTCGAAACGCCGATGCCGCCCGCGGGTGGCGGCTTCACCGCGCCGGTCGTGAAGCCCGCGCCACATGGTCATCGCCGCGCCAATCTGGGCGATGGCTTTGCCGATGTCGCGATCCACAAGGGGCCGGACCTGATCCCCGGCGCGCGCATCACCGGCCCGGCGATCATCGAGGAGGTGTTCACCACCATCGCCATCTATCCCGGCTGGCAGGCGCGGGTCGATGATGTCGGCGACTATCTGCTGGTGCGCCAGTCGTGACGGCGCTGGCCGGGCTGGTGATCGTGGAGACGGCGGAGCGGGTGACGGGCGAATTTGCCGCCCGGCTGCTCGCCGATTTCGGCGCGGAAGTAATCAAGGTCGAGGCGCCCGGCGGCGCCCCGACCCGCACCATTGGGCCATTTCATGATGGGCAGAGCACCCTGTTCCGCTATCTCAACAGCAACAAGAAATCGGTGCTGCTCGATCTGGACGCGCCGCAGGACCGCGCGCTGATCGACCGGCTGCTGGCGCGCGCCGATGCGCTGATCGACGATCATGGGCCGGACTGGGCGACGCAGCACGGACTGGCGCTGGGGAGCCAGCCCGATATCGTCCATTGCGCGATCACGCCCTTTGGCCAGGACGCCCCGCTCCATTGGCAGGTCGCGCGCCCGATCAACGTGATGAATGCCGGCGGCTGGGCCTGGCACACGCCCAGCGAGAGCGCGCCCGACCGGCCGCCGCTGATGGGCGCGGGCCGGTTCATGAGCGATTATGAGGCGGGGCTGGAGGCCGCGCTCTGCACTGCCGCGTCGCTGCTGCGCAAGCGGCGGACCGGCATGGGACAGGCGATCGACATCAGCGAGGTCGCGGTCCAGCTATCGCGTGCCGACTGCGTGCTGGGGCGGATGCTGGCCGGGGATGCAGAGCCGGGACCGGAGCGCACCCGCTATGATATGGGCGGTCCCGGTGCGGCCTTCGCCTGCGCCGACGGCCATGTCTATCTGCTGATGACGACGCGCGCGCACTGGCGCGGGCTATGTGCGCTGATGGGCGATCCCGACTGGGCCGCGGCCTTCCCGGAGGATTGGCTGGAATATCATTGCACGCCCGATCGGGTCGCCGATTTCCGCCAGCATTTCCGCGCCTGGATCGCGACCCAGGCGAAGGACGCAGTGGCGCAGGCCGCGCAGCAGGCGGGTGTGCCGTTGGTGCAGGTGAACAGCGCCGCCGACCTGATCGACCATGTCCAATATCGGCATCGCGGCTTCTTCCAGTCGCTGGGCGGTGCGCTGCATCCGACCGTCCCCTATCGCATGAGCGCCTCGCCGGTGCGGCTGCACAGCCCGGCTCCTGCGGCGGGCGCCGATCAGGCGATGCTGGCATGAGCCGGGGCGGACCGCTCGCCGGCATCCGCGTGCTGGAGATCGCCAAGGTCTGGGCCGGCCCCTATGCCGGCAAGCTGCTCGCCTTCCTCGGTGCGGAGGTCATCAAGGTCGAAAGCCGTGCCAATCTGGACGAGATGCGCGCCTATGGCGGGGTCGATATCGACAGCGCACCCTATTTCCGCAGCATCAACCAGGAGGTGCTGAGCGTCCAGCTCGACATGAAATCGGATGAGGGCATGGCCCATCTGCACGCGATGATCGCCGCATCCGACGTGCTGATCGACAATCTGCGGCCCGGCGCGATGGAGCGATCGGGCCTGGGCTATGAGGATGTCCGCGCGATCCGCCCCGACATCATCCAGCTCTCGATCAAAATGTATGGCAGCGACGGGCCGCTCGGTTACCAGACCGGCTATGCCCCCTGTTTCGCGGCGCTGGGTGGGCTCAATGCGCTGGTCGGCCATGTGGGCGAGACACCGGCGGGGATGAATATCCGCTATGGCGACTCCACCGTCGGCGCCGCCGCCGCACTGGCGATCATCGCCGCGCTCCATCATCGCGAGACGAGCGGCAAGGGCCAGTTTATCGACCTGTCGGCGGTCGAGACGCTGTCGATGATGGTCGGTGACAGCCTGTTCGCCTATGGCCTGACCGGCGAGTTGCCGCAGGCGTCGGGCAATGCCCATGCCGACATGGCGCCCCATGGCTGCTACCCGTGCGCTGACGGGCAATGGATCAGTCTCGCCATCGCCGATGACCGGGAATGGACGGCCTTCTGTGCCACGATCGACGCGCAGGCGCTGGCCGCCGATCCCCGCTTCGCCGATGCGGCCGACCGGCTGGCCAACCGGGACGCGCTCGACGCGACGATCGCCCAACGCAGTCCGGAATGGGATACCGAGGCGATGGCGCAGGCACTGCTTCTGGCGGGTGTGCCGGCCTTTCGCAGCCAGTCCTCGCTCGACCTGATCGGCAGCGAGGCGCTCTGGGCACTGGGTGCCTATCGCATGGTCAGCGATGCCAAGGGCGAGCCGCGACCGATCATCGGGCCGGGCTGGCGCATGACACCGGACGAGGCCAGCATCACCCGTGGCGCGCCGTTGCTCGGCGAGCATAACCATTTGGTCTATGGCGAGATATTGGGATTGCGTGACAGCGAAATTGACGACCTGATCGCCCGTCGCGTCATTTGGTAATCAGCCGCTCTTGCAAGTTCATCGCCAGCCATTAGATTTTTGCGAACGATTCGCAAAAAGGAAAGAAGATGGCGCAGCCCAATGTCTATCAGGTGTCGGACTGGAACGGATCGAGCGGTGAACGCTGGGTCACGCACCGGCAGCGGCTCGACGCCATGCTCGCGCCCTTTGGCGATGCGGCGATGGCAGCTGCCGCCGCCCGGCCGGGCGAGCGCGTGCTGGACGTGGGGTGCGGCGCGGGCACCAGCAGCATCGCCCTTGCCCGCCAGGTCGGCGCGACCGGTGAAGTGCTGGGCCTCGACATTTCCGGGCCGCTGATCGCGCTCGCCCAATCGCAGCAGCCCGCCGACCTGCCTATCCGCTACGCCCTGGCCGATGCCGGCAGCGCGACATTGACCACCCATGGCTTCAACCTGCTCTTCTCCCGCTTTGGCGTGATGTTCTTCAACGATCCGGTGGCCAGCTTCGCCCATATGCGGCGCTGGCTGCGGCCGGGCGGGCGGATCGCCTTCGTCTGCTGGCGCGCGGCGGCGGACAATGACTGGGTGCGCCTGCCGATGGGCACGATCCGCGACATCGTGCCGCCTCTGGCGCCGCCCGATCCCGAAGCACCCGGCCCCTTCTCCTTTGGCGATCCGGTACGGGTGACGCGCATCCTGACCGAGGCCGGCTTTGCCGAAATCGACCTCGCCCCGATCGATGGCGTCATCCCCTTCGGGCAGGGCGCCAATCGCGAGGCCGCGCTGGACGATGCGCTCGCCATGGCGTTCGAGGTCGGTCCGCTCTCCCGCGCGCTCGCCGATCAGCCTGCCGATGTGCGGGATCGCGCCGCCCAGGCCGTGCGCAGCGCCTTCGCCGCGCGGCCCGGCGAGACGGCGATCCTGATCGACGGCGCCGCCTGGATCGTGACCGCCACCAATCCGGGCTAGAGTAGCCGCACCGGCCGGGATATAGGCGCGCCATGACCGAGCATCCCGCCTATCACCAGATCGGCCTCATCGGCACCGGCCGGGTCGCGCGCGCGCTGGGGCTGGCACTGGCGCCGCACAGCGCTGCGCCGATCCTGGTGCAGGGTCGCAATCCGGATCATGCCGCCGCTGCGGTCGAGGCGATTGGCCGTGCGCAGGCCGTTGCCCTGTCAACTTCGCTGTCATCCAATTGCGACCTGATCCTGCTGGCGGTGGCGGACGATGCCCTGCCGGCGGTGATCGCGGACCTGGCTACCATGCCCCTGTCCGCCACCATCTGCCATGTCAGCGGGCGCAGCGGCGCGGCGCTGCTCGATCCATTGCGCGCGCAGAGCGCGACCACCGCCGCCGTCCATCCCGCCATGACCTTCACCGGCGATCCGGCCGCCGAAGTCGCACGGATGCACGGCGCCCGCTTCGCCATCACCGGCGCCGACGCGCCTTCTATCGCGGCGGCGCGCAAGCTGGTCGCGCTGCTGGGCGGCGTGGCGGTCGAGGTCGCGGAAGAACATCGCGCGCTCTATCATGCCGCGCTCTGTCATGCGGCCAATCATCTGGTGACGCTGATCGCCGGTGCCTCCGACGCATTGACGGCGGCCGGCGTGGTGGAGCCCGGCGCGCTGCTGGCGCCACTGGTCCGGGCCGCGCTCGACAACAGCCTGGATCGCGGGATCGATGCCCTGTCCGGCCCGCTGCTGCGCGGCGACCGACAGACGATCGGCAATCATCTGGCAGCGCTGCGCGCGCGCGCACCCGAGTTGCTGCCGGCCTATCGCGCCATGGCGCTGGCGACGCTCGATGCGCTGGACCGGGACGAGGCAGCGCTGCGTTCCGACCTCAGCCGGCAAAGCGGCTGTTGATCATCCGGGTGGTCGACCAGCCGCCGTCCACCGCGATCACCTGGCCGTTGATATATTCGCCTTTGTCGGAACAGAGGAAGGCGACGACATGGGCGACATCCTCCGGCGCGCAATCGCGGTAGAAGGGGGTCAGCCCCTGGTTGATCCGCTGGAAGGCGGGATAGTCCCAGGCGGCATCGGTCATTGGCGTGCGCACCACCGTCGGCGCGACGATGTTGGAACGGATGCCCTGTTCGCCATATTGCGCCGCCATCGTCTGGGTGAGGCCGGTCAGCCCCGCCTTCACCGCGCAATAGATGCCGCCGTCCATTCCGCCCATGATGCCGAAGGTGGAACCGATGGTGACGATCGCCGAACCCATGCCCATATGCGGCAGGACGGCCCGGCACAGGCGGAAGGGCGCGCGCAGCGACAGGCCGATCACTTCGTCCAGCATGGCGTCGCTGGTGTCATGCACCGGCGCCCAGACCCCTGCGCCGGCATTGTTGACCAGATGATCGACCCGCCCGAACCGTGCCAGTGCCTCCGCCACGATCCTGTCCGGCGCATCATCATCGCCAATGTCCGCCGCGACGAAAGCAAAGGCAGCGTCCTGCGGCAGCGCGGCCGCCAGCGCCGCGAGCTTATTCGCGCTGCGGCCGGTGCCCAGCACGGCCACGCCATCGGCGCACAGGGCGCGCACGATCGCCGCGCCAATGCCGCCTGCCGCGCCGGTGACGATCGCGACCTTCTGTTCCGTCATGCCGTCATCCTCTGCTGCTCGTGCGCCCGCGCCGCAATGTCGCCTGCCGCGACAAAGCCGAAGGTCAGCGCCGGACCGATCGTCGCACCGGCGCCGGGATAGCAATCGCCAAAGGGACTCGCCGCGCAATTGCCGGCGGCATAGAGATGCGGGATCGGCCGACCGCCGCCATCCAGCACCCGCGCCCGCGCATCGCAGCGCAGCCCGCCCTTGGTGCCCAGATCGCCATTGTCGATCGGCACCGCATAGAAGGGGGCGGTATCGATCGGCCCCAGATTGGGGTTGGGGGTGACGCCGGGATCGCCAAAGAAGCGATCATAAATATTGCCGCCCCGGCCAAATTCGGGATCGACGCCGGTCTGCGCATAGCCGTTCATCACCTGCACGGTTTCGCTGAGCGCCTGCGGCGCGATGCCGATCTTGCGCGCCAGTTCCTCGATCGATCCGGCGCGGAAGACATAATGGTCCCACCAATGGCCGGGAATGCGATGATCGGGCGTATGGACCGTGGGCATCAGCCCGCCGGCACTGAACTTTGCCCGGAACTTGGCGTCGAAGATCAGCCAGCAGGGCATGTTGGCACCGGTCTTCACCTGATCCGCCACCATCGCCTGGCCGAACCGGTCATAGCCGGTCGCCTCATTAACGAAGCGCAGCCCCAGCCGGTTGACGCAGACGCTCCAGGGCCGGCCGACATCGAAGGCGGCCTGATGAATTTCGTGAAAATTGGCGGCGCCCAGCGCCGGCAGGGTCATGGTCGGAATCCACCAGCCCTGATCGGTATGGGCGACGGACGCCCCCACGGCCTCCGCCGCGATCAGCGCGTCGCCGCGATTGCCCTCCTCGGGCGTCGAGCTGTGGCGGGCGAGACCGGGGACCGGATAGAAACGCTCGCGCAGCGCCTGATTCCATTCAAAGCCGCCCGCCGCCAGCACCACGCCATGGTGCGCGGCGATCTGCTGCACCTGCCCGAAGCGGCGGACGGTGAGGCCCGACACGCGGCCGTCGGCGCCGAGCGTAAGCCCCTCCAGCGCGGTTTCCAGCCGCAGTTCGACACCGCGGGCGAAAACCTGCTTGTAGAGCGCGCCCATCAGCCCCGCCCCTTGGGTGAAGCGCCGATCCCGCGCCGACAGCCGCCGCGTGCCGATGTCGAGCCAGTAGCGCGCGATCATCTTCGCCGCCGTCCAGCGCCAGCCGCGCTGCTGCATCATCAGGGCGAAGGTCTGGCCAAGGTCCATCGCATAGCGGCGGAACAGCGTGAACCGGCTATATTGCGCCCGCATCAGCGGATAGCGATCATCCCCCAATTGCCGCCCGTCAAAGGTGGGGCAGATGATGGAACGATCCGCCCGCGCGCCGGGTGCTTCGGGAAAATAATCGGGCCAGGCCGCCGCCATGACCGGCACGCCGCTGTCCTTGAGGAAGCGCAGCATTTCCGGCGCGCGGTCGACATAGGCGGCCAGCCGTTCCGCATCGACCGGCACGCCGATGACGCTGCGCAGATAGCGCAACGCCTCGGCCGCGCTGTCGCCCTGGTCGCCATCCAGCCCATGGCCCGGCACCCACATCACCCCGCCCGAGGTCGCGGACGTGCCGCCAAATTGATGCGTCTTCTCCACGATCAGGACGGAGAGGCCGAGATCCGCGCCCCGCAAGGCTGCCATGGCGCCGGCCGCGCCCGATCCGACGACGATGAGGTCGAAGCTCTCCATCATCCGAAGCTCGGCACCGCGTCGAGATGCGATCCGGGCGGGAAGCAGAAATATTCGAGATAATGGCCCAGATCGGCGCGCGCATCGAAATAGGCATAGGTGCCGCCCATCGTGTCCCAGGCGATCGGCATCGCCCAGCGCGCCTTGGCCGCCGCGACCGCCGCGTCAAAGGCGGCGCGATCGCCGAAATGCCGGCCCTGATGATGATGATGAAGGCCAAAGCCCTCCGCCGGCAGGCCCCATTGATAGACGGCGATGTCGCCCGATAAAGGCTGGATGATCTCGAACTGCAGTTCATCCCTGGTCGCCAGCGCGAAATGGGCGACCGCCTGCCGGTCCTGCCCGGTGTCGAACAGCGCGTCGGGCATTTCCATATAATGGCCGATGCCGTGCAGCGCGGCGATCTCGTCCATCGCCCGACGCCAGTCGGTGGTCACATAGGCATGCTGATAATAGTCCCGGCGCACGGATCGCCCTCTCCCGCTCTGTTCTGCTGCCGGCCACTATCGAAGCCGGGGCAGCGAAGCGGAATGACCCCGGCGGCAGCGCCGCTTGCACCGGTGCGCGCATCGGGTTGCGGGCAATTGCCGCGCCCGTCGGCCCATGATGAATGGGGCCATGACCATGCTGACCTTCACCGCTGTCGCCCATGTCGATGATGTGCCACCGGGCACCGCCAAGGCCGTCGCCGTCGATGGCGAGAGCATTCTCCTGTGCCACAGCAATGGGCGGCTGTTCGCGGTCGCCAATCGCTGCTCCCATGCCGACGAGCCGCTCGCCTGCGGCCGGGTGCGCGCCGGCTGGATCGCCTGCCCGGTCCATGGCGCACGGTTCGATCTGGAAACCGGCCGCGCCATGAACCCGCCGGCCAAGGCACCCATCAGAGTCTATGAATTGCGGATTGTGGACGACCGGATCGAGATCGCGCGCTAGTCCCTGCGCGGCCGCATCAGCGCCAGGAAATCGGCCAGCGCGAGCCGTGCATCGAGCTGGGTGAAGAGGCGGATCGAGCGGCCGGGGATTTCCGCGCCATAGCGGGAATCGTCCAGCAGGCGCCGTCCGGCGATGACCGAGGAGGCGCTGCTCTCCGCAGACACGGACGTCAGCAACACCATCGGACTGTCGCCCAGGGTGATGGCGCCGCCCAGCTGGACGAAGGGCGGCAGATCGGCATAGCGGCCATAGAGCCATGATGTCGTCGCCGACATCGGCCGCAAGGTCGCCGTCATTTCCGCCACCGACATCTGCAACTGGCGATAGGCGCCGGCGGGTATCTGCCAGATCGGCATGCGGCTCCGCTCGATCACGGCACGCGCCGCTTCCAGATCGGTGGACAGATTATATTCGGTGCCGCCCTGCGGATAATCGGCGCCGCCGATCCAGACCAGGGTCATGCGATCGGCGATCGCCGGTTCTATCTGCAGCGCCTGAGCCAGATTGGTGAGCGGCCCGCCACAGGTGAAGAAGAGCGGCAGTGGATCGTCGCGCATCGCCTCCGCCACGATCGCCCGTGCCGCCGCCGACGCCTGTGCCCCGGCGATGCCGAACTGCTCGCTGCCCGCGATCACCGGGCAAGGGTTCGTCAGCCCCATGATCTGCATCAGGTCGATCGCCGCCTCTTTGCCCGCCGCGGCAGTTGCGCCGGCCGGTTGTCCGCCCAGCGCCGCCAGCTTCGCGTCGAGCGCCGATGTCGTGACCAGCACCGGCCGCGCCGCCTTCGTCGCCAGTTGATGCGCGAGCGCGATCAGACCGTCGGGATCGCCAGCGAAATCATTGTCGATGATGATGCGCGCCTTGGGCGACTGCCGGATCAACGGCAGCGCGGATCGGGCGGCCGTGCCGATCATCAGGCTGGCGCCCGCTGCGATGAACCCGCGCCGATCGATCCTTGTCCGCATGCCTCTCCCCTATCTGGGCCGAGGGCTGGCATGGGGCGGCCAAAGGGTCAAATAGCGATTTGCGGGTAGCCCATAGGCCCAAGCTATGGATGGCTGAGCCGCGCTACCGCGACCGCGCGAATGTCGGTGGCCTTGGCCTTTTCATTGCCGGTCAGGGCAAAATCCGCCTCGTCCAGCAGCAGCACTCGACGCGGCACCTTGAAGCTGGCCATGCGCGCCTTGAGATGGGCGATCAGGTCGCTTTCCGTCACCCGCGCGCCATCGACCGGGACGATGCAGGCGACCACCATCTCGCCCAGCAACTCGTCGGGCACGCCGACCGTCTGGCTGCGCTTGACGCCGGGGAAGGTCGCGATCGCCGCGTCCACTTCCTCGGGCGCGACATTGGCGCCGCCGGTCTTGATCATGTCGGTCAGGCGCCCTTCCCAGAAGAAGCGCCCCTGTTCGTCCACCCGCCCACCGTCGCCGGTGCGGTAATAGCCCTCCGCGTCGAAACATTCTTCCGGCATCTTGCCCAGATAGGCGGTCATCAGGGTCGGCCCCTTGATGCACATTTCGCCATGCAGGCCGACCGGCAGGATCGCGCGGGTCAGCGGATCGACGATCTTGAGGCTGTTGCCGGGCAGCGGCGCGCCGGCGCTGCCGCCATACTCCGCGTCGGACGTGTCCGCATCGAACGCCGTGCAGATCGTCATCGTCTCGGTCGTGCCAAAGGCCATGGGCGTGGTCCAGTCGGTATCGACCGTGGGATGTTCGCCGATCAACTCGCCCTTGGTCACATATTTGAGGCTGGAAAGGTCCGCGCGCGCCCAATTGTCCGCCGCCTGCACCCGCGCCCATTGGTGGGGCCGGCCGGTGAGGAAGGTGACGCGCTCCTGCTCGATCACGTCCAGCGCAGCGGCGGCGTCGAACACCGGTTGCAGCACCGCCGTCCCGCCGGTCGACAGCGCTGTGCCGATCACCAGGCTGATATTGCCCGACCAGAACAGGCCGTTGCCGGTCCAGCTCACCACCGGTTCGCGCATCGCGAAGACCCGCGGCCAGCGCCACCACTGGATGCAGAAGGCGCGCTGGGCATGGACGATGCCCTTGGGCAGGCTGGTGGTGCCGGACGAGAAGAAGATACCGCCATGATCGGATGGGGTGACGGTGGCAGTTCGCTGCGCCACCTGTGCATCGGGCACCGCCGCGCCGCTGGCGAGGAAAGCATCCCAGCCTTCATAGCCCGGCGCTGGCGGATCGGCATCGGTCACGCTGTCGAGTTGCACCAGCCGATGGAGAAACGGCCCCTTGTCCATGCCGGCCAGCATGGCAGCAAAATCCTTCTTCATCACCCGCGTGTCGAAGAGGAGGATGCCGATCGCCGAGGCCCGGACCAGATGGTTCAATTCCTCAGGCGTGGAAAAGCTGCTCAGCGCCACGGTCACGCCGCCCGCCATCGCAATGCCGAAGACGCTGGCGAGATATTCGGGCCGGTTCGCCATCAGCACACCGACCCGGCCATCCTTGCCCAGCCCCGCCGCGATCAGCGCGCGCGCGACCGCGACCGACCGGGCGTACAATTCCTCATAGCTCCAGTTGATGCGCCGGTGTGCGGTCCGCATGATGACCGCGTCGCGCGCGCCATGCCGGGCACATACCGCAGCCAGATAGGCCGGGATGGTCTGCGCCCCCTGCCCCGGCTCCTGCGCCAGCGGGGGGCCATAAACCAGCGAAAGCGGCGCGCTCAATAGGGCAACTCCACCTGCGCGGTGCCCTTCAATATCTCCTCGCCATCCTGGGTGGTCATCACCGTGCGGACCTTGACCATCGGCATGCCGAAGGGGGACCGGTCGATCTTCTCCACCACCTCGCCATCGACCCAGGTGACGTCGCCCTCGAACGCAGGCGACCGGAACTGGGTCTTGCTGTGCCAGACATAGCCGCCATGGCCGGCCCAATAGGCAATCGTGTCGAGATGCCAGGCATTCATCGACGCGCCGTAGCCATAGGCGCCGCCCATGCCGACATTCTCCGCCTTTTCGGCGTTGATATGGCCCGATGACGGGCCGTGATAGAGGCCATCGCCCATGCGGGGGTCGATCTTGCGCGCCTCATGGTCATAGCTCATGTCGGCGCCGAAGCCGGCATCCTCGGTCGCCGGATCATGAATGCCTTCGGGCGCGTTCCACGCCCAAGTCCCCCAGATATTCTGGCGATGGGCGCGGCATTCATTGGCGAAGCTCACCACCGAATGCGGGCCGATCACCCGGCGCGGCAGCCGGTCGCCCACCTTTACATCTGCATAGGCGGGCGAATGGCCGTCCCGGTTGGACAGGATCCAGTCATGACGTGCCTTGTGAATCTCTGCCAGTTCCGCCTTGGTCCAGCGCCGCGGGCTGCGCTTCTCCTTGGCATAGACGCCGCGCTTGTTCGCTTCCTCGACCAGATAGCGGATCGCGGTCGCCTGTTCCTTGGCCACCAGCGCGCCATGCTGGTTGCGGTGGATGGTGTCGCCGCGCGCGAACATGGTCGGGCCGGCAAAGCCGGTGTCGGCAATCGAATAACCGTCGAAGCGGCGGCTCTGCACCAGCTTGTCGCCGGGGCGGACGGGGGTGCCGTAAAACCACCATTCCTCGCCGGCGAAGATCAGGTGGGTGCCCGGCACCTTGCCGACGCAAGCCGGGTGGCAACCATGGCCATAGTCCATCGCCACGGTGAAGCTCTGCGGCGCGACGATGCCGCCGAAGCGCGAGGCGCGGGCAAATTGCTCGTCCCAGTGAATCGGATTGGGATAGTCCATCGCCTGCACCCAGCGACGAATGTCGGTCGCATTGCAGGGATCCCACATCTCCGCGAAGATCACCGGCTTGCCGATCCACTGGTCGACATCGCTGGTATCCAGCGTCAGCTTGCTGTCCTGCACATCCATATCGGCCATGATGTCCTACCCGATCACTTGCGGCGCGCCGGTGCCGAGATAGTCGGCCAGCACGCGGTGGAAATTGATGATCGCCCGTTCCTCGACCGGGCTGGGTCGCAGCCCGTCGCAGCCGCGCGAGCGCGGACCCCGCTGCACCGCGCCCATGTTGGAGAAATCCTGGCACAGCACCTTGCGCCAGCTTGCCTCGTCCATGTCGGGCTTGTGGAGATTGGCGGGTCGCGGCTCAGTGCCTTCGGGGAAGCGTTCGAGCGTATAGACCTCGAAGATGCAGCGATCGGGATCATGGCCGTCGGGCCGCGCGCGATAGCAGAGCGCGAAGGTCGGCCCGTGGATCACGACCGTGTTGGGGAAGATGTGCCAGACATTGCCCGCCGCCGCGAAATGGGCGGGGTCGATACGCGGCCAGTTCACCCCGCGCCTGGCATCCTCCTCCACCGTGCGGCGCATCAGATGCATCTGCACCTCGGCGGGCGGCGTCCCTTCGGGCAGTTCCTCGACCAGCAGATTGGCGACCCGCACCATCGTCTCGGTGGTGGTGCCGTTCACTTCCTCCCACAGCTGGTTGAGCGAATCCGCAAGCCCCTGCCGCATGTCGGCCGCGCCCGCCGCGCCGGCGGTCGCCCCGCCCGTGCCCTCGCGCGCCTGCGATCCGAACACGCCATGGATGCCGCGCCCGTCGCTCCAGGTCGGCTTGGGCGAATATTTGGTCAGTTGCGGATGGGTGCCGGCGACATGATAGCCCTCGTTGAACGCCTCGATCGCGACCTTCCAGTTGCAGGGGAAATGCAGCCATTGGCGCCAGCGATAGCGCATCTGCTCCAGCTCGAACGGGTCGAGCATCGATGCCGCCGGCTCCAGATAGTCACGCAGCGGCGGCGCGTCCGGGTCCATGCACACGAACACCCAGCCGCCCCATGTGTCGACGCGCACATCGCGCAGCCGCAGGTCATCGGCATTCAGCGCGTCGCCCCAGGCATCCTTGCGGACCACGCCGACATTATTGCCGTCCAGATCCCAGCTCCAGGCATGGAAGGGGCAGACCAGCCGCTTCGCATTGCCGCACCCTTCGGTCAGTTGCCGGCCGCGATGGCGGCAGACGTTGAAATAGGCGGCAATCCGGTTGGGCGCGGCGCGCACGACGATGATCGAATCGTCGACAATGTCATAGGTGACATAGTCGCCGACGTTCGGGATTTCCTCTTCGCGACAGGCGACCTGCCAGACTTTGGGCCATAGTTTCGCGGCTTCGGCATCGGCATAGGATTGCGAGACATAGGCGGTGTTGCCGATCAGGACCGGTGGCTCAGTGATGCTCCCTTGCATGGTCATGCGCCCCTCCCGCTCAATGCAGCGCAACCGGCGGCGGCGGCGCAGCCTCCGCGCGATAGTCGCTGGGGTTGCGGGCATAGACGCGCTTGAACATGCGGCTGAAATGGGCCGGGCTCTTGAAACCGACGGCATAGGCGATCTCGCTGATCGAGATGCCGGCCGCGTCGGATCGCGCCATCCAGGCCCGCGCCTGTTCCAGCCGGCGCTGCCAGATCAGATCGGAAAAGCTGGTGCCATTCTGCTTGAGCAGGGTGGTGAGATAGCGCGGCGAAATGCCACAGCCCTTGGCCGTCATCGCGGCGGACAGGCCCGGATCGGACAGATGAACCTCGACGAAGCGGCGCACATCGGCAAAGCGCTTCTCCACGACGGAAGGACGCGGCGGCACCGCGCTCACATCATGGCGCAGCCCCTGGCCGATCACCGCCAGCGCCGCTTCCACCAGCGTCCGCGTGGTTTCCTCCGCCACATCCGCATCGCGCTGGAACAGGCCGGCCAGGATGCCATCGGCGATCCCCAGTTCCGCCCGCTGCATCGGCAGCAATATGCCCGCCCCGGCATCGCAATCGACGAAGCCGCGCAGCACATGGGTCGGCACCGTCACATGCAGCACCTCATGCACGCCCTGCGCATCGGGCTGGCATTCGATCAGGAAGGGCGCGGTCGAGCGCGTCATCAGGAAATCGCCATATTGGGCGGCGCGGCTGCCAAGCTGGTTGGAAAAGACCAGTCGGCCACGCTTGACGAACCACAGGACGGTGAGGTCGGTGCCATCCTCGCGGATATGCTGGCGGGTGCGGCGGAAGAAGAGGCGGGTGGCCGATCGCAGCAGGATCGCCGCGCTGGGGCCGGCGGGCTTGCGCCGCGCCTCCACGTCGATGACGGAGCCTTCCTCCATCCAGTAATCGCCGCGATAATATTCCTGCTCGCGCTCGCCGCGAAACAGGTGCTGGCATTCGCGATAATTGCCCCGGTCGAGGGCGAAGAGCGTTTCGATCATCGCATCCGCTCCTTTCAGCGCTGAGCCCGACCGGCGCGGCTCAGCCGCCATTCCGGGGGATAGTTGAGGTCGTTATTCTTGACGGTGTGGGCGATGCCCTGGTCGAAGCCGCCAGCACCCAGATCGATATCGGTCGGCCGGTCGCTCTTCATCAGCGGCAGCATGCCTTCCAGCCAGCCGGTGAGCAGGCTGCCCATATATTCGCCGCGATATTGCTTATAGGCCTCGATGAAGGTCTTCTGCGCGACCACCACGTCGAGCGGCCGGGTGCGGGCGCAGGCATCGGCATATTTGTCCGTTTCCGCCTCCAGCGCGTCGCGTGGCACGACGCTGTTGACGAAGTTGCAGGCCATCATCTCGGCGGCGGTGAAGGGGCGGCCGGTGAACAGCATTTCGGAAAAGCGGCGGATGCCGACCATTTCCAGCCATTGCCACATGCGCGGCCCCCAGCCGGCATAGCGGAAGGAGGGATGGCCAAAGAGCGCGTCGTCGGACGAGACGATCAGGTCGGCGTCCGCGCACTGGTAGAAATGCCAACCATAGCAATAGCCCTTGGCCTCGACGATGCTGATCTTCTTGAATTCCTGTAGCGGCCGGTTGCCAGCATAGCCCTTGGCATAATGGTCGGTCAGGCCATGGAGAAAGCGATAGGAACCCGGCGGCGGATAGCGCACGTCGGGATCGTCAATCTCCAGGTCGGGCAGGAAATCATCATCCTCTCCCGGATGCAGATACATGTCGCCATGTTCGTTGATGTCGCCGCCCGATCCCAGATCCTGGCCGGCGCCGCGGATCACCAGCACCTTCACATCATCGTCGATATTCGCCTTGTGGACGATCTCGCCGAACAGCAGGCGCATGCCGATCGTCGTCGTGTTGGCCTTGCCCGGCCGGTCGAAGGTGACGGTCGCGATCTTGCGCGTCCGGTCCTTCTCATAATGCATGAACTGCGCCGCCTCGCGCTTGAGCGCTGCCGCGCTTGCCCTGGCCATGCCGCTCTCTCCCATCTCTCTTATGCCCGGCAGGCTGGCATGGGGCGGCGATGGCGTATTGGCATTAGGCGCAGCTTTATCGATATGATACGCAGCAAAGCGACGACGAGGCAGACAGGCGCGCGATGGAGGAGCAGGATTTTTTCTTTGGGCTGGAAGGCCCGCTGGAGGCGGTGCCGGCCGCCGGCCAGATGCGCGCGGCCAATCTGCGTGGCTTTTCCGACTATGTCCGCGCGCGCGGTGGGGCGCCGCGCCGCATTCTCGCCCAGCATGGCCTCGACCCGATGGTGCTGGCCGATCCCGACAGCCATATCGCCTGTCAGCAGGTGGCGGCGATGTTCGAATATTGCAGCCTGCTGTTCGACGATCCGCTGTTCGGCCTGCACCTTGCCGCCACCCAGGATGCCGACATTTTCGGCAGCGTCACCGCCGTCTGCCGCGCCGCGCCGGACCTGCGCGCCGCGATCGCCAGCCTGATCCGCTACCTGCCGGTCGCCCATTCGCCCGAGGCGCAGCTGGAACTGGTGGAAGATGGCGGCATGGCCGAACTGCGCTGGGTGGTCGGCGCCGATCTCGGCTTCAACGACCAGGCCAATTATCAGGCGATGATGCTGATCCTGCTGCTGTTGCGGACCGTCAGCGGCCAGCGTTTCCGCGCCGCCTGGGTGCAATTTTCCGCCGACCCCAGCCCACGCGAACTGATCGAGATAGAGGCGTTGCTGGGCACGGCCGTCCGCCCGCGCGCGCCGGGCAGCGCGATCGGCTTTTCCGCCGCCTTGCTCGACCTGCCGATCGCAACGGCCAATCGGCTGACCTATCGGCTGGTCGGCGGCTATCTGGGCCGGCTGCGCCTGTTCAACCATGCCGACATGGCGGAACGGGCGCGATCCTATGTGCGCGGCGCGTTGCCGGCGAGGACATGTGCCATCGAGCGCTGCGCCGACCGGATGGGCCTGTCGGTGCGGACGCTGCAAAGCCGGCTTGCCGCCCATGGCCTGCATTTCAGCGATCTGGTCGAGGAACAGCGCGAGCAACTGGCCCGCATCTATCTGCGCCAGACGCCGATGCCGATCGACGAGGTGGCGGAGCGGCTGGGCTATGCCGAACAGACCAGCTTCGGCCGGGCCTTCAAACGCTGGACCGGGCAGACGCCACGGCAATTCCGACAAGGCTAGCGCAGCAGCCGCACCCAGGCATCGGACAGCGCCTCCAGACCGAAATGGTCGATCCGGTCGCCGGGGCGGATCGCGGTGGCGAGATCCAGTTGCCGCGCCAGCGCATCGGCCATCGCCGCCGCATCGGCCGGGTCGACCAGCAGCCCGCACCGTCCATGATCCAGCAGGTCGACGGCGTTGCCGGCGCTGCGCGACGCGACGATCGGTACGTCCACGGCCATCGCCTCCAGCAGGACATTGGGTGATCCTTCCCACCAGCTGGGCAGGACGAAGGCATCGGCATGGGCCAGCCAGGGGAAGACATTGTCGACCGTGCCGGGCAGGTCGAGATCGTCGGCGATGCCCAGCCCCCGCGCCTGCGCCCGCAGGCTGTCACAGGCGCGGTCGCGACTTTCGCCCAGGATGATGAGGCGCGCCGGCCTTTGCCGCCGCAGCAGCGCAAAGGCCGCGAGCAAGGTGGCGAAATTCTTCTGCGGTGCCAGCCGGCCGATCGCCAGGATCACCGGAGGCGCGCGGCCCATCCAGCGATGCGGCACCGGTCCATCGGCCAGGAAGCGGGCAGCATCGGCGTCGATGCCATTGGGGATCACCGCCACCTTGCCCGCCCGCGCCGCGCCGGCAAAAGCGGGCGTATCCGCCAAGGTCGGCGACACCAGCACCAGATGATCGGCGTCGCGCGCCAGCAGCCGCGCCATCGCGGTGCGGCCAAGGCGCCCGAGCCCGCCCGACGGCGCACCCGCCGCGTTGCGCATGATGTCGTTGCTGATGCGATAGATGCGCCGCACGTCGCGCAGTCCCTGGCTCGCCGCCCAGGCCGTCCCATGGCCATGATTGCCCGCCGAAATCAGCGTCGCTTGCCCCCGCGATCGCAGATGCCGCCTTAGCGCCGCGATCGCCTGCCGCTTCTCGCGTGGGCGCGACGGGTTTGGCCCGGCCAGCAGCGCATGATGTGGCACGCCGGTCACGCCCTCGCCGCCCGGCAGCGCCGTCACCAGTTCGACATCCAGCCCGCGCGCCGCCAATTCGGCGGCAAGGATGCGGACATTGCGCACCACGCCGGTCGCGGCCAGCGCATGGACATAGAGAATGATCATGCCCGGCGCGCGTCGCGCTCGATCGCGCCGGCCGCCTGCCAGCGCTGCGAAGGCAGATGACGCAGATGATGGCAATAGAGCGCGCCCAGCCGGCTGTCCGCGAGTCCCTGGCCGCTGACCAGTTGCATGATGTCGGTGCCGGGGTTCCAATTGCCCTCGACCAGCACCGGGCCGTCCGGCGTCAGGCCAATATCCCAGCCGATCACGGTAAAGCCCGATCGGAAAGCGAGATGCGCCCGCAGCGCCAGCGCCACGGCGGCATCGAGATCGGGCACCGGCTGGCCGCTGATGGGCGCACCGGTCCGCGGATGCCGGTCACAGCGGATCGGCGCGCCGTCCGGTCCCGCCTGCCACACCGGGCCGCAGAACCCGTCGGCGTCGATCGACAGCACCAGATTGCCGGCATTGAAATTATCCACAGGGCGCCCGCCCCCGGCGGACAGGCGCAGCGCCAGCGCGCAGGCCTCGGGCGTGCCGACTTCGTCCAGGCAGGTGACCACGCGCAAGGTCGGCAGCGCGCCGGGCGACATGTCCGCCAGCGCGTCATGGGTGGCCAGGCAGCGCTGGATCACCCCGCCGGCCGCCCAGAGCGCAAGCAGGCGCATGCGCAGCGCGTCGTCGGCGATCGGACCTTCCGCGCCTTCCCAGCGCCCGCCCTTCTTCTCGAAACGCACCACACCCTGCCCCTTGGAGCAATAGCTGGGCTTGGCGATGATGACGCTCTGGCCATGCAGCCAGCTGGCGATATCGCTTTCCTCCAGCGCGAAACTATCCGGCACCGGCAATCCCGCCGCAACGGCATGGCGAGCGAAAAGCTGCTTGTTCTTGAGCGGATTGGCCTCGGCCGGAAAGGCGCCGGGATTGAGCAGCCGGTGCAGCCCCTTGCGATCGCGCATGCTGAGCCCCTGCGCCCGCACCGTCTCGCACAGCAGGCGCCGTTCCGATGCGGCCCAGCCGCTGCGCCCGCTCGCTGCAATCAGGCGGGCGATGGTTCGGCGACCGACCGGCCAGTGGCGACGCAATCCGTCATGATAGGCCGCCAGCAGGACATTGCCGTCCGCCGGGGGCAACGCGCGCAACGTGAACAAGGGTCAGGCCGCCTCGACCCGCGCCAGCCGCCGCTCCAGCAATTCGCTTGCCACGCCATGGCTGCGCGCATTGTCGACGTCGATCGCGACCGCGCCGTCGCTCAGGATCACCGGCGCGATCACCATGCGGAAGCGGCGGGAGAAACGCGCAAAGGCCTGGCCCAGCGTGCCGATGCCGAAGCGGAAACGGATCAGGTTGATAAGGCCGAAGGCGCCGATGATGCGCATCGGATGCTTCACGAACTGCCCGCCCGAGCGGAAGGTCTCGGCCGCTGCCAGCGCCTTTGCATCCTTCAGCCAATAGGTGTTGCAGTTGGAAAATTCGTCGTCGGCGAAGCGATAGAATTTGCGCTGCCCCTGCGGATGGGCCGCCAGCACCGACGCGCGCCGGGTGAAGGCGACGCCGGCGTTCGCGCCCTGCGCGGCGCAACCGTCCAGCATCTCGGCCAGCGCATCGGGCGTCAGCAGCACATTATCGGCGGTGGTGATGAGCAACGGGAAGCGCGCGCCATCGGCGGCTGACAGCACGGAGTCGACCAGATTGGGCCGGGCAGGAATAGCCACCAGCCGCCCGGTATTCCGTAGCCCGCGCAACTGGGGCAGCGCATCGAGCACCGCCACATCCTCGATCGCGACGCGGATTTCACCGATGCGCGGGCTGGCCGCCAGCGCCTCGATCACATGGACCAGCATCGGCTGGCCGACCACCGGGACCAGGCATTTATGGGTAACGCCCGCCGCCTGCGCGAGCGGATCGGTTGCGCCGTCGCGCTTGCCGGCAAGCACCAGCGCCGTTGCCGTGCCGGGCATCAGGCGGCCTCCAGCACCGGCATTTCGGTCAGCAGGCCATGCCGGGCTAGGCTGTGCGCGACGATGGTTTCGACCAGGCTCTGATGATCGACACCGATCGACGCGGCCGAGCGCGAGATCGTCTTCTTCGACCAGAGATTGCAGGACAGGTTCACTTCCATGAACAGCAGCTCGCCCGACGCCGGATCATAGCGATACTCGAACCGGCCATAGTCGAACGGCCAGAGTTCGGGCAGCAGGCGGCGGGTCATATCCTCCAGCCGCGTCCGCAGGTCATGGTCCTCGACCAGGATCAGCGGATCATCGCCCGCATCGATCAGGCCGCGCTTTTCCTCATAGCTGCGTTCGCGATGCGGATCGGCTGGCACATACATCATCGGCGGGAGAATCCAGGGCTGGCCACCGCTGCCGCCGACGACCGGCACGGCCACGTCGAGCAAGGGCGCCCAGGCCTCGACCAGCACGTCATGGCCCAGGCCATGGAGATGATCGGCATGGGCATGGGCGTCCGCCCAGCTGTCGACCATCGCGAGGCCCCAGGAGGCCGAGGAGGCGTTGGGCTTCACCACCAGCCGTTCCGCCTGGAATTCCGGGCCGGCCGGCATGGCGCCCCGACGCAGGATGCGCGCCGGCATGGTCGGCACGCCATGGGCGCGGGCAATCAGCTTGGAGAGATATTTGTCATCGGATACGCCACGGACGATCGGGCTTGCGCCCAGGAACGGCACGCCGCGCCAGGACAGCAGGAGCGGCGCCAGCATCTCGCTATTCTGGAATCCGCCGCGATTGAGCAGGGTGACAACGAAGTCGACATCGGGCTTGTCGAACAGCGCATCATAGCTGTCGGCGACCGCGACATGTAGGCCGATCGCCTCCAGCGTCGATCGCATCTCATGATGATAGACGGCATGATTGCCATCCACGCTGTCGGCGCCGCCGCCCTTGCAGGCATGCTTGGCCAGGAACAGGAGGCGCAGCCGGGCCTTGTCGGCCGGGGAGATGCGCATGCAACGGTCGATCGGGTTCAGCATGGCGCCGCAATAACGCGCGCCCGTTACGCTGGATTGACGGTGCGATGACGCCGGTTGGTCGATCCGGCGACAGGGTCGTTACGAAATGGCTTCAGTTTTCGGACAATGGCTCGAACAGGGCCGGGTGGCGCGCGCGCAGCGTCAGCAGCAGGATCACCAGCTTGCCATCCTGCAATTGCTGCGCCTCGAACCGGCGCCACAGGTCGGCGAGCGGCAGTTCATGGACCAGGATATTCTCCTGCTCCTCGACCAGGCCACCGCCATCCGCGACACGGTCCGCCGCGTAATAGGGTGCCAGGAAATAATCGATCTTCTCGGTGACGACGCTGGGAATGCTCCAGATCTGGCCGACCGGCTCCAATATGTCGAGCGCCACGCCCGCTTCCTCCAGCGCTTCGCGCTGGGCGCAATCGGCCGGTTCATCCTCCAATATGCCGGCGATCGCCTCCAGCATGTCGGGCAGGCCCGCGAGCATCACCGGCGTACGCGGCATCGAGACGACCAGCGCAACTCGCCGTTCCGGATCATAAGGCAGCACCGCAACGGCACGGCGCATCTCCACCACATGGCGGTCGCATTCCACGCCGTCGTCCATCCGCAGCCGCACCAGCCGCAGGTTGAGCCAGCCTTCATACAGGGCGCGGCTCGACAGGATTTCGGTCACGCCGCCACCATCTGAACCGCCACCGCCTCGGCCACCTTGATGCCGTCGATCGCCGCCGAGAGGATACCCCCGGCATAGCCCGCGCCCTCACCCGCCGGGTAGAGGCCGGCAACGTTGAGGCTCTGAAAATCCTTGCCGCGCGTGATGCGGATCGGCGAGGAGGTGCGGGTTTCCACGCCGGTCATCACCGCGTCGGGATCGTCATAGCGGGCGATCTGGCGACCAAAGGCCGGCAGCGCCTCATGAAACGCCTCGATCACATAGTCGGGCAGGCAGAGCGACAGGTCGGTCGGCGTCACGCCCGGCTTGTAGGAGGGCACGACCGACCCCAGCTGGGTCGAAGGCCGACGCGCGAGGAAGTCGCCGACCGTCTGCCCCGGCGCCCAGTAGGAGGAACCGCCTGCGACATAAGCCAGGCTCTCCCAATGGCGCTGCAGTTCGATCCCCGCCAGCGGTCCATCGGGAAAGTCGCGCGCCGGATCGATGCCGACGACCAGCCCCGAATTGGCGTTGAACTCGGCGCGGCTATATTGGCTCATGCCATTGGTGACGACGCGCCCTTCCTCCGAAGTGGCGGCGACTACCCGGCCACCTGGACACATGCAGAAGCTGTAGACGGTCCGGCCATTGGCGCAGTGATGGGCGAGGCTATAGGCCGCCGCACCCAAATCGGGATGACCGGCGCAATTGCCATAGCGCGCCTTGTCGACCCAGCTTTGCGGATGCTCGATCCGCACGCCGATCGAGAAGGGCTTGGGTTCGATATGCACGCCCTTGCCGTGCAGCATCTCGAAGGTCGGGCGGGCGCTGTGGCCCACCGCCATCACGACATGGTCGGCCTCGATCACGCTGCCGTCGTGCAGCACCAGCCCGCGCAACTTCTGCGTGCCGTCGCCCTGCCGTTCCAGCACCAGATCGTCGACGCGGTGCTGCCAGCGATATTCGCCGCCCAGCGACTCGATCTGCTTGCGCATCGCTTCGACCATCGAAACCAGGCGGAAAGTGCCAATATGGGGGTGCGCCTCCCACAAGATATCGTCGGGCGCGCCGGCGGCGACAAATTCCTCCAGCACCTTGCGGCCCAGGAAGCGGGGATCCTTCACCCGGCAATAGAGCTTGCCGTCGGAGAAGGTGCCGGCGCCGCCCTCGCCAAACTGGACATTGGAATCGGGATTGAGTTCGGCCCGGCGCCACAGGCCCCAGGTGTCCTTGGTCCGCTCGCGCACCACCTTGCCGCGATCCAGGATGATCGGCTTGAAGCCCATCTGCGCCAGGATCAGGCCGGCGAACAGGCCGCACGGCCCGGCCCCGATCACCACCGGGCGCTTGCCCTGCCAGCCGTCGGGCACATGGGCGACGAACTTGTAGCTGGTGTCGGGCGTCGGCCGGACATCATGATCCTTGGCAAAGCGCTCCAGCACCGCGGCCTCGTCCGCCACCTCAATATCGAGCGTATAGACCAGCTGGATCGCGCTGCGACGACGTGCATCATTACCGCGCCGCACGACGCTGTGGCCAAGCAATTGCTGCGGCTCCAGCCCCAGGCGTTCGCAGATGGCGACGGGCATCGCCTCGGCCGGATGGTCGAGGGGCAATTTCAAACCGGAAAGACGGATCATGGCGCCGCCCATAGTCGCAAATCGCCCGAAATGCTATTCCCCGAGGCCTTGGCACGGCCGATCGTCCTGCGCATCTTCTAACCTTGACGTAAACGTAAAGCCGTCATAGTCTTTGCTCATGAACACGCGCACCAGCATTGCCGGCATCGAGCTTCCCGATGACCGTGACCAGCAGAGCTATAGCATCACCGACCTCAGCGAGGAGTTCGGCGTCACCGCCCGTGCCCTGCGCTTCTATGAGGATGAAGGGCTGATCGCACCGGAGCGCCAGGGCCTGTCCCGCGTCTATTCGCGCCGCGACCGCGCCCGCCTTGCCTGGATCCTGCGCGGCAAGCGCGTGGGCTTCAGCCTCAACGATATTCGCGAGATGATCGACCTCTATGACGCCGACGAGGGGCATGAGGAACAGCGCCGCGTGACGATCGACAAGTGCCGCGCGCGCATCGACCTGCTGACCCGCCAGAAGGACGATATCGACGCCGCCATCGCCGAACTGGCGAGCTTCATCGGAACGATCGAGAAATAAGCCGGAGCCGCATCGTCGGCTCCCCCGCAGCAGAACAAAAACGCCTGGAGAAGATTCATGCCCAGCTACAACGCCCCTGTCCGCGACACCCGCTTCGTGCTCGACCATGTCGTCGGGCTGGAGCGCTACGCCAATCTACCCGGTTTCGAGAATGCGACCCCCGACCTGGTCGAAGCGATCCTGACCGAAGGCGGCAAGATCGCTTCGGAAGTGCTGTTCCCGATCAACGCCGTGGGCGACAAGGAAGGCTGCACCCGTCATGCCGACGGCAGCGTCACCACGCCGACCGGCTTCAAGGCGGCCTATGACCAGTTTGTCGAGGGCGGCTGGACCACGCTGCACGCGCCGACCGAATTTGGCGGCCAGGGTTTGCCCAATGTCGTCGCCACCGCCGTCACCGAATATGTGCTGTCGGCCAACCAGGCGTTCGAAATGTATCATGGCCTGACCGCCGGCGCGATCGCCGCGCTGATCGCCAAGGGCAGCGACGAACAGAAGGCCACCTATCTGCCCAACATGGTGTCGGGCGTCTGGACCGGCACGATGAACCTGACCGAGCCGCATTCCGGCACGGACCTCGGCCTCATCAAGACCAAGGCCGTGCCGAACGGCGATGGCAGCTTCGCGATCAGCGGCACCAAGATCTTCATCTCGGCCGGCGAACATGACCTGGCGGAGAATATCATCCACCTCGTCCTCGCCAAGACGCCGGGCGCCCCCGACAGCAGCAAGGGCATCTCGCTGTTCGTCGTGCCCAAGTTCATCGTCAATGAAGACGGCTCGCTGGGCGACCGCAATGCCGTGTCCTGCGGCTCGCTCGAACATAAGATGGGCATCCACGGCAACGCCACCTGCGTCATGAACTATGACGGCGCCAAGGGCTGGCTGGTCGGCGAGGAGAATAAGGGCCTGGCCGCCATGTTCATCATGATGAACGCCGCGCGCCTGGGCGTCGGCCTGCAGGGCCTGGGCCAGGGCGAGATCGCGTTCCAGAACGCCGTCCATTACGCCAAGGACCGTCGCCAGGGCCGCGCACTCACCGGCCCCAAGGAGCCGGAAGAAAAGGCCGACACGCTGTTCGTCCACCCCGATGTCCGCCGCATGCTGATGGAAGGCAAGGCGCTGACCGAAGGCCTGCGCGCGCTGATCCTGTGGGGCGCATTGCAGCATGACCTGTCGCACAGCGCCGCGACCGAGGAAGAGCGCCAGGCGGCCGACGATCTGCTGCAGCTGCTGACCCCGGTGATCAAGGGCTATGGCACCGACAAGGGCTTCGACGTTGCGGTGTCGAGCCAGCAGGTGTTCGGCGGCCATGGCTATATCTGGGAAAATGGCGTGGAACAGTATGTTCGCGACGCCCGCATCGCCCAGATCTACGAAGGCACCAATGGCGTGCAGGCGATGGATCTGGTCGGCCGCAAGCTGCCGATGAATGGCGGCCGCGCGCTCCAGGCCTTCCTCAAGATCCTGGCCACCGAAATCGCCGAGGCCAAGACCAACGAGAAGCTGGCGAGCTTCGCCGACGCGCTCGAAAAGGCCAAGGGCCAGCTTGAAGCGGCGACCATGTGGCTGATGCAGAACGCGATGAAGAACCCCGACAATGCCGGGGCCGGCGCGCATCATTACATGCACATCCTGGGCATCGTCGCCACCGGCCTGATGTGGCTGCGCATGGCGAAGGCCGCCACCGGCCTGCTCGACGCGGGCGAGGGCGATGCCGGCTTCCTGGAAGCCAAGCTGGTCACCGCGCGCTTCTTTGCCGAGCGCATCATGCCCGACGCCGGTTCGCTCCGCCGCAAGATCGAGGGCGGCGCCGACACGCTGATGGCGCTCGACCCGGACATGTTCCTGGCGGCCTAATCAGCCTTAATCCCGCCCTGCCGCGCCTTCGGGCCGGGAGGGCGGGCATTCGCCGATGCGGCGGCCGTTGAGTAGGTATCGCGCCTCGCCACGAGCGTTATCCATGTCGATCGCAGCGAGCATCACCCCTTCGATCGCGTCGGCCGACAAGCGCGCGCTCAGCCGCATGTCCATGGTGCCGTAACGCGACGGACAGGATCGGGTGACGCTGAGACGCCCTTCCTCCACTTCCATGCGTGCCAGCATGCAGCCCTTGAGCCCCTCGCGCTCGAAATGATCATCGACAAATTGCTGCAGCGTCTCCGCATCACTACGGCTGAGGCATAGTTGATATCGATAGCCCGGTGGCGCGGGCGGTGTTCCATTGGCCCGACGAGCACCCGGTAACTTGAACCCCACCATCTGGCCGAACATCCGCCCCTTCTCGATCTCCCACAGACCCGGCCTGATCCGGTAGCGCGATCCGGTCACGAGGATGTCCGCATCCCGCTCAACTGGCGGCAGGCTGATCTGCGGACCGGGCAGCGCGACCGAAGCGACCGGTTGCCGCGCCTGTTCCAGCGCAGCGGGACGAACAAGGACCACATCCTCCGCTTCCATATCCGCATCGACCAGCGCCGCGATCCGGTCGCTGACGCAGGCCTGGGCATCACGCCGTCGGCCATGGCCATCGGCGACACACTGGCGCACGAACTCGCACATCGCCTGATCGACCCGATCCTCGCCGCTGCTGCGCGTGATCGTGCAGCGGACGAGGTCGCGGCCGCGCACATCATAGTCGATACCGACCTTGCGCAGCTTGGCGGCGGTGACGACGATCGGATCTTCCGCATCGGCTGCGATGAGCGACAAGGACAGAAGCATCAACGCGCCTGTTGCGATCGGTCGCATGTCCCGCCTCTCCTGCCCTATCCTCGACCAAGGATCACCCGAAGCGCGCCGCCATGCAAGTCCGAACGAAGGCGCAACGATCCGCTCTGGCCCTGCCCCGCTTTCACCGATAGACAGGGATGATGGACAGCCCGCCGCCGGCACAGGATGTGATCCCCCACCGCCCGGTGCGGACGCTGGGGCTGGCCGCCTGCATCGCGCTCGTCATGGGCAATATGATCGGATCGGGTGTGTTCCTCCTGCCGGCCGCACTCGCGCCCTTCGGCTGGGATGCGGTCGCCGCCTGGGTCTTCACCATCGCCGGCTCCTTGATCCTGGCCTTCGTGATCGCCCGGCTGACCGTCGCCATGCCCGACGCCAATGCCGCGCAAATGAGCGCGCGCGCCTATGGTCCCCTGGCCGGCTTCGCGATCGGCTGGATCTACTGGCTGTCGATCATCATCACCAATGTCACGATCGCGGTCGCGGCCACCGCCAACCTGTCCAGCCTGCTGCCGGCGCTGAACCGGCCGGGCATGGGCGCGCTCTGTTCGATCGGCTTCATCTGGCTGACCACCGCGATCAACCTGCGCGGCGCCCATGCCGCCGGCACGGCGCAACTGGTGACGACGATCATCAAGGTCGTGCCCATCCTGGTCGTGCTGGTGCTGCTGGCGCTGACGATCGGGCGCGGCACGGCGGAAATCGTGCCCTTCCCGGCCCAGGGCCTCACTGGTAGCGGCATCACCGCCGCCGCCGCGCTGACGCTGTGGGCCCTGCTCGGTTTCGAATCCGCCTCGGTCGCGGCCGACAAGGTCAAGGATCCCGCCCGCACCGTGCCGCGCGCGACGATGATCGGCACGGCGGTCACGGGGCTGCTCTATCTGTTCGTCTGTTCCGGCATCGCCCTCACCCTGCCCGGCGCGGAAAGCCAGACCGGGTCGCCCTTCGGCGCCTATGTCACCCATTATTGGTCGGCCGGCCCCGCCAGCCTGATCGCGACCTTCGTCGTCATCAGTTGCCTTGGCGCGCTCAATGGCTGGACCTTGCTGCAAGGCGAAGTGCCGCTGGCGATGGCGCGCGCGGGCGAACTACCGGCCTGGCTGGCGGGCACGGATACGCGCGGCACGCCGGTGCGCGGACTGATATTGTCCAGCATCCTTGCCAGCCTGCTGCTGATTGCCAACAGCCTGCAGGGACTGGTGGCATTGTTCACCGCCATGGCGCTGCTCGCGACATCGGCGACGCTGTGGCTCTATGTGGGCTGTGCGCTGGCCGCGCTGCGCTTGCGGATTGCCGTACCCGCAGCAGCGGTCGGCCTCGCCTATGCCTGCTGGACTTTATGGGGCGCGGGCCTCATTCCCAGCGGCGCCAGCTTCCTGCTGATGGCGGGCGGCCTGCCCTTTTACTGGTGGGCGCGGCGCACCAGCGCCACGCCCTGATCAGCGATGTGGGGAGGATCAGTCCCCCCACAATTCCTTGAGCTTGCCGAAGAAGCCGCTCGATTGCGGGCATTCCTCGCCGGTCTCGGTCTCGCGGAAGGCTTCGAGCAGTTCGCGCTGCTTGGCCGTCAGCTTGGTCGGCGTCTCGACATCGACCTGGACGACCAGGTCGCCCTGACCGCGACCGTTCAGCACCGGCATGCCGGCGCCGCGCTGCTTGATCTGCTTGCCCGACTGGATGCCGCTCGGGATCTTGATCTCGTGCCGCTGGCCATCGAGGCCCGGCACTTCGATCATTCCGCCCAGCGCCGCCGTCGTGATGCTGACCGGCACGCGACAGAATAGCGTGGTGCCATCCCGTTCGAAGATGCTGTGCCGCTTCACATGCAGGAAGATGTAGAGGTCGCCTGCCGGCGCGCCACGCGCACCGGCCTCGCCCTCGCCCGACAGGCGAATGCGGGTGCCTTCGTCAACGCCCGCCGGGATATTGACCGACAGAGTCTTGGGCCGATCGACCCGGCCTTCGCCGCGACAGGATTTGCAGGGGCTTTCGATCACCTGGCCCGCGCCATGGCAGCTGGGGCAGGTCCGCTCGACCACGAAGAAGCCCTGCTGTGCCCGCACCTGGCCATGGCCATGGCAGGTGCCGCAAGTCTTGACCCCGGTGCCCGGCTGGGCGCCCGAACCTTCGCAACTGTCGCAGGCGGCCGAAACCTCGATCTGGATCTCGGTCTTCTTGCCATGATAGGCTTCGTCCAGCGTGATTTCGAGATCATAGCGCAGGTCTGCGCCGCGGCGCTGCTGCTGGCGTCCGCCACCACCGCCGCCAAAACCGGCCTGGCCAAAGATCGTCTCGAAAATATCGCCAAGGTCGGAAAAACCACCGGCACCGCCGTGGAATCCGCCACCGCCGCCGCCCTGTTGCTGCTGCTTGAACGCGGCATGACCGAACCGGTCATAGGCCGCCCGCTTCTGCGGGTCCTTCAGGCAGTCATAGGCTTCGGAAACGGCCTTGAACTTGGCCTCGCTGTCAGTGCAGCCCCCGGTCTTGTCCGGGTGATATTTCATCGCCAGCTTGCGATAGGCGCTCTTGATCGCGGCCCCGTCGGCTGTGCGTTCTACTTCGAGCAGTTCGTAATAGTCGATTTCGGTCGTCATCTCGCCCTCGGCGCGCACGGTCCCCGGCCTCGCTCCGAACGGATGCACTGGTCAGAAACCAGCCTGTCCGCCCGAAGCGAAGTCGAGGAGCGTTTCATGGGGCTTACGCCTTGTTGTCGTCCACTTCGGAGAATTCGGCGTCGACGACGCCGTCATCGGCCTTCGGCGCTTCGGCCTCCGGCGAGGCTGCAGCAGCCTGCTCCTTCTCGTAGATCGCCTGGCCCAGCTTCATCGCGACGGTCGCGAGTTCCTGCGCCTTGGCCTTCATGGCTTCGGCGTCGCCGCCTTCGATCGCCGACTTGGTTTCGGCAATCGCGGCTTCGATCTCGCCCTTCAGCGAAGCGTCGACCTTGTCGCCATGTTCGGCCAGCTGCGCCTCGGTCGTGTGGACCAGGCTTTCGGCGTTGTTCTTGGCTTCGGCCGCTTCACGACGCTTCTTGTCCTCTTCGGCGAAGCGCTCGGCATCCTTGACCATCTGGTCGATGTCGGAGTCGCTGAGGCCGCCCGAGGCCTGGATGCGGATCTGCTGTTCCTTGCCGGTGCCCTTGTCCTTGGCGGACACATTGACCAGGCCGTTGGCGTCGATGTCGAAGGTGACTTCGATCTGCGGCACGCCGCGCGGCGCCGGCGGGATGCCGACCAGGTCGAACTGGCCGAGCAGCTTGTTGTCCGCCGCCATTTCACGCTCGCCCTGGAACACGCGGATGGTCACCGCCTGCTGATTGTCGTCGGCGGTCGAATAGACTTGCGACTTCTTGGCGGGGATGGTGGTGTTGCGGTCGATCATGCGGGTGAACACGCCACCCAGCGTCTCGATGCCGAGGCTCAGCGGGGTCACGTCGAGCAGCAGCACGTCCTTGACATCGCCCTGCAGCACACCGGCCTGAATGGCGGCGCCCATGGCGACGACTTCGTCCGGGTTCACGCCGGTGTGCGGTTCCTTGCCGAAGAATTCCTTCACGGCTTCGCGCACCTTGGGCATGCGGGTCATGCCGCCGACCAGAACGACTTCGCTGATTTCGCTGGCGGTCACGCCGGCGTCGGCCAGAGCCTTCTTGCAGGGCTCCATCGTGCGCTTGATGAGGTCGGCGACCAGACGCTCCAGATCGGCGCGGGTGATCGTCTTCACCAGATGCTTGGGACCATTCTGGTCCGCGGTGATGAAGGGCAGGTTGACTTCGGTCGACTGGGCCGAGGACAGCTCGATCTTCGCCTTTTCAGCGGCTTCCTTCAGACGCTGGAGGGCCAGCTTGTCCTTGGTCAGGTCGATGCTTTCTGCCTTCTTGAAGTCGGCAGCCAGATATTCCACCAGCTTGGCGTCGAAATCCTCGCCGCCCAGGAAGGTGTCGCCGTTGGTCGACTTCACTTCGAACACGCCATCGCCGATCTCCAGGATCGAGATGTCGAAGGTGCCACCGCCAAGGTCATAGACGGCGATGGTCTTGCCGTCCTGCTTGTCGAGGCCATAAGCGAGCGCGGCCGCTGTCGGCTCGTTGATGATGCGCAGCACTTCGAGGCCCGCGATCTGGCCGGCGTCCTTGGTCGCCTGACGCTGGGCATCGTTGAAGTAGGCGGGAACGGTGATGACCGCCTGCGTCACGGTTTCGCCCAGATAGCTCTCGGCGGTTTCCTTCATCTTCTGCAGAATGAAGGCGCTGATCTGCGACGGGCTATATTCCTCGCCACCGGCCTTGACCCAGGCGTCGCCGTTCGGGCCCTTCGCGATGTCGTAGGGGACGAGTTCCATGTCCTTCTTGGTCATGGGATCGTCGAAGCGGCGGCCGATCAGGCGCTTCACCGCGAAAATCGTGTTGTCCGGATTGGTGACAGCCTGGCGCTTGGCCGGCTGGCCGATCAGGCGCTCGCCATCCTTGGCGAAGGCGACGATCGACGGCGTGGTGCGCGCACCTTCCGCATTCTCGATCACCTTGGGCTTGCCGCCGTCCATCACAGCGATACAGCTGTTGGTCGTGCCAAGGTCGATACCGATAACTTTTGCCATTTGTGTCCTCTTTGAACCCCAAAATAAATTCAGCGGTTGACGGCCCAATACCTCACGTAAGCGCCAAGGCAAGGCCGGTTTGCGCAAGGGATATAGGCGCGCTTTCGCTTGGCACAAGGATCAGGCGCGATTAGTCAGGCATTGACCGGAAACGAGACAGTCACGGAGCCCTGATCCATGCGTGCGCCCCTTGCCCTTATTGCCCTCGCCGCGCCGCTGGCCCTTGCCGGCTGCGGCGACCCTGCGCCCAGCTATGTCGACCAGGCCTGGGTCCGGCTGTCACCCAACAAGGATACGCCCTCGGCCGGCTATTTCGTGGCGCATGGCGGCGATGCCGGGGTGCAGTTGCGCGGGGTGATGACCGACTATGCGCTCAAGGTCGAGATGCATGAGAGCGTCGGCAAGGACGGCATGATGTCGATGCAGCCGATCGAGAGCGTCGATGTGCCGGCCAAGGGCACGGTGGCCTTCGCGCCGGGCGGCAAGCATCTGATGATCTGGGGCGTCAACGATACCGCGATCAGCCGGGGCAAGATGCAGCTGACCTTCCTGATGTCGAACGGCGACCGGTTGCTGGTCGACGCGGTGATCCGCAAGCCCGACGGCAGCGCACCGGCGGCGCCTGCTGCGGGCAATGCGACGGAAGAGCATAAGGCGCATTGACCAGCCGTCCGCTGACACTTGAGGAGGCCGCGCTCGCCCGGACGATGTTCGGCGACGCGATCGCCTATGACCGGGTGCGCGTCCACAACCGCAAATGGTGGCCGTTCCAGCCGCGCGCCGTGACCATGGCGCCTGACGGCGATCTGTGGTTTCACCCCGAAGGTGGCCTATTCTGCGACGATTTCTGCGCCAGCCCGCTCAGCCTGCAGGGCCTGTTCATCCATGAGATGACCCATGTCTGGCAGGCGCAGCGGTCAGGCAAATATTGGCTGCCGCTGATGCGCCATCCCTTCTGCCGCTATGATTATGTGATCGAACCGGGCAAGCCCTTTGCCCGCTACGGCATCGAGCAGCAGGCCGAGATCGTCCGCCATGCCTTCATCCTGCGCCAGGGCGGCCGGGTGGAAGGCAAGCCGGGGATCGCGGTTTATCGGGCGCTGTTGCCGTTTGCCGTGACCTGATCGCTCCCCTTACCCCCCATGGCCGCTGCGGCAGCCATCGGGGACGACGCTGCGGCTAAGCGAGGCGGTGGAGAAGATATCGGCTTCGGGCAGGCTGTGGCTGTAGGTGAGGACCGCGCTGGTCAGCCGCTCCGTCGCGTCATCATTGGCGTCATGGATCGTCGCCGCGATGATCGCGCCGTCGTCGAGCACATCATAGGTGCGCAGATTGCCGTCATCGGCCACCGCGATGCGCGAAACCGGGCCATAGCGACCGCCGGTCTCCCGCCCCAGAAACTCCTTGGCGACCAACTTGCGGTTGGCATCGACGCCACAGGCGGCGGCCGCGAGTGACGGCGAAGTTGACACTTCACCAGTGCGCACGTCGAGATGCTGCGCCTCCCCGGTCGCGCAATTGGCGACGATCCGGTCGCGCGGAGTTTCGACCCGGTGACGGTCGCCCTGATGATATTCGGCCGCCCATTCCTTGAGCTGCACTTCCTCGCTGGGCGTCACCACATTCCAGGTGCAGACCGCATATGTCGCTTTCGTTGTCCGCGTCAGCGCGAGCACCGCGTCCACATCTTTAGGGGGAGCCGCCGCCGTCAGCAGCAAGGGCAGCAGGATCATCCCCTGACGTCCAACAGGTTTCCGCATCGCCGGCACCTCCTTGATCGATCAGCACCCAAGCTAGAGCCTGATCGCGCGCTGGCAATGGGCAAAGAAAAAGGGCGGACCAGATGGCCCGCCCTCTTCAGATTTCCGGCATGATGCCAGAGGCTTAGTATACGCGCGCCTTCGGCTTAATATACTCGGCCTCGTCGGTCATCGTGTAATCGTGGACCGGACGATAATCGAGCGTCACCTTGCCGCTCGACCCACCCCAGCCTTCGAACCAGCTGATGGTGTGCTTCATCCAGTTTTCGTCGTCGCGGTTCGGGAAATCCTCATGCGCATGGGCGCCGCGCGATTCCTTGCGGGCCTCGGCGCCTTCCATCGTGCAGATGGCCTGGCTCATGAGATTGTCCAGTTCCAGCGTCTCGATCAGGTCGGTGTTCCAGATCAGCGAACGGTCGGCGATCTTGACGTCCTGAAGGCGCTTGTTGACCGCCTGCATCTTGACGACGCCATCGGCCAGCAATTCGCTGTCGCGGAACACGGCGGCATGCTTCTGCATGGTGCGCTGCATGTCCATGCGGATGTCCGCCGTCGAGGTGGTGCCATTGGCGTTGCGGTAGTGATCGAGGCGCGACAGCGCCAGATCGGCCGCATTGGCCGGCAGCGGCTTGTGCGGGGTGTTGGGCTTGAGATTGTCCTTGAGGAACAGGCCGGTTGCGCGGCCGAACACGACAAGGTCGATCAGCGAGTTGGAGCCAAGGCGGTTCGCGCCATGGACCGACACGCAGGCCGCTTCGCCGACCGCGAACAGGCCCGGCACCACGACTTCCGGATCGTCGCCGACCTTGGTCACCACCTGGCCATGATAGTTACAGGGGATGCCGCCCATATTGTAATGGACCGTCGGGGTCACCGGCAGCGGCTGGCGGGTCAGATCGACACCGGCAAAAATCTTGCCGCTTTCGGTGATGCCCGGCAGGCGCTCGGCCAGAACCTTGGGATCGATATGGTCGAGGTGCAGGAAGATATGATCCTTGTGCTCGCCGACACCACGGCCCTCGCGCATTTCCATCGCCATCGAGCGCGACACGACGTCACGCGACGCCAGATCCTTCGCCGACGGGGCATAGCGTTCCATGAAACGCTCGCCTTCGGAATTGGTGAGGTAGCCGCCTTCGCCGCGCGCGCCTTCGGTGATCAGCACGCCCGCGCCATAGATGCCGGTCGGGTGGAACTGGACGAATTCCAGATCCTGCAGCGGCAGGCCGGCGCGCAGCACCATGCCGCCGCCGTCGCCGGTGCAGCTATGGGCCGAAGTGGCCGAGAAATAGGCGCGGCCATAGCCACCGGTCGCCAGCACGACGGCATGGCTGCGGAAGCGGTGGATGCTGCCATCTTCCATGCAGATGGCGATGACGCCGCGGCATTCCTTGCCGTTCGGGCCATCTTCCATGATCAGGTCGATGGCGAAATATTCGATGTAGAAGTCGGCGTCATACTTCAGGCTCTGCTGGTAGAGAGCGTGCAGCATGGCGTGGCCGGTGCGGTCGGCCGCGGCGCAGGTGCGCTGCACCGGCGGGCCGGCGCCCATATTCTGCATGTGGCCGCCGAAGGGACGCTGATAGATGGTGCCGTCCTGGTTGCGGCTGAACGGCACGCCGGCATGTTCCAGCTCGATCACGGCCGCCGGCGCTTCGCGCACCATATATTCGATCGCGTCCTGGTCGCCCAGCCAGTCCGACCCCTTGACGGTGTCATACATGTGCCAGGTCCAGTGGTCGGGGCTGTTGTTGCCGAGCGAGGCGGCGATGCCGCCCTGCGCCGCCACGGTGTGGCTGCGGGTCGGGAACAGCTTGGTGATGCAGGCGGTCTTGAGACCCGCCTCGGCGCTGCCCATGGTGGCGCGCAGGCCCGAGCCGCCGGCACCCACGACGACGGTGTCGTAGGTATGGTCGATGATCTTGTAGGCTTCGCTCATTACTTGACGACCCCGATGAAGGCGATCTTGGCGATCGCGAAGACGCCCGCGGCAGCGCCGGCATAGGCATAGAAGTTCAGCAGCAGCATCGAGAAGAAGGCCAGGCCCTTGTCGTGGACATAGTCCTCCAGCATGACCTGCATGCCCAGACGCAGATGCATGAAGATGCTGACGACCATCAGCATCAGCGGCACGGCGACCAGCGGATTGTGGATCCAGTTGACCACGCTCTCATAATCGAGGCCGGGCAGCGCGATCAGGCTGAAGAGCAGCCACAGAACCAGCAGCAGATTGCCGATGGCGGTGTAGCGCTGTGCCAGCCAGTGGTGCGCGCCATGCTTGGCCGAGCCAAGACCGCGGACGCGGCCGATTCCGGTTCCGGTACCCATCAGAATTTCCCCAGGCAGATCGCGGCCCAGAAGGCGGCGGTAGCGATCGTCGACAGCACGAAGGTCAGGATCGACCAGGTCTTGCTGGTCTTCAGGTCATAACCCGCACCCATGTCGAGCACGAAGTGACGCAGACCCGAGAAGAGGTGCTGGAAGAAGAACCAGGACAGGCCCGCCATGACCAGATAGCCGATCGGCGAGGTCGCGCAGGTGACGAAGGTGGCATAGGCTTCCGGGCCGGTCGCGGCAGCCATCAGCCACCAGATGAGGCCAAGAGCACCGGCGGTGGCCAGGCCATTGCCCGTCACGCGGTGAATGATGGAGACGGCCATTGCCGGCCCCCATTTCCAGATCGTCAAATGCGGCGAGAGCGGCCGGCTTGTGGTTCGCGCCATGTCTACCCAGGTCCCTGCTATGTCCTTTGAGTCCGCTCCCCTTAGGAGCGAAGACGCCGAAGGGCAAGCCGCGCGGACCATGTCGATGCGCGCGCCCAAATAAGAAGTGATTAACCAAATGGCGCTATCACCGCCTGGTTCGTCCTGACACCTATTTGGGGTTCTGCAATCCATGACTTCCGCCACCACGCCCAGGAACGCCATCGCCCAGATGCTGGCCGAAGTGGACCCCCGCGGTGATCTGGCCCGTGGCATGGCCGAAATCGAGCAGCTGGTTGCCGACGATGCGGTCGTCGCCGCGCGCACCTTCTTCTCTACCTATATGGACAGTTCGGGCCTGCGAAACCGGTTGCAGCCCACGACGCTGGCGAAGATCGAGACCGCCGCGCATGAATATGTCCGCCAGAAGCTGCGCCACTACAGCGCCGGCGACTGGGCGCTGTCCTCCACCGCCTGCGTCCGCCACGCCCGCAAGCACGGCATTTCGGTGCGCGGCGTGCTGCTGCCCGTCGCCGCGGCCAACGAGAAACTGACCGATATCATCTGGGAACGCGCAGCCGACGACGCCACCCGGCGCCGGCTGGTCGACATCATGGCGCAGGTCGGCATGGTCGATGCCGGGCTGATGGCCAATGTGATCGCGATCGATGATGCCGAAAGCCAGCGCAATGCGCGCCAGCAGTTCGGCGTCCTGTTCGAACAGCGCATCATGGGCGAGATCGACGGCGCGTCGCAGTTGGGCGAATCGCTGCGCGAACAGGCCAAGGATGCCTCCGCCGCGACCCGCGGCATGCTGGGCAAGGCGTCGGAAGTCGCCGCCGCCGCCGAACAATCCGCCCTTGCGATGCGCGAGGCCGCCCGCACCTCGGCCGGCCTGATCCGCGCGATCGAGGACGCGCGCACCGAAGTGGAAAGCGCCGCCGAAGTGGCACAGCGCGCCGCGTCGCAATCGGGCGACGCCGTTTCCATGTCGGCCACCCTGTCGGACCATGCCAAGTCGATCGAATCGATCCTGGGCCTGATCCGCGACATTGCCGGCCAGACCAACCTGCTGGCGCTCAACGCGACGATCGAAGCCGCCCGTGCCGGTGACGCCGGTCGCGGCTTTGCCGTGGTGGCGCAGGAAGTGAAGAGCCTGGCCAACCAGACTGCCCGTGCCACCGACGAGATTGCCGGCAAGATCGCCGCCATCCAGGCATCGACCCGCCAGTCGGTGGAGACCAACGAGCGCATCCGCGACACCGTCGGCGAAGTGCAGGCCAGTGCCCAGCGCATCCGCCACGCCATGGACGCCCAGGCCCAGACCGTGACGATGATCACCGCCGCCGTCGATGAAACCGCGCTGGCGGCCGACTCGATGTCGACCACCATTTCGGCGATCCGCCAGGACACCGAAGTGGTCGCATCGGAAATCGACCAGCTGGAACGTGGCTTCATGAGCGTCGAGGGCAAGCTGTCCAGCCTGCGGCATGCCTCCAGCGACTTCGGCCGCCAGGTCGCCTGACCCTTTTCCTGCCGCTGCCGCTGGTCTAAAGGCGGCGGCATGAATGATGTCGCTGCGCCAGCCGCCCAGAGCTGGAAAGTCACCCTGCCCTGCACCCGCGCCGAAGCGGAGGCGCTGGACGGGGACATCGCCGCCTTCGCCCTGATGGAGCATCCGCCGGTGCTGATGACCAGCGAGGCGGAGCCGGACGACGAGAATAAGTGGCAGCTCGACGCCTATTTCGAAGGCAAGCCGAGCCCGGCGGCGATCAAGCTGCTCAAGACCCTGGTGCCCAGCGCATCAGGCATCAAGCCGCAGGTCGAGGCGCTGCCCGACGAGGATTGGGTGACGATGAGCCAGCAGGGGCTGGAACCCGTCACCGCCGGCCGATTCCATGTGCGCAATGTCGCCAGCGATCCCGAACAGCCCGGCCATGTCAATTTCCTGATCGAGGCGAGTCGCGCCTTTGGCACCGGCCAGCATGAGACCACCGCCGGCTGCCTGGCGATGATCGACCGGATGCGCAGCGTCGGCATGCGCTTCCGCAATGTCGCCGATATCGGCACCGGCACCGGCCTGCTCGCCTTTGCCGCGATGACATTGTGGCCGCGCGCCCATGCGATTGCTTCCGACATCGATCCGGTGGCGGTCGACATCAGCCGCGAGAACGCCGTGGCGAACGGCATTGCCCTGGGCGGGGGCGCCGGCCAGTTGGCGCTCTGCACCGCCGCCGGCGTGGATCATCCCGCGCTGGTCGGGCGCGCCCCCTATGACCTGCTGATCGCCAATATCCTGGCCGGGCCGCTGATCGAACTGGCGCCCTCGCTCTGCGCACTGGTGGAGGATGGCGGCACGATCGTGCTCGCCGGCCTGCTCAATGAACAGGCCGATGCGGTAATCGCCGCCTATCGCGCGCAGGGCATGCGCCTCGCCGAACGCAGCGATCGCGGCCATTGGCCGACTTTGCGCCTGCGCAAGCGCCCGCAGATCGGCTGGAAACGCCCCCGCCGCATCAATGCCGCCGCGCGTGGCGAAGCCCCCGGCTTCGGCAGCATCTGACTTTTCGACTTATCCACAGGAGACGCTTTCATGGTCCTCACCCGCCAGACGATCATCCATGACGGTCCGGGCGGCGCGTTTGAAAGCGTCGCCGTGGTCGACGATGCCGCCGCCGGCCTGGTGCCGGGCATCCTGCTCGTTCCCAATGTCCTGGGCACCAAGGAAGCCGACTTCCTCTATGCGGAGAAGGTCGCGGCGCTGGGCTATGCCGTGCTGGTCGCCGACGTCTTTGGGCAGGGCAAGCGCACCACCCGCGAGGATCCCGATGCCGGGCGCTACATGAACGAACTCAACGCCGACCGCGCGCTGCTGCGCGACCGGATGCTGGGCGCCCACGCGCTGCTCAAGGATATGCCGGCGGTCGATGCCGCCCGCACGGCCGCGATCGGCTTCTGCTTCGGCGGCAAATGCGTGCTCGACCTGGCCCGCGCGGGCGCCGACATTGCCGGCGGCGTCAGCTTCCACGGTGTCTATGAGGCACCGCCCTTCCCCAACGCCACGATTACCGCCAAGCTGCTGGTCTGCCATGGCTGGGAAGACCCGATCGCGCCGCCCGAGGCGACCGTCGGCCTGGCGAAGGAACTGACCGAGGCGGGCTGCGACTGGCAGATTCATGCCTATGGCCACACCGGCCACGCCTTCACCGACGAGAGCGTCCATATGCCCGAAAAGGGGCTGGCCTATAGCGCCGATGCCGACCGCCGCAGCTTCCGCGCGATGGTGAATTTCCTCGACGAACTGTTCGGCTAAACCGCCAGCAGCTTTTCCACCGCTGCCGCGATCGCGAACAGGCGCTGGTCCTGCCCGGCCCGCGCCATCAGCATCAGACCGACCGGCAGGCCGCCCTCGCGCGGCAGCGGCAGGGAAATGGCGCACAGGTCGAAGCTGTTGCCGAGGCCGGTATTGCGCAGCAGCAGCCGGTTGCGGGCGACAAAGGCGTCAGCATTCGCCACCTCGGCCTGAGTCGGCGCGACGATCGGCGTGGTCGGCAGCACCAATATGTCCAGTCCGGTCAGGCGCGCATCCATCGATCGCACCAGCGCGGCGCGCTCCACCAGCATCTGTCGGTGGCGTTCGGGCGTCACGTCACGGCCTGCCTGCATCCGTGCCAGCACGATCGGATCGAAATCCTGCGCACGGGTCGCGATTCGATCGCGATGGATGGCATAGGCCTCGACCGAGGCGATCGGCACCGGCGACTGAAGCGCCTGCATCGCATCGAATTGCGGGAAAACCTCGTCGCTGAGCGTCATGCCCGCCTGGCCCAGCCGCGCCAGCGCATCGGCGAAACGGGCCGCGACGGTCGCGTCCAGATCGGCCAGCGGCAGGCCCTGGGGAATGCCGGCGCGCAGCCCCTTGAGCGGCGCGAGGTCGAGCCGGCGGGGTGCCTCGCCCGCCAGTATCGCATCGGCGCGGAAACAGGCGTCGACGCCGGTCGCGATCGGTCCGATCGAATCGAGCGTGGGCGACAGCGGGAAGGCGCCATCGGTCGGCACCCGCGCCTTGGTCGGCTTGTAGCCGACGACACCGCACAGCGCGGCGGGAATGCGGCAGGAACCGCCGGTATCGGTGCCGATCGCGATCTCGCACATCTGATCGGCCACCGCGACGCCGCCGCCACTGGTTGATCCACCCGGCACGCGGGCCCGGTCGGCCGGATTGCCCGGCGTGCCATAATGGGGATTCACGCCGACGCCGGAAAAGGCGAATTCGACCATGTTGGTCTTGCCGACGATCACCGCGCCGGCCTGCTTCAGCCGGGCAACGACCGGCGCATCGATGGTAGCGGGCGGGGCATCGGCCAGGATCAGCGAACCGGCGCGGGTCGGTTCACCCGCGACATCGAACAGATCCTTGATGCTGACGATCGCGCCGTCGATCGGCGAGAGCGGCGAAGCGGCGCGGGCATCGGCCGCGTCCGCCGCCGCCCGCGCGCTGTCCACATAGAGGGTGAGGTAGGTGCGTCTGCCCTCTCCCGCCGGGTCGGCGATGCGCGCGAGCGCGGCTTCCAGACGCTCGCGCGACGGGCGGGATTTGGCGATGGCCGGCGCGCCGACGGTGCCGAGCACCATGGCGCCACCGGCGCCGTGCAGGATCGTCCGTCGCGTCACGCCGCCATGCTCCATCTATTGCCCCCGATCAGCCCGGTCAGATATCCTCGATCATCTCCGCCAGCACCGCCAGGCAATCCTTGCCGAGCTGCGCCGAACGGGCCGGCGACCAGCCGAAATCGGCGTCGGGCAGATCGTCATTATCCTTGAACGGCATTTCCAGCGTCATCGCGACCGCGCCGAAGCGTTCGGCCAGCTGGTTGGTCGACATGGCGAGATTGGCCTTGCCGCCGCCCGCCACCGGATAGCCGAGGCGCGTCTGGAAATCGGGCGTCCGGGCCGCCAGCGTGTCGCGATAGCGATGATAGAGCGAGAGTTGCCGGTCGGTGATCGAGGGAATGCCCTCGAAGCCGGCCAGGAACACCGCCGGGATCGCCTCGTCGCCATGCACGTCCATGGCGAAATCGACGCCGGTTTCATCCATCGCGGCACGGACCAGATAGACTTCCGGGCTCTTCTCCATCGACGGCTCATGCCATTCGCGGTTGAGATTGATGCCCGCCGCATTGGTGCGCAGATGACCGCGCCGGCTGCCGTCGGGATTCATGTTGGGGACGATGTGGAAGGTCGCCTTCTGGCGCAGATAGCGCGCCACCGCATCCTCGTCGTCGGTCAGGCGCTCCAGCGCGCCTTCCATCCACCATTCGGCCATGCTCTCGCCGGGATGCTGGCGGGCATAGAGCCAGACATTCTTGGGGCCTTCGCCGACGCTCAGCATGTCGAGCGGCTGGCCGTCCAGCGTCAGGCCCAGTTCGCGATGCTCGACGCCCGGCTGGCAGGCGGCCCAGGCGACCAGATCATGATGGCGCTCCATCGAATAGGGCGCGAAATAGGCAAGCCAGACGGCATTGCTGTCGGGCGAGAGGCGGATCGTCAGCGTGCCGTCGGCATAATCGGTATCGGCCTGAAGCCAATTCTCGCGATCCTCGCTCATCCGCGCCTTGTAGCCCGGCCAGCCGTCGGGATAGGCCGAACCCGCGCAGTTCACGATCGCCAGTTCCACTTCACGTCCGGCGGCGCCCGCCAGACGGAAATGGAACCATTGATAGAAGTCGCTGTCCTTGTCCTTGACGATTTCCAGCTCGGCGCGGACGCCTTCTGGACTGTCGGTGATGGAAAGGACGCGGATGTTGCCGCTGTCGAAGGCGCTCGAAATGGAGATGGTCATTTGACCGTTATAGTGCGCCCGGATTCGCCCGGATAGCCCCCGAGGAGGGCAGCGGCGAGCTTTTGCGCGACGGCGCGCGGCTGCGACTCGGGCGTGCCTTCACGCGATTCGGTCGAGGCGCGGCCTTCCCAGATGGCGGCCTGATCGCTGCGACGGCGAATCTGGATCTGCAATTCGGTGGAGACGATATCCTTGGGCTTGCCCGACAGGTTGATGCCGACGCCCAGCCCCAGGCCGGAATAGCCGCCACTGCCCAGCGCCCCGCCAACGCCCACGCTGACCGGCTTGTCATTGCGCGCGGTGCCGGTCGGGCGGAAGCTGCGGCGGAAGCCGACCAGCGCGACATAGTCGCTGCCCGCATCGCCCGCATTGGTGAAGCCGACGCGCTGCAGTTCCTGGCTCACCGCGCCGGCATAGGTGCGAAATTCCAGGCCAACGTCCGGATTGCCGGGGATTTCCTGCACCGCGATCGATCCGGTCTGTGCCGGGCTGCCATTGTGGAATCGCGTCACCTCCACCGACGGCACCGTCGCGCAGGCGGCTAGCGACAGGGCAAGACAGGAGGAGAGGATAATCTGTTTCAACATGCGATTGCACTCCAACGGGACTATGTCCAACACGCCGCCGACATAGCATTCCCTTCCAACGGGTGAAGCCATGACTTGGCTGCATGCAGGATGAACGGTGGCAAAAGGCGGCGGCCTGCGCTTGACTTTCGGCCGCCTCCCCCATAGGGGCTGCGCTTCGATTTTTCCAATCAGACATGATTCCAGAAGGCTGACAATGAAGATCCGCAACTCGCTCAAGTCGCTCAAGGGCCGCCACCGGGACAACCGCGTGATCCGTCGTCGTGGCCGGACCTACGTCATCAACAAGACCAACCGTCGCTTCAAGGCCCGCCAGGGCTAAAAGCGCGGACGGATCGGCTCGCCGATCCTCCGGACCTTCCAAAGGTCTTATTGAGCGCCCGATCCCATGGATCGGGCGCTCAACGTGTTGGCGTGGTGTTTTCGCGCGAATCGATTCGCGGCCAAAAGAAAAAGCGCGACCGCCCGAATGGGGCGGCCGCGCCGAATCGATCATGCCAAAGCAGTCAGGCGGGCAGGCTGGGCGTCTCGTCGCGCCCCTTCAGCTCGTCGCCACGCACGGTCGCGACATGCAGCACGTTGGTCGAACCGGGCGTCCCAAAGGGCACGCCGGCCAGCACCACGATCTTGCCGCCCTTGGCGCTCATGTCGTGGCGCAACGCCATGCGGCGCGCCTTGCCGATCATTTCCTCGAAATTGCCGATATCCTTGGTGCGGATCGCATGGACGCCCCAGGTCAGGCCCAGCTTGCGCGCGGTATCGGATCGCGGCGTCAGCGCCAGGATTGGTGCAGACGGCCGCTCGCGCGCGACGCGGCGCACGGTGCTGCCCGACGAGGTGAAGCAGGTGATGACGCTGGCGCCGACGACCGGGACGATGCCGGCGGTGGCTTCCGCCAACGCGTCGGCGGTGGTCGGGTCGGGCCGGGTTTCGGTGAAGTGCAGACGGGCGAAATAGCCCGGATCGCGCTCCACGCTATGGGCGATGCTGTCCATCATCGACACTGCCTCGACCGGCCAGTCGCCCGCCGCCGTTTCGGCCGACAACATGATCGCATCGGCGCCGTCATAGACCGCGGTCGCCACGTCCGACACTTCGGCGCGGGTCGGGGTCGGCGCCTTGATCATCGATTCCAGCATCTGGGTCGCAACCACCACCGGACGGCCCATGCGGCGCGCGGTGGCAACGATCTGCTTCTGCAGCGGCGGCACCGCCTGCGGCGGCAATTCCACGCCCAGATCGCCACGCGCGACCATCACGCCGTCGGCCATCTCGATAATCTCCTCCAGCCGCTGCACGGCCGAGGGCTTCTCGATCTTGGCCATCAGCGCGCCATGGCCACCCATCAGCTTGCGCGCCTCGGCCAGATCCTCGGGCCGCTGGACGAAGCTCAAGGCGATCCAGTCGCAGCCCTGATCGACCGCGAAGCTGAGGTCTCGGCGATCCTTGTCGGTCAGCGCCGGCACCGGCACGACCACGTCGGGCACATTCACGCCCTTACGGTTCGACAGGGTGCCGCCGATTTCGACGATGGTGTCGATTCGCGTGTCCGTGACTGCCTTCACCCGCAGCACCAGCTTGCCGTCATCCAGCAGCAGCCGGGTCTCGGGGACCAGCGCGGCGTAGATTTCGGGGTGTGGCAGGTTCACGCGCTCGACGGTGCCCGGCGTGTCGTCCCGATCGAGGACGAAGGCCGCTCCGGTTTCCAGCACCACCAGCCCCTTCTCGAACGTGCCGACGCGCAGCTTGGGGCCCTGAAGGTCGGCCAGAATCGTGGTTGGCCGGGAAAATTCCTTTTCCAGCTCGCGGATCGTGGCGATGCGGGCGGCATGATCCTCATGCGCGCCATGGCTCATATTGACTCGAAAGGCGTCGGCACCCGCGACAAACAATGCGCGGATCATCTCTGCGCTCTCGCTGGCGGGACCGAGGGTCGCGAGAATGCGAACCTTGCGCGAGCGGGGCGATAGTCGTGTCATGTCTTCTCCTGGCCGTATTGATCGCCTCTGGCTTGCCAGGGCGTCGTTATCGATTATCCGTGCTGCACGACAGGATGATGTAGATTAAGCGAAAGGTTCCGCCTGTGTCCGCTACCATACTCAGTGACGCCGTCGCTGCAACCGCCTTCCGTCGGCTGATCGCGCATTTGCAGCATCGGACCGACGTGCAGAATATCGACCTGATGGGCACCGCCGGCTTCTGCCGCAACTGTCTGGCCGACTGGATTGCCGAGGCGGACGGCAATCTGACCCGCGACGACGCCCGCGCAATCGTCCACGGCATGCCCTTTGCCGAATGGAAGGCCCGCCATCAGGGCGAGGCGACGCCGCAGCAGATCGCGAAGATGCAGGAGAGCGTGGCGAAGAACGCGGACAACCATTAAGCGTTCGGCAGATCCTGCCGGACCGGCGCCGCGCGCGAAACGCAGTCCGAATTTCGCGAATGGAGCCTGATTCACGGTATCGGCGGACGCGCAAAGCGCTTCCACCTCGCCCGATCAGGCTCTAGGAGCGTCCACCAACCGATTCACACTGACACGGAGATTCCCATGAGCGAGGGCAATATCGCAGCCGACCAGCTGCGCCTTCTGATCGAGCGCATCGAGCGCCTGGAAGAAGAAAAGAAGGGCATCGGCGACGACATCAAGGACGTCTATCTGGAAGCCAAGGCGACCGGTTACGACCCCAAGATCATGCGCCAGATCATCCGCCTGCGTAAGATGCAACCGCATGACCGCCAGGAAATGGAAGCGATCCTGCAGACCTATCTGTCCGCGCTGGGCATGGAATAAGGCGGTCCACGCCTTATTCCCGACCGGTGCAAGCCACCGGACCTTGCCGAGGGGTGCTGTCGACCTACATCTGGTCCAGCCCCCTCGCGCCAGGGGCGCCACCAAAATGAGAGGACGCCCCTTATGACCGACATCATCGTCAGCACCACCAGCCGCCTGGAAGGCCGTCCCGCCCAGGATTATCTGGGCATCGTCACCGGCGAAGTGATTGTCGGCGCCAACCTCTTCCGCGACCTGTTCGCCAGCGTGCGCGACATCGTCGGCGGCCGATCGGGCGCCTATGAGGATGTGCTGCAACGCGCGCGCAGCGAAGCGATCGAGGAGATGCAGGGCAATGCCCGCAAGCTGGGCGCCAATGCCGTCATCGGCGTCGACCTCGACTATGAGGTGATCGGCGCCAATGGCTCCATGCTGATGGTCTCCGCCTCGGGCACCGCGATCCGCTACTGATCGCCGCGCCTCCGCCATCCTCTAGCGTTGCAGGATGGCGACGCGCTCGCTAGAGAGCGCGCTTCGGTTTCACAGAAAATGTCAGGAGAAGGCCGTGGCCGGCCATTCCAAATTCAAGAACATCATGCATCGCAAGGGTGCGCAGGACAAGAAGCGCTCGTCGATGTTCTCCAAGCTGTCGCGCGAAATCACCGTCGCGGCCAAGATGGGCATGCCCGATCCGGACATGAACCCGCGCCTGCGCCTGGCGGTCAACGCCGCCAAGGCCCAGTCGATGCCCAAGGACAATATCCAGCGCGCGATCGACAAGGCGATCGGCGGCGACATGGAGAATTACGAGGAAATCCGCTATGAGGGCTATGGCCCCGGCGGCGTCGCCATCATCGTCGAGGCACTGACCGACAATCGCAACCGCACCGCGACCAATGTCCGCACCGCCTTTGCCAAGAATGGCGGCAACCTGGGCGCATCGGGCGCGGTGAGCCATGGCTTCGACCGCCTGGGCCTGATCACCTATCCCGCCAGCGCCGGCGATGCCGACGCCGTCTTCGAAGCCGCGCTGGAAGCGGGTGCGGACGATGTCTCGTCGAACGAAGACGAGCATGAGATCTGGACCGCGATGGACGCGCTGCACGAAGTCGCCAAGGCGCTGGAAGCCAAGCTGGGTCCGGCAGAGGGCGCCAAGCTCGCCTGGAAGCCGCAGACCACGCTGGAAGTCGACGAAGCCAATGCCGCAACGCTGCTGAAGCTGGTCGACACGCTGGAAGATGATGACGACGTCCAGACCGTCTGGGGCAATTATGAAGTCTCCGACGCCGTGATGGAGAAGCTGGGCTAAGATGCCCGGCTCCCGTTCGCTTCGGGCGAGATCGCGCAGCGCCGATGCGCGCCGGTCTTGCCCGACGCGGACGATCCTGCACCCATGATCATACTTGGCCTCGACCCCGGCCTCGGCACCACCGGCTGGGGCCTGATTGCCGCCGACGGCAATCGCCTGACCCATGTCGGCAACGGCCAGATCAAGACCGACAGCGCGATGTCGCTGGCGACGCGGCTGATGGCGCTCGATCTGGCGCTGACCGACCTGATCTTGGAACATCGGCCCGATGGCGCCGCGGTCGAGGAAGTGTTCGTCAACGTCAATCCGCAATCGACGCTGAAGCTGGGCCAGGCGCGCGGCGTCATCCTGCTGAATGCCGCGCGGTCCGGCATGGAAGTGGGCGAATATGCCGCCCGCCTCGTCAAGAAATCGGTCGTCGGCGTCGGCAACGCGTCGAAGGAGCAGGTCCATGCCATGGTCCAGCGGCTGCTGCCCGGCGCCAAGATCGTCGGGTCCGACGCGGCCGATGCCCTTGCGGTGGCGATCACCCATGCCCATCATCTGGCGAGCGCCCGGCGGATGCCCGCGCGCTGACCTGCCATCGGAGACCATCGCGACCATGACCGACCTGCCCCACGCCCGCTACATCATCGTCCCGCATGACGGCGCGTGGAAGATCAACCTCAACAACAGCTATTACGGCCCCTTCGCGACGCAGCAGGCGGCGATCGACAGCGCCACCGAAACGGCAAAGAAGGCAGCGGCAGGCGGCTATCCCGCATCGGTCCTGCTGATGAACGGCACCGCGTTCGACACGGCCTGGACCAGCATCGAAAACGACGACACCTGATTTTTACATATTTCGGGAACTCTTCGTCCCTTTCCGCATTTATCGACACCAGCATAAGCGGGCGCAGGGATGAGCAAGAAGATTCTGATCGTCGAGGACGAGATTTTCGTCGCGTTGGAAATCGAACAGATTGTGCAGGATGCCGGCTTCGATGTCGGCGGCATCGCGGCCGACCGCGAGGCGGCGATGGCCGCCGCCGAATCCTGCGACATCGCCCTGGTCGACCTCAACCTGCGTGATGGCCCCACCGGCCCCGCCATCGGCATGGAACTGGCCAGCCGCTTCGGCATCAAGGTCATCTATGTGACCGCAAATCCGGCGCAGATCGGCACGGCTTCCGTTGCGGCGCTGGGCGTCGTCACCAAACCCTTCCGCGCACAGAGCATTGCCCAGACCGTGCGCCTGGCCGCCACCGAAGCAGCCGACCTCGCCACAGCGGAGATTGCCGGCTTTACACCCTTCCCGCCGCAGCGCGGTGCATCGAGCGTCGCGGTATCCGCAGGCTGAGCCGAAGTCCTTCGGGACACCATTGCCGTTCGAGCTGACCACCCAACTGACGCTCGACGCTAAGCGCGATCAGGCGACTGCCAAAGCCTTCGCTAGCGATCGGCGCCACACTCGGTCCGCCCTCTTCGCGCCAGTCGAGCCGGATATCCTCATCCTGCATCACCACATGCAGCGCGATAAAGCCATCGGGCGTCGATAGCGCGCCATATTTGGCGGCATTGGTCGCCAGTTCATGAAACAGCAGCGCCAGCGGCGTCGCCGAGCGATCATCGATCGGCGGATTGTCGCCTGACAGTTGCAGTCGTTCCCGGCCGCCATAGGGCGCAAAAATCTCCTCCAGCACGCCATGAAGCGATGCCTGCTCCTCCGCCATGCTGACGCCACCGCCATGTGTGCGGACGAAGTCATGCGCCCGCCCCAGCGCCAGGATACGGTCGCGCAGGTCGTCCGCCCCTTCCTGCATGCCCGGACGCTCGCGCGCTGACAGGCCGATGAGGCCGGCGATGACGGAAAAGATATTTTTGATCCGGTGCGACAACTCATGCGCGATCATCTCGCGCTCTTCGAGCATCAGCTTCTGCTCGTGAATCTCGGTGCAGGTGCCGATCCAGCGGATGATCTGCCCCTGCGCGTCGCGGATCGGCAGGGCGCGCCCCAGCGTCCAGCGATAGAGGCCGTCGCGGTGCCGCAGCCGATATTCGATTTCATAGGGATCGCCGCTCGCCAGCGAATGGCGCCATTTCTCCCAGGCCTTGGGCTGGTCATCGACATGGAACATGCCGTTCCAGGCATCGCCATCGGTCGATCCGGCCGGCACGCCGGTATATTCATACCAGCGCGCATTATAATAATCATGATAGCCGTCGGGCAGGGTCGACCAGACCATTTGCGGCATGGTGTCGGCCAGGGTGCGGAACATGCGATCGCTATCCGCCACCGCTGCCGCGTCGAGCCGCTGCTGGGCGATCACGTCGCGATCGCGGCGGCGCCCTTCCAGTTCCACCATCACCTGCCGCGCCAACAGCGACAGCCCCTGGCGCTGCAGCGGGGTCAGGTCATCGCGCGGCACCGTATCGATGACGCAGAGCGCACCCAGCGGCTCGCCATCGCCGCCGACCAGCGGCGCCCCGGCATAGAAACGGATATGCGGCGCACCGGTGACCAGCGCATTGTCGATGAAACGCGCATCCTGCGTCGCGTCGGGCACGACAAAGATATTGTCGCCCAGCATGGCAAGGGCGCAGAAGGAGACGTCACGCGGCGTCTCCTCCGCATCCAGCCCGACCCGCGCCAAAAAGCGCTGCCTTACATCCTCGACAATGCTGACGAGCGCGATCGGCGCCCCGCATAGTTGCGCGGCGAAGCTGGTAATGTCGTCAAGGGTACGGAAACCGCCGGCGTCGAGATCATAAAGCGCCAGCAGCGCCGCCCGATCCGTTGCCAGGCCGCGTCCGTCAGCCATCGCTGACCCGCTCAATGTCGGCGCCGACGGCCGAGAGCTTTTCCTCCAGCCGTTCATAACCGCGATCCAGATGATAGACGCGGCTGACGATGGTCTCGCCTTCGGCAGCAAGGCCGGCCAGGATCAGGCTCATCGATGCGCGCAGATCGGTCGCCATCACCGGCGCACCGACCAGCTTGTCGACACCACGCACCACGGCGGTGCGGCCGTTGACGCTGATGTCGGCACCCATGCGCGCCAGTTCGGGCACATGCATGTAGCGATTCTCGAAGATCGTCTCGGTCAGGACCGACGCGCCCTCCGCCTTGGTCAGCATCGCCATGAACTGCGCCTGCATGTCGGTCGGGAAGGCTGGGAAAGGCGCGGTCGACAGGGTCAGCGGCTTGAGCTTGCCGTCGGACGAAACGCGGATGCCGTCGCGATGCTCGTCGATCTGCACGCCAGCGTCGCGCAGCGCAGCCAGGATGGCGTGCATATCGTCGGCATTGGCGCCGATCAGGTCGAGCGAACCGCCGGTGATCGCCGCAGCGCAGGCATAGCTGCCCGCCTCGATACGGTCGGGCATGACGCTGTAGGTCGCGCCGTGGAGACGATCGCGGCCATGGATCACCAGCTTGTCGGTGCCCACGCCCTCGATATCGGCGCCCATCGCGATCAGCAGCTTGCAGAGATCGACGATCTCCGGCTCGCGCGCGGCATTTTCCAGGATGCAGGTGCCCTTGGCGAGCGAGGCCGCCATCAGCGCATTTTCGGTCGCACCGACCGACACCACCGGGAAGGTATAGATGCCGCCGGGCAGGCCGCCATCGGGCAGGCTGGCGCGGACATAGCCGGCCGCGATCTCGATGATCGCGCCGAATGCTTCCAGTGCCTTGAGGTGCAGGTCGATCGGACGGTTGCCGATCGCGCAGCCGCCGGGCAGCGACACCCGTGCCTCGCCGGCGCGGGCGAGCAGCGGGCCGAGCACCAGGATCGACGCGCGCATCTTGCGCACGATGTCATAGGGAGCCTCGGTCGAGGTCACGCGACCGGCGCGCATCGTCATGACGCGGCCGAAATCCTCCGGACGGGCGCCCTCGATCATGGTCGACACGCCAAGCTGGTTGAGCAGATGGCCGAAGCTGTCGACGTCGGCCAGGCGCGGCAGATTGCGCAGCGCGACGGGCTCGTCGGTCAGCAACGCGCACGGCAGCAGCGTCAGGGCAGCGTTCTTAGCGCCGGAGATGGGAAGGCGGCCATTGAGTTGCTTGCCGCCGCGAATGTGAATGCGGTCCATTGGCTAGGTTTCATAGCGTCTATTGCGCGCCGTGCAAGGCGCGCGCGCGGTCGTTCGGCGTGAAAAACGGGCAGGGACGGGCGCGGCGGAAGACTATTTTCGCGGATCGCCGCAACCTTGATCGAGTTTAGTGCGCCTTGCCGAAATGCAGCCAAAAGGAGGTTGGGGCGTTCTGCCATCGTAACAACAATTTCAAGAAGAAGGTGTATTGGTGGCGACGAGCTGTTTCGCGGAAAGACTGGCCAAGACGGTTCCCCTGTCCGACGCAGAAAAAGCAGCATTGGCTCGGCTGGAAGAAAATCCCCGCAAGATCAAACGCGGGGCCATGATCCAGCGCGTCAACGAGACGATCACTGAGTTGTTCGTGCTGCGCGAAGGTCGGGTCATGAGCTATGTCATCCTGCCCGATGGCAGCCGCCAGATATTGCGCGTCTACTTCCCCGGCGATTTCATCGGTTCGGCCAGCACCGTTTACAGCAAGGCCCCGGAATCACTGGTCGCCCTGTCGGACGCCATCGTCTGCCCGTTCGACAAGCATGCGCTGCGCCGGTTGCTGGAGGAATATCCGCGCGTCGCTGCCCTGCTGTTCCTGCTGTCCAATGCGGAGCGGGTGGCGATGACCGACCGGCTTGCCTCGCTCGGCCGCACATCGGCCAGGGCGCGGGTCGCCTCCTTCCTGCTCGACATGTTCGATCGGCTGCGCGTGACCGACGACAGCATCACCGACAGTTTCGACCTGAAGCTGACGCAGGAGGAGATTGGCGACGCGATCGGCCTGACATCCGTCCATGTGAACCGGATGATCCGGCAGATGGAGCAGGAAAAGCTGATCAGCCGCGCCAATGGCCGGATCACGCTGGTCGACATGGCCCGGCTGGAAGAGATCGGCCATTATACCAATCGGCACAAGCATATGGACCTGGACTGGCTGCCCGCGATGAGCTGACGCGCCGCGCGTCAGGCCAGCAGTTCGACATCCCAATAGAGCCAGTCGTGCCAGCTTTCGTGGAGATAGCCGGGCGGGAAGGCGCGGCCATGCTCCTGCAACTGCCAACTGGTCGGCCGGATCGGCTGGACATGCAACTGCATGCCCGCTTCGCGCGGGGTGCGCCCGCCCTTCTTGAGATTGCAGGGCGAACAGGCGGTCGCGACATTCTCCCAGGTGGTGCGGCCACCCGCGCGGCGCGGCACGACATGGTCGAAGGTCAGATCCTGCGTCGTGCCGCAATATTGGCAGCTGAAACGATCGCGCAGGAACAGGTTGAACCGGGTGAAGGCCGGATGCTCCGAGGGCCGCACATATTGCTTGAGCGCGATGACCGAGGGGATGCGCATCTGCAGGCTGGGGCTGTGGACTTCCCGCTCATAGGAAGAGACGATATCCACCCGCTCCAGAAAAATCGCCTTGATGGCGGTCTGCCAGGGCCACAGGCTCAGGGGATAATAGCTGAGCGGTGTATAGTCCGCATTCAAAACCAGCGCCGGGCAGTTTTCCGGATGCCGTATCAGGTCGGGATGGTACATAGTCGCCTCTACCCCCTTGCCGACGCCGCTGATCGACCAACAACGTGACAAGAGCATGACAGCATTAACGAATATCCGCCGTCAAGAGCCTGTATGACTCAATCCACCGCACCACAGCATCTTGTGAGTCGTTTCGCGCCAAGCCCCACCGGTCGATTGCATGTCGGCCATGGCTGGTCGGCGCTGATGGCGATGGACCTGGCACGGGCCGCGGGTGGCGCCTTTCGCCTGCGGATCGAGGATATCGACGGCACCCGCAGCCGGCCCGAACATGTCGACGGGATTGTCGAGGATCTGCGCTGGCTGGGCGTGGCATGGGATGGGGAGATCATCTTCCAGTCGCAGCACCTGGCCGACTATGACGCGGCGCTCGACCGACTGCGCGCGATGGACCTTCTCTATCCCTGCTTCTGCACGCGCGCCGATATCCAGGCGAGCCTGACCGCGCCGCATGGCCCGGAAGGCCCGGTCTATCCCGGCACCTGTCGCGCCCTACCGATCGCCGTGCGCGCGGAGCGCATCGCGGCGGGCATGCCCCATGCCTGGCGGATCGACATGCAGGCGGCGGTCGCACGGGCGGGGCCACTCCGCTGGGCCGCCCTGCCCTATCCCATCGACCTTGATGCGCACGCCATCGACAGCCCTGCCGATCCGGCGGCGGCCGGCGATGTCGTGCTGGCGCGCAAGGATGCGCCGGCCAGCTATCATCTGTCCTGCACGCTGGACGATGCGGCTATGGGCGTCACCCATGTGCTGCGCGGCAATGACCTGCGCGCCGCGACCGACATCCATCGCCTGCTGCAGGCGCTGCTCGACCTGCCAAGCCCCGCCTATATCCACCACCCGCTGCTGCTGGGCGCCGATGGCAAGCGGCTGGCGAAGCGGGACGGCGCGATCGCGCTCGCCGAACTGCGCGGCGCCGGCATGGACCCGCAGCGCCTGGCCGATGATCTGCGCGCCGGGCGCTTTCCGGTTGGCATCACCGCCGGAGCGGCCTAGCATCCCCCTATGACCACCGTGCTCGTCATCGCCCTGATCCTTGCCATGGCCGCGACCCTGTTCGCGCTTGTCCGCGGCATCATCGCCTTCCTCCAGGCGACGAAGGAGGAACTGAACCTGCCGGAGGGGGCGCCGCGCCCGTCCAGCCTGAAGCAGAACCGGATGATGATGAACCGCATCCTGTTCCAGGCCGGCGCCGTCATCATCATCGCCCTGTTGCTGATGATGAAGGGCAATGGCTGAGGGCTGATGGTCAAGCTCAACAAGATCTACACCCGCACCGGGGACGCGGGCACCACCGGCCTGGTCGATGGATCGCGCCTGCCCAAACATGCGCCGCGCATGCAGGCGGTGGGCGACGTGGACGAGGCGAACAGTGCGATCGGCCTGGCCATATTGGCGATCGGCGACAGGCCCGAAGCGGCCTGGCTGACCACCATCCAGAACGACCTGTTCGATCTGGGTGCCGACCTCGCCACGCCGATCCCGGACGGCGCGGACGAGCCCTGGGCGCTGCGCATCATTGCCGGCCAGGTCGCGCGACTGGAACAGCAGATCGACGACATGAACGCCGATCTGGCTCCGCTCGACAGTTTCATCCTGCCGGGCGGCAGTCCGGCCGCCGCCGCCGTCCATCTCGCCCGTGCGATCACCCGCCGCGCCGAGCGCAGCGCGACGGCCGCCGCCGTCGATGTCGCACTCAATCCGCAGGCGCTGTCCTATCTCAACCGCCTGTCCGACCTGCTGTTCGTGCTCGCCCGCCGGCTGAACGACAATGGCGCGCGCGATGTTAAATGGGTGCCGGGCGCGTCAAGACAGGTCTGATTTCAACGGCCTGGCTACCATCGGCCACGCTTTGCCTTGCAGCGCAACATTAACCCTATTCATTCAGAGCGCGTTTAGCCAATTCTCCAAATTTGCGGGTTATTCGCAATTAGTGAGAGGGCCAAGATGCAATTCTATCTGGCAACATCCTTCATCTTTCCGCGCAGCCTGCGCCTGCGCCTGTTCGCACTCTGCTTCGTCGCGACCCATTTGCCGCTGATCGGCTATATCAGCTGGGGCATGGCCACCGGCCGGATCGCGCTGGCCGAGTTCCTGCTGCTGCTCGGCGCCACGCTGGTCGGCACGATCATGGCGCTGATGGGGATCGGCGCGCTACTGAGCCCGATCCATGCGCTGGCCGATACGCTGCGCCCCGACAGTCCCGAGGCACCGGTCCTGCCCGAAGTCGGCGACGTGATCCGCACCCTCTATGCCGGCGTTCATCGCGCAGCGACATCGACCCGCGCGCAGATGGACGAATTGCAGGTGGCGGCGCATGAAGATCCGCTGACCGGTATCGCCAACCGGCGCGGCCTGCTGGCCCAGATCGACGAGCTGCCGGTCGAGAAGCGCCAGGGCTGCATCGCGATCATCGACATCGATCATTTCAAGCAGGTCAATGACCGGCTGGGCCATGACGAGGGCGACCGGGTGCTGCGCGATTTCGCGACCCGCCTGTCCGCCCAGATCCGGCGCATCGACATGGTCGCGCGCTGGGGCGGCGAGGAATTTGCCGTCTTCTTCCAGCATTGCATCGAGGATGAGGCGAGCTGGTCGCTGGCGCGCCTGGCCGAGCAGATTCGCGAGCATCCGCTGGGCGATGTCGATGGCCGCCCGATCACCTTTTCCGCCGGCATCTGTCGCTGGAAGGGCGAGGAGATGGACGAGGTGCTGCGCATGGCAGACCAGGCACTGTACGAAGCCAAGGCCAATGGCCGCAACCAGCTGCGCCGTGCCCGGCCGGAGCGCACCGCCGCCTGATTCTGCGCCGCGGCGGGCCGGCAAGGAACCGACCTGCCCGGTCATGCGCTTACCCCTTGCGAGAGCGGTGCAACCGTATCGAAAGGGGCGTGCATGGCCAAAATCTGGATCCAGCCCGGACAGGACGCGCTGGCGGAACGCTATCGCGCCGTCCGCGCCCTGACGCAGGCGCTGGCAGCGCCCCTGTCGGACGCGGATGCCACGGTGCAGTCGATGCCCGACGCATCGCCCGCCAAATGGCATCTGGCCCATGTCAGCTGGTTCTTCGAAACCTTCGTCCTGCGCGATCATGTCGAGGGCTATCGCCCGTTCGACGACCGCTTCGCCTATCTGTTCAACAGCTATTATGAGGCGGAAGGCCCCCGCCATGCCCGGCCGATGCGGGGCATGCTGACCCGGCCGAGCCTGAACGAGGTGCGCGCCTATCGCGCCCATGTCGATGCCGCGCTGCTGGCCGCCATGCCGCATCTGCCGGAGGCCGCCTGCACGCTGGTGACGCTGGGGCTGCACCATGAGCAGCAGCATCAGGAATTGCTGCTGACCGACCTGCAGCATCTTTTTTCGCTCAATCCCATCGCCCCTGCCCTGTTCGATGCGCCCAGGGCGATGCCCGCGCCGGTGCCCGGACCGCTGCACTGGATCGAGGGACGCGAGGGGCTGGTCGAGATCGGCGACGACGGCAAGACCGGTTTCGCCTTCGATTGCGAGGGGCCGCGCCACAAGGTCTTCCTGCGCCCCCATGCTTTGGCCCACCGGCCGATCACCAATGGCGAATGGATCAGCTTCATCGAGGATGGCGGCTATCGCGATCCGGCGCTGTGGCTGTCGGATGGCTGGGCATGGGTCCAGGCGGAAGGGATCGAGGCGCCGCTCTACTGGCAGCGCGGCGAGAAGGGCTGGACCCGTTTCGGCCTGGACGGACGCCAGCCGGTCAATCCCGCCGCCCCGGCCTGCCATATCAGCCTGTATGAGGCCGACGCCTATGCCAGTTGGGCGGGCGCGCGCCTGCCGACCGAGGCGGAGTGGGAAAGCGCGGCGCTCAACATCGCGCCGACCAGTGGCGAGCAACTGGACGGCGCCGCCTGCCCCCGCCCCCGCGCCGCCGAAGACGGCACCAGCCTGACCCAGATGTTCGGCGATGTGTGGGAATGGACCGGCAGCGCCTATCGCCCCTATCCCGGCTTTCGCACCGCCCCCGGCGCCGTCGGCGAATATAATGGCAAGTTCATGTCCGGGCAGTTCGTGCTGAAGGGCGGCAGCTGCGCCACCCCGCGCGGCCATGTCCGCGCCAGTTACCGCAATTTCTTCCACCCCCATCAACGCTGGCAGTTCACGGGACTGCGGCTGGCCAAGGATCTGTAAGCCCCATGCTGCTGACACATGACATGCCCGCCGCCCGCACCATCGACCCGGCATTCCGCCGCGACATATTGGCCGGCCTTGCCCGATCGCCCAAGGCGACCCCGCCCATCTGGTTCTACGACCGGCGCGGATCGGAATTGTTCGAGGATATTACCGACCTGCCCGAATATTATCCGACCCGCACCGAAACCGCGCTGCTGGCCGGCCATGGCAGTGATTTCGCCGCCGCCATCGGCTCCGGCCGGGCAGTGGTGGAATTCGGCGCCGGCAGCGCGCGCAAGACGCCGCACCTGCTGCGCGCGATCAATCCAGCCGCCTATGTGCCAATCGACATCAGCGGCGATTTCCTGCGCGCCAGCAGCGCCGAACTGGCGAGCGCCTTTCCCGGACTGCCGGTGCTGCCGCTGGTCGGCGACTTCACCGGCACATTGGCCCTGCCCGATGCGATCGACGGCCTGCCCCGGCTCGGCTTCTTCCCCGGCTCCACCATCGGCAACAGCGAACCGGACACCGCCGTCGACCTGCTGCGCGCGATGCGCCGGTTGCTGGGCAACGATGCGATGCTGCTGATCGGCATGGACCGGATCAAGGATCGCGACCGACTGATCGCCGCCTATGACGATGAAGCCGGTGTCACCGCCGCCTTCAACCGCAATCTGCTGGTGCGGATCAACCGCGAACTGGAGGGCGACCTGCCGGTCGAGGCCTTTGCCCATCGCGCCATCTGGAATGACGAGAAGGCGCGGATCGAGATGCATCTGGAAGCGACCGAGCCGCTGCATTTCCATGTCGCGGGTCAATGTTTTCACATGAAGGCCGGCGAGACCATTCACACCGAGAGCAGCCATAAATATGGCGCGCGCGATGAACGGCTGCTGCTGCGCGCGGGCGGATGGGAACCGACGGCCGAGTGGATGGACCCGGACGGTCTGTTCGCGCTGGTGCTGGCGAAGGCGGGGTAGAATCTGCCGGGGAATTTCACGCGACAGTCGAAGTTCACAGTGTCGTGGGGCCGATTCCGGCCCAATGCGCTGGCTATGCGCCTGGCACGCGCCGATGAAGCGACAGTAGCGCGACAATCGGGTCAGGGCGACGCGCCTTCGACGCGACACGGACGCGACAGCGAGGCGACAGTGGGCGGCTGAAACGCCATGGTCCGGGGTTGGAATGAAGTACGGCTTCCATCGCCCAGGATAGATCAGAGAAAGGCCGAGTAGGAAAGCGAGGGTGAGGGTCTTCTTTCGACCAGAAGCGGACATTCCTCCCCGGAACGGGGAGGTGGCAGCGCGAAGCGCTGACGGAGGGGCAGGTGCCTCTTAGCGCTGCGCTATTGGGCCTGTGCCCCTCCACCACTCGCTGCGCGAGTGGTCCCCCTCCCCGTACCGGGGAGGAATGTCTTGTTCCCACCCCAACTCCGCCGTCCCAGCGGTATGATGCCTACCGCCTATTCCGTCGCCAGCAGCAGGTCGCGCAGGTCGTGCAGGCTGGGCAGGATCGCGCTGGCCGCCAGGACCAGTTCCTCGGTCGGCGGTAGGAGGTCGGGAACCATCACGGTCGCCATGCCCGCCGCCACGCCGGCGCGGACGCCGGCATGGCTGTCCTCCACAGCGACGCAATCGGCCGGATCGACGCCCAGCCGCTCAGCCGCCAGCAGATAGGGCTGCGGGTCGGGCTTGGGGCGGTCGACGTCATTGCGGGTGACGACGGTCTGGAAATAAGGAAGCAGCCCCGCCTTTTCCAGCCGCTGCTGGGCATAGGGTGCCATGGTCGAGGTCGCGATCGCCATCGGGATGCCGGCCCTGGCCAGATGGTCCAATATGACTTCCGCGCCCGGCCGCAGCGGAATGCCGGCCTCCAGCGCGGCGACGAACAGTGCGTCGCTGTCGGCATAGAATTGATCGACCGGAAAGTCAGGGCCCATACGGTCAGCCAGCATCCGCAGATTTTCGTCGCGATGGATGCCGACCATCGACAGCAGCATCTCGTCCGACATCGGCCAGCCCATCGCGGCGCCGGTGCATGCGAAGGCATCGCGATGCGCGGCCTCCGTATCCAGCAGCGTGCCGTCCATGTCGAAGATGACGGCGCGGATCGGGTTGGGCAGCGCAGCGGCGGCTTGCGGCGGCGCGTCGGAAAGGGATGCGGTGCTTGCCATGCCCTTCATATGGTGTGTGCGCTGCAATATTTCCATTGCAAAGCGCGCCATCGGGGCTGCAATTTTCCTATTGCAGCCGCGTCCTATTCGACGACCTGCGCGGTCCAGACGGGAATCCAGCGCCAGGCGCCACGGCATTCGCCCATGCTGGTCGCTTCGGTCAGGCGAAAGCGGCTGCCATCCCAGACATAGGTCTGGCTGGTGCCGCAATCGCCGATGCCGCGCCCCTTGGCGAAGCTTTGCAGCAGCGACTTTTCAGGCGCCCAGCCGGCATTGACCAGGGTGGGATGGCCGATCTCCTCCGTGCCCCAGCCGGGGGCATAGTCGAACGGCGCGAAGCGGAAGCTGCGGCGGCCCGGAATGCCGCTCGCGATCACCGGCACGGTGGTGAAATTATAGGCGCCAGAGCCACAGGGAACCAGGATCAGCGTGTCATTCTTCGACAGGCGATGCAGTTCGGACTGGCCATTGGCCATCTCGTCGGTGCAGCCGGTGAACTTGCCGAGCGCGGTCCGCTCCTCGCGCCACAGCGCGGCCGGAGCATCGCCCGCCGCGATGATCGCGCGATGGATCGCCGGCGTCGGCGGCGCGACGCGCACCGCCAGCGGACCGAGCGGCCCGGTCGCGACCAGCGCGGTGGTGGTGCCGGCCCGGCCCTGGCGCGCATCCATGTAGCGGATCGCCGCGCCCGCGCCCGCAAGCGAGGGACGACCGAGCGACCGGTTGCCGGTGCGCACTTCCATCGTGCTGCCGCGCGCCATCGCGATCGCCAGCGCCGACGCCTGCGGCCCGCGCAGGGTGGCGTCGCCATCGCGCGCGGTCACCGTCGCGACCTTGCGGCCGTCGACCAGGAAGCTGACGTCGGAGGAACCCTTGGCATCGCGGCTGACCCAGACTTCGGCCGCGGCATCGGGACCAGCCGAACGGGCGACGCCGACCATCACCGGATTGTCGGGCCAGTCGCCACCGGGCAGCAGCGACACCGCCTCGCACCGGTTGCGATTGTCGCAACCGATGGTCCAGTCCTTGTAGGTTTCAAGCGTGCCAGGCTTGGGCGCGGGCGCGTTGGTCTGCGCCGTTGCCATGCCAATGGCGCCGATGGCCGTTAAGACGGCCGCGAAAAATCTAAGTTCCCCCATCGGTTAACCATAACCGATTTGTTAAGCCGGGGGTAGGGCCTCTGTTAAGTAATCGAAATGATTTGGTTAAAGGCTTAACATCAACCCGGCCAGCGCGGCGCTCATCAGATTGGCCAGGCTGCCGGCGACCAGCGCCTTCAGCCCCAGCTTGGCGATCATCGGCCGCTGATTGGGGGCAAGGTTGCCGGTCACCGCCATCTGGATCGCGATCGAGCTGAAATTGGCGAAACCACATAGGGCAAAGGTGATGATGGCGATGGTCGAGGGCGACAGGCCGTCCTGCACCTGGCCGAGATTGATGTAAGCGACGAATTCGTTGAGCACGACCTTGGTGCCGAACAGGCCGCCGGCCACCTGCGCCTCGTTCCAGGGAATGTTGAGCAGATACATGACCGGCGAGAAGACATAGCCGAGCAGCTGCTGGAAGCTGAGTTCGGGATAGCCGAAGATGCCGCCGATACCGCCGAGGATGCCGTTGGCGAGTGCCACCAGCGCGACGAAGGCCAGCACCATGGCGCCGACGGCGACGGCCAGCTTGACACCGGTCTGGGCACCCTGCGCCGCCGCCATGATGATGTTGGCGGGCTTTTCCTCGTCATGGGTGGCGACGGGCATGGGTTCGCCCGGTGTGGTTTCCGCGTTCAGCACCGCCGCGACCGCAGCCGCACGGCGCGTTTCGGGCAGGTGGATATCATCCTCCAGCGGCAGTTCCGGTTCGCATTCCGGTTCGTCGGGCATCATGATCTTGGCCATCAGCAGGCCGCCGGGCGCCGCCATGAAGCTGGCCGCGAGCAGATAGTCGATCTTGATCCCCATCGAGGCATAAGCGGCGAGGATGGTGCCGGCGACGCCCGCCATGCCGCTGGTCATCACCGCGAACAGCTGCGGCCCGTTGAGGCCGGCGAGATAGGGACGGATCACCAGCGGGCTTTCGCTCTGGCCGACGAAGATGTTGGCGGCGGCGCACAGGCTTTCCACCTTCGACACGCCCGTCACCTTCTCGATCGCGCCGCCGACCCAGCGGACGATGAACTGCATGATGCCCAGATAATAGAGGATCGACACCAGGCTGGCGAAGAAGATGATCACCGGCAGCGCGGCGATGGCGAAGCTGGCGCCGCCGATTTCGGGCTTCGCCAGCGGGCCGAAGATGAAATTGGTCCCTGCCTGCGCATAGCCCAGCAGATTGGCGACGCCATGCGACATGCCCGCGATGATGGCGCGTCCGGCCGGCACATAGAGCACCAGCAGCGCGATCCCCGCCTGCAGCAGGAAGGCCGCGCCGACCACGCGCAGCCGGATCGCGCGGCGGTTGGAAGAGAGGGCAAAGGCAATGGCAAGAATCAGCAATATGCCGGCGAGGCCGATGAGAAGATGCATGAAGCGCTTTCGCGGGAATGGGCAAACCGCGCGACTATACAGGGCCAGCGCGCGGAAACCAGCAGGGAATCCCGCCCCGCGATATAAATGAGATAGTCTCGCTTTTTGTCGGCAAATCGATCAGAACCATGACGACACAGAAGATGCGATGGGGAGAGGCGATGCTGATGGAAACCGACAAGCCCGGTGCCGCTACGGAATGGCGGCGTCATTATATGCTGCCGATCGCGGCCGCGCTCGGCTATGCCACCAGCGTCATCCATATCTATGGGCTTGGCCCCTATATCCAGCCGATCAGCGACCAGTTCGGCTGGACGCGAACGCAGGTGACGGTGGGCCTGACCCTGTCCACCCTGGTCCAGGCCGTCTTTTCCGTGCCGATCGGCCTGATGGTCGACCGGCTGGGGCCGCGCATCTTCGGGCTGGTCGGCGTGCTGCTGACCTGTGGCGCCTTTGCCCTGCTGGGCACGGCGACCGGCAGCCCCGGCCAATGGTATCTGCTCTGGGCACTGCTGGCGCTCGCGACCCTGCCGGTGCAGGCGACGATCTGGACCAGCGCCGTCGCCACCCGGTTCGAGGCGTCACGCGGCCTGGCCTTTGCCATCACCCTGTGCGGCGCATCGATCGCGGTCGCCATCTTTCCGCTGATGGGCAGCTGGCTGATCGGCCAATATGGCTGGCAACGCGCCGCGCCGATCCAGGCGGCGATCTGGGCGGCGTGCAGCTTCCCGCTGATCTTCCTCTTCTTCCGCGGCGCGCGAGATCGGCGGCGCGGCGAGGCCGAGACGGCCAATGCCGCAGCGCCCGCGATCGGTGCCACGCTGGCCGAAGGGGTGCGATCCTCCATCTATCATCGCCTGCTGCTCGCCAGCCTGCTCTTCACCTTCACCATCATCGCGCTGGTCGTGCATTTCGTGCCGATCCTGACCGATCGCGGCGCGGACCCGATGCGGGCGGCCGGCATAGCCTCGGTCGTGGGCCTTTGCTCGATCATCGGCCGGCTGGCGACCGGGCTGCTGCTCGACCGGTTCCGCGGATCGCTGGTCGGCGCCGGCGTTTTCCTGCTGCCGGCGGCTGCCAGCCTGTTGTTGCTGGGCGCGGGGAATAATGTCGCGCTGCTGATCGCGGCGGCAGCGCTGATCGGCCTGACACTGGGTGCGGAGGTCGATGTGATCGTCTATCTCACCACCCAGCATTTCGGCCTCAAGACCTTTGGCGGCCTTTATGGCGGACTGCTGATGGCACTATCGGTCGGCACCGCCACCGGGCCATTGGGCGCGTCGGCGATTTTCGACCGCTTCGGCAATTATGCGCCCTTCCTGTGGATAACGCTTGTCCTGATGGTCGGCAGCAGCCTGGCGCTTGCCAGCCTGCCGCGCCCGGCCTTTGCCCGGCCGCGCGGCCATTGAAGGGACCATTGACATAAAGCGCTACAAAGCCGCCACGTCGAGACATCGCGCGGATATATGGCGCGCCTAGTCCTGCCCTTCTGACAGTCCACAGACGACAGAAGGGTAGAGCGAGATGATGCAGGATGGCGCGCATGACGACCATGGCCATGGCCTGGCCGATGACCTGGCGCAGATGCGCAAGCTGGCCGGCGAGGCGATGGGCCGGCGCCGCACGTTGCGCCTGCTCTTTTCGGCCGGCAGCGCCGCGCTGATCACCGCCTGTGGTGGTGGCGGCAGTGACAGCGACACTGACACATCGACCGCCACGCCGACACCCACCCCTACCCCGACGCCAACACCCACGCCGACCCCGACGTCGAGCAGCTGCATCGCCGATCCGGAGGAAACCAACGGCCCCTATCCGGCGGACGGGTCCAACAGCAGCAATGGCAGCGTCGTCAATGTGCTGGACGACACCGGCATCGTGCGCACCGACATACGGTCGAGCTTCGGATCGTCGAGCGGCACCGCCGAGGGCATCTATATGCAGCTGACCATCACGGTGGTGAACGTCAATGGCAGCTGCGCGCCGCTGGAGGGCTATGCCGTCTATATCTGGCATTGCACCCGCGACGGCCTCTATTCGCTCTACACCGTGCCGGGCGAAAATTACCTGCGCGGCGTGGGCGTCACCGATGCCAATGGCCAGGTGACCTTCACCAGCATCTTCCCCGGCTGCTATGACGGGCGCTTCCCGCATATCCATTTCGAGGTCTATCCCAGCCTCGCCAAGGCGACCAGCTATGCCAATCGCGTGCTGACGTCGCAGTTCGCGATGCCGACGGATGCCTGCAACACGGTCTATGCGACCAGCGGCTATTCCAGCAGCAAGACCAATTTCGCCAAGATCACCACCAGCAGCGACAATGTGTTCGGCGACAACACGTCGGCCCAGGTCGCGGCGATGACGCCCACCATGACCGGCGATACGACCAATGGCTTCACCGGCACGGTGACGGTCGGCATCGCCATCTGACAGGAATTATGCGGATGACTTTGCAGGGATCGCCTTCAATCGATATGCTGACCGCCAATATGGACGGATCGCGCATATTGGTGGTCGACGATGATGCGGACATCCGCATCCTGTTGTCGGATTTTCTGGAGCAGCATGGCTTTGCCGTGACCGCGGTCGCGGACGGCGTGGCGATGGATCAGGCGCTGGCGGCGCAGACTTTCGACATCGCCGTGCTGGACGTGATGATGCCGGGCGAGGACGGGCTGTCGATCCTGCGCCGACTGGCCGCGAACGGCGACCTGCCGATCATCATGCTGTCGGCGATCGGCGGCGATATCGACCGGATCGTCGGGCTGGAAATGGGGGCGGAGGATTATCTGCCCAAGCCGTGCAATCCGCGCGAACTGCTCGCCCGCGTCCGCACCGTGCTGCGCCGCAATCGCCGCCAGACATCGGAACCGCAGGTGCCCGCCGGGCAGCGGCTGCGCTTTGCCGGCTGGCAGGTCGACATGGGCGTGCGCCTGCTGACCGACCCTGACAATGTCGTCGTCACCTTGACCGATGGCGAGTTCCGCCTGCTGCGCGCCTTCATCGAGCATCCGCGCCGGGTGCTGAGCCGCGACCAGTTGCTCGACTATTCGGCCGGCAGCGACGCGGAAAGCTATGACCGGGCGATCGATGTCCAGGTCAGCCGTCTGCGCCGCAAGCTGGAACGTGGCGAGATGGGCGACGAACTGGTCCGCACGATCCGCAACGAAGGCTATATGTTCACCGCCGAGGTCCGCCCGGCGTGAGCCCGGCGATGCTGCCGGGCGCCGGCGAGCGGGGGCGCTACAACCCCTCGATCCTGACGCGGATCGTTTTTCTGGTCGCCGCCACCCTGTTGCTGGCGCTGGGCGCGATGATGCTGGTCGCCTTCCGCGGTCCCCCGCCCCACGCCCGGCCGATGATGCTGGTGGAGGCGACCGGCCTGCTGCGCGGCGGCACCCAGCCGCCCGGCAGCTGGCAGATCAGCCGCTATCAATCGGATCGTGCGCCTACGGCCGACGCGGGGCAGGAAAGCAACCGTGCGGGAGCCGAGCGCATTGCCGGCCTGCTGGGCGTGCCGGCCAATGCGGTGGCGCTGATCCAGGAACGGCCGCCGATCGGCATGCCGCGTCCCGGACCGGAGATCGAGCCCCGGCCCGACATGGGGATGGAGTTCGACCCCGGCCGGATGATGCTGCGCGGCAGCTTTGCCCTGGCCGTGCGCGAGGATGGCAGGAACTGGTCGGTGCTGCTGGGGCGGCAGGGGCCGAACTGGCGCTGGTATGCGATCACCCTGTCGCTGATGGCGGGCATCTTCATCCTGCTGCTGCTGCCGGCCTATTGGGTGGCGCGGCGCATCACCCAGCCTATCCGCCTGCTGGCCGAGGGCGCCGCGCGCGAGCGGCCGGAGCGCGCCGAGCCGCTGCCGATCGGCGGCCCGCCCGAAGTGCGCGCCATGGGCATCGCCTATAATCACATGCGCGCGCGGATCGCCGATTATGTGTCGGAACGCACCGCCATGCTGGTGGCGATCGCCCATGACCTGCGCACGCCGATGACGCGCCTGTCCTTCCGCCTGGAACAATTGCCCGACGGCCCGCGCGCCAAGGCGCAGGCGGATGTGCAGGAAATGCGGGCGATGGTCACCGACCTGCTCGATTTCATGCGCGAAGGGACCGAAGGGCGCCAGCGCGCGCGCATCGACCTGTCGGCGATCGTCGAGACGCTGGCCGACGATCTGGCCGACATGGGCCATGATGTCGTCGTCACCGCCAGCCAGCGCGCGGTGATAGAGGGCGACGCGCTCGCGCTGCGCCGCTGCATCGGCAACATGGTCGAGAATGCGGTGCGCTATGGCGGATCGGCGCGGGTCAGCCTGCGCATCCAGGGCGCACGGGCGATCGTCGATGTCGAGGATTCCGGCCCCGGCGTTCCGCCCGAGATTCTCGACCGGCTGTGCGAGCCCTTCTATCGCGGCGAAGCGTCGCGCAATCGCGAGACCGGCGGCGTGGGCCTGGGCCTGTCGATCGCCCGCACCATTGCCGAGGGACATGAGGGCAGCATCGGCTTTGCCAACCGGACCGAGGGCGGATTGCGCGCGACGGTGATCCTGCCGCTCGACCGCTAAAGCATCATGCCCTTCAGTTCCTGCAGCACCATCGCGGTCGGCATCGACAGGAACATCGCCACCAGAAAAGGTGCCAGCGTCGCCGCGATAAGGATCAGCAGGCTGCGCAGGTCGACCGGAAGGAAGCGCATCGCATAGACGTTGGAGACCACGCCATAGAGGTCGGCCGCCGCCGAAAAATCCGGCGCGGAGAGAAGATCGGGCTGTTCCTTCGCGCTGCCATCGAACCAGCGATCCTCGAACGACCGGCCCAGCGCTACCGCCAGCGCGCCATAATGCATCGCGTTGCGCCGCCAGGCCCGCGCCATGACCGGGCGGAACACGCCCAGCGGCGCAACGCACAGCAGCAGCACCAGCGCCACCGTGCCACCGATCAGGAAGCCGCCGGTCATCGGCGTCGCAGCGCCCTGGAGATGGACGTTGGCGAAACGGCCCGCGGTGATGCAGCCGATCCCCAGCGCAAAGGTGCCGAAGGCCCGGACCGACTGGGCCAGAAAGCCCAGGCCGCCGGCATTGTCGGGATGGGCGACGACCAGCCGCAGGTCCATGGCCGCGACCTTGTGCAGCAGCCGCGTCCACACGAGGATGCGCCAGAGCCAGCCCATGAGCAGCGTCAGCAGCAACGGCAGGCTGACCAGCATATGCCACCAGCCGGCCGCCGATAGCCGCCCCGGCCCGGCGATGGTCCAGGCCGGCAGGCCATGGTTCGAAATGCCGGTCGCGAACAGCCACAGGATGATCGCATAGGCGGCGAGCAGCACCAGCAGTTCGGCGACCGGCGCACGAACCGCCGCGCGCGTCCTGGCCAGTTCAGCCCTCAATCCGTCCCCGGCATCGGGCGGGATCAGCCCGGAAATGGCGAAATGGCGCACCACCGCGCCCAGCCGCCGCGCGGTTTCGACATGGGCGACCAGCAGGAGCGGCACGGCAAAGGCGAAGCGGGCATGCGCCCCGATGTCGCGCAGGAAATGGCGCAGGTCGCCGACCCGGTCATGGCCCGGCAGGACGAGGATGAGCAGCAGGAGCGGCAGCCAGCCGACCGCCAGCGCAAGCAGGGCGCGGGCGCGCACCGTGGGCAGCGCCGGCACCGACAGGCGGACAAGGCCGGGCAGCCCGCGCGGCGGCCCCCATTCGAACAGGTCGTGCCCCTCCGCGTCCGCTTCGTTGGTCACATGCACGCCCTTCCGCTTCGCCTCGGCTCATCCGAACCGCGACGATAGGAAGCATGCCCTTCCCGCCTATCGGGATTTATGCTGAGCCGACCGGAAAATAGCGGCCGTCACGGGTTGGCGGACTTGCCGTCCTTCTTGGCCTTGTGCGCCTTGAGCAGCGCGTCGATCTCGACGATCCGCTCGCGTTCCGGCGTGCCCTTGGGCAGGCCCTTGAGGCGGCATTCGGCCCATAATTTGCGCCGCTCGGATTCCAGCGCCTTGAGATAGAGATCGGCCATTGCAGCCTCCTGGATAAAGGAAAAGGGCCGGCGCCTCGCGACACCGGCCCTTTCATATCTTGTCTAGCCGGAAATCAGGCGGCCTTAATAGGGCCACCCTGATAAATCAGGCGGCCTTCATATGGGCCACCCTGATAAATCAGGCGGCCTTCGAACGGCTCATGCGCTTGCGCTCGTTCGGATCGAGGTAGCGCTTGCGCAGACGGATGGTCTTGGGCGTGACTTCGACCATTTCATCGTCGTCGATATAGGCGATCGCCTGTTCCAGCGTCATCTTCTTCGGCGGGGTCAGGCGGACGGCGTCGTCCTTGCCGCTGGCGCGGAAGTTGGTCAGCGCCTTCGACTTCATCGGGTTGACTTCGAGATCTTCCGGCTTGGCGTTTTCGCCGATGATCATGCCTTCATAGAGGGCTTCACCCACGCCGACGAACAGGATGCCGCGATCTTCCAGCGGACCCAGCGCATAGGCATTGGCTTCGCCGGCGCCGTTCGAGATCAGGACGCCATTCTTGCGACCTTCGATCTTGCCCTTGTGGGGGCCGTACTTCTCGAACAGGCGGTTCATGATGCCGGTGCCGCGCGTGTCGGACAGGAATTCGCCATGATAGCCGATCAGACCGCGCGAGGGCGCGGAGAAGGTAATGCGGGTCTTGCCGCCGCCCGAGGGACGCATGTCGGTCATCTCGGCCTTGCGGATGTTCATCTTGTCGACGACCGTGCCCGAGAACTCATCGTCCACGTCGATGACGACGGTTTCGTACGGCTCGGTCTTGCCGCCATTCTCGTCTTCGCCGAACAGCACGCGCGGACGCGAGATGCCGAGTTCAAAGCCTTCGCGGCGCATGGTTTCGATCAGAACGCCCAGCTGAAGCTCGCCACGACCGGCGACTTCGAAGCTGTCCTTGTCGTCCGATTCCGTCACCTTGATGGCGACGTTGGATTCGGCTTCGCGGGCCAGACGATCGCGGATCATGCGGCTCGTCACCTTGCTGCCTTCACGGCCGGCCATCGGCGAGTCGTTCACGGCAAAGCGCATCGACAGGGTCGGCGGATCGATCGGCTGGGCCTTGATCGGGGTGCTGACCTGCGGGTCGGAAATGGTGTTGGCCACGGTCGCGACGGTCAGGCCGGCGAGCGAGATGATGTCGCCTGCCTTGGCTTCCTCGACCGGCACGCGGTCCAGGCCCTGGAACGACATGATCTTCGACGCACGGCCGGTTTCGATCACGTTTCCTTCGGCGTCGAGCGCGTGGATCGGCTGGTTGACCTTGACCGTGCCCGACTGGACGCGGCCGGTCAGGATACGACCCAGGAAGTTGTCGCGGTCGAGCAGCGTCACGAGGAAGCTGAACGGCGCGTCCTGATCCAGCGACGGCGGCGGGACGTGATCGACGATCTTCTGGAACAGCGGCTCCAGCGTGCCTTCACGGCGCTGCGAATCCTCGCTGGCATAGCCGTTGCGGCCCGAGGCGTAGAGGACGGGGAAGTCGAGCTGTTCGTCGGTGGCGTCGAGCGTCACGAACAGGTCGAACACTTCGTCCAGCACTTCCTGGATGCGCTCGTCGGGACGGTCGACCTTGTTGACGACGACGATGGGCTTCAGGCCGAGAGCAAGGGCCTTGCCGGTCACGAACTTGGTCTGCGGCATCGCGCCTTCCGACGAGTCGACCAGCAGGATCACGCCGTCGACCATCGAGAGGATGCGTTCGACTTCACCGCCGAAGTCGGCGTGGCCGGGCGTATCGACGATGTTGATGCGGGTGCCGTTCCATTCGACCGAGGTGGGCTTCGCCAGAATGGTGATGCCGCGTTCCTTTTCCAGGTCGTTCGAGTCCATGGCGCGCTCTTCGACGCGCTGGTTGTCGCGGAAGGTGCCGGACTGGCGGAAAAGCTGGTCGACGAGCGTGGTCTTGCCATGGTCGACGTGCGCGATGATCGCGATATTACGCAGGGACATGTCTTGCCTTTGGGATATGGGGCTCCCCTGGCCGACACAAGGCCGCGCAGAGGCTTCGGGCGCGCCCCTACAGGAAATGACGCGATGCGGCAAGGGCAGCGGAAGGATCGGCCGAAGCGCAGATGAATATCCTGTCATGTTATGATGTTTCCCTTGCCCCGCTGTGGCAGCCGCCTATGACACCGCGTCAGGTTCGCACCCTGAAAAGAAAAGGACACCCCATGCGGCTGACCGCCACCCTTGGCTTTGCTTCCCTCCTCGCCCTTTCCCTGTCCCACCCTGCCCTCGCCCAGAAGGATGGCGCGCCCGACGCGGCCAAGCAGCATGCCGAGCAGACGGCGGACGAGATCGCCAAGAACTGGGCCAGCGCCCCGGTCGAGGAAGTGACCAAGACCAGCAAGGGCACGGCGAGCGTCGACGGCAAGTCGATCGCCTACACCGCGACCGCCGGCACGCTGACCATCCGCGACGCCCAGGGCAAGCCGACCGCCAGCGTCTTCTACACCGCCTATACCGCGCCGGGTAAGCATCGCCCGCTGACCTTCTTCTACAATGGCGGTCCCGGCTCGGCCTCACTGTGGCTGCGCATGGGCAGCTTTGCGCCCGACCATGTCCGCACCGGCAATCCCGAAGCGGTCGCGCCCGCGCCGTTCGATGTCGGCCCCAATCCCGACAGCCTGATCGGCAGCACCGACATGGTGTTCCTGGATGCGGTGGGATCGGGCTATTCGCGGCCGCTGGGCGATGCCAAGGGCGCCGATTTCTATGGCGTCGACCAGGATGTCGATGCCTTTGCCAAGGCGATCCTGCGCTACACCACCAAGAATGGCCGCTGGGGCGACCCCAAATATATTTTCGGCGAAAGCTATGGCACCACCCGATCGGGCGCGCTCGCCTATCAGCTGGAAGATCGCGGCATGGCGCTGAACGGCGTCATCCTGCTGTCGTCGATCATGAATTACGGCATCCGCCAGTCGGGCTTCGACACCATCCATATCGGCTATCTGCCCAGCTATGCGGCGACCGCCTGGTATCATAATCGCGTCCCCGGCGGCCGCCCGGCCAGCCTGGAAGCCTTTGTCGAGGAAGCCCGCCAGTTCGCCAACGGCCCCTATGCCGCCGCGCTGCTGAAGGGCCAGGACATCAGCGCCCAGGAAGAGGACGCCGTCGCCCAGCAGATGAGCCGCTTCACCGGCCTGTCGGTCGATTATCTGAAGCGCGCCAATCTGCGCGTCAGCCTCAGCCGCTTCCGCAAGGAATTGCTGCGCGACGGGCGCGAGACGCTGGGCCGGTTCGACAGCCGCTACAAGGGGATCGACGAGGATGCGGCGGGCGAGGATCCCGAATATGATCCGTCCGATACCGCGATCAGCGGCCTTTATGTCGGCAGCTTCCTGGATCAGCTGACCAACAAGCTCGGCTATCAGACCGAGTTGAGCTATCGGCTGAGCGCACGCGAAGGCGGCGCCTTCAACTGGGACTGGAGCCATGAGCCGCCGTCGGGCCGCAAGCAGAATGTCGCCGACGTCACCGCCGACCTCAGCACCGCGATGCGCATCAATCCGCATCTGCGCGTGCTGTCCTTGAACGGCTATTATGACATGGCGACACCCTTCTTCTCGACCGAGCGGGACTTGAAGCACATGATGCTGGAGCCAGCGCTGCGGCCGAATTTGCAGTTCAAATATTATCCGGCAGGCCACATGGTCTATCTGAACCCGGAAGCGCTGCACCAGATGCGCCTCGACATGGAGCGCTACTACGCCGAGGGCGCGCGCTGATCTGATTTCCCGTCGTCATTCCCGCGGAAGCGGGAACCCATCTCCTGACTTGGCGCATAGTTGCATCGTCGGGAGATGGATCCCCGCTTCCGCGGGGATGACGGCGAGGGTCAATAGCGCAGCTTCGGATACCAGTCGGCCGGCCGGCCCTGCGGCGTCAGGTCGAGGATCGACCAGAGCGCGGCGATGTCGGGCGCGTCGCGGGGATCCTGGCCCGGATCGGCCATCTCCCGACCCATCTCGCTCATCCAGAAGAGCCGCACCTGATCGCCGTCGCGGCGATAGACGATCAGCGCAGGATATTCGCCGTCCGGCTGGAGCAGGTCGAGATCCCGCGCATAATCGTCGCCGATCGTCTGGATGAAGTCGGTGTTGCGCCAGCCCCGCTCCTGCGCGAAGGCGAATTGCCGTTCGACCGGGCTGCGCGACAATATCTTGTAGGCGACGCGCTGCTTGATGTCGGCGGCATTGCCATCGACCGCGCCGATCCAGTTGGTACACATCGGGCAGGGCCGTTCACGTTCCGGCCCATACATCCAATAGTAACTGACCAGCACATCCTTGTCGCCGAACAGGTCGATCAGGCCGACCTCGAAGCCCTGTTCGTCCTTGAAGCGATAATCCTTCGTGATCAGCGGGCCGGGCGGCAGCGCCTGGCGCTGGGCGGTCAGGCGGGTCATGTGGCGGCGAAATTCGATCTCCGCCGCCAGCAGATCCTGCCGCGCCTTGGCATAGTCCGCGCTTTCGCCCGGAAATGCCGGTTGGCGATGCGCCGCCATGTCGGCGGCCGGTGTCAGTTGTTGGTCCATGGCCTCTCTCCTCCCGCGCCGAACGCGGCGCGGGAGGAGAAGGTTCAATGGTCGCTGGCAGCGAAGGCACCGATGCCGGTTTCCGCCCGCACCCGCTGGGCCGGATAGCCGGCCTTGTCCACCGCCGCGCGGGGCGAGCGATCGAGCCGGGAGATCAGCCAGATGGCGATGAAGCCGGCCGGGACCGAGAAGATCGCCGCCGAGCTATAGGGGAAAGGCGCCAGGCCAAGGCCGAAGGTGGTGGTCCACACCGCCGGCGACAGCAGCGTCAGGACGAAGGCCGTCAGCAGCCCGATCGTGCCGCCCCAGGCCGCGCCGCGCGTGGTGCAGCCGCTCCACAGCAGCGACAGGATCAGCACCGGGAAATTGCCCGACGCGGCGAGCGCGAAGGCGAGGCTGACCATGAAGGCGACATTCTGCTTTTCGAACACCAGCCCCAGCAGCACCGCCAGCGCGCCGAGCGCCAGCGTGGTGATCCGCGAGACGCGCAGTTCGTCGGCGGAGTTAGCCCGTCCTTGTTTCAGCACCGTGGCATAGAGGTCATGGCTGACCGCCGAGGCGGCCGACAAAGTAAGCCCTGCAACCACTGCCAGGATGGTCGCGAAGGCCACGGCCGAGATGAAGCCCAGGAAGGCATTGCCGCCGACCGCATGAGCGAGATGGATCGCCGCCATATTGCCGCCGCCGCGCAGCGTGCCGTCGGCCATCTTGTAGCCGGCATCGGTGCCGACCAGGATGATCGCGCCGAAGCCGATGATGAAGGTAAGGATATAGAAATAGCCGATCCAGCCGGTGGCCCACAGCACCGACTTGCGCGCTTCCTTGGCATCGGGGACCGTGAAGAAGCGCATCAATATGTGCGGCAGGCCGGCCGTGCCGAGCATCAGCGCGAGGCCGAAGGAGATGGCCGAGACCGGATCCTTGATGAAGCCGCCCGGCGCCATGATCGCCCGGCCCTTCGCCGCGGCTTCGGCCGGGGTCGCGCCGGCGGCCTGTGCCGCGGCGCTCTTTACCTCGACCGCGCGGGCGAACAGGGCTTCGAGCGAGAAGCCGAACTGGGCCAGCACCATCAGCGCCATGAAGCTCGCGCCGCCGAGCAGCAGCACCGCCTTGATGATCTGGACCCAGGTGGTCGCGCGCATGCCCCCGAACAGCACATAGAGCATCATCAGTGCGCCGACGATCACCACCGCCACCGCATAGGGCAGGCCGAACAGCAATTTGATGAGCTGCCCCGCCCCGACCATCTGGGCGATCAGGTAGAAGCTGACGACCAGGAGCGTGGAGACCGCCGCGAAGCTGCGCACCGGCGGCTGGGCGAACCGATAGGATGCGACATCGGCAAAGGTGAAGCGGCCAAGGTTGCGCAGCCGCTCCGCCATCAGGAACAGCAGGATCGGCCAGCCGACGAGGAAGCCGGTGGAATAGATGAGGCCGTCATAGCCGTCGGTGAAGATCTGCGCCGATATGCCGAGGAAGGAGGCGGCGGACATATAATCGCCCGCCATGGCGAGGCCGTTCTGGAAACCGCTGATACCGCCTCCGGCGGTGTAGAAGTCCGATGCGGTGCGGGTGCGCGCGGCCGCCGCCTTGGTTATCCACAGGGTCAGGCCGACAAAGGCGACGAACATCGCGATCGCCACCCAGTTGATCGGCTGACGCTGCGCCTCCCCCTCCAACGCGGCGGCGAAGGCGGGAGTGGGCACCAGGGCAAGAACGGGGGCGAGCGCGCCGACAAGCCGCGCCCTCATGCGCCATGATCCTTGAGGATCGCGGCCATCTGCGCGTCATGATGGCGGTTGGCATAGGCGACATAGAGGCCGGTCAGCGCGATCGCGAGCAGGATGAGGCCCAGGCCGATCGGAATGCCGATCGAGGTGACGCCATCGCCGATCGGCATGCCCAGCAGCGCCTTGTCGAAGGCGATGAGCGCGAGATAGCCAACGAAGGCGATGAAGATGATCGCCGACAGCCACCAGCCCAGCCGCGCCCGCCGCGCCACCAGTTCACCATAACGGGGATCGGCCGCCACCGCCGCGATCATCGCGGCCTGTGGATCGGCCGGGGCATGCCCTTCCTGCTGCGTCATTCACTCTCCTCTGGTCTTTGCGCCATGCTAACCAGACGTCCCCCGATTGCAATGGCATGGCCCGAGCGCCTATATCTGCACGGAGAGAGACTTGCGGCCTTACTGTCTTATGCACATATGACAGCAAGGCCGATCTGGCCCCTGGGAGATGACATGGCTTCGACCGCGCCGACCGCGACCGCTGATACGCTGAACCTCACGCCGCCCGATCCGGTGCCGGTGGTCGCCCCCGAAAAGGCGGCAGGACTGGTGCCGATCGACGAGGAAAAGCGATCCAAGCTGGACGAGAAGGTCGATGCCTTCATCGACGATCTGGTCGCTCAGGACGCCAATTCGCCTGCCTTCGGCCAGCGCGTCGACCAGTTGACCAATATGGGCCGCAAGGAAATTGCCGAGGCCGCCGGGCACAGCAACCGCTTCCTCGACCGCCCGGTGCGCGCGATGGACAGCGACAACAAGGTCGGGGCCGATCTGGCCGAACTGCGCCGCACGGTCGAGGATCTGGACCCCGGCAAGCGTGGCAGCCTGACCGCGCCCAAGAAGCTGTTCGGCATCATCCCTTTCGGCAACAAGATGCGCGACTATTTCGACAGCTACAAGTCGAGCCAGACGCATATCAACTCGATCCTGGGCAGCCTTGCCAGCGGCAAGGACGTGCTGATCAAGGATAATGCCGCGATTGACGTGGAACGCCAGAATATGTGGGCCACCATGGGCAAGCTGGAGCAGATGATCCACATCAGCAAGACCATGGACGCGCGCCTCGAGTCCAAAGCGCTGGAGCTGGATTCGACCGATCCGACCAAGGCCAAGGCGATCCGCGAGAGCGCACTCTTCTACATCCGCCAGCGCACCCAGGACCTGCTGACCCAGATGGCGGTCACGGTGCAGGGCTATCTGGCGCTGGACCTGGTGAAGAAGAATAATGTCGAGCTGGTGAAGGGCGTGGACCGCGCCAGCACCACCACCGTCGCCGCGCTGCGCACCGCCGTGACCGTGGCGCAGGCGCTGGTCGGCCAGCGGCTGGTGCTCGAACAGATCACCGCGCTCAACACCACGACCGCCAATATCATCGATTCGACCGGCGAACTGCTCAAGAACCAGACCGCGCAGATCCACGAGCAGGCCGCCAGCAGCACCATCCCGATCGAGACGCTGCAGCGCGCCTTCCAGAATATCTACGACACGATGGACAATATCGACACGTTCAAGCTCAAGGCGCTCGAAAACATGAAGACGACGGTCACCGTGCTGTCGAGCGAGGTGGAAAAGTCCAAGGGCTATATCGCCCGCGCCGAGGGTCAGGCCCAGGCCGCCAAGGAAGCGCGGACCGACAATCCGCTACTGAGCGCGATCGAGGGATAAGAATGCGCCCCGCCCTGCCCCTTTTCGTGGAGATGATGGCATGAGCCGGTCCGACCGCGTGCTGGCCGATGCCGAAGCCGTGCTGCGCCGCCATAGCGAGCGCGGCAAGAGCCTGACCAGCCGTGCGCGCGAACGGCGCAACGCATCGATCATGCGGCGGCTGGGTCGGATCGCCGGCGCCGCCTTCGCGATCATCATAGCGGCCATGGTCGCGGGCTGGTTCATGCCGCTGGGTACCAGTGGCGTGATGATCGTGCTCGGCCTGTTGCTGGTCACCACATTGTTCTTCGCGTTGTTGCCGGGTGAACGGGCAGTCAGCCCGGACAAGCTGGCGGACACGGCGCTGACCGCCCTGCCGCTGAAGACCGAAATCTGGCTGGAAAATCAGCGCAAGGCCTTGCCCGCGCCCGCGGTCAGCCTGGTCGACAGCATCGGCGTCAAGCTGGAGACGCTGGCGCCGCAGCTCGAACGGCTGGGCGAGCAGGATCCAGCCGCGCATGAGATTCGCAAGCTGCTGGCCGATCATCTGCCCGAACTGGTCACCGGCTATCAGTCGATCCCCGCGCCGCTGCGCCGCGAGGAACGCAATGGCCGCGTGCCCGAGACGCAGCTGATCGAGGGACTGTCGGTGATCGATGCGGAGATCGGCCGGATGAGCGAGCAGCTGGCGAGCGGCGATCTCGACAAGCTGGCGACCCAGAATCGCTTTCTGGAGCTGAAATATCAGGAGGCGAAGGAACTTGGCGCCTAGCGCCGTCTTCCTTCCTGCATGATCCACCTCACCCTCATCATCGTCGATTTCCTGACGGGCCTGCTGGCCGCCGGGGCCTGGGCGCTGGCTTCGGCCGGCGGCGCGATCGCGGCCGTGGTGGGCGGCGGGGTGCTGGGTCTATCGCTGTTCCGGCGGTGGCGACGGCGAAGCTGACGGCCGCTGCCTGTGCCGGAGGAGACCGGCGATCCCGCCTGCCTCCGGCACACCCACACTGCCTGATCTAGAAGCGGAAGGTCAGGTAGGTGGCGGCGTAATAGAGGTCGCGGCCGGGTTTGAACTTTTCCGAAACGTCGCCATAGATGGTGTAGAAGCCCAGCGTCATGAACGCGTTGAGCGCATATTGGCCGGCCGCAGTCGCGCGCTTGCCGAAGAAGCGGCTGTCGCTTTCGTCGCCGCGCCGCAGCACCTGGCCGCCGAGAGAATAGACGCCATCCTTGGTGGAGGTGCGCCACAGGCCCGCCGCCGAGAAATCGAGCTTCAGCTTTGCGGTCGGCTGGATCGACAGCTGCGGCTGGATGATCGTCAGGTTATGCGGGCCAAGGTCGCCATTATAGGTGAGCGGCTTGGGGAAGAGCGGCGCATAGGTGCCGATCTTGCCGTCATTGGGGTTCTTGTCGCCCGAGCCGACATCGACGCGCAGGGCCAGCTTGGGCTTCCATCCGCCCTGCCAGCCATAGGCGGCCGTGCCGGTGACATAATAAGCGCTGATGTCGAGATCGCCGAACGAGCCCCATTGGCGGATGCCCTCGACATCGATGCTCCAGGCGTCGCGCTTGCCGGCATAGCGCAGCGACAGGGTGCGGCGCTGGTCGCGTGCGGCCGGTTCGCTGTCGAAGGCGAGGCTGGCGCGGTCGGACGAGACGAACAGTGCTTCGGCGCGACCGGTGCGCGCGCCGGCGCCGAAGCTGCGGCCGGCATGAAAGCCGGTCAGGTCATAATCATGATTGGTTTCGTCATCGAATGTGCCGAGCTTCTCCAGCACGGCATGACCGGTGAGGAAGCCGCCATCCCATGGTCCCTGGGTCGCCATGACGCGCAGCAGGTCGAGCGAGCGACGGGTATTGGCGCCTTCGCGCATGTCGAACACGGTTTGATTGCCGATGCCGATTTCCTGCCGGCCGAGGCGGGCGGTGATGCGACCCTTGCCGACCGGGACATGCGCCTCGACAAAGGCTTGGTTGAAGTCCAGCCGGCCTTCCTCGATCGGCGCGACGACGGAATCGAGGCCGGTGCTGGTCGCATGTTCGAGATCGACGAAGGCGCGGAACAGGCCTTCGATCTGGAGGTCGCCCCAGATGCGGCTGCGCTGCTGGAAATTGCCGTCATCATCCTGCGGGCCGCGGCCCCAGCGTTCGCCCAGCCGCAGTTCGGGGCGCAGCCGCAGTTCGCCGCCGAGCGTCGCATAGGTGTTGCCGACGATCGGCAGATATTTGAGGCGGGTCCACAGATTGGCGTCGCGCACGTCGCGGAAGCCGGAATAATCCTCGTCATGGTTGATCGGGCGGAAAGCGGGCTTGGGCGCCTTGGGCCGCTCGCTGGTCTGGGACGGGGGCAGTTGGGCCTCGGCCGGCGCCGCATCCTTCTGCGCGACGTCGACAGGAGCGGGTGGCGGGGCGGGGGTGGCTTGTGCCGCGGAGGCGGCCAGGACGGGCGCCAGAAGATCGAACATGCATACTCTCCGGTATATGGGTTTTTCTGGTTATGCGGTGGCCTGGTCGGGCCGTTTTGCGACGAGGCTCTGGAGCAGGTGGACGGCGAGGCCGAAGATCAGGCCCCAGAAGGCGGAGCCGAGCCCGGCCAGCGTCATGCCCGATGCGCTGACAGCGAAAGTGACAAGGGCGGCGTCGCGTCTCTGCTCGGCGCGCAGTGCGGTGCTGAGCGAATTGGCGACGACCGGGAACAGGGCGAGGCCTGCCAGCGCGGCGATCAGCGTCTTGGGCAGGGTGGCGAACAGCGCCAGCACGGTGGCGGCAAAGGCGCCGAATACGAGATAGGTGACGCCGCCCGCGATGCCGGCCATGTAGCGGCGGGCGGGATCGGGATGGGCGTCGGGGCCAAGGCAGATGGCGGCGGTGAAGGCGGCGAGGTTGAGGCCATGGCAGCCGAACGGCGCGAGCGCGATCGAGGCGATGGCGCTGGTCGAGACGATCGGCCGGGCGGCGGGCTGGTCGTAACCGGCGGCGCGCAGCACGGCGATGCCGGGCAGGAACTGGCCGGTCAGCGCGACCACCGCCAGCGGCACGGCGATGCTGGCGGTCGCGGCCCAGTCGAAGCGCGGCGTCGTCCAGACCGGCATGGTGAGGTGCGGTGTGCCGATCGATCCGGACAGGCCGCCGCTGAGCGCGGTGATGGCGACGCCGGTCAGCAGCACTGCGACCACGGCATAGCGCGGCGCCAGCACGCGACCGGCGAAGAAGGCGGCGATCATCGCGATCAGCATCACCGGCGCGGACGGCACGGCGCCAATCATGTCGATAACGAAACGAAATAATATGCCGGCGAGCATCGCGGCAGTGATCGCGGCAGGCAGCCGCTGCATCAACCGGTCGAAGGCACCAGACAGGCCGATCAGCAGGACTGCGAGATTGGCGGCGATATAGGCGCCGATCGCGGTCGCGAAATCGGTCTGCGGCAGCATCGTCACCAGCAGCGCCGATCCCGGCGCCGACCAGGCGATGACGATCGGCACGCGCCAGCGCCAACTGAGCGCGATGCCGAGCAGGCCGCTGCCGATCGAGATCGCCCAGATCCAGGAGGCGACGAGGGCGGGTTCAAGGCCCTGCGCTGCCTGGAAGATGATCACCAGCGGGCCGGCATAAGATATGGTGGTGGCGATGATCCCGGCGATGATCGCCGGGATCCAGCCCGTCTGGCTTGCAGTCATGATGGTCCGATCACGCCGCCAGGGCGTAGTTTTCTCGGGCAACCTGCTGGCGACGGCTCAGCATGAAGACCAGGGTGGCCAGCACCGAGACGAGGCCCGGAATGGCGAAGGCGACGAAATTGAGCGTCATCGGCAGTTGCGCCGCGAGCAGCACGCCGCCCAGCATCGGCCCGACGATCGCGCCGACCCGGCCCATGCCCGATGCCCAGCCAAGTCCGGTCGAGCGGACCGACAGGTCGTAGAAATCGGCGACGCTGGCATAGAGCAATATCTGCGTGCCGGTGGTGCCCGCGCCGGCGACGAAGATGAGCAGATAGAGGATCGGCATCGGTCCGTTGAGGCCGAGCAGGCTGATGCAGATCGCGCCGAGCAGGAAATAGGCGATGACCACCTGGGGCAGGCCGAACCGGTCCGCCAGGCGTCCGCCGGCGATCGCGCCGAACATGCCGCCGAAATTGAGTGCCAGCAGGAAGGACAGGCTGGAACCCAGACTGTATCCGGCGCTGCGCATCAGCTGAGGCAGCCAGGAGCCGAGCGCATAGACCATGAGCAGGCAGCAGAAGAAGCAGAGCCACATCGAAAGCGTGCCGAGCGTGCGATTGTGGCGGAACAACTCGGCGATGCTGGTCTTGGCGGCGATACCCTGCGGCTGGAGCAGCGGGCCGTCGAGGCGCTGGCCGGGCGACAGCCGCTGGAGGATGGCGCGGGCCTGTTCCTGGCGCCCCTGCCGGACGAGGAAGCCCGCCGATTCCGGCAGGCCGCGCAGGACGAGCGGCAGGAGGAGGAGCGGCACGGCGGCGGCAAAGAACATCGCCTGCCAGCCGAATAGCGGTAGCAGCCAGATGCCCAGGCCCGCCGCCGCCATGCCACCCACGGCATAGCCGCTGAACATCAGCGCGACGAGCGTGCTGCGCATCCGCTTGGGCGCATATTCATTGGTCAGCGCCACCGCATTGGGCATCAGCCCGCCACAGCCGAGGCCAGCGAGAAAGCGCAGCGCGCCGAACATGGTCGGCGTCGTGGCAAAGCCGTTGACGAAGGTGGCGGCGCTGAACAGTGCGAAGCAGATGGTGATGCAGGTCTTGCGGCCGATCCGGTCACCCAGAGGACCGAAGAAGAGCGCGCCGGACATCATGCCGAACAAGGCCCAACTGGCGAGTGACCCGGCCTGCGGGGCGCTAAGTCCCCATTGGTCCATCAACTGTGGAAGGACGACGCCATAAATGAAGACGTCATAGCCATCGACTATAAGCAGGATGGCGCAAGCAATGATGATCTTGAGATGTAGGTTTCCGAACCTGGCTTCGTCGATGTGACGATTTATATCGATACCCTGCATATCGATTCCTCTCCCTTATTGATGGGTATGATTTCCCCGGAAAGTGAAGGACATGCAGGGCGGCGCCAAATACCAATTAAGTCCCGTTGAAATACGCTACGGGTATGGCGGGCGGTTGGGTGGCTTCAAAGCTCCTCGGTCAGGGCGGCCGGCACCTCATAGCCCCATTGCGCATATTGGCGCGCGATCACCGACGCCATCAGCGCCAGTTCGGGCGAACGGTCGCCGGGGCGGTGGCTCATGATGATGGGGGAGGTGGCCGGTTCGACCAGGTCGCGAAAGGCAACATCGTGGCTGCGGGCGCGATGGACCGATTCGGGGACGATCGCCATCCCCTCCTGCGCCGCGACCAGGCCGATGGCGATCTGCAGTTCGCGCGCCTCATGGACGATGCGTGGTTCGATCGCATGGTCGCGGAACAGCGATATGACCTGGTCGGCATAGCTGGGGCGCGGGGCGCGCGGATAGATGATCTGCGGTTCTTCGGCCAGGTCGCGGATCGAGATCGGTCCTTCGCCGCGGGCCAGCGGGTGGTCCATCGGGAAGGCGGCGACCATCTTCTCATTACGCAGGATGATGCGACGGACGGCAGGATCCTCGAACCGGATGCGGCCGAAGCCGACATCGATGCGTCCGTCCTTGAGCGCAGCGATCTGTTCCAGGGTGGTGCTTTCCACCATGACCAGTTCGACATTGTCGGCGACCTTGCGAAATTCGCGGATCAGTTCGGGCAGGCGGGCATAGATGGTCGAGGCGACGAAGCCGATCACAAGCCGGCGGCGCTGGCTGGTGGCGGCGGTCTTCACCATCGTCTCGACATCCTCCATCCGCGCCAGCAACTGCAGCGCCTGGGCGTGGAGCAGGCGCCCGACATCGGTCAGCCGCAGCGGGCGGCTGGCGCGATCGAGCAATGGCGCGCCGACATGCGCCTCCAGTTGCTGGATCGCGCGGGACAATGGCGGCTGGGCAATATGCAGCCGGTCGGCGGCGCGGTTGAAATTGCCTTCGTCGGCCACCGCCACGAAATAGCGCAAGAGGCGCAGGTCCATCACTGACTTATACCTCCAGAGTATGGCCCCTTGACCGCATTGATCTTTGAAACCGGCGCGGACGAGGCATAGCTATCCCATGAAACGTAAGCATTTGGGAGAGTCGCCGCAATGGCTGGATTGAGCCACGCCGATACCTTCATCGTCGATGTGCCGACGATCCGCCCGCATGTGCTGGCCATGGCGACCATGCACGCCCAATCGATGGTGATCGTCCGCCTGACCGATGCCGACGGTGTCGAGGGGATTGGCGAGGGCACCACGATCGGCGGCCTCAGCTATGGCGAGGAAAGCCCCGAAAGCATCAAGTCGGCGATCGACACCTATATCATCCCGGTTCTGGAAACCTGCGACCTGGCGCAGGTCGGCGCGACCATGGCCAAGGTTGCGCGCTGCGTGCGCGGCAATCATTTCGCCAAATGCGCGGTCGAAACCGCGCTGCTCGACATGGCTGGCAAGCGGCTGGGCATTGCCGTGTCCGAACTGATCGGCGGTGGCCGGGTGCGCGACAGCCTGCCCGTCGCCTGGACGCTGGCCAGCGGCGATACCGCGCGCGACATCGCCGAGGGCGAGGAGATGCTCGACCGCCGGCGCCATCGCATCTTCAAGCTGAAGATCGGCAAGCGCGAGGTGCGCGATGACGTCGCCCATGTCGGCGCCATCTGCAAGGCGCTAGGCGACCGCGCCAGCGTGCGCGTCGACGTCAACCAGAACTGGTCGGAGGCGCAGGCCAAGATCGGCATGGCCATGCTGCATGATGTCGGCTGCGACCTGGTCGAACAGCCGATCGCCGGCGACGCGATCGCCGCAATGGCGCGCCTGTCGAAGAACCAGCCGGTGCCGCTGATGGCGGACGAGGCATTGAATGGTCCGCGCAGCGCGATGCGGATCGCCTCGGCCCATGCTGCCAGCGTCTTCGCGCTCAAGATCGCCCAGTCGGGCGGCCTGTTCGCCGCGGCCGACGTCGCCGCGATCGGCGCGGCGGCCGGCATCGGCCTTTATGGCGGCACGATGCTGGAGGGCGGCGTCGGCACGGTCGCGTCGGCCCATGTCTTCGCTACCCTGCCGGACCTTGCCTGGGGCACCGAATTGTTCGGTCCATTGCTCCAGACCGAGGATATTTTGCGCGATCCGCTCGGCTATGCCGACTTCTCGCTGGCCGTGCCGACTGGGCCGGGCCTGGGCATCGCCTTTGACGAGGACAAGCTCGCCTTCTTCCGGCGCGATCGCACGTCGCCCGCTCTTCACGCCGTTACCGCAGGAGCCTGAAACCCATGCTGTTCATGGTCGAAATGGACGTCAACATCCCGCTGGATTTCGATGCGGCGGAAGCCGCCAGGATCAAGGCCGCGGAAAAGGCCTATTTCCAGACGCTGCAGGCGGCCGGCACCTGGCGCCACATCTGGCGCAAGGTCGGCCTCTATTCCAACGTCTCGATCTTCGATGTCGAGAGCAATGCCGCCCTGCACGACACGCTGATGGCGCTGCCGCTCTACCCCTTCATGACGATGAAGATCACGCCGCTCTGCCGCCATCCTTCCTCGATCCATGAGGATGATCGCTGATCGTCCGACACAGACCGCAAAGCTTAGGAGAGAAAAATATGGGTACCAGCTTCGTAGAAACACCGGAAATCCAGAACCTGCTCGACCGTGTCGCGGGGCTGGACTGCGACGGTGGCAACGCCCGCATGAAGGGCATCGTTCGCGACCTGATCCAATCCTGCATGACCGTCATCGCCCGCTATGACGTCAGCGAGGATGAGGTGTGGAACGCCGTCAACTTCCTGCAGGGCGCGGCGGGCGCGGGTGAGCTGGGCCTGCTGATGCCGGGCGTCGGCCTGGAACATTTCATCGATCTCTATATGGATGCCAAGGATGCCGAGGCCGGCAAGTCGGGCGGCACGCCGCGCACGATCGAAGGGCCGCTCTATGTCGAGGGCGCGCCGATCGTCGAGAGCGGCGCCTATCTGACCGACGATGCCGACGATACCGACACGCTCTACATGACCGGCCGCATCATCGGCCCGGATGGCGAGGCGGTGACGGACGGGCTGGTCCATGTCTGGCATGCGGACTCGCACGGCTTCTATTCGCATTTCGACCCGACCCACGCGCAGACGCCGTTCAACAATCGCCGTCGCCTCAAGATCGCGGCCGATGGCACCTATGCCTTCTCGTCGAAGATGCCGAACGGCTATTCGGTGCCGCCGGGCGGCGCATCCGACACGCTGATGAAGGCGCTCGGCCGGCACGGCAATCGCCCCGCCCATGTGCATTTCTTCATCGAGGCGCCGGGCTATCGCCGCCTGACCACCCAGATCAACTTCGGCGATGATCCGTTCGCTGCCGACGATTTCGCCTTCGGCACCCGCGAAGGGCTGCTGCCGGTGCCTAACCGTCAGGGTGACAGCGCGCATATCGCCTTCGATTTCCATCTGCAGCGCGCGGACGACGAGGGCGACGAGGCCTTTTCGACCCGCAAGCGCCTGGTGGTGGATGCCGTCGAACCGGTCACGGAACCGGCCTGAGAGGAGAGAGGATCATGACCAGCCCCATGGCTTTCCTGCGCGACCGTGTTGAAACGGCGGTCGTGGACGATCCGGAAACCGGCATCTTCCGCTGCCGCCGCGACGTCTTCACCGACCCGGAACTGTTCGATCTGGAGATGAAATATATCTTCGAGAGCAACTGGGTCTATCTGGCCCATGAGAGCCAGGTCGAGAAGAAGAACGATTATTTCACCACCTGGATCGGCCATACGCCGGTGATCCTGACGCGGGCCAAGGATGGCGGGCTCAATTGCGTGGTCAATGCGTGCGCCCATCGCGGTGCCAAGCTGTGCCGCCGCAAGCGTGGCAACCAGCCCTTGTTCGTCTGCCCCTTCCATGGCTGGAGCTTCAAGACCGACGGCAAGCTGCTGCGCGCCAAGGATGCCAGCACCGGCGCCTATCCTGACAGTTTCGACCATGAAGGGTCGCACGACCTGACCAAGGTGCGGGTCGAAAGCTATCGCGGCTTCATCTTCGGGTCGCTCAATCATGATGTCCTGCCGCTGGAGGATCATCTGGGCGAGGCCAGGGTCATCATCGACCAGATGGTCGATCAGGCGCCCGAGGGTCTGGAAGTGCTGACCGGCAATTCCACCTACACCTTCCATGGCAACTGGAAGATGCAGATGGAAAATGGCTGCGACGGCTATCATGTCAGTTCGGTCCATGAAAATTACCAATCGACCATGGGCCGCCGCGCCGAGGGCGGGACCAAGGCGGTCGACGCCAATGGCTGGTCGAAGGCACCGGCAAGCGGCGTCTATGGCTTCGAGCATGGTCATATCCTGCTCTGGACCCAGGTGCTGAACCCCGAAGTCCGGCCGGTCTGGAACTATAAGGACCAGCTGGTCGAGCGGCTGGGCGAGGACAAGGCCCGCTTCATCCTGGAGCAGACGCGCAATCTGGCGCTCTACCCCAATGTCTTCCTGATGGACCAGTTTTCGACCCAGATCCGCGTCGTCCGCCCGATCGACGTGCATACGACCGAGGTCACCATCTATTGCTACGCCCCCAAGGGCGAGAGCGCGGAAGACCGGGCGCACCGCATCCGCCAATATGAGGATTTCTTCAACGTCACCGGCATGGGCACGCCCGACGATCTGGAGGAATTCCGCAGCTGCCAGTCGGCCTATGAGGGCGCGGGCGAATTGTGGAATGACTTGAGCCGTGGTGCGACCCGCTGGATCGCCGGGCCGGACAGCAATGCGACGGCGATGGGCATGAACCCGTTGCTGTCGAGCGAGCGCAGCGAGGATGAAGGGCTGTTCGTGCGCCAGCATGAATTCTGGGCGCAGATCATGCTCGACGGCATGGCCCGCGAAGCCGGCGTGCCGATGATGGAGGCCGCAGAATGACACTGGTTCTCGACACGGAGCGCGCGGCGCTCTCCTATCAGGATATCTGCGCCTTTCTCTATCGCGAGGCACGGCTGCTCGACGATCGCGAACTGGACGAATGGCTGGAATGCTATTCGGAACAGTGCGAATATTGGATGCCGGCCTGGACCGACGATGATGCGCTGACCACCGATCCGCACAGCGAAATCTCGCTCATCTATTATGGCAACCGCAAGGGGCTGGAGGATCGCGTCTATCGCTTGAAGACCGAACGGTCGTCGGCGAGCACGCCGGAGGCACGCACCTCGCACTTCCTGGCGAATATCGAGGTGATCGAGACGCGGAGCGATGCGATCGACCTGCGCTACAACTGGCACACGATGAGCCATCGCTACCAGAAGACGCAGCAGTTTTTCGGAACCAGCTTCGTCACGCTGGACATCAGCGGCGCGGCGCCGAAGATCCTGAAGAAGACGATCGTCCTCAAGGACGACTATATTCATCAGGTCATCGACGTCTATCATATCTGAGGGGCGGGCGATGATCTTCCAGGGACGCTTCGCCGGCAAGGTGATGGTCGTGACCGGCGCGGCGCAGGGTATCGGTGCCGGCGTCGCCACCCGTGCCGCGGCAGAGGGCGCCAGCCTCGTGCTGGTCGACCGGGCGGACTTCGTGACCGATGTCGAGCAGGCGATCGTGGCGGCCGGTGGCAAGGCGATTTCGGTCACCTGTGACCTTGAAACCTATGAGGGTGCGGCACAGGCGATGGCGGCGGCGATCGCGGCGTTCGGGCGCATCGACATCCTCATCAACAATGTCGGCGGCGCGATCCGCATGCGGCCCTATGCGCAGTTCGAGCCGGATCAGATCGACGCGGAAATCCGCCGCTCGCTGATGCCGACCCTCTATTGCTGCCATGCGGTCCTGCCCGCGATGCTGGAGCAGGGGGCGGGCACGATCATCAACCTGTCGTCCAACGCTACGCGCGGTATCCGCCGCGTGCCCTATTCGGCGGCGAAGGGCGGGATCAATGGCCTGACCCAGGCACTGGCGATGGAATATGCGGAGGCGGGCATCCGTGTCGTCGCAACCGCGCCCGGCGGCACCAGCGCGCCGCCGCGCCGCGTGCCGCGCAATGCCGAGGGCGACAACCGCCAAGAACAGGTCTGGATGGCCGAGGCGGTGGAACAGGTGACATCGTCGGCCTTCATGAAGCGCTACGGCACGCTGGACGAGCAGATTGCCCCCATCCTTTTCCTCGCCTCCGACGAGGCCAGCTATGTGACCGGATCGGTCTTGCCCGTTGCGGGCGGCGATATCGGCTGAAGGGACTGAAGACATGCAGAAAATCTACGACAGCCCTCGGGTCGCACTGGAAGGCCTGTTGTTCGATGGGATGACGATCATGTCGGGCGGCTTCGGCCTTTCCGGCAATCCCGAAAGCCTGATCCCGGAAATCCGGGCGAGCGGCGTGAAGGATCTGACCGTCATCTCCAACAATGCCGGCGCCGATGGCTTTGGCCTGTGGATGCTGCTGGAAAGCCGGCAGGTCAAAAAGATGATTTCTTCCTATGTGGGCGAGAACAAGCTGTTCGAAAGCCAGTATCTGTCGGGCGAGCTGGAGCTGGAGCTAAACCCGCAGGGGACGCTGGCCGAGCGCATCCGCGCCGGTGGCGCCGGCATCCCGGCCTTCTACACCAAGACCGGCGTCGGCACGGTGGTGGCCGAGGGCAAGCCGGTCGAGAATTTCGAGGGCGAGGATTATGTCCGCGAAACCTGGCTGCGCGCTGATCTGTCGATCATCAAGGCGTGGCGGGCGGACCCGGCCGGGAACCTGATGTTCCGCAAGACCGCGCGCAACTTCAACCCGAACATGGCGACCGCCGGCAAGGTGACGGTGGTGGAGGTCGAGGAAATCGTGCCCGAGGGCAGTTTCGACCCCGACTGCATCCATACGCCCGGCATCTATGTCGACCGCATCGTCCTTTCCACCATCAACGAGAAGCGGATCGAGAAGCTGACGGTTCGTGAAAGGGAGACCGCCTGATGCCTTGGACCCGCGACGAGATGGCGGCGCGCGCCGCGAAGGAACTGCGCGACGGCTATTATGTGAATCTGGGCATCGGCATCCCGACCCTGGTGGCGAACCATGTGCCTGACGGCGTCAATGTGACGCTGCAAAGCGAGAATGGCATGCTGGGCATCGGGCCCTTTCCCTATGCGGGCGAAGCCGACCCGGACCTGATCAACGCCGGCAAGCAGACGATCACCGCGCTGCCGACCAGCAGCTTCTTCTCCTCGGCGGACAGTTTCGCGATGATCCGGGGCGGCCATATCGACATGGCGGTGCTGGGGGCGATGGAGGTGGCCGCCAATGGCGACCTCGCCAACTGGACCATCCCCGGCAAGATGGTGAAGGGCATGGGCGGCGCGATGGATCTGGTCGCGGGGGTCAAGCGCGTGGTGGTGGTGATGGACCATGTGTCGAAAAATGGCAGCCCCAAGATCCTCGACGCTTGCACCCTGCCGCTCACCGGCAAGGCGGTGGTCGACCTCATCATCACCGACCTCGCCGTGATTGCCGTCGATCGGGCGAAGGGCGGCCTCACCCTTGTCGAACTGGCGCCGGGCGTGACCGAAGCCGAAGTCATCGAGAAGACCGGCGCGCCGCTGGCGATCCTCGAAAACGCATAAGACTGGAATTTACCGTGCCCAATCTGATCGTCGTCAACCGCGCGGGGGACGAAACCAATATCGATGCCCGTGAGGGCGTCTCCGTGATGGAAGCCATTCGCGACAATGGCTTTGACGAACTGCTGGCGCTGTGCGGTGGCTGCTGCTCCTGCGCCACCTGCCACGTCTTCGTCGATGAGGCCTGGACCGGCGCGGTCGGCGCGGCCAGCGGCGACGAGGATGATCTGCTCGATTCCTCCGACCATCGCGGCGATCGGTCGCGCCTGTCCTGCCAGATCATGATGACGGCCGCGCTCGACGGGCTGCGCGTCGCCATCGCGCCGGAGGATTGAGCATGGCTTTCATCCAGCGCAATGGCGTGAACCTCTACTGGAAGCGTGACGGGCGGGATGACGCGCCCGCGCTGCTACTGCTGAACAGCATCGGCACCGACATGGATTTGTGGGACGGCGTGCTGCCCCATCTGCGCGATCGCTTTGCCCTGTTGCGGATCGATGCGCGCGGCCATGGCGCGTCGATCGCCGAGCCGGGTGATTATGCACTCGCCATGCTGGCCGACGATGTGCTGGCGGCGGCCGACGCGGCCGGCTTCGATCGCTTCTCTGTGGCAGGCGTCTCGCTGGGCGGGATGGTCGGCATGGAACTGGCTCTGCGCACGCCGGAGCGGGTCGAGAAGCTGCTGCCGATCTGCACCTCCGCGACGATGGACAGCGCCTCCTGGAACGACCGCATCGCCAGGGTGCGGGGCGAGGGCATGGCCGCCATCGCCGATCTTGCCATGGGCCGCTTCCTGTCCGACGCCGCCGAGCCGGCCATTTATGAAGCGGTACGGCGTCAGTTGCTGGCGATGGATGCGCAGGGTTACGCCGGCTGCGGCGCGGCGATCCGCGACATGGACCTGGCCGACCGGATCGGCGGCATCGCCTGTCCGACCTTGGTTATCACCGGCACCCGCGACATATCGACGCCCTATGCGGGGCATGGCGAACATCTGGTCGCCCGCATCCCCGGCGCGGCGCATGTGGCGCTGGAAGCCGCGCATCTGGCCCCGCTCGAAGCGCCCGAGGCGCTGGCGGGCGCCATCACCTCTTTCCTGGAAAGCTGAGACACATGGCACAGGCCTTCATCTGCGATGCCGTCCGCACCCCGATCGGCAAGCTCAACGGATCGCTGGCGACCATCCGCGCCGACGATCTGGCGGCGCTGCCGCTCAAGGCGCTGATGGCGCGCAATGAACGGGCCGACTGGTCGGCCATCGACGATGTGATCCTGGGCTGCGCCAACCAGGCGGGCGAGGATAATCGCAACATCGCGCGCATGGCGGTGCTGCTGGCGGGCATGGGCGAGGCCGTGCCGGGCGTGACCGTCAATCGGCTTTGCAGCTCCGGCCTCAATGCGCTGGGCATGGCGGCGCAGGCGATCCGCAGCGGCGACGCCGATTTCCTGATCGCTGGTGGCGCCGAGAGCATGACCCGCGCGCCCTATGTGCTGGGCAAGGCCGGCAGCGCCTTTGGTCGCGACCAGAAGATCGAGGACACGACGCTCGGCTGGCGCTTCGTCAACCCGGCGATGAAGGCCGCCTATGGCGTCGATACCATGCCCCAGACTGGCGAGAATGTCGCGGAACAATGGGGCATTAGCCGCGAGGAGCAGGATCGCTTTGCGCTGGCCAGCCAGGAAAAGGCGGCGCGCGCGCAGGCGAACGGGCGCTTCGCTGCCGAGATCGTGCCGGTCTCGATCCCGCAGAAAAAGGGCGATTCCATCCTGTTCGACGCGGACGAGCATTTGCGCGCCACCAGCCTGGAGGCGCTGGCGAAGCTGACGCCGGTGGTGAAGGCCGACGGCACGGTGACGGCGGGCAATGCGTCAGGCCTGAATGACGGCGCGGCGGCGATGCTGGTCGCATCGGAAGCGGCGGCGGTGACGCATGGCCTGACGCCGCGTGCTCGGGTGATCGGCATGGCGGCGGCCGGCATCGCGCCCCGCATCATGGGCGCCGGCCCGATCGAGGCGGCGCGCAAGCTGCTCGCCCGCAACGGCATGAGCGTCGATCAACTGGACGTGATCGAACTCAATGAAGCCTTTGCCAGCCAGGCGATCGCGACGCTGCGCGACCTGGCCGTCGATCCGTTCGATCCGCGCGTCAATCCCAATGGCGGGGCGATCGCGCTCGGCCATCCGCTCGGCATGTCGGGCGCGCGCATTGCGCTGTCGGCGGTCGAGGAACTGCATCGGACCGGTGGCCGCCATGCGCTGGCCTTCATGTGCATCGGCGTCGGCCAGGGCCTCGCCGTGCTGCTGGAGCGGGTGTGATGGCGATGGAACGGGCCGATATCGTCATCGTCGGGGCTGGCCATGGCGGCGCGCAATGCGCGATCGCGCTGCGCCAGAACGGCTTTGCCGGGACCATCATGGTGGTCGGCCGCGAGCCGGAATATCCCTATGAACGGCCGCCGCTGTCCAAGGATTATTTCGCGCGCGAAAAGGCGTTCGAGCGGCTGCTGATCCGGCCCCCGGCCTTCTGGGCCGAAAAGGATGTGAACTTCCTGCTCGGCACCGAAGTGACGGCGGTCGATCCGGCCGGCAAGCAACTGACGCTCTCCGACGGACGCAGCCTTGGCTATGGCAAGCTCATTTGGGCGACCGGCGGTGATCCGCGCCGCCTGACCTGCGCGGGCGCCGATCTGGCCGGCGTCCATGCGGTGCGGACCCGCGCCGACTGCGACGCGCTGATGGCGGAAATCGATGCCGGCAAGCGCGAGATCGTGGTCATCGGCGGCGGCTATATCGGGCTTGAGGCGGCCGCCGTGCTGAGCAAGATGGGCCTCAAGGTCACTTTGCTGGAAGCGTTGCCAAGAGTGCTGGCGCGGGTGGCAGGCGAGGAGTTGTCCGCCTTCTACCAGCAGGTCCATCGCGACCATGGCGTCGACCTGCGCCTGGATGCCAGGGTCGATTGCCTGGAGGGGGCGGACGGTCAGGTGACGGCGGTGCGGCTGGCGGATGGCGAGCGCATTCCCGCGCAGGCGGTGATCGTGGGCATTGGCATCATCCCGGCGGTCGAGCCGCTGATCCGTGCCGGGGCGAAGGGCGCCAATGGCGTCGATGTCGATGCCGGGTGCCGCACCTCGCTGCCCGATATTTACGCCATTGGCGACTGCGCCGCCTTCGCCTGCGACTTTGCCGGCGGGCAGGTGATGCGGGTGGAATCGGTCCAGAATGCCAATGACATGGCGACCTGCGTGGCGAAGGCGATCTGCGGCGACGAACGGCCCTATCGCGCCTTCCCCTGGTTCTGGTCGAACCAATATGATCTCAAGCTCCAGACCGCCGGGATCAACGCAGGCTTCGACCAGACAGTGATGCGCGGCACGCCCGCCGACGGCGCCTTTTCGATCGTCTATCTCAGGGATGGCAAAGTCATCGCGCTCGACTGCGTGAACAGCGTCAAGGACTATGTCCAGGGTCGCAAGCTCATCGAGAATGACGTGCAGATCGATATCGACCGGCTTTCGGATAGCAGTATCGCGCTCAAGGACACCGTCCGCGCGACACCGGCTGCCGTCGACTAAGTGCAGGCGATCGCCGTGCTTCCATGACGGCGGCGGTCGCTGACGGGCCGATCATGACCATGCCAAGGGCGTGGCCACGGCACCCGATGCGGCTGTGGCCACGCCCTTATCAATCCACGACATAGGGCGAGCCTGACCTGGTTCCGAAGCCAGTTGCAGGTCTCCGCTCGCCCCTATGCGGGCACCGGATTGGCTGCTTCAATCACCTCGCATTCGGTTTGTGCGCCCGATAATATCGGCCCGGCCACAACTTCGCTTTGCAGAAGGTCCGGCAGCTCGTCTAAAGGCAGGCCGTCAGGATCTGAAACACGATGAATTATCGCCATTCCTTCCATGCAGGCAACAGCGCCGATGTGGTCAAGCACAGCCTGTTGATCGCCCTGATACGGGCCTTGCAGCACAAGCCGGGCGCGCTCACGCTGATCGACACCCATGCCGGTTGCGGCCTGTACGACCTTGGCGGCGATGCCGCTCAACGCACCGGCGAGGCGACGCAGGGCGTGCTGCGGGCCTTTGCCGACCACAACCCCTTGCTGGACGACTATCGCGCCGCCGTGCGGGCGGTGAATGTGGGGGACGAGCCGCAGCTTTACCCCGGCTCGCCGCGGTTTCTGGCACAGCTTTTGCGCCCGCAGGATGTCCTGATCCTCAACGAGAAGCACCCGGAAGACGCTTACACCCTGCGCGGCGTGATGCGCGGGACCAGCGCTGCCGTGCATGAACGCGACGCCTACGAATTGTGGCTGGCCATGGTGCCGCCCCGCACCGCACGCGGCGTGGTGGTGGTCGACCCGCCCTATGAGCAGACGGACGAACGCGCCCGCATCACCGCCACCCTCGCCGCCGCGCAGCGCAAATGGGCGCATGGCGTGACGGTAATCTGGTTTCCGCTGAAAGACTACGCCACGCATGCGCGGTGGAAGGCGCAGTTGCGCAAGCTCAGCATCCCGAAATTTCTGTGCGTGGAGCATTGGCTATATGATAGCGAGCAACCCGGCATCTATAACGGTGCGGGCCTCTTCATAGTCAATCCGCCCTACGCTTTCACGCAGGCATTACCGCCCATGTTGGAGGCCTTTCGCGCGGCGTTGGCCCCCGAAGGGCATCGGGGCGAGATTCTCGCCGATTGGTTGAGCGACTAGGATAAACCCAAGCCCACTCTTCCTCCAGAGCGAGCATTGCTGCGCTCCAGATTGCAGGCAGACTGGATCGGGCTGATCGCTGAAACACGAAGTTCGCCGATCATATCGCCAAAGCCGCAGCCCGCAGGCATAAGGAGGCGGCAGAGATGATGCGCCTCCAACAGCCCATCCCTTCCCGGAATTGTGCAGCGCACAACCGCGCTTCGTTGAGCATTCCGACACCTCATCCGCTCCGCATTCCGCTAATGGAGCCGGATGAACGGGATAGAATGAGGCAACGCCGGAAACGGCGGCTTTCTAGCGCTTTCGGTCAATCGCCGGTTTTGCTGGATACCCGTGCGAACGGGTAACTGGCACAGAGAGAGGCTGAGCAACAACCCATATCCACATGACAGGTCCGGATGCTTTCATCGCCGCATGGGCAGACTGCCTTGGATGACATTCCCGACTGAGAATCTGAGCCTTCGCTCCCCCCTTTGAACGCCTTGCTCCTAGCGCCCCTTAAACTTGAAGCCATCTCTCTCATTTGTGCAGCCGAACCCATTCAGTATGATTGTCATACAATATTGACGGATGATGGCGAGCGCCTATGCTGGTTGAGCAAGCTTCTTCAGCAGCGGATTTCCTGGGCATGCAACCTATGCGCTTCAAAGAATATTCGATCGTCGCGATCAGCCTGTTCGGCATATCGACTGGCCCAGCAGCCTTCGGCCTCGCATCGATCGGCGTCGTGTCGGAACCGATGACGATCGAGTTCGGCTGGAGCCGCACCGCGATCAGTGCGGCGGTCTCGATCATGATGCTGTGCACGGCCGCCTGCCTGCCTGTTGCGGGCCGGATCATCGACCGGCTTGGCGCGCGCCGGGTGCTCATTCCCTCGATCCTGCTGCTAGCGCTGTCGATGGCAGGTCTGGCTTTCGTGAAAAGCTATTGGCAGTTCATCGCGCTCTACATTGCCATGGGTACGATCGCGGTCGGCACCAATAGCACCGCCTATATGCGCGTCATCACCAGTTGGTTCGATCATCGCCGCGGCCTCGCCATCGGCATCGCCGGCAGCGGGACCGGGCTGGGTTTCGCCTATGTCCCCGTGTTCACGCAGGCCCTGGTCGAACATTGGGGCTGGCGCGCGGGCTATCTGGGCCTGGCGCTGATCCTGTTGCTGGGCACCCTGCCGCTGGTGCTGCTCGCCATCCATGAGGCGCCCGAGCATGACGCCCCCCATGACCGGCCGGAAGCGCGCGCCGCGCAACAGGGGGACAGCATCCGCGAGGCCATGCGCAAGGCCGATTTCTGGGTGCTGGGCGGCATCTTCGTGGTGCTGGCCTTCGTCCTCTACGGGCTCATTCCCCACCTCGTCCCCCTGCTGCAGGATCGTGGCGTGTCGGCAGGCCAGGCGGCGTGGATCGCCTCGCTGTTCGGATCGGCCGCCTTCGCCGGCCGCCTGCTGATCGGCTTCATGGTCGATCAGTTCGACGCGCGCCGGATCGCGGTGATCTTCTTCTCGCTTTCCGCCCTTGGCCTCCTGCTGCTGGCATTGCCGTTGCCGACCTGGGCCTTCCTGCCGGCCGCGCTGCTTCTGGGCGGCAGCCTTGGCGCGGAGGTCGACATGCTCGCCTATCTCACCAGTCGCTATTTCGGCCTGCGCAGCTTCGCGCAGATATTCTCGACCCTGTTTGCCGCAGTGATGGTCGCGATGGGCCTTGGCCCGCTGGCCTTCGGCTTCGTGTTCGACATGTCGGGAAGCTACACCGCCATCCTGGCGATCGGCGCCCCCATCTGTCTGGTGGCGGCCGGCATGGTCCTGCTGCTGAGCCCCTATGCCCAGCGCGCCCGTGGCGGGCAGGTCACCACGACCTGAAGGCCACGACATCGGGATGCAAAAAGGGGCGCCGAGGCGCCCCTTTTCCTCCGGTCCGGGCGATCAGGCCGCCTGGGCCAGCGCCGCGTCTTCGATCTGCACGCGGAATCCGGAACGCACCTGCGGATAATAATCCCAGATCGCCAGATGCTGGGTGCAGCGATTGTCCCAGAAGGCGACCGAATGCGGTTCCCAGCGAAAGCGCACCTGGAAATAGGCATTCTGGATATGTTCGTAGAGGAAGCGCAGCACGGCCTCACTCTCGTTCGACGGCAGTTCGTTGATATGGCTGGTGAAGCCCTTGTTGACGAACAGGATTTTCCGGCCCGTCACCGGATGGGTGCGGATCACCGGGTGGACCGCGATCGGATATTGGCCGGTCGGGTCGAAGCGGCCGAAAGCCAGCCGTCCGTCATGGGTCGCGGTCAGCCCTTCCAGATAGGCCTTCATCCGGTCCGACAGCGCATCATAGGCCGCGTACATGCTGGCGAACACGGTGTCCCCGCCCATGCTGGGCAGGGTGTGGAGATAGAGGATGCTGCCCATTGGCGGCTTTGGCGCGCAGGTCATGTCGCTGTGCCATTCCTCGCCCGCGACATGCTTGGAATTCTCGTCGGCATGCAGCTTGCGCACTTCGGGATGATCGGGAAGCCCCTTGAGGGCGTGCGCCTGGAGGTGACCGAAATGCAGGCCGAGACGCTTGAGCGAGGCCGGGTCTAGCCGCTGGTCGCGAAAGAAGATCACCTGATGATCGGCAATCGCCTGCTGCAGATCGGCCACCTGCCGGGTCGACAGCGGGGCGGCAAGATCGATGCCGGAAATCACCGCGCCGATGCGCGGCGTCATCGGATCAGCGGTGATAGTTTCATAGGCCATGCGGACTCCTTCCTGGTCTGGATTTCGTGGCGCCACCTATAGCAAGGGCGCACGCCGCCGCAAAGCATTGCTTGTATGATTGTATGACATTATTCCTGTCACCCTCTCTGCCGGAAAATGGCGGTCAATCAGGGAAGGACGAAGCATGAAGACAGCGCGACATGGCGGTTTCAGGCGCAAAATAGCGATGATGGGCAGTGGCCTTGCGCTGGCATGGGCGATCGCCCCGGCGGCGATGGCGAAGGATGTCGTGATCCATGCCGGCCATCTGTTCGACGGAGAGAAGCGCAGCCTGCAGGGTGCGTCCTCCATCCTGATCCGCGACGACCGCATCGTCTCGATCGAGCCCGGTTTCGTCACGCCGGCGGGGGCCGAGATCATCGACCTCAGCGAGGAGACGGTGCTGCCCGGCCTGATCGATTCCCACACCCATGTCACCTCGCTGCCACGCACCGGCAACGGCATTGCCAAGACCATGACCTATTCGCCGCTCGACGCCGTGCTGGCCTCGACGGTCAACACCCGCGCCATCCTTGAATCCGGCGTCACCACGGTGCGCGATCTGGGGGGTCTTTATGGCGGGGACATCGCGCTCAAGGTCGCGATCGAGCGCAACGAGATTGTCGGCCCGCGCATGTGGGTTGCGGGCGAGGCGATCGGCCCGACCGGTGGCCATAATGACTGGAGCCATGGCCTGGCTGCCGACGTCACCCGCCCCGAATTCGGTGCCGGTCTGGCCGACGGACCGGACGCCGTGACGGCGCTGGCGCGCAAAGAGCATAAGCTGGGCGCGACGGTCATCAAGATCATGCCATCGGGCGGCGTCGTCAGCATGGGCGACGACCCCAAGGCGCAACTGATGACCAATGACGAGATCAAGGCGGCGGTCGATGCCGCCCATGCCCTGGGCCTCAAGATCGCGGCGCATGGCCATGGCAAGGCGGCGATCGACAATGCTGTCCGGCTGGGCGTCGATTCGATCGAGCATGGCACTTATGCCGATGCCGAAAGCTGGGCACTGATGAAGGCGCACGGCACCTATTTCATCCCCACCCTGCTCACCACCCAGCGCCTATATGAAGCCGCCTCCACCCGGCCGGAAACGCTCAATCCCTCCACCGTCAAGAAGGTGCTGGCCATGGGGAGCGGCGCACAGAAGCTGACCAATGCCTATAAGGCGGGGGTCAGGATCGCCTTCGGCAGCGACATCGGGCTGGGCGAGAATGTACGGGAAGCCGCCCTGATGGTGAAGGCCGGAATGAGCACGGTGGATGTGCTGATGGCCGCGACCGCCAATGGCGCCGACCTGATCGGTTCCGACGAGATCGGCAAGCTATTGCCCGGCCGCTATGCCGACATCGTCGCCGTCGCGGGCGATCCGCTAGCCGACATCAGCCAGTTGGAGCGGATCGATTTCGTGATGAAGGGCGGTGTTACCTACAAGCGCGACGGCGTGGCCGTGCCGGTGAAGCTGGTCAACCCCTGAGGCTGGACGGACCGGGGCAAGCGCCCCGGTCCACCAACCTATGCCGTACGGGCAGAGGCCCGAGCCAGATCGAGCGCCACGTCGACGATCATGTCCTCCTGCCCGCCGACCATGCGGCGACGGCCCAGTTCGACCAGTATCTCGCGCGTATCGATGCCGTAATCGGCCGACGCCTTTTCGGCATGGCGCAGGAAACTGGAATAGACGCCGGCATAGCCCAAGCTCAGCGTCTCGCGATCAACGCGAACGGGCCGGTCCTGCAGCGGCCGAACCAGCGTCTCGGCGGCATCCATCAGGCGATAGAGGTCGCAACCATGGTTCCAGCCCTTGCGCGCGGCCGCGGCGATGAAGACCTCCAGCGGGGCATTGCCCGCCCCCGCCCCCATGCCGGCCAGGCTGGCATCGATGCGGATCGCGCCCGCCTGGACCCCGACGATCGAATTGGCGACCCCCAGCGACAGGTTGTGATGCGCATGGATGCCGCGCTGCGTCTCGGGCTTGAGCACGCGATCATAGGCTTCGCAGCGGGCGCGATAGCCGTCCATGTCGAGCGCGCCACCGCTGTCGGTGACATAGATGCAATGGGCGCCATAGCTCTCCATCAACTGAGCCTGCCGGGCCAGCGCTTCAGGATCGATCATGTGGCTCATCATCAGGAAGCCCGACACGTCCATGCCCAGGTCGCGGGCGGCGCCGATATGCTGGCGCGCGACGTCGGCCTCGGTGCAATGAGTCGCGACCCGCACCGACCTTACGCCCAAGCCATGGGCATGTTTCAGATCCTCGATCGTGCCGATGCCGGGGATCAGCAAGGTCGTGAGCACCGAGTGATCGAGGACATCGGCAACCGCCTCTATCCATTCCCAGTCGGTGTGACGGCCAAAGCCATAGTTGAAGGAAGAGCCATTGAGCCCGTCGCCATGCGACACCTCGATCGCATCGACCTTCGCCGCGTCCAGCGCGCGGGCAATGGCCTGCACATGGTCCAGCCCATATTGGTGGCGGATCGCATGCATGCCATCGCGCAGTGTCACATCCTGGATGTAGAGCTTCGTTTCGGTGGGATCGAAGAGCATCACACAGCCTCCTGCAGCAGCCGGCGCGCGGCGATCTTTTCGGCGGTCGCCAGTGCGGCCGAGGTCATGATGTCGAGATTGCCGGCATAGGCCGGCAGATAATGGGCCGCGCCCTCCACCTCCAGGAAGATGGTGCTCTTGATCCCCTCGAACTGACCGAGCCCAGGAATCTGCACCGGATTGTTGGCGCCGAAACGCTCGAACTGGACCTGCTGCTTGAGGCGATAACCCGGCACATAGGCTGCCACCCGCGCGACCATCGCCTCCACCGCTGCCGCGATCTCCGCCTCCGAAGCGCCGCTCGACAGCGCGAACACCGTGTCGCGCATCAGCATCGGCGGCTCGGCCGGGTTGAGTACGATGATCGCCTTGCCCTTGTGCGCGCCGCCGACCTCTTCGATCGCCCGTGATGTCGTCTCGGTAAATTCGTCGATATTGGCGCGGGTGCCGGGGCCGGCGCTCTTGGACGCGATGGATGCAACGATTTCGGCATAATGGACGGTCGCCACCGCGGAAATGGCGGCAACGATCGGGATGGTCGCCTGCCCCCCGCAGGTCACCATGTTGACGTTGGCTGCGTCCAGATGGGCGTCGCCATTCACCACCGGGATGACATAGGGGCCGATCGCCGCCGGGGTCAGGTCGATCATCGTCTTGCCTGCGCCTGTGACGATCGCGCTGTGCTGCGGATGCGCGCCGGCGGACGTGGCGTCGAACACCAGGTCAATCTGCGACCAGACATCGAGCCGTTGCAATCCGTCCATCCCTTCATGGGTGGTTGCGACGCCCATCCGCGCGGCGCGCGCCAGCCCGTCCGACTGCGGATCGATGCCTACCAGAGCGCCCATTTCCAGCACATCGGACTGCCGCATGACCTTGATCATCAGGTCGGTACCGATGTTGCCCGAACCGATGATCGCGACCTTCATCCTTTTCTGCGCCACATCGCCTCCTTGGTTGCAAATCTGGCCTGACCGCCTAAAATATGTCATATTGTCATACAATGATGGAATGAAAATCCGATGGGAAAGACTGCGACGATCGGCCTGATCGGCCATGGTGCCATCGGCATGGAAATTCTGTCCGCGCTAGGCCGGATCGGCGAGGACGAGCGGCTGGCGGCGATATTGGTGCGACCGGGGCGGACTGCGCCGCGGGCCGTGCATGACGCGGCCGGACTGATTGCCGCGCAGCCCGACATCGTGATCGAATGCGCTGGGCATCAGGCGGTCCGGGATCATGTGCCAGACCTGCTGCGTGCCGGAATCGATTGTATCCTCTCGTCCATCGGGGTGCTGGCCGATGCGGATTTTGCCGCCGAACTGGCCGATGCGCAGGCACAGGGCGGCGGCCGCATGCTGCTGCCCGCCGGCGCCATTGCAGGACTGGACGGGTTGGTCGCGGCTTCACTCGCCGGTATCGATCAGGTCCGCTACACTTCCTACAAACCGCCCCACGCCTGGCGTGGTACGCCCGCCGAACAGGCGATCGACCTGGACGATCCGGCCGAGGAGCAGATTTTCTTCGAGGGCACGGCCCGCGAGGCGGCATCCGCCTATCCGAAAAATGCCAATGTCTCGGTCGCGGTCGGACTGGCCGGTATCGGCATAGACGCTACCCTGGTCCGGCTGGTATCCTCGCGCCGGGTCGACGACCCGCTGGGCGTGATCGAGGCGGAGGGGGCCTTTGGCCGCTTTCGCTTCGACATTCTGGCGCTGGCATCGCCGAGCAATCCCAAGACATCGGCACTGACCGGCTATAGCCTGCTGCAATGTGCGCGGCTCGGCGGCGGCTGGCCCGTCAGTGGCCTTAGGCTGTGGTAAGGCTATTTCCCAATTGCGCAATTGGCCGTGATATGACTATCGAACCCGTATGATTGTCTGACCATCGCGTATCGATTGGGGCTGCGTGCGATGGCGTGAGTGAACAGGGGAGCCTGAATTGAATATTGAAGATATGCGCATCGTCGCCAACCCGACACTTGTCCGCGAACATGCGCTGGACAAGCTCCGTTCGGCCATCGCCACTGGTCTGTACCAGCCTGGCACGCGCCTCGTCGAACGGGAATTGTGCGAAGCACTGGGCGTCAGCCGCACGTCGGTGCGCGAAGCGCTGCGCCAGCTTCAGTCCGAAAGCCTGATCGAAGCAGGCCCGCGCCGGACCATCATCGTCTCCGTGCTCAACGCCCAGGACGCCTTCGACATTTATTCACTGCGCGAGATGGTGGAGACCACCGCGATCCGCCGATTGGTCGAGCGGGACGACAGCAAGGCCGCCAAGCGGCTTCAGTCCGCCTTCAAGGCGATCGAAAAATGCGCGCACAAGGGCGATCTGCCCGCTCTCTCGGCCATGGCCGGCACCTTCTACGAGGAAATATTGGACGGGTCGGGCAGCAAGGTTGTGCGCGATACCGGCCGTCAATTGCTGAAGCGCGTCAGCTATCTGCGCCTCGCCTCCATGTCCGAACCGCAGCGCATGGAAAATGGCCTGGCAGAATGGTCGCAGATCATGGACGCTGTGATGGAACGGGACGCAGACAAGGCGGCCGAAGCGCTGGGCCGGCACATTCGCAACTCGCGCGACGCGGTGGTGCGCAAGCTGCGTGCGGCGGAGGAAGTACCCGCCTGATCGCAAGGTCGATCTTTGTATTCTTTTATGATTGTCATACAAAGTATCAAACGTTACGCTGCCTGTCATGGCAGACAGAAACAGCGCATCTGAGCGGGTAATCATCGTCGGGGCCGGCCCGGTCGGGTCGGTCCTGGCCCTCGCCTTGCGGCAACGCGGCATCCCCATTTTGCTGATCGATCAGCTAGCCGCCCCCGAACGGGATTGCCGCGCAGCCTCCTGCCATCCGCCGACAATCGCCATGCTGGAACAGCTCGGGTTGCTGGAGGCAGGGCTGGAACAGGGACTTGTCTCCCCGGTCTTCCACTACCTCGATCGCGTGACCGGCGAACGGATCGGACGTTTTGCCCTGCCCGAGATGCAGGCGCCACCCGCCCATCCCTATGTGCTGCAATGGGAGCAGTACAAGATTACCGAGACGATCGAAGCGCGGTTGCGGGACGATGCAGGGGCCGAAATCCAGCGTGAAACGACGCTGGTCGACATCACGCAGACGCAGGACGGCGTGATCGCCACGGTGGAGCGCGGCGACGGGTCACGCGACACACTGGCCGGCGCCTATCTTGTCGGCTGCGACGGCGGCCGCAGCACCGTGCGCAAGCTCGCCGGCATTGCATTCGAGGGCTTCACCTGGCCCGAGCGCTTCATCAAGATCGATACGCGGCATGATTTCACCACGCTGGGATCGCATATCAGCAACCGCAATTATTTCTCCGATCCCGACGAATGGATGAACCTGTTCATGGCGCGGGGCGAGGATGGTTCGGGCATGTGGCGCGCCGTCAGCCCGACCCTGCCCGACCAGCCGGACGAGGAATTGCTGTCCCCCGATGCGATCGAGGCGCGGCTGCAGAAATTCTGCCCGAAGCAGGGGCGCTACGAGATCGTCACGGTGGCGCTCTATAACGTCCACCAACGTATCGCCGCGACCTTCAACCAGGGCCGTGTGCTGCTGGCCGGTGATGCCGCGCATGTGAACAATCCGATCGGCGGCATGGGGATGAACGGCGGCATCCATGATGCGGTGAACCTGGCCGCAAAACTCGATTCCATCCTGCATGATGGCGCAGCCGCACAGCCGCTGCTCGACCGATATACGCGCCAGCGCCGCAAGGCGCAGGTCGACGGTGTCCAGGCGCAGAGCATCGCCAACAAGCAGATGCTGGGTGAGAAGGATCCGGAAGTCCGGGCGCAGAAGCTGGCGGACGTTCGCCACGCGTCGCAGACCCCCGACCTGCACGATGCCTTCATCCGCCGCGCCTGCATGATCGACAGTTTCGCCGCCGCGGAAGCAACGGAATGACCCAGGAGCCAAAGATGAACATCGCTCGCCACGCCCGCCCCGCCGAGATTGCCGACTGGAGCCTTGAGCAGATCATGGGGCGCTATGTCGCCCGTTTCGAGGATCGGGTGCCTGACTGGAACGCCTTTTCCGATGCCAGCATCGAGGGCTATCGCCGTGCCCAGCATCGCTTCATCGGCGCCGGCGCGTCCGGCAAGCATGATGATGAGACGGTGGTGCCGGCCGGCAATTTCACCCTGTCGATCATGCTGGTCCCACCCGGTCAGGGCAATGCGCCACACACCCATGAGGTGGAGGAGATATTCTTCATCCTCCAAGGCCGGTGCGTCGTGTTCATCGAGGATGAGGATGGTCGCCGGCTGTCGCGTGAACTGGGCCCGTGGGAAATGATCGCCTGTCCGGCGGGCGTCATCCATGGCTATCAGAATGATAGCGATGAGCCCTGCTATCTGCAGGTCATGCTGGGGCGCGGCCGGCCCGAAGTTGCAGGCTTTGCCGACCAGAGCCTGTTCGAAAAGCGCGAATCCCACCTCTGATTGCGAAATGGACTTCGCCCGCCCCGTGTCGGGAGCGGGCGGAGCGGACCAACCGGCAGGCGCCGCACACCGTCAGGCGACGTGCAGCTCTACCCCCGCCATACCGGTCGCCCATTGCGGGATCGCCTCGTAGAACAGGCATTCGCCCTTCGCGCCGGGCATGGCCGAGGCAATCACGATCCAGGCATTGACCTCCAGCCCGCCATTGCCGGCCACGGCCAATATCTCACCATTGTCGCGCGCGGCCAGCGCATCGACATCGCCCGCCAGCATGTCGCTAAGGAAGGCTGCGTCCCAGGGCTGGTTGATCTCGCCCTCCTGCGGCATGCCGACCCAATGGGACAGGCCGCCGGCACCCAGCAAGACCACCCGTGCATCGTCAGGCGTTTCGCTGTCGATGAAGGCGCGCAGCATTTCGCCCAGGCGACGGCTCTCGATCGGCCCCGGCTCGGGGTAGAAGACGGTGTTCACATAAAGCGGCACCGCCGGAATTTCCCGCCGCGGATCGACAATGCCGAGCGGGATCATCACGCCATGGTCGGGCTGAATATCGTCGGCGGCTGCGACCGCCATGCCTTGCGCCCGCGCATAGGCGATCAGCCCTGCGGCAAAATCCGGCCCGCCAGGCACCGGATCGCGCGGCAGGCCCATATCGCCCAGCGGAACAAAGTGATCGGCCGTGCCAATGGCGAAGGGCGCCGGCTGGCCCAGGCTGAAATTGTTCAGATGATCGCTCGTCACCACGACGATCAGGCTGGGTGCCAGCGCCCGGATGCGGCGTCCGATCTCGCGCATGCCGGCAAATGCCCGCTCCGCCGGCTCTTCCACCCCGTCCGGCGCGCCCAGCTGGTGCGACATGGCGAACGCGCCAACAATCCTACCCATCGGCCAGTCTCCGATCGAAATAATGGCTCATCGCGAAGAAGGGCATGGTCGGCCGCCCGGACCAGATCAGCCACTTGATCACATAATTGCCATGGACGCCCATGCGCGACAGATCATCCCGGCTGCCCGATCGCAGCAGGTCGCGGGCCGCATCGTCGATCGCAAAGAGATCGAAGAGCATGTCGGGGTCCGTCCTTACCAGCGCCCGTTCGCCCGGATGACGGACCAGATATTCGATCAGCGCGTGAACCCCAGCGGGAGGCGCCTGCATCGTCACGGCGCCACGCCCAGGAAGCGATTGACGGCGCCACAGAAATCCTCCGTCGCCTCGATCATCGCCCAATGGCCGCAATGCGGCACGATATAGCCCCAGCTGTTGGGGAAGAGTTCGAGGAAGCGATAGGCGCGCGGCATGATCGAAACGCCATCTTCCTTGCCGTTGACCACCAGCACCGGATGCTCGATCGTTTTGAGCCGTTCCTCGTCATAATTGAGCGTGCCCTTACGGGTTTCGCCGTTGATGGCGTTGAGCGCTGCGCGCGCGGCAGCGTCTTCCAGCAGCTGGAAGCGATATTCCACCATCTCGTCACTGGGCTGGAAACCGGGCGCGGTCAGCCCGCCGATCACCCGGCGCATGCCTTCGCGGGTGAAGTCATATTGCAGATTATGCAGCAGGTGCGGCGATGGCTTTGGTGGAATGGGCAGGCCGGCGCTGCCCATCAGCACGATCCTGGCCAGCAGGTCCGGCCGATCGAGCGCCACGCCGATCGCGGTCGCGCCGCCCATGGAATTGCCGACGATATGGACGCCTTTGAGGTCCAGCGCATCCAGGAAGTCGGCGAGATGCCGGTTGCGGCCCGGTTGGTCATAGACATAGGTTTCGGGCGACGGCTTGTCGGTCTTGCCAAAGCCGATCATGTCAGGGGCGATCACGCGAAAATGGCGCGCGAAGATGGGAATGCAGTCCTTCCAGTTGCCCCAGCTATCGGCGCCGGCACCGCCGCCGTGCATCAGCACCAGCACCGGCCCCTCGCCCGCCTCCAGCCAGTGGGTGCGGACCCCGCCGGCGTCGATGAAATGGGATGTGAATACCATGGATGTTGCTCCCGTCCGGATCAGCGCAAATCGCTCTTCTGCTGGATGCCGCGCCCCTGACGGCTGGCCAGTCGACGCCATTCCAGGATGGTCTCGTCGGGTTCGCACAGCATCTCGTCGACCCAGCCATAATCGTCCTGGTAGAAGGGCTCGGTCACCTCGCGCGCCCAGATGTCGTCGGCATTGAAGCCGTCGAGCCCATGCGGCTTCCAGATCGCCTCGAAATCATTGGCGAAGGACAGGCGTTCCTGCTCATCCTTGCACGGCTTGCCGATGGTCTGGACATAGAGGTGGCGGCCCTCGTCGAGTGGCACATACCATTCATATTGGGTGAGGCCGCCGATCGGGAAATTGTCGACCTTGAGCACACCGGGCATCCAGATCGAGGTGCCGGCCGCGGCCGAAGTGCCCTTGATCTGGGTAGAGCGCGGGCCGCTGACCACGACTTCGCCATCGATCACGCCGTCCCATACCGGCTTGTGCAGGGCGAAATCGTCCATCACCCCCTTAGGGCCATCCTCCTCCTCGATCACCTGCACGGCGCCGGGCAGCGGCGTATGGCCGATCGGGAAGTTGAACGTGCGATAATGGCGCAGCGTCGTATCCTTGTGGATGAAGATGTGCAGGCCATCGAAGCCGTTTTCGGCGCCCAAGCGCCAGTTGCTGTTCACGACGCGATGCTTGCCCAGCACCAGCCGATCCTCATCCAGGAAGCCGGGCGGCACATCCTTCTTGAGATCATGAACCTGATCCTCGTCACCCAGGAAGATGAAGATCAGCCCCTGCGCCTCGGTCGCCGGATAGGTCACGATCTTGCGCCGCTTGATCAGCCGGCTGTCGGGCACCGCCAGGATATTGGCCAGTTCGCCGGTCTGGAAACGATAGGTATAGCCATGATACCAGCAGGTGATCGTGTCCTTGGTATAGCAATCGGGCTTGCGAGACAGCGGCACGCCGCGGTGAAGGCACCGGTCGCGCATCGCGTATACCTGGCCGTCGATCCGCTTGATCAGCAGCTTTTCGCCCATCAGCTCGACGACTTCGAGTTGCCCTTCCGCCAGTTCCTTCGAAAAGCGGATGGGGTACCAATGGTTGCGAAAGCCGAGCTTTGCTTCGACATAGCCCTTCCAGTCGCCGATCATGCTCAGCACCTCGGGATTGACCAGCGGCTCTTCGTTCATTTCTCGTCCCTTTTTTTGACTAGATGTTTTTTCAGCAGAAGCTGGCGGAAACGGTCCCCAGACCGTCAATTTCGGCATGGACGGCATCGCCCGGCGCGACGGCACGCATCGGGCCAAGCGCGCCGGTCAGGATGATCTCGCCGGCAAGCAGTGGCCGCCCCAGACTGTGGCAGCGGCGCGCGAGCCAGGCCGCGGCATTGAGCGGGCTTCCCAGGCAATCGCTGCCCTGCCCCTGCGACACCGTCTCGCCATTGATGGTCATCGTCATGGCGCAATGGGTAAGATCGATCCCGTCCAGGCGCCGGGCCGGGCCACCCAGCACGACAGCGCCGGCCGAGGCATTGTCGGCAACGGTATCGAGGATATCGATCTTCCAGTCGGCAATGCGGCTGGCGACCACTTCGAGCGCCGGCACCACATAGGCGGTCGCCGCGATCACGTCGGCCACGGTCGCATGCGGCATGGCGAGGTCGGCGCCCAGGATCAGCGCCACTTCCGCCTCGATGCGCGGCTGGCGCAGTGTCGCATGAACCAGCCGGGCATTGTCGCCATGGACCATCTCGTCGGTCAGATGGCCGAAATCGGGTTCATCGACGCCAAGCTGACGCTGCACTGCGGGCGAGGTCAGCCCGATCTTGCGACCAACGATCCGGCGGCCGGCGGCGAGCCGTTCCGCGATCTGCCATAATTGCACCTGATAGGCATCCTCGACGGACGCGATCCGATCGGCGACCGGCGGTATCGGCGCACCGTCATAGGCGTCGCGCAAAAGCGCCCCGATCTCTGCCTTCATCATCGCATCACCTGAATCAGCCATTGCTTCCCCCGCATTAGATATGATTGTATGACAAGAATACATTGTCTTTGTCGAGAAGGAAGTTTCACGATGTTTCGAGCCACGCTGCATTTTCAGGATGGTGCGGCTCTGACCCTGCCCGTGGCGGACGGGGAAACCGTGGTGGAAGCGGCACTCAATGCCGAATTGCCGTTGCGATCGGACTGCATGAGCGGCAGTTGCGGCTCCTGCATCGCGCGCTGCACGGCAGGCGATGTTAGCCGCGATGCGATGGACCAGCCGATCGTCGATGCGGACGAGATCTTCGCCGGCATCTACCCCACCTGCCTCACACGGCTGCGCTCCGACGCGCATTTCGAACTGGACTATCCGCTGGCCCCTCAACCGAGCCCGGCCGGGCGACAGCGCGGACGGCTGGTGCGCATCGATCGGCTCGCCACGACCATATCCCGGCTGATCATCGAGGTGGAGGATCCTGACAATTTCCGGTTCCAGCCAGGACAATATCTGCGCCTGCGGCCGCCCGGACTGAAGGTGGCGCGGGCCTATTCCATCGCATCGGCTCCCAATGCCCTGCCCATGATCGAACTGCTGATCCGTCATGTACCGGGCGGACAGGTGAGCGGCTGGCTGGACAGCGACGCCGCTACAGCGGGCGCCAAGCTGACATTGCAGGGGCCACTGGGCGGTTTTGCGCTCGACGACAGGGCGGAGCGCTCCGTGTTCATCGTCGGCGGAACGGGCCTGGCCCCCGCCCTGTCGATGATCCGCGCGAGCGGTGGCAAGCGCCCAATGCTGCTATGTTTCGGCTGCAGCCGGCGCGAGGATCTGTTCCTGGAGGACGAACTGCGCCACCTCGCCGCCACGACAACCGGGCTGGAAGTCCGCATCGCCCTGATGGAAGGCGCCAGCGGCAGCGTAGCCAGCGGCACCGCTGTCGCCCTGCTCGCGCCCGAAGACATCGCCGGCGCCAGCCATCATCTGTGTGGGCCGCCGGCGATGGTGGACGCCGCTCGTACCGTTCTGCGCGCAGCTGGCATCGCGCCGGGCCACATCCGGGCAGAGCGTTTCGCGATCGGCGGCTGAACATCGCCCTGCTCGTCCGGCAGATCGACGGCAGGGCTGGACATCACCGCCTCTTTCGATCATTTATTGTATGACAATCATACATAGAGACAAGATAATGGAAAATGAGATGGCCGAAAAGACGGCGCTTTGCCAAGCAGCATCCCTGGCGCCGGGCGAGATGGCGCGATTCGAGCTGGATGGCGAAGATCCGATGCTGCTGATCAACGACGAGGGCGAATTTCGCCTGATCGACGATGATTGCACCCATGCCATCGCCTCCTTGTCGGAGGGCCGGCTGGAGGGGCAGACGATCTTCTGTCCGCTGCATGGCGGCAGCTTCAACATCCGCACTGGCAAGGCCTGCTCCCTGCCCTGCAAGCAGGCGCTGCGCACCTATGATGTCCGGGTCGAGGACGGCACCGTCTATTTTCTCGGCTGAGCCGCGGTAGGGCCGCGCTGCTTCCGCTTACCGTCCCACTGCATAGGCCTGCATCAGCCGCGGCGTCGCCGCGGCATGCAGCACGCCGTCGGCCGATCGTTCCGCGACGGTCAGCCGCCCTGCAGACCAGGCCGGCGCAACCCTTATGTCATGACCGCGCGCGCGCAGATCACCGATGATCCCGGCGCCATAGCTTCCCTCGACCACGGCCACGCCCGACATCGCCTCGCGCGGGTAGAAGGAGGAAGGGAAATGCAGGCTGTGGAACAGTGGCTGATCCAGCGCCTGCTGCAACCCCATCTTGCCCAATATCCGGCGCAGCAGCAGCACCAGCTGCCATTGATCCTGCTGGTCGCCACCGGGCGTGCCGCACACCAGGGCCGGCCGCCCCTCATGCAAGGCCAGCGTCGGCGTCAGCGTGGTGCGCGGGCGCTTGCCCGGCGCGAGGCTGCCGGGCAGGCCGGGTTCGAGCCAGAACATCTGCGCACGGGTATTCAGCGCGAAACCCAGACCCGGCACCGTCGGCGAGGATTGCGGCCAGCCGCCCGATGGGGTCGCGCTCACCATATTGCCATGACGGTCGATCACATCGATATGTACGGTGTCGCCGGGCTTCAGCGTCGACTTGAGATGCATCATAGTCGGCTCGCCAATACCCAGCCCGGCCGCCTCGTCGCGGGCCAACCGCACCTGCGCCATGCCGCGTGTCACCTGTTCGGCAAAACCCGGCAGCACGCCCGGCCGCAGGACATGGCTCGCTTGCGTGCCGATCAGGCCGGCCCGATCACGAGCATAGCCATCGGACAGCAGCGCCTGAACCGGCACCTCGACGAAATCGGGATCGCCATAATAGGCTTCACGGTCGGCGAAGCAGAGCTTCGTTGCTTCCAGCACCAGATGGACAAAATCGGCACTACCCGGATCAATCCGGTCTATGCCGGCCGCATCCAGAAGGCGCAGCATCTGCAGCAACACCGGCCCCTGCCCCCAACTTGCGGTCTTGCAGACGGTCCAGCCATGAAAATCGGCTGTCACCGGCGCTTCATAGCGAGCCTGCCAGCGCGCCATGTCTTCCCCGGTCAGCAGTCCCGCATGGCGCGCACCGCTCGCATCCATCAGCGGCGATCGGGTAAACTGGTCGATCGCTTCAGCCACAAAGCCCTCGCTCCAGGCATGGCGCGCACGATCGATCCGCGCTTCGCGATTGCCCTGCGTTCCGGCCTCGGCCAGCAGCCGTTGCCAGGTCGCGGCCAGCACCGGATTGCGGAACAGCTTGCCGGCAGTGGGAGGGCCTCCGCCCGCCAGCCAGATGTCGGCCCCGCTCGGCCATTCATGGCGCAGCGCCTGCTCGACATCCGCGATCGCCCGTGCGGCGCCCGGCAACAGCGGATGGCCGCTGAGCGCATAACCGATTGCCGGCGCCATCACATCGGCCAGTTCCATCGTCCCATGATTGCGCAACAGCGTCAGCCAGGCGTCAAACGATCCCGGCACGACCGCCGCGATCAGGCCTGAGCCCGGCACCATGTCCAGCCCAAGCCCCCGGAAATGGTCGATCGTCGCTGCGGCCGGGGCGACGCCCTGGCCGCACAGCACACCAATTTCATCGGTCCGGCTGTCATGAAACAGGATCGGCACCTCGCCGGCCGGGCCACACAGATGCGGTTCGACCACCTGTAGGGTGAAGCCGCCGGCCACAGCCGCGTCAAAGGCATTGCCGCCCCGTTCCAATATGCCCATCGCGACCTGCGACACGATCCAGTGGGTGGAGGCGACGACGCCAAAGGTACCGCTGATTTCCGGGCGTGTGGTGAACATCTCTGCCTGCTTTTCCATTGCGTTACGAATGTTGTATGACAATAATACCTGTGACGGGCAATCACATGGAGGCGGGACGTTGCAGAAAATCAGTTGGAACAAGTTAGGGCTGGCGATGGCCGGGGCGGTGGCGCTCTGTTTCGGGCTGGCGATGCCGGCAAACGCCCGGACAAGCGCATTAATGAAGGCACAGACTGACGCACAGCTTGTCAGCACGATCAGTTGCGAGGCACTGGGCAAGGTCGACCTGACGCAGGATCAGGAAGCGCCGGCGACGATCACCGGCGCGAAGCTCGTCGCAGCTAGCTTGGCGGCGAACGAATATTGCGCGGTGACCGGCTATGTCCAGCCACAGGTCCAATTCGAGATCCGCCTACCGACCAGCAGCTGGAACGGCCGCTATTTCCAGATCGGTTGCGGCGGCTTTTGCGGCTTCGTCAATATCGCCGGCTGCGGCGACATGCTGGCCAGGGATTTCGTCGTCGCAGCTGACAATATGGGCCATGTCGGCGACATATTGAAGGAGCCGCTTTGGGGATCGAGCGCCGATGCCCGCCGCGACTATGGCGCGCGCGGCACCCATGTCACCGCGCTGGTCGCCAAGCGGGTGATCGCTGCCTTCTATGGCAAGGCACCGGCCTACAGCTATTTCCGCGGTTGCTCGACCGGCGGGCGTGAAGGGTTGATGGAAGCCCAGCATCATCCCGAGGATTTTGACGGCATCATTTCGGGCGACCCCGCCTTTGCCGGGCGACTCGGCGCGATCGCCAATGTCTGGGCCGCGCAGAAATTGTTCCGGCGCGGCAATGTGCCGATCTTCGATCAGGCTTCCCTCACCCTGCTGCACCAGCGAACCATTGCCGCCTGCGATGCGATCGACGGGGTGAAGGACGGTATCATCGACGATCCGCGCCAGTGCCGCTTCGATCCGGCCAGCCTGCAATGCCCGGCGACGGGCGGCAGCGACTGCCTGACCGCCGAGCAGGTCGCGGTAGCGAAAGCCGTCTATGACGGTCCGCGCAACGGCAAGGGCCAGCGCCTCTATCCCGGCGGCATGATGCCGGGCAGCGAAGGCGCCTGGGGCGGCGCCGACACATGGAGCTTGCCGCAGGGATCGCTTCGCTATCTGATGTTCGCGCAGAACCCGGCCCGCGATTATGACTATCATGATTTCGACTGGGACCGCGATCTGGCCAAGGTGCGCGATCAGGTCGCGCTCTACGATCCTGTCGCTCCGGGCAGCGCGCCTGATCTCGCCGCTTTCCACGCGCGCGGCGGCCGGCTGATCCTCTACCATGGCTGGTCCGACCAGGGCGTCTCGCCGCTTGGCTCGCTCGATTATTATGCACAGGTTGCGGCCCGCCAGGGCGGCGTCACCAGCCTGCGCGACTGGTTCCGCCTGTTCATGGTGCCCGGCATGTTCCACTGCCGCGGCGGCAACGCGCCCAACAGCTTCGACTTCATGCCCGGCATCATTGCCTGGGTGGAAAAGGGCGCGGCGCCCGATGGCGTGGTGGCAAGCCAGAAGGATGGCGACACGCTGGTCCGCACCCGCCCGCTCTTCGCCTATCCGGCGGTCGCCCGCTATGACGGCAAGGGCAATGTCAACGCCGCTGCCAGCTGGCACGCGGCGATGCCGGCCAGCGTCGCTGACGGCCGGATCGACTGGCTCTGGGGACCGGCGGCCAGGTAACGCAAAAGGGGAGGATGGCGCCGCGCCATCCTCCCCTCCCTACGCCCCGAAAACCTTGTCAGGCACCTCGGAAGATCAACAATATTCCCGGCTGGCGACGATGAAGGCCGCGCCCTTGTCGAGGAAATGCCGGGTGACGCGGAACATCGCCTCGGCCTGGTCCAGCTGCACTGCATGGGCGGCGTCATAGACATAGGTCAGCTTGCCATTGGGCAGCGTGGTGGCGAGATAATGCCCCGCTTGCGGCGGCGTCACCCGGTCCAGCGTGCCCATGATGACCAGCACCGGCGCCGTGATGCCGGGCAGCAACGCCACCAGTTCCTCGTCAACCAGCACCGGCCCGCCATAGGCGCGGAACGCTGCGCTGTTGCCCTGGGCGATCTCCGGCGTCGGCGCCAGATGCTTGGCCTTGTCGGGATAGGCGAACAGGCCGGTCCGGGCGGCCTGCGGATCCTGTGCAGCCGGGTCGGCGCCCACCGCAACCCCGGCCGGCGCTTCCAGCACCATGTCGGTCACGCGGCCGGGATGACGCGCCGCCAGATAGAGGGCGACCCGGCCCCCGAAAGAACCGCCGAAGACGTCCACAGGTGCAGTACCGATCTCGGTCGTAATGAAGTCGGCGGCCAGATCGGCGAGATCGGCGACGCTCACCACCCCGTCCAGCATCGCCGTCCCGCCAAAGCCCGGCAGCACCGGCATGAAGACTCGCCGCGTCGTCGCCAGTTTCTCGATCAGCGGCGTCCACAACGGCCCGCCCGAGGTGTGAAGGACCAGCAAAGGCTCCCCCTCGCCCGCCACCAGATAGGTCAGGGCACCCTTGGCAAGGGTCGCAGTCTTGGTTTCGTAGCTCATGACATTCCCCCTTACAGATCGCGGACCTGCGGCAGCACCTGGTCACGGAACAGGTCCATGCCCTTGCGCACCGTCGCGACCGGCAGGTTGCCGATCTGCATGCTCATATTGATGCCGCCACAGCCCAGTTCGGACTTGAAGCGCTTGATCTGCTCGACGACGCTCTTGGGGCTGCCGCAGAAGATCGAACCGGCGTCGATCATCTCCTGGATGGTCTTCTTTGCTGCGACCTTGTCCAGCCGGCTGTCATAGCTGGCGCCGGCCTTCTGCTTGTTGAAATAGCCCGCCTGCAGCACCAGCTTCAGCGCGTCATAGGTGGGCTTCATCAGAGTGCCGTGGAAATAGTCGAGCGCGCGGGCGAACACCTCATGCGCTTCCTCGTCGGTCTCGCAGATGCAGGTGCTGGCCCCCATCAGCACCTGGTCGTCCGCCGGATCCCAGCCCGCCTCGTTCGCGGTTTGGCGATAGATGTCGACATTGGCGCGCGCCAGCTTCATGTCGGAAATCAGGCCCATCGCCATGATCGCCCGGCTCTGCGCGGCGAAGACCGCCGATTCCTCGTTGCTCGCCGACATCAGCACGCGCGGCGGCTGCTGGATCGGGCGCGGCCAGATCGAAATGGAGCGGAACTGGAAATGCTCGCCTTCCCAGCCGAACGGCTCGGGCTCCGACCAGCATTTCATGATCAGTTCAGCCGCTTCCTTCTGGCGCGAGCGCGATTCCCCCGGCGGCGAATTATAGGCGATATATTCATGCGGCACGCCGCGCATGAAGCCGGCGATCAGGCGACCGCCGCTCATCACGTCGATCATCGCATATTCCTCTGCCACCCGGATCGGGTTGGACAGCGGCAGCAGGTTGCCAACCATGGCCAGGCCGATCGTCTTGGTCTCGCGCGCCAGGATCGATCCGATCAGGTTGCAGTTGGCCATGGTGCCATAGGGACTGAAATGATGCTCGTTGCACGCCACCCAGTCGAATCCGCAGGCCTCCGCATGGACCAGCAGGTCGATATAGTCATGATAGAGTTGCTGCCCGACAACCGGATCATAATCCTTGTTGGGCGTGGGATAGACGCGCGGCGGCTCGGGATAATGCGGCCACGGCATCAGGTTGAAGAAACCAAACTTCATATGCTTCCCCGGTCTTTGTGAAGATTATGGATGCTGAGAAACCGCCGGCGAGGCCTGACGCAGCGCGCCGCGTCCGGCCAGCAGGGCGACGAAGCCGCCAGCCGCACCGATGCCGCCGACAATGGCCATCGACCGCCCGATACTGGCGGGATTGCCGAATATATGGTCGGTCAGGAATGCGGTGATCAGGGCGATGATCGCCTGCCCCATCACATTCTGAACAAAGAAGAACAGCGCGATATACAGGCCGCGCAGCCGGTTCGGCGCCACCGACGCAGCCACCACCGCATGATGGCCGACCGAGGCGCAGACCAGAAAGACCAGCAGCGCCAGCGCGACCAGCGCGGCTGTGACATTGGTCAACAGCGGCATCGCGATTGCCACCGGCACCAGCAGCAGCGCGCAGGCAGCCCCGGTGCGGAACGCGGCATCGCCATGCCCCCTGGTCAGCGCCCGGTCGGTGACCAGCGCCCCGAACCACTGCCCCAGGGTCGTGGGCACCAGGAAGATCAGCGCCAACGGCAGGCTCAACTCGCGGGGCCCCATGCCGTGCAGCCGGTCGAACAGCGCCGGCCCCCACAGGATGAAGCCGGCAAAGGGCAGGTTGATGAAGCTATAGCCCAATATATAGGCGAGGGAGACGCTGCGGCGGGCCTTCAGGAAGGCCAGGAAGCCGATCCCCTCCTCAATTGCGCCGCCCGGCATGCTGCGCCTTGCGGGTTCGCGCATGGTCAACGTCAATAGAGCCATGAACAGTCCCGGCACGCCCACCGCCACGAACACGAAGCGCCATGGCGCCAATGCACCGAACAGCGGCAGCTCGACCGCGCCATGCGTGGCGGTGAAGCCGATCAGCAACCCGCCCAGCAAATAGGCCACGCTCGACCCGAGGGACACGCCCAATGTGTAAATGGCAACCGCACGCCCCCGCTTGGCGGGAGGGAAATAATCCGCGATCAGCGAATAGGCCGCCGGTGACAAGGCCGCCTCGCCAATGCCCACGCCGACGCGCGCCAGGAACAGCCAGCCAAAGCTGCTGGCCAGTCCGGACGCCACGGTACACAGGCTCCACAGTGCAATGCCGGCCGCCACGATCAGGCGGCGGGGCATCCTGTCCGCCAGCCAGCCGATCGGCAGGCCGACGCTGACATAGAAGAGCGAAAATGCCACGCCCCCGACCAGCGCGAACTGCATGTCGCTCAAATGCAGATCGGCCGAAATCGGCCGGATCAGGATCGAGAGAATGATACGATCGATGAAGGACAGCATGTAGGCGAGCAACAGCAGCAGCAGCGCCCAGTTGGCAGCCGTGCGCTCTGGCCAAGACGTTTCGGATTGGCCCATGAGAGGGGGCGCAGAATCGGCATACGCACTTGTCATACAATCAGACAATCGAGTTTGCAGGCTGTTGGCAAGTCCCTTGATTCATTTTGTCAAAATCTTTCACGCCACGGAAAACAGGCCAAAGTTTCCCGCTTGCAAAGCCAAAAACTTTGTATGACAATCACACCATAACATCGACTTTCGAGCGCTTCACGACTCGCGAGCGGTAGCACCAGATCGCTACAAGGTGACGTGCATGTTCAGCAGCAGGGACGATGGAGGAGTTTCCAGAACGCAAAGGGTTAAACATGAGTCAGTTTCTTCGCGGGCACCTGCGCCGCGCTGCGAACGGCGTCGCCCTGACGTCGATCGCCTTGCCTGCGCTCGCCATTTCGATCTCCGCACATGCGCAAGACGTCGTTTCCAGCTCGACTTCGGCAAATGCCACCGCCGGGGGCGAGATCATCGTCACCGGGACGCGCCGTGCCGACATGTCGATCAAGGATACGCCGCTGGCGATCTCCGCCTTTTCGGGTGAAACGCTGGAACGCAATCACGTCACCAGCATCGCGGATCTGCGCAATCTCGACCCTTCCGTGAACATCCAGAGCTTCGGCGCGGCCCAGACCAAGATCGTGCTGCGCGGCATCGATTCCAATGTCGGCGCCACGACCGCCCTCTATCTCGATGAATCCGCCGTTCTGGGCGGTGTCGGCGGCAACATTCTGGGCGATGGCAAACCCGGCATCCGCCTCCATGACATCGACCATGTCGAGGTGCTGAAGGGACCGCAGGGGACGCTGTTCGGCACCAGTTCGATGAGCGGCACCCTGCGCGTCATCACCCGCAAGCCGGACCTCGACACATGGGGCGGATCGGCCGAGATCGTCGGCGCCAGCGTCAAGAGCGGCAACGCCTATGGTGAAGCGAGCGTCACGATCAACGCACCGATCGTCAAGGATGTGCTCGGCATTCGGGTCACCGGCTGGACGGAGATCGGCGGCGGCTACATCGACCAGACGATCAAGGGCCGGATGCGCACGAACAACAATGACCAGTTCGTTCGAGGCGTGCGTGGCCAGATGCTGTTCAAGCCCAGCGAGGATTTCTCGCTGCTCGCATCGGCAACCCATCAGCAGATCGATGTCGATGGCAGTCAGGCGTTCCAGGAAGCCAATGGCCCCTATCTCAACACTTCGCCAACGGTCGAACTCTATTCGGACAATTACGACCTCTATTCGCTGACGGCCGACTATGATCTGGGCTTTGGCTCGATCATCGCCAATGGCAGCTACAGCAACCAGCAGGTGCTGAACGCCAAGGATTCGACGCCGACCAACATAAATTTCGGCGTCAACGCACCGCTCAGCTTCGTGCCGCGCATGTGGTTCAAGGACTATAATGCGGAACTGCGCTTCTCGTCCAAGTTTGGTGGCCCGCTCCAGATCGTGGCCGGCGCCTATTATGAGCATAGCAACAGCCTGTACCAGACCAACGCGATCCAGGCGCCCGACGGGATTCCCGTCTGCTTCAGCTATGACGACTGCCACGACAATGGCTTCGCCAACCCCGGCCGCGGCAACAGCGTCTATGAATTCGGCACCAACAACAAGCGCGTGATCGACCAATATGCCTTCTACGGACAGGCCGACTACAAGATCGTCGACACGCTGACCGCGACGCTGGGCCTGCGCTATTTCTCCGCCGACATCCATGACGTCGTCACCAACCTGCAGACCGTGTTCCCGGACTTCGTTTTCGGCAATGTGACGACGCCCAGTGTCACCGGCGACAGCAAGGGCAGCAACAGCAAGACCAGCTACAATGCCGCGCTGTTGTGGCAGGCGACGAACGATATCAGCCTCTACGCCCGCGCGGCATCGGGCTTCCGCCTGGGCGGCGTCAACACCGCCACCTCGCTTGCGCAGGAAGCCGGCGTCGTCTTTCCCGGCACCTATAATCCGGACAGCCTGTGGAGCTACGAAATCGGCGTGAAGGGCTATCTGCTCGATCGCGCCATCTTCTTCGACCTGACCGGCTATCATGTCGACTGGAAGAACCAGCAGCTCTCGGCCAGCGCGCCCGGCGCCTTTGCCTATACCATCAATGCCGGCAAGACCTCGTCCAACGGCGTCGAGTTCAATACCACGATCAAGCCGGTGACCGGGCTCAGCCTGATGGGCAATGTGACCTATGTCGACTCCAAGCTGGAAGAGGACCTCCCGGCCGACGTCGTGTCTGCAGGCACCATCGGCAACAAGGGCGATCGGGTGCCGCTGTCGCCGAAATGGTCGGCATCGGCGTCCGCCGAATATGAAATGCCGCTGGCTGGTGACCTGAGCGGCTTCGTGCAGGGCAATATCCTCTATCATGGCGCCAGCTACAGCACCTTCAACCGCGCCAACGAGTTCGACACCTATCTGCCGGACTACACCCTGATCGGGGCGCGCCTTGGCGTCCGGACGGACGGCTGGGAAGCCAGCCTCTATGTCGACAATCTGGGCGACAAGGTGCCTTATCTCGGCATCAACAATTCGACCGATGGCACGCGGATATTCACCGCGCGTCCCCGCACGGTCGGTGCCCGCCTCAGGGCCGATTTCTAGAACAAGCTGTTCCAGAGCACAGCCGGCTCTCATGGAGCCGGCTGTGTTTCATTCGAGGAAATATCGTGCTGCGCCGCCTTTTCGCCTTCGCCGAACCCTTCATCCTGGCTCTGCTCTCCACGGTTCTGCTGGCCACCCTGCTACCTGTTCGCGGGGTCGCAGCCGCGATATTCGATATCATCACCGACATCGGCATCGCCCTGCTCTTCTTCCTTCATGGGGCAAAGCTTTCGCGCCAGGCCATCATCGATGGCGCACGCAATCTCCCGCTGCACCTCACCGTGCTGGCGACGACCTTCATCCTCTTTCCCTTGCTCGGACTGGCGTTGGCTCATTTGCCGATGCTGCCGCCGGAACTGGCCGCGGGGATGCTGTTCCTCACCCTGCTGCCATCGACGGTGCAATCCTCGATCGCCTTTACGGCCATTGCCCGCGGCAATGTCGCCGCGGCAGTATGCAGCGCGTCCTTCTCCAACCTGATCGGCATCGTGGCGACCCCTGCCCTGGTCGCCCTGCTGATGAACCGGACCGGAAGCGCTGCGCCGCTGTCCTTCGCTTCCGTCCAGTCGATCCTGCTCCAGTTGCTTCTACCCTTTGTCGTCGGGCATATGATGCACGGCCGGATCGGCGGTTTCGTCCATCGCCACAAGAAGTGGGTCACGCTGGTCGATCGCGGCTCCATCCTGCTGGTCGTCTACACCGCCTTCAGCGCCGCCGTCGTAGGGGGGCTCTGGCACGCTGTGTCAGGAGAGATGCTCGCCCTTCTCATCCTGCTGTGCTGCCTGCTGCTGGTCATCGTCATGACCGCCACCCAGGCGCTGGGAAGGATGATGGGGTTTGATCAGGAAGACGCCATCGTCCTCCTCTTCTGCGGGTCGAAGAAGAGCCTTGCGTCAGGCGTGCCCATGGCCGGCATCCTGTTCCCGGTCGCCCAGGTCGGCGGCATCATCCTGCCGCTCATATTCTTCCATCAGATACAGTTGATAGCCTGCGCGATAATCGCGCGCCGCTTCGAACATGGCGCACAGCCTGCCAGGGCCTGACCCCGGTCCCTTCCTCCCAAAAGCCGCATCGCTCTACAGAACGACGATCGCTCTGGTCGAGCATCGATCGTTGCCTGCACATCGCCTCGGGTGATTTTCAGTAGAAGCATCTGTGACATGCGAGTGCGACACTATGCACCGTCAACCTGACTGCGATCATCGGGTCTGCTGGAAACCCATGCGAACGGTAACTGGCGGAGAGGGAGCCAGTCCCAACATTGACGATAATTGGCAGAATAGCGTGGTTTTTTGGATAGGGCGGGGGAGTGATACCCCTATTTATACCCCCGTCCCGTTTTGGGTCTTCTTGCGTCTCTTTATCTCGGTGGCGGCGCTTACTGCTCCACGATCTTGTATAGACTTTCCTGGATTCGATCGCGGTACCCCTGTGTCAACGCTTCGCCGATGCCCTTCAATCGGCGGTCGTGAGGTCGGGTCAGGCGTGCGCTCAAATTGAAGTTGGGATACTTCCCGGTGATACGCGGGTGCAATTCAGCCGCGACGTTCACGTCGGTTTCGCTAACGTAGCGCCCGGCCCACTTCTCGATGACATGCTTGAGTGCAAGGTGCTTCTGTCCGGCACCCTTGACCGTGCGCTGCGCATCCAGCCATTCAAATGCGAGCCTGATGCAGTCAGGGTGCTCGTGAAACGGCTTGTCCGTATAATTCGTGCGCTTTTTCGCGGCATCGATTTCGGCATCTGTCAGCATGGCAAACCCTCCACAGTCATATCAGCTAGATGCGGTACCCCATCGGGTCCGCGATCCAAGCATCGATATCGGATTCGTACCATGCCACAAGGCCCTCGCTGATGCGATGGGACGCGGGGAAGGTGCCCTTGGCGATCTTCCGATAGATGGTCGCGCTGGAGAGCGTCGTGCGCGACCGCACTTCGGCGATGCGCAGGAGGTTGTCGCGGCTGCGGCTGTGATTACTGGCCATTGAACGCCTCCTTCGCGCTCGCCCGCCGGCCGCGCTTCCTGCGCGGCGGGATAGTCTTAATGGTCGCGGCATACTCCGCGAACAGGATGATGACCGAACGGATGGCCGATGCCAGCAACTCGCCCCCGAGCAAGGTCACGGACACCTGCCCGATCAGAAGGAAGAACCAAAACAGCCGGAATGCCCGGATGGATATGGCCGGCCAGTCTGCATAGACCGTAGCGCTCAGCAGGGTGATCGCGACAAAGAACCACATGAACGCGACCCAGAGCCAGTCGTCGTGCTCCAGATAGACGGTCGCGTGACACGCGGCAAAGAACCACAGCGCGCGGTGCATCGCGTATTGCGTCTGCCGGGTGAGCTGGCAGGCGAGGATGATCGGCGGGTGGAATAGCGTCTTGCCTAGCCAGGTATCGAGGCGCTGAAAAAGGCGCATCACAGAACCTTCATCTTCGTCAGTTTGGCCAGCCGGCGCCCGCGTTGTGCGCGGCGAATGGGCTCATGCTCACCACACCACTGATGCGCCGACATGGGCGGAAAAACTTGATACCCATCATGGTGGGAGCCAATTACCGCACCTTGCGGCGCATGCCGTCGGCACATGCCATCAACATTGGGGAACGCCGATGTCGTCCCAACACTGAAGAACCGGCAAGTGGCGCAAAATCTGCTCATCGCTTCATCACCTTCCCGAGGCGGTCCAGCCGCTCGATCATCTCGCTCATGTCCCAGCGACCATCCGTCGCGCGGCCGGCGCGACCTTGCAGATGATAGTCATACACTGCCTGCGCCTGCGCCTCGATCTCCCGCAGCCGATCCATCTCAGCGCTCAATTCCCCAACTTTGACCTGCAGGTCGACGAGCTTGGGTATGGTGCCCGCAAGCACACCCTCGATCGTCGCCATCACCCACGGCCGGCTTTCGGCCGGCAGTCGCACTTTGGTCATGCCTGATCCCTCCGCTTGAACGGCACCACATTCTCATCGTCCATTTCGATGACGGGCAGGCCCAGCTTTTCGCCCCAGGCTGCGGCGCGCTGGCGCGCGTCTTCGAGGCTGTTGGCCATCTCCGGCTGGCGGTGATCGTCATAACTGCCATCGGGCTTCACCACCTCGATCAGATGCGTCAGCCAAGGAATCTGATCGGACCATGCCCGGCAGATGCGAAGATGGCCCTGCGGCTGGCCCCATCCGGTGGGAGACGGCTGAGGATCCGGACAGCGCGCCCACATGGTCGGAGCGATGACGTACCCATCCTCATCCCGCCAGCCTTCGTCGCAGCGGGTCGCGAGGCGCCAAGGCGGCAAGTGCTCGGCGCGATCCGGCTCATAGGCCAAGATCCATCCGTCGCCTTCCGGCGCAGTGGCCATGTCACTTGGAATTCCAAGGGACGTTTCCTGGCCGCTCGCCTGCCCGCCAGCGACCAGCGCCTCGCATATCGCTCGGATAAGTTCCTCGATGCTAGTGAACTTGCTCAGGCGCTGGCACTTATCAAGGTGCGTAAGCATCAGGCGCGCAAGCTCAGCGGCTGGCAGCGCACTGGCGGCAGCCTGCAGCTGCCTTCCCTCGTCACTCGTGTTCATTTTGCTTCCCTCGCTCGAACGGCAGCACATTGCCTTGCCCCTGGCCAGGCGCGGCCGGGTCGATTGCGCCTTTGGCACTATCACCCTGCCAAAAAGGGGTCAGAACGGCTGGCCTACCAGTCTCGATCTCGCTTGCCACGATGACGGGTATGCCTGCCGCCCGTGACCTGCGGATCATGTCGGCAGTGACGCGCCCACCAGGGAATGCGATAACCAGATCGGGCTTTCCTTCATCGATCATACGTTGATTCCGGCGCGGCCCAGCCGACGGCCCCATTCGCTCCCAGTCGGCCGGGAACGTGAAGGTGGCAATCGCGCGATACCCTGCCCACATGCGCGCGAGGCGGTCAGCGCCAGCCGCGCCGCCATTGATGATGACGGCCGGCTCTCGCCCCTCCATCACGCGGGCAAAGGCGGCCTGGTCGTTGAAGGTTCGGCCACCGCAGATCAGGATCCTGCCGCCCTTCACTGTCGATCCCCTTCTGGCCAGATGACATTGCCACACAGATCCTCGATCCGCAGGGTGCCGGGATTGCACGCGGCATGGTCCGCCGCTTCTTCCGCTGTCGATTTTAGTCCGGAAAGCTGGAGCGGATAGAACATGCCTTCCCGAAAGAAGATCACCGTTTCGCCCGTAGGCCTAAAATTGCTCATGCGTCACCTTTGGAGCCGGACGGCTTAGGGGGCGAACGCCGCCCGGCTCCGCCAACCGCCGGGGGGGGGCAGCGGCTGGATCGATGGTTGCGGGATCGAGCTTCGCCCGCAGAACCTCCTGAAAAACGATGACGGTCTGCCCGGGGCTGGCGACGGCCCACGCCTCCGCTTCGCTCGCGGCTTCATCCAGCGTCTGGTACCGCGTGCGGGGGAGTGTGACGCCCGGCCGGACCGTCCGGCCCTTTCGCGCCACCATGAAGGTGAAGCTGTTGGGCACTGTGAGGCGAACGCCGGTCATGCGGCACCTGGCTGCGCGAGCGCACGACGGAGCGCATCGGTGGCATCGTCCAGCAAAGAATTGCAGGCAGCATGCCCATCCACGTCGATGTCGGTGTGATAAGCAAACTCACCAATGTGATGGATGCCGACCAACATCGAATAGGCGCTGCGGATCACCCGCGCCTGTTCGGCAATCTCGCTGTTCAGCTTCTCGATCGTGCGGACATCCTCCGGCGACCGGGTTGAATGCGGCTCGTGGCCTGCAACCTGCATGAAATGCTTAAGCGCCCGATCGACCGCGAACGCCGCGTCCATCTTTTGCTTCGTCGTCGCGCCAGCGCGAGCGCACATGATGTTGTGCTCAGCAAGCGCGCTCAGATAGGTCTCGTAGGCCGTCGTCTCTTCAGCGGTATAATTCCGCTTGGTGTCGGTGGTAGTCATGGGGCCATGCTCCTTCAGGCGGCGATCGGCCGGGGAGGATTGGGAAAAAGGCGGCGAACCTTGGCGATGTCGGGATCTGGATCGTCACCGGGCTTGGGCTCGCCATCCGGACCATCATCGTCATCGTCCGGATCGTCGTAATCGACCCAGCCGCGGCTCCACTCCGCGCAGCAGCGTGAAGCGTGGGTGGTCGGCTGGACGGTTTCGGGACCGCCGTCGATGGTGATGATCTGCGGCGGGACGTTCTCGCAGGCGCCGACATCCTCATAGCTTTCGTCCAGCGCCGGCACGAGCATCGAGGAATGTGCGCCAGAACGCCAATAGGCGCAGGTCGAGCAATTGCGGACGATCGCCATCACGGCCGGCCTCCGGCGTTCCCAGCAATCAACTGAACATCGCTGATGATCTGCGCGATTTCTGGTGGTTCGATGACGCTGTCAGTGGCCGCCTCCATCAGCATCCGCAGCTTATATTCCAGCGCCTCCAAGTTCGGGGCTGGCGTGCGGAAAAGTGCATAGCGGGCATCATATGCTGCTCCGCCCAACTCGTCGGTCATGCGGTTCAGAAAATCGCGCCGTGAGGCGGGCATCGCGGCAACGTAAGCCGCACACTTTTCCTTCGCAGCCTCGATCTCGTCCCTCAGGAAGCGCCATTCGCCGATCGGGCCAGTGTCATATTCATTGTATCGCGGGTCGATTGTGTATGTGAAGCTTTGGCCATTCTTCGCAACATGGGCGATCCGATAGGGAGGCTCCAAAGCGTCGAGCGGCTCCATTTCAGGTTGATAGACCTCACGATAGAAACACTCGTCCTCGTCCTTCGCTGCCTGATACTGCGCAAAGGCGACATCCCATTCGGCGGTACCAGCTACCGGCGAACATACGAGGCCTGCAGCCTGCGTGACCGCCGGCGCGACGATCATGGGTGCGGCGATGGTCGCAGCAAGGATTTCGCGGCGGGTGGCCATGTCACTTCTCCTTCGGGAAGCGGGTGAAAGCGATGAGGATTTGGCAGCCGAACCATTCGAACTGGAACCGCCAGCCCTCGCCCCAACCGCCGCTGAGAGATTCCGCGCCCCACGCGCCCCAGTCATACCAAGGCTCGATCGCGGCGATGATCTGGCGGAGGCGGCTCACGGTTGCCCGTCCGCTTCATCAAGCTCCAAATGCCGGGCTAGCGTGATCAAGGTGGCGACCCCATGCAAAGCGTCTCTGAAAAGGATCGGGTTCATGCCTGCCCAATCGGGCGCGTCGTCTGGCCTTGCCGCGATCACCGTGAGACGGTTTGCCTCACTGTCCGCTTCATAGGCGCCGGCGAGAAGGGTCAGGATCGCTCCAGCGCGATCGAGGACATCGCCTGCGTCGACCATGGGCTTCCAGCTGGAGATCTGGGCAGCGCTGAGCGGATATTTTCCCATATCAGCAGCCCTCCGCATCGGCGCGGCGCGCTTCCACGATCATCATGTCGCGGCGAATGAACTTTGCGAGTTCGGGAAAGATGGGCTCAACATCATCAACGCCGGCCGGCCACTGGTGGGCAAGCGTGGCGCTAATGGCTGTCAACGCAGAGGCGACGCCTTTAGCGAGCTTGCAAGCCGCATCGCGCTCGACGCCTAAAGGCATATGATCAACCAATTGGTTGGCCATCATGGCCGCATGGCCGGCCAAGATCATCAGATCGCGGTCGTCGCCATTCGGCAGGAGATCGAGCATATGGAGATAGCTCGTCTCCATCGCTTTGCCAGCGGTATCGTAGAGGATGCGGAAAGCCGGGTGACTATTGCGCCCGCGCCCCTTGCTGGCCGCATCGAAGAACTCATCACTCTGTGCGACCAGTCGGGCATAGGCAATGATCGGGGTGTCAGCGCGCTCAATGCGCAAGTCTTCGTTCCGCGAAGCGTCGTCGCTACGCGCCTGGGTGGCGTCGGCCATGTGGAATGCTCCTGTCTAAAGGACAGGGTTATCCGCATGCGGATGCCCTGCCTGCATCGGCGTCTTCGGCCCGGAGGCGTTCAACCGATAAGACAATGCATAATGCGGTAGATTTACCGCGTCAAACTTTTTTACGGAATATTTACCGCATCAAGCGACGAGCATTTCCGCGATCGGTATAATCCGATGAATTTCTTTAAACGCGCTGGCGGCGAATTCCCTATCATCCCGCGGGTGGAGTTGCTTCAAAGCGATCTTGCCGCCGCTACGCGCTGTCAGCCTTGCTAACAGCGCGGGCTTCACCGGCTCATCGTCCATATCCTCCCATATGTGGTCGAAGTACGCGACGACGTAATCGCCCACTGCCGGCGGACGAGAGGGGTCTACCACAATCAATTCGCCGATATCGAAGCGAGGAGAGATCGAGGTTACAGTTGCATAGAAGCCGTAGAGCATTTTCCGGTTAACGAGTCCGGCCGGCAGCGGGAGAACGGAGGTGACAAGAACCCTTGGGAGGTTGAACAAGTCAAGTCCACCCGCTGGATCGACTTTTCTGATATCGGAGTCCCTCATTTCGCTAGCCTGGTAAATGCTTATTCCATCGACGCTTTCGATCAGCCTGATAGAATAGTGTTCTAGCTTGTCATCGGGCGGAAAAACGCCAATTCTTCGGTTGTTCGCGTCAGGATAGACATCAGCTAACGGTGATGGATCGTCGGTCGTACCGAGAAGATAGCTGGGCGTCGTCATCAAAACCCTTGCTATCGCTTCAAGGCGGTCGGCCGATGGCATTGCCCGCCCGCTCAGAATGAAGCGAATGGCATCAGGCTTTCCAGTGGCTAGCATCGACGCCTTACGCGCAGTGATAGGAAGCTTATCCAGAACGTGCTTAAGCCGTTCTATCAATACATCTTGGGTGCTCATGCGGGATGAATACCGCACATTTGTTAACAATTCATGCGGTATAAATACCGTTGATATCGCGGTATATATACCCTAATGCTGACGAATGGAAACTTTCGAGCAGTCGTTGCTTACCGTCTCTCGTGCATATGCGAAGGCAGTGGCAAAACATGGTGGGAAATCCCTTGCGCGGGTGGCTACCATTGTCGCGAACCACGGTTCATTTTTCGACCGGCTAGAGCGGGGCACGACCTGTACCGTCCGGAATTTTGACAAGTTCATAGCCTACTTCAGTGTCGCAGCGCACTGGCCAAAGGGAATGATGCCACCTGAGGCGGCAAATGCCTTGGCGAGCATTGGCCGAGGTGTCGCAGCTACCGCCGAGGCGGAGTGACCGCCATGACGGGGGCGCTTCCTTCCACGGCCGATATCGAGGCCGGCATTCTTGCTGCCATCATGACTGTCGACGGCGGGTACGATCGCGCCGCGACTAAGCTGCGGCCTGACCATTTCAGCGAGCCGCTGTTTGCGCGGATTTTCGAGCAAATGGCGCGCATCTCCGCGGCCGGAAACGCGATCAACATCCTGACCGTCGGCAACGCCATGTCGGCGGAGCCCGCCTATGCCGATCTTGGCGGCCACGGCTATTGGATCAGGCTCGCGAACAAGCCCTTCACGGCTGGGGCCTTGGCGTTCATCGACGAGCTTGTGGCCAGTGCCCGGCGTCGGATTTTCATCGAGGCGATGGATAGCGCCCGCGCTGCTGCGATGGATCTGTCTGTCGACATCGACGCTGCAATGGCGCTTGCCGAGCAAGGCGTCGCCGATTGCCTGCCCGAAGAGATGGCCGGCAAGACGGCTCGGCTGGGCGATGCCTTCGCCGAAGCCGTCGATCGCGTCGAGGCATTGCGCCGGAACGAAATCGCACCTGGTCTCATGGCCTACGGCTGGTCAGACTGGAATGATTTGACGGGCGGCATTCGCGAAGGTGACTATCTCCTTCTCGCCGGCCGGCCAAGCATGGGCAAAACCGCTGTCTCGCTCGGGGTAGCGCGCAGGGTCGCACAGGCTGGCGGTGGCGTCCTGTACATCAGCCGAGAAATGACCCGATCGCTGCTCATGGAGCGGATGGTTGCTGACCTGCTGTTCGAGGCCGGCGGCTGGGCGGGCATGAGTGACATCAAACAGGGCAGCGTCGATGAGCACGATATCGCGATCCTGCGCCAGATGCAGGCCCAGGTCGACGCGCTCCCGCTGGTTATCGATGACCCGGAGCACCTTTCGATCACCCAAATCGGGCCACTGGTGCGCAAACACCGGAAGGCTTTCGAACGCCGTGGCGAGCGCCTTGGCCTTGTGGTCATCGACTATCTGGGCCTGATCGATCCTCCTGAAGGCAAGGGCAACCGCGAGCAAGAGGTCTCCGTCATCTCTCGCACGATCAAGAACATGGCCAAGTCGATGGGTATCCCCTTCATCGTCCTGTCACAGCTCAACCGTGGCGTCGAGCAGCGCGAGGACAAGCGTCCCCAACTGTCCGATCTGCGCGATAGCGGATCGCTGGAGCAGGATGCCGACATTGTCGTGTTCGTCTATCGCGACGAATATTACCTGCAACGCGCTGAGCCGGATCCTGGCACGAAAAAGCATGACGACTGGCTGATTGAAATGCAGGCCGCCCGCGACCGGTTGGACCTCTACACAGCCAAGAACCGAAACGGCGACCTGCAGCGGCGCAAGGGGTACTTTTTCGGCGCCAAACAGGCAGTGCGCAATTCCGATTATCAGCGGACGGTCGAAGGCGGCCCGGCGTTCCCATGAGCGGCTGGTACATCATGCACCGAGGCTGGATGGACAGCTTCAAACCCGAGCCTTTCACCGAGCGGGAGGCCTTCCTGTGGTCGATCGAGCAAGCGGCTTTCCAGGCGCACGATCAATGGTTCAACGGCCATCGGGTGTGGGTCGAGCGCGGCGAGTTTGTCACCTCGATCCGGCAAATGGCCGAGGCTTTTCAATGGTCCGTGAAGAAAACACGTGGCTTCATGGAGCGCATGGGAAAGTGCCAAAAATGGGCACAGCGAACGGCATATGACGGGGCACAGTCTCCAACGGTCATAACAGTATGTAATTACGCCTTTTATCAGGACGCCGAAACCGATGAGGGCACAGCAAAGGGCACAGCAAAGGGCACACGAGGGGCACAGCGAGGGCACAGTAAGGGCACACAACAGAAACAAGGGAAACAAGGGAACAAGGGAAAACAAAAGAAAGATAGTCCTTCGGACTCGTCATCCGAGCCGGATGACCCGAATGCAATCGTCCCTGTTGCCCCTATCCCGGATGATCAATCCTCCGATCCTGCCGAGGTAGCGTTTGCGGCTCATGAAGCGCTGCGCCGTGAGTTCGCCCCAGCTGCCCGCCCTGCGCAGCTCAGCCCAGATCGTCGGAAGAAGCTGGCGGCCCGTTTGAGCGAGATTGGAGGGGCGGCAGGCTGGGCAAGCGTGCTGGCGTCGATCCGGGCATCGCCATTTTTGCGAGGCGAAACATCCCGAACCGGGCGGCTGGTCGCAACGATCGACTGGCTCATCGAGCCCAAGAATTTGCGCAAAGTGATGGAAGGAAATTACGATGATGCTGGTCGATCGGTCGGCTCCGGAAGGCTCGGTTCAAGCCTTCGCCCATCCCCCGTCGATGCTGCAATTGCGGCCCGGAACCTCCTTGGCCTTAACTGACCGCGAGTTCGTGTATGACGGCTCGCCGGCCTGGACGGCTGAACACGCTATCCGGCGTGCCATGGCCCGAGGGCTTTGCCGCTCCGACATCGATAACGATCGCGCCCTCGTCGCCGCCGCCTCGGGCCCAGCGCCCAAGCGCTGGACGCTTGACCGTCTCACGACGTTGGTGACCGTGTTCACGCTTGGCCGCGTCGCGCCAGATCCGCGCCAGTTGGCGATCTGGATGTCGGAAACCTCGCGGCTGCTTGCGAACGTGCCGCACGACATCCTCGCCCATTCGATCGATCTCGCAGTTCAATCCAGCCGCCACGGCTTCATGCCCAGTGTCGGAGAAATTCGGGCCGTCGCGGATCCACTTGCGGCTGAGCGGTCGCAGCAATTAGACCGGCTGGACCAGATGCTCAGCGCGCAATGGCCTGATCCAGATTGCGGGCATGCTCCTGATAGCGAGCGGCTCCCCGATGAGGGGCGTAGCGGAGGCCGTACGCGCGGCCGATCGCACAGGTTTAAGCTGTGATGAGCGACGCTGCTGCGCCTATCGAAGAACGCTCACTCCACCAGTCGCAGATGGCGCGCCGGTGGCAGGCGGGTAACCTCGGCAGCGATCTCGATCGCATTCGCCAGGGTCATGATGGTCAGACCCTGATCTCGCCCGATATCGCGATGAGCCACGACCGAGGCATTGTGAAGTTCGCGGATGATGTCGCCGACCGCGGGGCCAGCGTCCCGCACGATAGCAGCTGCAGAAAGCCAAATTGGATCGTCACGCATGCCGAGTCTCCAGAAAGCTTGGGCAGCAAAATACCGCATCTGCATGGGCGCGTCATTGGGGATGCAGAAGGCCAGCCGCGCGGGAAAGTCGATAGGAGTTATGGGCAGTGAATGATCGTTGGTGCATCTTGCGCATGTCGGGCGGGTCGACTGTATCCGTCGTCACGTCGCTGACGGAGGCCGGCTTCGACGCATGGACGCCGATCGCGATCGAGAAACGCCAAGCGCCGCGCTCCAAAAGGGTTCGGGAGATCAGCTTTCCGATTACGCCAGGGATTGCCTTCGCCCGTGCCGATCGTCTTCACGATCTGGTTGTGATGTCTCGCGCGCCTGTCCTGACCTCCCGACGTTACAATCGTGAGAGCGGACGCATGGAACAGCGAGGCTGCCCCTATTTCAGCGTCTTCCGGGATCAAGGGCACTACCCGCTGATTGCGGATCATACGTTGGACCCGCTGAGAAAGGCAGAGCATCGCGGCCGGCGACGCCCCAAGGTTGAACGGCCGCTAGTCGTTGGCGAGAAAGTGCGGCGCCTGCAAACGGCTTTTGGCGGCTTAATCGGCGTTGTCATGTCGGTGAATAAGCGAGCCGTTGAGGTGGTCTTTGAGGACGGCACCAACCCGTTCACGTTCGACATGTGCCACCTAGAGCCGGTGGACACTGTTGCTTGACGTCGGATCAGCATTAGCGTTATGAATGTCATAGCCCACAGGCACCGCTGCCTTAGCAGCTTCGGTGAGTTAATCGGACAGCTGGTCTTTTGATCTCCTGCCCTCGCCCAAACGGAGGAAGGATGCTTCCGACGAAGTGCAGCGCAATGCGCGTGGCGGGTTGGAATTTCAGCAATGAGTGAAAATAGCGATGTCAGGATCTTCCTTGCGTGTCAGCCTCTGACACTGAATCGCAAAGAAGCTATCGCCTACACCGGCCTTCCTGAAAAAACTTTCTCGATGTTGGAGAAAGACGGATCTATTCGTGGCAGGCGTTATGGAAAAAATGGATCGCTGATTTATCGTCGGATCGATCTTGAATACATGGTTGCTCGACTATTCGATGCCGAATTAGGTGAGTTCGGCGTGTGCTTCGACGGGCCCATCGAGTTTGATTGAGGGTTATTCAGCGCGCCACACCACTCATTGCGTCGTAGAGCAGCCCGGAAGTTCGCCAGGTTCATAACCGGAAGGCCGGCGGTTCAGATCCGCCCGCTGCGACCAGTCCCTAAGCAAGTGGAGGTTAAGTTGATCAAGAGCATCTTCGCCGTTGTGGCGCTCGCCTGCATGTCCGTCTTGTCGTGCGCCGCGCGAGTGGTCGAAGGGGTCGGCGGGCTTCTGGCCAGCATCATCCCCACTATGACCGACGCCAAGCCGGCCTTCATCCTGGACAACGGCCACCCGCGCTCGCCGCTCGCCTCGCTGCGCGCCGGCGTCGCCTGAAACTCAAGCCGATATCGGAATTCCGATAACGAGCGGCCGGACCATGGGCAGTTGTCCGAATTCATCGGACAACTCTTCCCCCGGTCGCATGGCATGCCCTCAGCCGTCGATGAGGGTTAGGCAGGTGAACCCTGTGTAGCTGGGGCGCTGGCGGTCAAAATAACACGCGCAGGCCATACATGGCCGGCGATACCGGAGGCGGCATGATCAAGGTGAATGACGATCTGATCGTTAATCCCGTGCATGTCGCCTCCATCTCATGGGATCGCGGCCACAGCTATTCCGCGATGATCATCACCATGGCCGACGGCACGAAGCATCGCGTCCGGCATGACCCATACTCGCTCGGTGGCACCGACTGCTACAAGGCTGAGGCCCAGATCGTGGCTGGATACGACAAGGCCATGGAAGCGGCGGAGCGGATGGCATGAGCCAACACCCCTGCCCCGCGGATCAGATGGAGCGCCTGGCCGGCGAGCTCCACAGCCTGGCCTTCGACATGCGCGAGCCGTCCCGGTCCATCGGCCGCGTCGAGCGCATCATTGCCGAGGGTGAGCGGATAAGCGCCGAGGTGCGCGCGCTGGTGCGCGGCAGAAGTTAAAGCTAGAGAGCCGGCACCGTACCGTACCGGCTCGCTTCACTAATGCGCGGCCTACCCAGATCAGAACCATTTCTCCCCATCGTCGGCCGTCAACACCTGGGCTGCCTTGACCACGCCATAGCCAACCGCGGCCAGAACGCCGATCTTGATTACGGTGCCGACAACGCGCGGGGCAAAGTAGCCAAGGATTGCGCCCTTCACGCCGCTGTCTCCATCCTTCTGGTCGATCTTCGATCCGATAAATGCGCCAATGATATCCGTGAGCATTTCGTTCTCCTTATGGAACGATATGAGCTATCGGCGGGAGGGAAAGTTCCGGAGCAGCTTTATTCGTCCTTGATGTCGCCGCGCTGAAGTCCAGCCGCCGCTTAGGTGCGACGGCTGGAGATGTCTTCCAGACTAGATCTTCTCAACGGTCGCAAAAGGGAAGCTGTCCGACTTCGCTTCAGAACCGGCAAACCAGCTCACATAGACGTGCGTGGGAGGGCCATCTGACCAGCCACCCGTGCCCACGCTTGTGACGGTCATCTTCGGTCCGCCTGACTTCAACTGGACGACGTCGCCAATTTCGAAAGGTGTGTCAGCCATATGATCTCCAACTCAGGTAGCTTCAGCGCGAACCGTCTTGTTCTCGTTGAACGCGCGACTCATGAGCCGATCGTTGTCGGCGACTTTGTGCGACTAGCGAGCGGGAGTCCATTGGGACTGATAACCGCTGCCGAAGATGGCGTCGCTGATGTCCTTTGGTTCACAGGCGCCGGTGATCGAGCGATGCTTCCGCTGATTTGCCTACGTCCAGCCGGGTGATGCCCAGCCGCCCGCCTTCGCTCAAGCAGAAGCCGCGCGAGCGCACAGAGCGCCTACGAGGTCGAGCGGGTCAGGCGCAGCGCCGCCGCCGGCTGCAGAATGAACCACTCTGCCGGGACTGCGCTGAAAAGGGCATCGTCACGGCATCGACGGTGCCCGACCACATTGTGCCGCTCGCCAAGGGCGGCAGCGACGATGACGGCAACGTCCGGTGCCTGTGCGGCCCGTGCCACGAGATCCGGACGGCAGAGCAGTTCGGGCACCAAAATCAGGCCCGCCTGGGCGCCTGCGACGCGACCGGCATGCCGACTGACCCTGACCACCCATGGAACAGGATGCAGCGATGAAAGAAGTTCCACGTCGCCTGTGCGTTGACGATGCTGACTATGATCCACAGGTCGGGGAAAGCCTGATCGTGTCGCTTGATGGCGTTGACCAGTACGGACAGGCCACCGCTTACGACCTCGATGCCGGCACCGTCACGAGAGTGAAGCGGGATGAGAAAGGCCTCATTTTGATCAACGGTGACGAGGTCGTTCTGGAAACCGTGTCAGGCGACGTCGACGTTCGGTGGCGGCCCTAGGGATTTGCTGTGGGCCGCCCCAGGGGTAGGGGGTGGTCCAAAAATCAGGGTCGACCGCCACCGGACACCGACCCCGCCACCAAATCGTTTGCTAATACAGTTTTTGCTTTGGGCCGGGAGGCCAGCCGATGACCCGACGCCAGCGCATCGACAGCGCGGAGGGGGCGCTGTCCGTAATGGCATCGTCCACCCGCGATTTGTCACCGCCCAAGCACCTCAAATTGCGCCGCGGCGACGCTCCTTTTTGGGATGCGATCATCGCTGAGCGGGCGAAATCCGAATGGACCGAGGCCGATCTCGCCATCGCGGCGAATCTGGCTCGGGCAATGGCAGATGCTGAACGGCTGGCCGGCCACACTGTCGATCGTGGCGGACATGTCCAGATTTCGGCGTTGATGCAGACGATCGAACTGAGCGACAAGCTCGCACGGCGCATCGTTACGCTCCGCCGCGCGCTTGGGCTCGACAGCCGGTCTAAGCATGGCGAGCAGCGGGACGTGAACCGGCGCCGCGACCAGGCCAAAGAGATCGAGGCCGGCCATAACCCGCTTGCCGAGGATGACGATGGCTTGCTGGCGAGGCCGAGCACTATCCAGTGAGCCAGCCGCGCGGCGCTATACCGCCGCCGACGTTCGAGGGAGACCATAAGCCGAAGACCCGCGGCGACCGGGCCATCGCGTTTGTCGAAAAATATTGCCTAGTGCCCGAAGGCAAGCTGGTCGGGCAACCGATCCGGCTGGATATGTTCCAGAAGGAATTTATCTGGTCGGTGTATGACAATCCGGCGGGCACGACTGAGGGTATCCTCAGCATGGCGCGCAAGAATGGCAAGACAGCGCTCATCGCCTGCTTGCTTCTCGTCCATCTGGTCGGCCCGGAGGCCAGGCTCAACAGTCAGATCGTATCGGGCGCCCGGTCGCGCAAGCAGGCGGCCCTCGTGTTCAACCTGGCCTGGAAAATGGTCAAGCTGAACCCGAAGCTGAAGGCGCTGGTGCGCGTGATCCCGTCCGCGAAGACGCTGATCGGCCTGGCGCTGAACGTCACCTATGAGGCTCTGTCGGCCGAGGCAGGCACCGCGCACGGTCTGTCGCCAGTGTTGGCGATCCTGGACGAGCTGGGCCAGGTGCGCGGACCGCTCGACGACTTCGTCGAAGCGATCGAAACAGCCTCCGGCGCATATGACGACGCCCTTCGGCTCATCATTTCGACGCAGGCGCCGACCGACGCTGACATGCTCAGCATCAAGATCGACGATGCGCTGCGCAGTCGAGACCCGAAAATTGTCGTGCGGCTATATGCTGCCGAGCCCAAGGCAGACGTCCTCGACCCGGCGGCCCATCAGGCGGCAAATCCGGCTCTGGGTACGTTCCGATCTAAGGTCGAGCTGCTGGCCGCGGCGGAACGCGCGGCGCGCATGCCTTCTGCGGAGAATGGTTTCCGCAATCTGTATCTGAACCAGCGGGTTAACCGCTTTTCGCCCTTTATTTCGCCCAGCGTCTGGGGCGCCTGCAACGATAACACAGACGATGAAGCGTTCGAGAAGGGTGAGGTCTATGGCGGGCTCGACCTCGCTGAGACGACCGACCTTTGCGCGTTCGTATTGGCAGCCTTGTGGCAGGGGGTCTGGCATTTTCGCGCCTGGTTCTGGAAACCGGAGGCCACGCTCCGCGATCATGTGAAGCGCGATCGCGCGCCATATGATGTCTGGGCGGACGAGGGCTATATCTTCACCACGCCCGGCGTTGCGGTCGATTATGAATATGTGGCGCACGATCTGGCGCGGATCTGCGATGGCGTTCCCGTCATCAAGATCGGCTATGACCGCCACCGCTTCAAGACGCTCGAAGCACAGATGCAAAAGGCTGGAATTTCTTTGCCTTTCGAGCCGTTCGGGCAGGGTTACGTCAGCATGGCGCCCGCCATGGACCTGATCGAGATCGATTTCTTGAATGAGCGCGTCCGGCACGGGGGCAATCCGGTGCTGACGATGTGCGCAGCCAATGCCGTCGTGAACAAAGATCCGGCCGGCAATCGCAAGCTCGACAAGGCCAAGAGCACGGGAAGGATCGACGGCATGGTCGCAGCAGTGATGGCCCGCGGCGTTGGCGCGCTTGACACCGATGAGGGCGGGAGCATGGATGACTATCTCGCCGCCATGAAGGCGAACGCAGCGTGAAGCTGTCCTTCGGCCGCAAAATGTGGCGCGGTCTCCGCACGGCGCTGTCGCTGCTGAATCCCTCCGCATGGAAAGGCGTGTTCGGCCAGCCTTCCTACTCGGGGAAGACCGTCACGGCGACCAATGCGCTGACGCTGTCGACGGTCTGGGCCTGCATCCGCCTGATTTCCGGTACGATCTCTTCGTTGCCCTTCATGGTCTACCAGGACGGCGCAAACGGATCGCGCAAGGTTCTGAAAACCCATCCTCTCTATGGCCTGGTGCACGACAGTCCGAATGCTGATCAAACTGCTCTAGATTTCTGGCAGTTCATGTGCGTCAGCCTCGAATTGTGGGGTAATGCCTTCGCGCGCATCACCCGCGGTCGCGGCGGGAAGATCATCGCACTGACGCCACTGCGCCCGGAGGTTATGCAGGTCCGGCGGGTCGCCGGCGGCGAGATTCGTTACCGATATCCCGACAATGGCGGGATGGAGGAGGTCGGTCAGGACGAAATGTTCCATGTCCGCGGCTTCGGCGGGTCACCCCTGGGCGGCCTTTCGACCCTGGACTTCGGCCGCCACTCCTTCGGCCTGGCTATGGCCACCGACGAAGCCGCGGCTCAGATTTATCGCAATGGACTTCGGCCCTCCGGCGTACTGACGACACAGAATAATCAGACGCTCAAGCCCGACCAGCGCGCGGACATCTACAAATATGTGGTCGAGCCGTTTGCCGGCGACAATAATGGCAAGCCCCTCGTCCTCGAAGCTGGTCTCACCTGGCAGGCTATCGAAATGAAGGCGGACGACGCCCAGATGATCGAGAGCCGGCAGTTCTCGGTCGAAGATGGCTGTCGCTGGTTCGGTGTCCCTCCCCATCTGGTCGGGCACACCGCGGGCAATACCACTCTGGGCAGCAGCATCGAGAATCAGACGCTGGGCTGGCTGATGTTTGGCCTCCGCGAGCGCCTGAAGCGCCTCGAAATGGCGATCATGAAGCAGTTGCTCACGCCTGCAGAGCGCCTGACCACCACCGTCGAAATCAATATCGAGGGCCTTCTGCGCGCCGACAGCGCAGGCCGCGCCACCTTCTATGCCCAGATGGTGCAGAACGGCATCATGACGCGCAACGAAGTGCGGCGCCTAGAAAATCTACCGCCCCTGCCAGGCGGCGACGACCTGACCATTCAGTCGAACATGATCCCGGCCGGGCAGCTGGGCGAGATCACCAGCACCGGGGGCGAAGCTGCCCGGCGCTCAATCGTTGACTGGCTTTTCCCGGAGGGGTTGCCCTCGATGAAGCAGAAGGAAGACGCGTGATGCTGTTGCACCACAAGCATGGGCAGCTGAAGGTTCGCGACTTCAGCCTGTCGATCAAGGCCGATGCCGTCAAAGAAGATGGCACCTTTGAAGGATATGGTTCGGTTTTCGGTGTGACCGACAGCTATGGCGAGATCGTCGCGGCCGGCGCGTTCACCAACAGCCTGAAAGAGATCCAGGCGAAGGGCCGGCCGGTCCCCGTGCTTTGGCAGCACCAGACGTCGGCCCCCATCGGCATCTACGAGGCCCTTTCCGAAGACGAGCATGGCCTGAAGGTATCGGGTCGCCTGCTCATCGATGACGTGCCCAAGGCAAAAGAGGCGCATGCGCTCCTCAAGGCGGGCGCCGTGTCGGGCTTGTCGATCGGCTATTGGGTCCGGGAATCGTCCTACGACGAGAAAACCGGCATCCGCACCCTTATCAAGCTGGATCTGGTCGAGGTGTCGCTTGTCACCTTCCCCGCCAATGATGACGCCCGCGTCGAAGCCGTGAAATTCAAGCTCGAACGCGGCCAGCTCCCCACGAAACCCGAATTTGAGAAGGCACTGCGCGAGGCTTTTCCCTTCTCGAAATCCCAGGCTGCGGCAATCGCCAGCCACGGTCTGGATCATCTGCTCCGGAGAGAGTCCGAGGGCGCCGGCGACATCAAATCCATTTCCGACGCCATCGCAGGCTTTGACCTGCCCAAGCTCTGAGGAGTTACCAAAATGAAGCACCCCAACATTCTGGCCGCGTCGAGCGTGGCCGCTATCGCCATGGGCGCCACTGTTTCGGCCGAATATCAGCCCCGCGAATTCGGCCGCAAGGACGGCGGCGACGAGCCCGACATCAAGCAGCTGTCGCGCGACCTCAAGGCCGCCACCGACAAGGTGAAGGAATTTGCCGAGGACGCGAAGGGCCGGCTGGAAAAGGGCGAAGAGCTCAGCAAGTCGGCCAAGCAGAGCGCCGATGAAGCACTGGTGAAGTTCAACGAGCTGTCCGCCACCATGACTGAGATCGAGCAGAAGCTCGCGCGGCGTGGCGGTGGCGACAGCGACAGCGAGCGCAAGTCGGTCGGCCGCATGTTCATCGAGGCCGACGACGTGAAGTCGTTCATGGAGCGCGCGCCGTCGAAGGGCACGGTCCAGTTCGGCACCAAAGCGATCATCACCTCGCTCACCACCGATGCCAACGGTTCGGCTGGCGACCTGATCATTCCCGATCGCCGCGACGGCATCGTGGCCCCGCCCGAGCGCCGTATGACGGTCCGCGACCTCATCACGCCCGGCCGCACCAGTTCGAACGCGATCCAGTTCGTGCAGGAAACCGGCTTCGTCAACGCCGCGGCGCCGGTCGGCGAGACCCTGCAGAAGCCACAATCTGACCTGAAGTTCGATCTGAAGACCCTGCCGGTCGCCACGATCGCGCATTGGGTGCAGGCCTCGCGCCAGATTCTCTCCGACGCGCCGATGCTGGAAAGCTATATCGACGGTCGTCTGCGTTATGGCTTGGCCTATGCCGAGGAACTGCAGCTGCTCAAGGGAGACGGCACGGGCACCAATTTGCTCGGCATGATCCCCCAGGCTACCGCATATGCCGCTCCCGGCGGTCTCGTGGCGGGCAACATGTTCGACCAGATGCGTTACGCCATGCTGCAGGCGGTTCTGGCTGAATATCCGGCCACCGGCCACGTCCTCAACCCGATCGATTGGGCGCGGGCGGAAACCACCAAGAACGAAATCGGCGAATACATCATCGGCAACGTCGCCGATGGCGCGCAGCCGCGCCTGTGGCGTCTGCCCGTGGTCGAAACGCCGGCAATGACCGTCAACAAGTTCCTGACCGGCGCGTTCAAGCTCGCCTGCCAGTATTTCGACCGCGAAGACGCTACCGTCGAGCTTTCGACCGAGGATCGCGACAACTTCATCAAGAACCTGGTGACCATCCTCGCCGAAGAGCGGATCGGCCTCGCCGTCTACCGCCCCGAAGCGCTGATCTACGGCGAGTTCGCCGACTTCACCGCCGGGTAATACGGGAGGGCGGGAGCGATCCCGCCCGAACGGTGGCTGGCGCGCGCATCGCCGCGTAGGATTTGCCCGCGCCAGCCTCCCTTCGCCCCCGAAAAGGAGAAACCCATGCCGACCATCAAAGTGAAGCGCGATTATTGCGGCGCCGAAGGCACCGACGTGGACAAGAATGTCCTCGCCGGCTCGACGCACTCCGTCACCCGCGCGCGCGCCGCCGAGCTCTTCGCCGTCGGCCTCGTCGAGATCATCAGCGACGAGGCCCATCCCGATGATGAAAAGGAGGAAGATGTGGCCGAAGAAAAGGGCGAACCCAAGCCGATCGCGAACAAGCAGGCGACGGCGCCCGCCAACAAGGTCGCGCCTGCCGCCGACAACAAGAAGCCCGCGAAGGCATCCTGATGCGCGTCGCCGTCGTCGTTCCCCCCAGCCCGATCGTGAGCTGGGAGGAAGCGAAAGCGCATCTCAAGCTGGACGATGACGCCGAGAAGGTGACTGTCGAGGCGATGGTGGCGGCGGCAACCGAACATCTTGACGGCCCCGACGGATATCTGAACCGAGCGCTGGGCCTCCAGACGCTGGAAATGTTCCTGCCGGCGTTCGGTGTCACGTCGATCGCCGTGCCGCTGCCGCCCGCCGTCGACATCGTGTCGGTCGAATATCTCGACTATGTCGGTGAAACGGCGATCCTTGATGCCGATGAAATCGAGCTGACCGGCAACCTGCTGCGCCCGGCCTGGCCCCACGGCTGGCCTTCAGCTCAGTGGCGAGGCAACGATGGCGAAACCGTCCGCATCCGCTATCGCGCCGGCTATGCGGTCAATCCCGACGCCGATCCGATCGTATCGAGCGTGCCAGCGCCGATAAAGGCGGCCATCCTGCTGATGGTCGGCGACCTTCATCGATTCCGCGGGACGGCCTCCGACATGAACATCAACGCAACGGCTATTCCGATGTCGCTCAATGTCCAGGCGCTGCTCCAGCCCTATCGGGTTTTCCGCTGATGTCGCTGGACCCTGGCACCCTCAATCGCCGAGTGCGGATCGAGCAGCCCGTCGCCAGCGCGGCGTTCAACGGTGCGGGTTTGGGCAACTGGGCACTGTTCGCTGAAGTGTGGGCCAATGTGCAGGACATGCTCCCAAGCCGGGGCGAAAAGCTGGCCGAAGGCATCAATGTCGCCGCACGCCCGTCCCGGATCAGGATTCGCTTTCGCGACGATGTCACACCCTCGATGCGCTTCGTGATGGGCAGCCGCATCATGCAGATCGTGTCAGGCCCGGCCGAGCTGGGCTTTCGCGACGGGCTGGAATTCATGGTCGAAGAGTATCGGCCGGCGGGAAATCCGGCCTGATGGCCACCATGAGAGGGCGCAACGAGGTCAGCGCCTTCCTCTCCAGCCTGCCGGAGAATCTTGCCGCTAAGGTGTTGCGCGGCGCCGGCCGTGCCGGCGGTCGGATCATCGCTGATGAGGCAAAGGATCGGTCACCGTCTGAAGAGGTTGCACGCGAAATTGTCGTCAAAACTAAGCGTGAAGACAGCCGCATTGTGGTCCATGTCACTGTAAAGCCTGGGTATGCGTGGTTCCGCGCTTTGTGGCTGGAACGAGGCACATCCGGCCACTTTATCAGCGTTGACGACAGCCAGCGGTCCGGGCGCGGTATCGGCCGCATCAACCAACAGGTTCGAGATGCGCAAGGCGATGCCTCCCTTGTGATCAATGACAATTTCGTCGGCCGTACCATCTGGCACCCCGGCGCAAATCCTCACCCGTTCCTGCGCCCGGCGCTCGACATCAAGGAAGAAGACGCGATCCGCGCTGCGCAGAGCTACATCAATTCGCGGATCTCCCGGCGCGGCATCACCGGCACCGAGGAAGGGGATGACGAATGACGGTGATGGAGGGAAGCGACATCATCGGCGCGCTGATGGGCGAATATCAGCCGCTTCTTGACCTTGTGCCTGTGACCCAGATCAAGGCCGGCCTTCTGCCTGACGATTCGCCGCTGCCGGCGATCGTCGTCAGCGGAATCAGCGTTGTCGACCGCCAGCCGCTAAAGCGCCTGGCCTTGGTCCGGCGCACCGAACGGGTGTCCGTGACAGTCCTCGCCCGAAGCCATGTCGAGCGCCAGGCGATTATCGCCGCCGTGCGCAAATGTTGCGCTGGTCGGACGGGCAATGTCGGCGATGCGCTGAACGTCGCGGTGATCACGGCCGGCACCGGCCCCGACGTCAATGGCCCCGGCGGGCGCTTCGAGCGCGCCCAGGATTTCAAGGTGTCCTTCGACGCCTTCGACTGACCTTCCTCAACACCGTTTCATCACCAGGAGTAGCACCATGTCCACCACCAAGAAGGCCAAGGTTCTGCGCGATTTTCGCGATGCAGGCACCGAACGCAGTTTCAAAGCTGACGAGATCGTCGATGATCTGACGGCCGGCGAATTCACCAATTACGCCGCTGGCGGCCTGGTCGAGGAAGTCACCAGCACCGCCAAGCCGACCGACGACGCCAAGAAGGGCGACGAGCCCAAGAAGGCCTGACCACATTCGTCCGCCCGCGCGGACGGTTCTTGCCGGATGATCCGGCGCGCCAAACAGGAGAAATACCATGGCATCTACCACTGCTGCGGGCACGACGATCGCGATCTCGGCCGCTGCTCCCGCGACCGCCGACGCCACCGGCTATGCGGCACTGACCTATACCGAGATCGGCGGCGTCGAGCAGATCGGCGTCATCGGCGCGACCACCAACAAGGTCGAGTTTCAGCCGCTCAAGGGGCCGAAGGAAAAGCATAAGGGCTCGACGGACTGGGGTTCGCTGCAGCCCTCGATGGCACATGACGAGACCGACGCCGGTCAGGTGCTGCTCCGCACTGCCGCCGATCCGTCCAATAATGCGCTCTATTCGTTCAAAGTCACCTATCCGACCGGTGCCAAGCGCTACTTCCAAGGTCGCGCCTTCGGCTATCCGGAGAATGTCGGCAATGCCGACAGCATCATCATGGCGAACCCGACGGTGGAAATTAACACCCCCGTCGTGAAGGCCGCTTCCTAACCCAACCCGTTTCCGGCCTTGAGCCGGTTCACGCGCATCGACCTGCCCCGCGCATCGCGGGTGGCGGGGCGGGTCGGTGCAACCTTCCCGCGGAGGAAAATAGACTATGTCCGGTTTCGATATTCTCACCCAGGCGGCGGCCGACACCGCCGCGATCCACGTCAAGGGCATCAACGGCGACTATCTGTTCGACGACGGCAAGCCCGTCCGCATCGTCATCTATGGTCCTGGCTCCGACGCTGCCGCCGAAGTCGAGCAGCGCGTGACCGCGCGCATCCTCAAGCGCATGGCCGACAATGACGGCAAGCCCAGCGTCGGCACGCCCGAACAGCGCGAGACGGAGGCCGCCGACGACCTGGCGTCGATCACCGTCGAGTTCGACAATCTGAATTACACGGCCGGCGCCGGCAAGCAGGGCAAGGAACTGTTCCGCGCCTTCTATGCCGACAAGAAGCTGGGCTTCATCGCGCAGCAGATCCAGAAGGCCCATAAGGACTGGGGAAACTTCAAGCCCGCGTCGAGCGGGAACTGACACTCGCGGTCCGGCAGATGGCGTGGCTCAATGCCACGCCGAAGCCGGCCGAGGGAACGAAACGCGCGGCGGCCAAGAACCAGCCGCCGGCCAAAAGCCGCAACGAACAGATGAAGGCGATCGGCGTCACCCCGAAGATGCCGCCCGTCTCCGCTCCGCATATTCTTGCCCGGCTGGTGGAGATCGGCCTCACCGAGGCGGCCGGCATGGGGTCCGCCCCGCTTAGCTGGCAGTCGATCAACGCCTGGCAACAGTCGGTGCGGCTCCGCCTCGCGCCCTGGGAGGCTCGACTGATCCGGAAGCTATCGGTCGAATATCTCGCGGAGGGCCGCCGCGCCGAAAGCGAGAATTGTCCGGCGCCATGGCATAGCGCGCCGACCGAACAGGATCGCGAGATCGAACTGCGGGCGCTGCAGTCGGTGCTGGGTTAAAATGCGCGGCTCGCCGGCGGCTTGGCGACCGTGCATTTGCCTCTCTCATTCCACTGTTGATCGCCGATCACCGTTCTCCGTTGAAGATCGAGCGAAATTCGGTCGATGACCCATGTGAAGACACGTTCCTGAATGGTCACCTTTTCCGGCGAGAACGATGCGGGCGCCGAAAATGATTTGTCGTTCGCATCTGACGAGATCGTTGCAGATCCCTTCGCCTCGTCGAGCGCGAAATTAACGAGATATTCCTTTCCAGAATCTGCGATCTGGCAACCCAGATAGGTGGGCGCAGCCATCGCCTGCGCGGGCATGGCCATCATCGCCGCTGCCAAAATCCACCGCATTTCGCCATCCCTCCGGTCTGATTCCCTGGAGCCTGTTTATCGTGGAGGTCGCCCTTGGACAATGAAGGTGCCCCGACCCTTGGCGTTGGCCTTGTCATCGATTTCCATGACAGCTTTGGCCAGCTTCGATCGCTCGATGACCTGATCGGCTCGACGGCGGCCGATGCTGTTCGCGAGTTCCAGAAGATCGAGGCGGTCAGCAAGAACGCGGTCGACCTTGGTGCTGCGACTGCCCAGATCAGGACGTTCGCTGGCGCGACGACCCGTGAAATGGCGAGCGCTGCGCGTGAGATGGCCAATGCCGAAAAGGCGGGCGAGGCCTTATCGCGTCAGTTGGAGCGCCAGGCGTCCACCTTCGGAAAAACCCGAGAGGAAATCCGCCGGATGAAGGTCGAGGCGGCTGCTCAGGCCGCTCAGGATCAGGGTCTGACCGAACTCGCGACCCGCCTGCGCGCGCAGGAGGCAGCCCTCTATGATCAGGAATTCGCTGCCGCCCGGAAGGCGCGTCAGGAGGTCGAGGCCGCGGCCGAAGACAAGGCCCTGGCCGCCGCGCGCGCCGTCAAAGCGGCTGAAGAGGAAAGCATCGCGCTGCGCCAGGCGACCGTCGCCTATCAGATGTTCGAGGCCGCTGCCCGCTCCGGCGTCCAGGCGATGCGTGAGCAGGAAGCGGTTGATCGCGCCGCTGCCGCCGCGCGCGCCGATATCGAAACCCGCACCCGCCGGTTCGTCGCGTCGATCGATCCGGCCGCCGCTGCCCAACAGCGCTTCAATGCGGAAATGGCGGAAGCCCGCACGCTGATCGGCGCCGGCGCGATCTCGCTAGATCAGTATGTTGCCAAGCTGCAGCAGGAAAAGTCGGCGCTGGACACGGCCAATGCCGCCATTGGCCGTGGCACCACCAGCGCCGGTGCGCATCGCCAGGCCATGATGGGCGCCAGCTATCAGGTGCAGGACTTTTTTACCCAGGTGTCCATGGGCGCCAATCCCTTGAACGCCTTCGCCGTTCAGGGTGCCCAACTTGCCGGCCAGTTCGCCAACATCGAGGGCAAGGCGGGCGCCGTCGCGCGGTTCTTCATGGGACCGTGGGGGCTGGCGATCACCGCCGCCATCCTTGTCGGCTCCATGTTCACCAAGGGCCTGTTCGATGGTGCTGCGGCTGCCGAGGCCAAGGCCAAGGCGGCGAAGGATCTGAAAGACGCGATCGACGCGCTGGAAAAAAGCACCCGCGCCGCCGTGGACACCGAGTGGGATCAGCAGCGCGCGCTGCTCGCCTCTGCCGCCGCGGCGCGCCAGAAGGCGTTGGACACCCGCGCGGAAACGATCGAGCAGATTGCCAACACCCGCGCGAAACTGGCCGCCGCGATCGCCGAGAGCGCCCGGCCGGACCCCAGCCGTGGCCAGGATGGCGGTATTGACATCGCCACGACGCAGGCGGCGCTGCTGGAGCGCAAGATGACCGCGCTCGACAAGCAACTGGCCGATCAGCAGGCGATGCTGTCGAAGACGGAGGTTGCTTTCCGCGATGCGCAGGCCGCTGCGGTCGGCAGCCAGGTGTCCGCCAATATCGATGCGACGGCCGGTGCTACGCGGAAATATCAGCGGGAATTGTCGGCGCTCAACGAGCAGTTCCGCAAGACGGGCGATGTGGAGGCTTATGCCAAAGCCCGCCACACGCTGGAAAAGGGCTATGCTGCCGAGCAGGAGGCGATCCGCCAGACCAAGAAGGAGCAGTCCGCCGCCGATCGTGCCGCAGCGACGGAAACCCGGCGGCTGGAAAAGCTGGGCCGCGAGAATGATGCCGTCGAGGCCCAGATCCGCAACTTCGCCCTGCTGGCCGCGGCCTATGACAAGTCCGGCGGCGCGGCCGTCATCGCCGAAGCCCGGCTGAAGGCGGAATCGGAGGCGATCAAGAAGCGCGCCGACACCGAGACGCTGGTTGATCAGCAGGTGCGGCTGGCTATCGCCGACCGCATTTCGGCCGCGGCGCAGAATAATGCCGCCCTGCGGGACCAGGCCAAAGCCCAGGAAGAGGTCAACGCACAGGTCGCTGCCGGCCTCGTCCCCGCGAAGCGTGCGGCGGACCTGATCCGTGAGAGGATCGACGATTTGCCGTTGCTCGCATCCATCGAAGCGGCGCAGCTGCGCGGGCTCACGCGAGAGACCGAGCGCGCGACCAAGGCGCTGGAAGATCAGCGGAAAGAACGCGAGAGGCTGCGGATTGCTACGATCAACACTCAGGCGAATTCTGCCATCGACGCCAGCAATGATCGTCTCGCTGAGGTTCGTGAAGAACTGCGACTGATCGGCGTGGCCGAGGAAGCACGTGCGCGCGCACTCGCCACCCTCCGAGCGCAGCGTGAAACGGAAAGCTGGCAGAATGTGATCGCGCCGGAGAAAATCGCGGCTTACATCAAAACGCAGGGCGACATCGCCGCGCAGACGGTCATCAACGCGCAGGCGCAGCGCAATTTCAATGCCGAATTGAACATGACCGCCGAGCGCTGGGATTTGATCGCCCGCAATGTCGAGAATGCGGCGCGCGGCATGGCCGATGCTTTCGGCGATGTCGGCCAGGCGATCGGTGACATGGCGGCGATCTATGCCAATTTCCATGCGGATCGCTCGCGGCTGGATGCCGATCACCTCACGCGCATCACTCAAGCCGGCGCCGACGAGCGGTCGATCCAGCAGGAAAATTCGCGCTATGCGCTGGCGACCGCGACCAGCCAGATCGGACTGTATGGCGACATGACCAGCGCGGCCAAGGGCTTCTTCAAAGAGGGGTCGGACGGATACGAGGCGTTGGCGGTCGCGGAGAAGGCTTTCCGCGCCGTCGAATTCGCTCTGTCGGTGCGCGCCATGGCGCAGGATGCCGCCGCAACTGCATCGGCAATTGCCAAAAGTGGCGCGCGAACCGCTACCAAGGCGGTCGAGGCTGTCGTCACCGCCATTTCCTCGCTTCCCTTCCCCCTCAACCTGGCAGCGGGTGCCGCGACGATCGCTGCGCTTGCGGGCATCGGCGTGTCGGTCGCCGGCTCGTTCGGCGGCAATCGCAACACACTGGAAAAGGCCAACGACGGGACGGGCACGGTGCTGGGCGATGCGTCGGCGAAGTCGGAGAGCATCAAGCGCGCGATCGACAGCCTGAAGGAGGTCGACACCGTCATGCTGACCTATTCGCGGCAGATGGCGGCATCGCTGAGCGCGATCGAGAGCAATATTTCCGGCTTCGCCGCGCTGGTGCTGCGCACCGACAGCGTCAATGCGTCCGCCGGCGTCAATACTGGCTTCTCGCAGGACACGACCGGCAAGGTGCTGGAAGGAATCATCACCGGCGGTGGCCTGTTCTCGAAGATCCCGGTGGTCGGCGGCATCATCGGCGGGATCGGCAGCATCATCGGGTCGCTGTTCGGCAGCAAGACGAAAGTGGTCGGCAGCGGCCTCTATGGCGGCGCGCAGAGCCTGGAGGATATCCTGTCGGGCGGGTTCGACGCGTCCTATTACAGCGACATCCAGAAAAAGAAGAAGCTGTTCGGCCTGACCACGTCGACCAAATATTCGACGCAATATAGCGATGCCGACAGCGGCCTTGAAAACCAGTTCACGCTGATCCTGCGCGAATTCAACAACGCGATCCTCGCTGCCGCCGGGCCGCTGGGTGTCGCCACCAGCGAGATCCAGCAGAAACTCAATGGCTTTGTCGTCAACATCGGCAAGATCGACCTGCAGGGCCTGACCGGCGAAGAGATCGAAGAGAAGCTGACCGCCGTGTTCGGCGCGGCGGCCGACGACATGGCCAAGGCCGCCTTTCCCGGCATCGAGAAGTTCCAGGCGGTGGGCGAAGGCCTGTTCGATACGCTGGTGCGCGTTGCCTCGACCGTGGAGAGCGTCACCTCGTCGCTGACCATGCTGGGATCGTCGGCCAGCAGCATGAGCATCGATCTCAAGATGGCGCTGGCGGACCAGTTCGATAGTGTCAGCGACTTCAGCAGCGCGGTCGATTCCTACTTCGAGACCTATTACACGAAGGAGGAACAGGCCGCCGCCCGCACCGCGCAGTTTGCGACCGCGTTCGACAGCCTGGGCCTTGCCATGCCCGGCACGCTGGCGGCGTTCCGCCAGCTGGTCGACGCGCAGGATCTGACCACCAGCGCGGGCCAGGCCACCTATGCCACCCTGCTGCAGCTGGCGCCGGCCTTCGCCGACCTGCAATCGGCCCTCAATGGCGCCAAGAGCGCGGCCGATATCCTGTCGGAGCGGCAGGATCTGGAAAAGCAGCTGCTGGAATTGCAGGGCAACACCGCCGCGATCCGCGAAATGGAGCTGGCGAGCCTCGACGAAAGCAACCGCGCGCTGCAGCAGCAGATCTGGGCGCTTCAGGACGCGCAGGAGGCCGCCGACGCCGCGCAGAAGCTGAAGGATGCATGGTCGTCGGTGGGTGACAGCATCATGGACGAGGTCAATCGCATCCGCGGCATCACCGATGGCACCGGCACGGGCAGCTTCGCCCAGTTGCAGGGCCAGTTCAATGCCGCTGTCGCGGCCGCCAAGGCCGGCGATCAGGACGCAGCGTCCTCGCTGCCGGGCCTGTCGCAGGCCCTTTTGCAGGCGGCTCAGCTGGCGGCAACGAGCCGACAGGAGCTGGACCGGGTGAAGGCCCAGACCGCTGCCACGCTGGAAAGCGTCTATGCGTCGGTGCTGGCGCTGGCCGGCGGCGCCAGCGCGACGGGGGTCGCAACCGGCGCCGGCGCGCCGACGGGCACGATATTGGAAGCGGCCGCGACCGCCGCGCAGGCATCGACCAGCAGTAGCGATAGCGACAGCGTCGTGATCGAGCTGAAGGCGCTACGTGAGGAAGTGGCCCAGCTGCGCAGCGAGAATGCGACCGGCCACGCCGCTACCGCCGGCAACACCGGTGCGATCAAGCGGACGCTGGACAATGTCACGGCGGCCAGCGGCGGCGAAGCCATCACCGTCGTGGGGTCGGAGGCCGCATGAAGGTCATCACCGATGCCGGCGTGATCGAGATCGGGGCGACCGAGACGGCGCCGACGATCGGGATCACCGACTATAGCCGGCGGGAAACCGACGATTTCGGCGTCACCACCGTCGTGCGGCGCAATTTCTCGCGCCGCATGTCGGTGCGGGTCATGGTGCCGACCGATCAGGTGGATGGCCTTCAGCGCCAGCTGGCGGCCTTGCGCGCAACCGCCGTGCAATGGGTTGCTGATGACCGTTTCGACAGTCTGTCGATCATGGGCTTCTACAAGGATCTGACGCTCGATCTGGCGCTGCCGCCGGTCAGCTATTGCACGTTGACGATCGAGGGGCTGGCCGAAGGCGGCGACTACGTGGACGACGGCAGCGATCCGACGCCCGACGCCCGCACGTCGACCCTGCGCCTGCTGCAGCCGCTGACGATCGACGATGACATGCTGTGGGCCTCCACGGTCGTAGAAGATGATTATCCGGCATGGGCGGCCGGCACGGCCTATCCGCTGGGCGCGCGGGTTCTGCTGGGCAACACCCATCGGATCTATGAAAGCGCGATCGACGACAATCTGGGCAATGACCCGGTGTCGTCGGGCCAATGGCTCGACATCGCGCCGACCAATCGCTGGGCGATGTTCGACCAGGCGCTGGGGTCGCTGACCGAAGCGGATGATGACATGATCATCACGCTGAAGCCGGATCGGCCCATCAATGCAGTTGCGCTGCTCGACGTGACGGCCGACAGCGTGCGGGTACATGGCGTCGGCTATGATCGCACCCTGTCGCCGGCGAGCGTGCCGGGCGCGGTCACCTTCCTAGACCTGCCCGCCAATGATGGCGCGCTGTCCATCACGATCGCGGGCACCGGCACGGTATCGGTCGGCACGCTGCTGATCGGCAATCTTCTCGGCCTTGGCATCACCGAGGCGTCGCCCACCGCCGCGATCACCGACTATAGTCGAAAGGAGACCGACGATTTTGGCGAGGTGACCGTCGTTCAGCGGGCATGGGCCAAGCGCATGGAGGTGCGCGGGCTGATCGACACCGGCGCGGTCGACACGGTGGCGGGCCGGCTGGCCAATGTCCGCGCGACCCCGTCGCTGTGGATCGGCGATGCGTCGCTGGAAAGTCTCGCCGTCTATGGCTTCTTCAAGGATTTCTCGATCGAGATCGCGGAGAATGTCAGCACACTCTCCTTGTCGATCGAGGGGCTGAGCGCGGCGGCGAAGATCGCGCCGCTGATCCCGGCACCGGATATCGGCTGGACCGACGTCAAGGATGATGACCCTGCCCATCCGAAGCCCGAGGACGGGGCAACGGTAGGCGCGCCCGATTGGGCTCCTGTCGCTGACACGACCGCCGGTAATGTGCTGGATGCGCTCAAGGCGCTGGCGTCGGTCACCGACCCTGATGAGATCGTCGCCGGCGCCCTGGCGCTGGTCGACCGGCAGCAGGATCATGAGCTGGCGCTGATGCTGCTGGGCGCCGCCACCGCGCCCGGCGATATATTGAGCGGCGTTCAGGCGTTGCTCGACCGCGTGAGCAATCACGGCATCGCCATCTATGACGCCCAGCTGCTGGGCGAAGAGCGCAAGGCCCGGTGGGAGCGGCTGACGCACCTCGACGGCATCGAGATCACGACACGGGTGCGATCGGAGATCGACGCGCGGATCGAGGGCGACACGGCAATCGTCGAGCGGGTCAACGAGATCGAGGCGACCGCGACCGACGGGATCAGCGCGGCAATGGCGGCGATCTCCGACGAGGCGATTGTGCGCGCTTCGGCCGATGCAGCCGAAACCAGCCAGCGAGAGACCGCCGTGTCGCTGCTGCACACGCGGATCGATGATGAGATTATCGATGTCCAGGCCGCCATCGCGTCCGAGGCCAGCACCCGCGCCACGGCGGACGCCGCCGAAACAGCGCAGAGGGAGGCTGCCGTTTCCCTACTTCATACCCGGATTGACGATGAGGTTGTGGAGATCCAGTCGGCGATCACAGCGGAAGCCACAACCCGCGCAACAGCAGATGCGGCCGAAACCGCGCAACGCGAACTGGCGATATCGCAGATCCAGACGACGATCGGTGACGAAATCACCACCGTCATGGCCGCTATCGCGACCGAGCAGACCACGCGCGCGGACGCTGATGCGGCGGAGGCCGCCCTGCGCGTCGCACTGGCCGCCAGTATGGACAGCCAGTTCGGCGCGGTCGACGCGGCCATTCTCGAAGAGAGCAGCGCCCGCGTGTCAGGGGATGAGGCGGAGGCGTCGGCGCGCCAGGCGCTCGCCGCCCTGATCAGTGGCGATATCGGTGACGTGTCGTCGGCGCTGGAGGCTGAGGCCGTCGCCCGTGCGAGCGCCGACGCGGCCGAGACGACTCAGCGGCAGCAGGCGATATCGCAGGTCAATCTGCGGGTCGATGATGAGGTGGTCGACCTGCAGGCCGCCATATTGGCCGAAGCGACCACGCGAAGCGATGCGGACGCAGCGGAGACGGCGCAGAGGGAAGCGGCGATTTCCACGCTGCAAGGCGTCGTCAACGGCAATCATGCCGATGTCACCGCTTCGATCTCGTCTGAAGCAACGACCCGCGCCAATGCAGATGCGGCCGAAACTGCGGCTCGCAACCTTGCCATTTCGACGCTGGAAAGCGATCTCGACGGGCAGATTTCCACCGTCATGGCGGCGATCAGCAGCGAGGCGAGCACGCGAGCGGCGGCCGACAGCGCGGAGACCACCGCGCGTGAACAGGCGATTTCGCAGGTCGAGGATATGGTCGACGGCGAAATCGCTACCGTCATGGCGGCGATCGTCGCCGAACAATCGACCAGGGCTGATGCCGACCTCGCCGAAGCGTCGGCGCGCCAGGCGCTGGCATCGAGCATCAGCGGCGAGCTGGCCAACATCAATGCGGCGATCCTGAGCGAGGCAAACACCCGCGCATCGGCCGACAGCGCGGAGGCCACCGCGCGCGAGGCGCTGGCCGCCACCTTGTCGGGTGATATCGGCGCTGTATCGGCAGCGGTCGAAACCGAGGCGACGGCGCGCGCGGCCGAAGATGGGGCGCTCGCCTCGCTGATCAGCGGGGTGCAGACGACGGTTGAAGGCAATACGGCCAGCGTCGCGTTGCTGCTGGAGTCGGTCGACGGGCTTAATGCCAGCCTGGTTGCGCGCATCGTCTCGGGCGATGTCATTGGCGGTTTTCAGCTGGCGGCCGGCGGCGGGGAGATCGACGCCAAGTTCCTGGTCGACAATTTCAGCGTGGTGAACCCGGCGGGCGATGGCTGGGAATTTTCGGGCGGGCGCCAGGTGACCACCGGCGGCTCCATAATGAGCATCACCGGTGCGCCCTTCGGATCGACCAACCAGTTTTTGGAATGGACCGGCCCGGTGGTCTCGGACCTCGCCGATTGCACAGAGGCGAACGCGATCAAGTTCATGAAGATCGACGGGAGCGCCTATTTCGGCGGCGGCCTGTCGAGCGGCATCCTCAAGAATGAGGCCACCTCGACGGTGGTTTCGCCCACCGCCTTCGTCACCGTCGGGCCATTCACCAGCAACGGCAACACAGTCAACATCAACATTTCTGCCCGCTATCATCGTGATTACCGCGCCAATAGCGGCACCGGCGGCATTTCCGGGTCGGGCAGCGGCGTCATCACGGTCGAGCATAGCGCGGACGGCACGAACTGGACGTCGATCGGCACCATGGGCGTGGCAGAAAGTCTGCGCGAAGTCGTGGTTGATGGTGAGCCTGGCGTGCCAGATCTGATCCAGTGGGAGATGTCGGGCGCTGCTACCCTGATCTGGAACCCTGGACCGCTCTCTGGCCTGTTCATCCGCGCGCGCTGGACGTCGCGGATTTTCCCTGCATTCAACGGGACGCCCCTGTTCGGCACGAACGAACGGCAGTCCGTCACCATCATCGCTGTCGAAACACCCTAAAGAACAGGAGCAAGGCCATGGCCGATGAAAACGCTGGTACCACCGGCGTCGAAGAGTTGCGCGCACAGTTCGATGCGCTTCAGCGCCGGATTGCGATTGCTACCGTGGGCGCCCAGGAGGACTTTGTGGCCCTGCTGGCCAGTCCCGAGGTTGACGGGCTGATGGCGGCCATGACGTCCGCCGCCGCCGATCTGGACGAGGCAACCCGCAAGCGCGTGGCAGCGTGGGTGAAGATGCGCTCCGATATCGCATCGCTCGCGAAGTCAGAACTGGTGCGACTGCGCGGTCTGGCTGCTGTCGCTGATCAGGGAGAGGTCAATGGCGGCTGAAGATCAGCTGGCGGGGCTGCTGGCCCGCAACGCGAGCCTATTCGCAGACTATGAGGCTTGGTCGAACGGTCAGAACATGGTGCTGGCCGGGAGATCCGACGACCCGGACAGCTTCGATGCGGCAGGCGGCAAGGCCGGTCCTCTGGGATATTATCCTGTCGTAAACGCCAGCGGCCAGACCATTTATGTCCCCTGCATGGAACGGCTCCGCGAAATCGCTGAGCCGGGATCGGCGACAGGCATAGGCGTCAAGGCGCTGTCGTCTATCGACATAGCCGGCCTGTCATCGAACAATGTGCCCAGCTTCGAGGCGACCGGATCGGTCGAGCCTGGCGATGGTGGCGAGGGCCTTTGGGTGCATGTCGACGCCGAGCCGGCGCATCCGGGCAAGCGGCAGGATCCGCGCGGTGGGTGGCTGGAGCTGCGTTGCCGGGTGTGCTGGCCCGAGCAGTTCGCGACCACGGCCATGACCTATGTTGAGGCGCCTTATGATGAGGCAGCGGAATCTGCTGCATCCGATTGGTCGCAGGCCTTCATTGACATGATCGCCTATGCGCGCGCCACCAAGACGCCGATACGGATGCGCGAGAAGATGTACCGGCTGCACGAGCATGTGCTGGATTTCGATGATTATTTCGTGATGGAGGGGGAAGGCTCGCTCTGGTACGAACGCGGCACGATCGCCAGCGCGCTCAAAGTGCGTGGCACGGTGCTGCTGTTCACCGGTACCCTGCCAAAGACCTCCTACGCCTATGGCGTTACCGATCTGCGAACGTCGGGCGGCGTATTGCCCAACCCGGATGCGGTCAACGCCCCGCTGGACAGCAATTTCGCGCTGACCAATTTCTACAATGACGACGCGAATGTCGCGACTGGCGAGGGCGCCACGCCGCGCGCCTTCTCCGCCGCCATGCACATCAAGCCCAATGCCCGCCGGTCGATCCTGCGGAACTTTACCATCATGCTCGGCAACAAGGGCGTGTCTGGCTATGATGCCAAGACGCCCGGCTGGGCGGCCTCGAACGGTGATGTCGCGCTCTACATCAACGGCGCATCCGACATCATCCGCCAGAACGTGACGATCATCGGCTATTGGCGGATGGTCGGCTGCCTGATCCGCGCGAATGGCGATCCGCTGGAATGGCCCAGCGGCACGATCGTCAGCGCCGAGCGCATCCGCATGTCCGACTGCTATGACCAGGGGTTGGTCTCGACGGCTATTCGCGGCGCCGATCATTATGTCGTGACGGCCGTCGGCGCCAATTATGTCGAGATACCCTGGACGCCGAACCACCCATTTCATCGACCAGGCGTGCTGCCGGGCGATGTCGGGTCGCGCATCGTGTCGGGTGAAATCACGATACCATCGAATGGATCCTTCACCATCGCGGACCTCGCCAAGGTCGGCGACAAGCTGCGCATCACGCTGACCAGCGACCCGACGGCCGTCATCACGGTCAACAGCCTGATCCAGTCGGCGCATTTCGGTGCGGGCTGCGCGGGTCTGGAAATCCGCCGGCACCTGATGACCGGCCTGTTCCACCAGACCGGTCGCCGATCGACCGATCCGGTCAACGGGCTTCCGATGGAGCGCTTTCTGGAGGTGTCTGGCGCACGGCTACGCGGCTGGAAAGTCCATGGCCGCTGGAACGGCTATGCCCATGCGATCCAGATCCATAATTCTCTGGATGGCGAGTTGATTGGCGAGGCCGAGGGTAAGGGAATGCCGGATGGCACGTCCGGCTTCTGTGTGATCACCTCCCCGGCGCGCAACAATAACAGCCGGGTTACCTATGCCTCGCCCGGCTCCGAAAAGACGACCATCCGCTTCAGTCAAGCGCTGAACGTCAACCTGCAGCCTGCCCTGGCGCGCAGCACGACAGCCTTCCCGATCACCGCCTATCTACAGGCCGATGGCCTGGACATGGTGGATCTGGACGACAAGAATTACGACAGCATCGTCGGCAAGAATGGCAGCATCTATAGCGGTCAATATGGCAGTTTCCGGCAGCGCCTGGGTAGTGATGGCGCCGTCCGGATAGAGATGGATCTCGCCAAGACAGGCGTGTGGTCGCAGGTCTTCAAATATGACGGATCGACCGGCTATCTGCTCAATCAGGGACTGACAGTATCCCGCTCGACCGGCGCGCTGTCGCCGAGCATGAAGTCGAGCGACAGCTTCGTTCGCATGGACCTGATATCCTATCGTGCCAGCTCCGGTTCACACGCAGCCTTTGCCGGCAAGTCGGCTTATGGCACGGAGGCGGCGCCGGCGGTGCTGGCCAACATCAACACGCCGATCGTCACGCTGAGTGCCTATCCATTCACCGGCTCTGACTTCGCAGAGCAGGGCACGTTCGGCATGTATTGCACGGCGGCGCATGTGGCCGGCAGCAACCATGGCGTTTATGCCGCATGGGATCTGACCGCGCCGGGCACTACCTCCCGCATCCGTGCCGCGCGACTGGATGCGGGTGGCGCCGGTTTCCAGATATCCGGCGCTGTCACCCCGACCGTCAGCAACAGCTGGGATTTGGGCTCCGCCACTTATTTGTGGGCGGTGGTACGCGCGGCGACCGGCACGATCAACACGTCGGACGAACGGCTGAAGCAATGGCGTGGCGGGCTGACTGCCGCAGAATTGCGGGCGGGCAAGCGCATCATCGCGGAACTGGGCTTTTACCAGTGGATCGATGCGATCGCGGAAAAGGGCGAGGACGGCGCGCGCTATCATTTTGGGGTTCGCGCACAGACCGCCTTTGCCATCCTGACCGATGAGGGGCTGGACTGGCGCCGCTATGCATGGTGCTGCCATGACGAATGGGACGCCCTGCCAGAAATCAGGGAGCCGGTCATGGCGACCCGGCCGATCGAGGTGGAACGCCAGGTGACGCTTCCGATGGTCGTCGGCCAAGACGAGGACGGCCATGACATCATCGAGCATCGGCAGGTTCCCGCGCTGGTCACCGAGGAAGAGGAATATGACACTGGCGAAACCATCGTCGTGCAGGAGGCCCGTGATGCGGGCGACCGTTATGGGGTTCGCCCAGACCAGCTGGCCCTGTTCCTGATTGCCGTCAACCATGCGCGCCTTGAGGCGCTTGAGGCGCTCAGTTCCGGCGCTTGACGCCATGGAGCAAGTGTGAGCGAGCACAGTCTCGCGCAGCCAAATTGCAGGCAGCCGCTCAACCGCGCAAGCCGGAGATAAGTCCATGATGAATTTTATCCTCGATGCCGCCGGGTCACTGGCGGCAAAGAGCGCCGCGCGCATGCCGGAGGCAATCGTGCCGCCCAGCTTCGAAAATGGCGCATCCCTTTATATGTTCAACCTGTTCCTCATGACCGCCACGACCTTTCTGGGCGCCATGATGGTCGGCAAACAGGGCAGCAGGATCTGGACCCAGCGGCTTTGGGACCATCCCCTGCACCCCGTCACCCTCTATCGCGCCATCACCTTCTTTGCCGGCATCGGCATCACGCTTCGATGTGGTGCTGAAGCCATGTTCCTATGGGGCTGGAACCCGCAGGATGTAGTGACGACGGCCCGGGTATCGATGGCGAAGCGCTGGATCGATCCGATCGCCATAGGCTTCGGATTGATGTGGATGTCCATCGTCGTGCTGGGCGAGCCCGGCATCGAGCATCAGCTGCGCAAGGCGCCGCTTCCCGTCGACATGTGGTCGCGCTGGCCCGTTCTGGTCCGCGCGCTCGCTGTCATCATCCTTAGCTTTGTGGCCGCCCTGGCCGCCGTATGTCTGCGGTGAGATTGGGCGCGGCGCTGGGGGCCGCCGCAATGACCTCTATTGCATCTCGCGAACCGGTGATCTGGTGGATCTTCGGTGAGCCGTTCCACGCTGGCCCCACCATCGTCTGCATTTGCGGCGTCATCATTACCCGCGTCATCATCGGCCTTCAGGCCAAGGGCAAGGCGCAGTGGGCGCTCGATATCGCCATCACCGCACTTTGCCTGCTGGTCGCCACCCTTTGGGTGCAGGCGCAGGAACTGGAACTGCTTGCGGCCGGCATCACCGGCATCGGCGTGGGCAGTCTGGGCGCGGGTATCATCGGCATCGCCAAGGGCGCTGTGGGTGGCCGGGTGAAGGCCGCATTCGACGCTTTTATGGGCAATACACCGCGTTGAGCGGATAACGTTAGGAGATTTTATGAAAGGCCGTCGATCGACCCGTGCTGAAGAGGATGAGACCTTGCTGCGTCAACGTCAAGACGATGAAGAAACGCATCGACGCAATGCTATCCTCGCGTTGTTAGCAACCGTCGAAGCGCCAAACGTGCAATCTCGGCCAGGTTTTTTCGGAAGGCTGCTTTCTCGGTATAGATTTCGCGTGTGATAGGGTTCTCAAGTCCAGCATCCGTTATCGCTGCAATTGCAGCATTCTCTTCCGCCGCCAATATTTCCTCCAGGCGTAAAGACGGAACTACGCCGCTGAGAGATATCTCAGCGGCCAGAGACGCCACCATTGTCTCTAGCGATGAAATGCGCGTTGTGAGCTTCGCATTGGCAAGCATCTGGTCGCGAAGCAGCTCTTCAAAATTTGCCATCGACTCACCCCCATTTTGAATGGTGGGAATGGCTTAACATCGAATAGGTGATCTATGGATACAAAAGCGGTGCAACTCCGGCTGCAGGCGGCTGCCCATTATTCCGGCAGGATCGATGGCGACTTCGGGCCGCTGAGCTATGGCGGCCTGTTCTCCTACGCCGGCGGCGCCGCCAGCGCGCTCACGCGCGATCTGGGCAAGGCGGCGGCTGAGATGTTCCCGCGCTATGCCATCGTGACGCCGCTGCGCCTGGCGCACGCGCTGGCGCGCTGGGCGGTCGAGACGCGCGGCTTCCGCGTCATGGAAGAGGATCTGAGCTATTCCGCCAAGCGGATCGTCCAGGTCTGGCCCAGCCGCTTCCCGACGATCGCATCAGCGCAGCCCTTTGCCAGCAAGCCGCAGGCGCTGGCGAACAAGGTCTATGGCGGCCGCTACGGCAATGACAATGTCAATGACGGCTGGCTCCATCGCGGGCGCGGGCCGACCCAGCTGACGTTCGAGGATAATTACCGCAAGGCGAAGGAGCTGACCGGTGTCGACGTGTTGGCCAAGCCGGATCTGGTGTCTGAGCCGCATACCGGCCTGCTGGTCGCCTGCGCCTATTGGGACGATCGCAAAATCAACGCTGCTGCCGATCGTGATGATGTGGCCGCCGTGTGTCGGCTGGTTCAGGGTGGCACCGGTGGACTGGCCGAGCAAAAGGCCTATCTCGCCAAACTGAAGAAGGTGCTGAACTGATGGATTTGGTCAAGATCACGCGCGGGCTCGGCAAGGTCGGGCTTGCTTTCGAGGCGCTGGGCTATGTGGTGGCTGGAGCGAAGACACTGGTGCGCGCTGGCGCGCGCCGCGATGACGTTGAACCTCGCCAGGAGCTGCCGCAGGATAAGCGTGAAGAAGAAGACATTCAAGGGTAACCCCGTCTGCCTCAGGCGGGTCGCTACCAACTGAACTGCAGACGGGGTATCTAGCGGGCCGGGCAGTCTAAAACCGAATCGCGAGACCGGCTTTGGGTAGGGAATCTATCACTGCTTAGGAAGCGGAATATGCCGGCGAACGAGGCGGTGACCCCAGCGCTGCACTTCGAAAGGGCGTCGCAGTCATCAGCACCGATGTCAGCCTAAGCTATCTCTGATCGTCCGAGCCGGCAATAAGGGGAAGCACGGGGCGATCCTGACCGGCCAACCGATTGCAAATACCGGTCAGGATCCACCGTGGCGATAGCATCATCGTCGCCAGAATCAAGGAGCAGCGACATGATTACCGACTGACCGACGCCCTAACTGAACGCAATACGGAAAAGTGCCTTCTACGGTCCGCATTGGTGCGCTACGTTGTCATGTCGCCGCATGAGGACGCTACAGGACGCTACAGGACGCATGCAGTTGCACTGGCCCCAACAATCCTTATGTGGTATGCATCCGACGGTTCGCTTTTTGTTCGCGTTTCGTTTGGCCGAAGGGATCAATGACGTACACGCCGCAACATATCGCCAACTACTTTCTTGACCGAGCGCGGGATGAGAACCGGACGTTGGATCAACTCAAGCTGATGAAGCTCGTCTACATCGCTTACGGTTGGCATTTGGCACTCACCGGCAAAAAGCTGTTCAACGAGGACATACAGGCGTGGCAACATGGCCCGGTTGTCCGTTCGCTATATGATGAGTTCAAGCATTTTGGGCGGTCACCCATCACCCAGCGTGCCACTGAATTCGATATGGACACCTTCGATCTGACGGTGCCGGAAATTCCAGAATCAGATGCCGATGTCCGCCTGATTCTCGATAAGGTGTGGGCAGCCTATAAGCGCTTCAATGGCTGGCAGCTTCGGGAAAAGACACATGAGGCGGGGACGCCTTGGTCTATGACTTACCAAGAAGGTGCCCGCGACCAGATTATCCCTGATGAGACCATCCGGCCACATTTTCTGACCATCATCCGCAAGATCCTTGATGCAGCCAGAGCTTCCACCCCTGCTACCGTCTGAGGGCGCCGAACAAGGCGCTCACGAACTGGATCGGTTAAGAGGGACGTCCGACCGAGCCATGGGACAAGCTGCGCGCGCCGTCGCAGGCTTGTCACCGGAAGACGAGGAAGGCCTGCGTCGGACGCATCGAGACCGGAGGCGGGCCGCATGGGCGGATGTTGAAACCTGGGTCATTCGTGCGGTCGGCGCTATCGCTATTATCCTCGCCGCAGGCTTTGCAGGACTGGCGTTATATGTAGTCTGGAAATGGCTCGGCTTCACACTTACCGATGCAAAGAAAACTGAGGACCTCGTCAAAGGAACCCTCTGGACGGGGCTTGTGGCGCTCGCAACCTGGGGTGGAAAAAACCTGCTCAAGCGCGACGAATAGGCTTACGTGTATTTATCAAGCCAAGTCAGCGGCTGGGGGGAAACTACAAAAGTCGTCCCATTGTTCGACTGCTTCCAGACGAACCCATATGCAAATGTATTCTCGTCCGGAAGGAAGAACACTCTGGGACTGCCTCGACCAAAATCTCCTTCCCACCCCTCTTCAGTAGCGAGCCTTTTTGCCAACGCAAAATGCTTCCAGAAATCGCTATGATACATAGCTTCAAATTCGGTAGCGTCGGCGAGTACGTGCTCAGCATCGGAAGCCGCAAACCGAGCCGCCATATCTTCAACGGTAGGCAGAAATTCCCACGCCCAGTCGATTGGAATGATAGCGTAAGCAGTCCACGGCATAAGCCACTCCTCAGGAAGCAAACTCGAATCGGCAGGCACTAATATGCTACCGACTTCCCCTTGCGCCAATCTTGAACGACGTTCGATCGGTCACGGCACGATCTATCGATTACCGGCGAGGACCATCCAGTAGGGCGCCCGCAGGGGACATGCCGTCCATAAGCATGTCGGCCCATTCCTGCGCCAGCTCGCGTCGTCGCGGCATATAGGCTGCCCGGTTATAGGCGGCCTCCACCTTGTTGGTGGGGACGTGCGCCAGCATCAGATCGATGATGGCCCGATCGGGCGATGCGCCCCGGTGCCCGGTTGCTCGCCAAACTCGGTCGGCGCGTTCATTCATGACCGTCGAGAATGCCGCGCGCCAGCCGTGTGGCACGTGCCGGCCGTGATATCCGACCCGGTTATAGAGATAGCCGATCGCGTTCTCGCTCAACGGGCGATGCGCATGCCGCTGGCCCGGAAATACCAATCTTCCGCGACCGGTCAGCCGGCGCACCTCTCGCAGGATATCGACGGCCTGCCAGGGAAGGGGCACGATGTGCTCGAAGCTTTCCTCATCCTTTCGATCAAGGATCAGCTTCATCCGGGCGGCTGGCACGCGCCAGATCGGCAAGCCCGGCCCGACCGCATCGCCGGTCCAGTCGATGCCCTCAAATTCTTCCCACGACACGCCCCGCACGACGGCCGGACGCACGGCGGTCAGAGCGAGCAGGCGGGAGGCTAGCTTCGTGACCGGTGACGCGCCCGATGCCTCTGCCGCGACGAGAACGCCGCGAAGGTCCGCGAGGTCGGTCAGCGCCGGCTGCTTGCCTTTCTTGGGCAGGGGCTTGAGCGCCTTCGTCACGATCGCGGCAGGATCGTCCTTGGCGATGCCCTCCGATATGGCATAGCAGAAGACCGACGATATGCGCTGCCGCAGGCGCCGTGCGGTCTCGATCGATCCGCGGCCCTCCACCTTCCTCAGCGTCCCCAGCACCGTGGGCGCATCGATCTCATCCAGCGCCAGTTCGCCCAGGTGGGGGAAGACGTCGCGGATTAGGCTGTTGATCACGTCATCAGCATGCACTGGTGCCCAACGTGGCGCCTGCAGTTCGTGCCATGCGCGAGCGACCTCCTCGAACGATAGCTTGCCCGCCCGCTCCAGCCGCTCGGCTTCTTTCACAGCCTTGGCTTTCGCCCTGGCGCCGGACGGGTCGACATGATCGCGGATTTGGCGGCGCGCGTCGTCGCGCTTCTGCCTCGCCTCCGACAGGGACACGTCGGGGTAGGGGCCGAACGTCAGCAGCTTCTCCTGCCCCTGGAAGCGGAACTTCATGCGCCACGACCGCAGACCTGTCGGCGCGACGTAGAGATAGAGGCCGCCAGAATCGGCCATCTTGTATGGCCTGTCCTTCGGCGCCGCCTTTCGCGCCTGAGCGTCGGTTAGCATCGATACCCCGATCCTGAATTTGATACCCCAGATCATGCCCCCTGATACCCCGCGTTTGGACGCTGACGGGTGAGAGAACATGAGAGAGAACATAACAGGAAGGATGGCTGAAATCAGCCCCTTTGATGCTATTTGAAATGGTTTGAATAGGGGTATCTGGCGGAGAGGGAGGGATTCGAACCCTCGGTACCCTCACGGGCACGCCGCATTTCGAGTGCGGTGCATTCGACCACTCTGCCACCTCTCCGCAGAAGACCGGAAGCATTGAACCGCAAGGAAAAATGCCGCACCGATCGGGTCGAGGGGCGCCCATTAGCGAATGATTCCATCCTTGCCAAGCACCCTTTTCGGTATTTTTCTTGTCTCCCTGCGCGGGCACCCTAAATTGGTCATATGAAAGTCACGATTCAGAATATCGGTACCGGCATCACCGCCCCGCCGGTCGTCCATGCCCGCTTCAGCATCGGCGATGTCCTCAAGCATCGCAGCTTCGGCTTTCGCGGCGTGGTGTTCGACATCGACCCGGTCTTCGCCAACAGCGAGGAATGGTATGAATCCATCCCCGAACATGCCCGGCCCGACAAGCAGCAGCCCTTCTACCACCTGCTCGCCGAAAATGGCGAAAACAGTTATGTCGCCTATGTCAGCCAGCAGAATCTGGTGGCCGACGACAGCGAGGAACCGGTCGATCACCCCGCGATCACCGGCCTATTCGGCGATTATGCGGATGGCAAATATCAGCTGCGCCCGCGCCACCGGCACTGAGCCGCACCGGCGGGCGGCGCTGGGCCTTGCCCTGCTGCTCGCCGCAGCCGGCCCCTTGCAGGCTGCCCCGCTGCCAACGCAGGCCCCGGCCCCGGACAAGGTCGCGGTTCCCAATGCCGACCCGACCTTCCCTTTCTCCAACGAGATCGCCGCCTTTGCGAAGGCGGAAGCGGCCGGACCGCCAGTCGCCGACGCCACGCTGTTCCTGGGCAGTTCCAGCATCCGCCTGTGGGACATCAAGGGCAGCTTCACCGATATCGGTACGGTCAATCGCGGCTTTGGCGGCGCGACCACGCCCGACGTGCTGCATTATTACAAGCGGCTGCTGCCCAAGGCCAAGCCACGCTCGATCATCGTCTATGTCGGCGAGAATGACCTGGCCGCCGGCGCCACGCCGGACAAGGTCGCTACCGACGTGCTGACCCTGCTCCGCCAGCTTCGCGCCGACTATCCCAGGGCGCATATCGCCTATCTCTCGCTCAAGCCCAGCCCGATCCGCTGGACGCTCTGGCCCCAGATGGCGGCGGTCAACAGGACCGTTTCGGCGCGCAGCAAGGCGATGAAGTTCGATTATCTCGATGTCGGCCGCCCCTTGCTCGCCACCGACGGCCTGCCCGATGCATCGCTGTTCCGTGCCGATGGTTTGCACATGAATCCGCGCGGTTACGAGCGCTGGACCAGGTTGGTCGATGCCTATCTGGACCATGCCGTGCTGGCGGACGTGGGCGCCGGCCGCGATTCCTGACCGTCCTGCCGGCCAGTTTAAGATTGATCCAAGCGCCAGCAACATTATTACCAGCCGCTTGATCGATCGACTGGCGAAGGGAAAAGAGCAGTGACAACCGATTCGGCCAAGGCCGTGCCGATGGCGGAGCTGACGCTACGCGGCGTCATCCTGGGCGCGCTCATCACCCTGCTGTTCACCGCGGCCAATGTCTATCTGGGCCTCAAGATCGGCCTGACTTTCGCCACCTCGATCCCCGCCGCCGTCATTTCCATGGCGGTGCTGCGCCTGTTCGCGACCGGCACGATCCTGGAAAACAACATCGTCCAGACCATCGCATCGGCCGCCGGCACGCTGTCGGCGATCATCTTCGTGCTGCCGGGCCTGGTCATCATCGGCTGGTGGCAGGGCTTCCCCTACTGGCTTTCCGCCTGCACCATCGCGCTGGGCGGCATATTGGGTGTCATGTATTCGGTGCCTCTGCGCCGTGCGCTCGTCACCGGATCGGACCTGCCCTATCCCGAGGGTGTCGCCGCCGCTGAAGTACTCAAGGTCGGCGCCGGTTCGCGCGAGGGCCTGGAAGAGAATAAGCGCGGCCTGGCCGCCATCGTGATGAGTTCGATCGCCGCCGCCGGCTTCTCGATCATCGCCAAGACCAAGATCCTGGCCGAGGAAGCCGCCACCTTCTTCAAGCTGGGTGCGGGCGCCAGCTCGGTCTCGACCAGCTTCTCGATGGCGCTGATCGGCGTCGGCCATCTGGTCGGCATCTCCGTCGGCGCCGCCATGTTCGTCGGCCTGCTCATCAGCTGGGTCGGCATCGTCCCCTATCTCACCAGCCCCCTGCCTGCCGGCGCGGACCTGGCCGATTTGGTCGGCACCACCTTCCGCATGAAGGCCCGCTTCATCGGCGCCGGCACGATCGGCATTGCCGCGATCTGGACCCTGCTCAAGATCCTCGGCCCGATCATCAGCGGCATCCGCTCCGCCCTCAACGCCGCCAAGGTCCGCAAGTCGGGCGACGCCGGCACGCTGGACATCACCGAACGCGATCTGCCGATCGGCATCGTCTTTGGCACCATCCTCGCCTCGCTGGTACCGATCGCCGTCCTGCTGTGGATCTTTGCCCAGGGCGGGCCGATCGCCGCCAATCCGGTGCCGATCATCGGCCTGACGCTGGCCTATATCCTGGTCGCCGGCATCGTCATCGCGTCGGTCTGCGGCTATATGGCGGGTCTTATCGGCGCGTCGAACAGCCCGATCTCGGGCGTGGGCATCCTCGCGGTGCTGGGCGCGTCGCTGATCCTCGCCGCCATCTATGGCTCGGGCCATCCCGAACAGAGCCAGGCGCTGATCGCCTACGCCCTGTTCACCACCGCGATCGTGTTCGGCGTCGCCACCATTTCCAACGATAACCTCCAGGACCTGAAGACCGGCCAGCTGGTCGGCGCGACGCCGTGGAAGCAGCAGATCGCACTGGTGCTGGGCGTGCTGTTCGGCGCGCTGGTGATCCCGCCGGTGCTTGACCTGCTGAACAGCGCCTTCGGCTTTGCCGGCGCGCCCGGCGCCAAGGCGACCGCCCTGCCCGCGCCGCAGGCCGCGCTCATTTCCGCGCTCGCCAAGGGCGTGCTGGGCGGCGATCTCGACTGGGGCCTGATCGGCTTCGGCGCCGGCATCGGCGTGGTCGTGGTCGCGCTGGACGAACTGCTCGGCAAGACCGGCAAGATGCGCCTGCCCCCGCTCGCGGTCGGCATGGGCATCTATCTGCCGATGGCGCTGACGCTGCTGATCCCGGTCGGCGCGGTGATCGGCCATTTCTACAATCGCTGGTCGCTGCGCCAGGCGAACCCGGAATTTGCCGAGCGCATGGGCGTGCTGATGGCGACCGGCTTCATCGTCGGCGAAAGCCTGTTCGGCGTCGCCTTTGCCGGCATCGTCGCTTCGACCGACAGCGACGCGCCGCTGGCGCTGGTCGGCGAAAGCCATTGGGCGGTGCCGCTGTCGGTGCTGATTTTCGCCGGCGTGATCGCCGCACTTTATGCGCGCCTGCGCCACTGGGCGACCGCACCGCTCGCCTGACGAGATGAGATGGGGTGACCGACGCCAGGTCGCCCCATTCTTCAGAATCCTACGACAATAGAATGGGAATGGGCTGGCCTGCGGCTCGAAACCCTATGTCCGGCGGTTTAATTCTCCAGCATCACCCAAAGGCTGGAGAGACTCTGATGCCCGCCGAATTTCTGATCGCCATCGCCCTTTGTATCGGCGCCGTCTTTTTCATCGACCATATGGCTCGGCTGGAAAAAGGCGGCCGGCTGCACCATCGTGGCGGCCTGTCCCGGCGCAGCAGCCCGCGGCGCGACTGAGCGCCCCATAATGTGGCCCCTGCATCACGTCACATAAGTTACATTTTTCAGACTTTTAACTGCAATCATATTGCCATGAAGCCGTAAGGACTCATCGCCAATGGCCTCCCCAACCGAAGGGGAGCATTTACCATGAAGACCTTGTTCCGTGGCGCGAGCCGCGCCGCGATCATCCTTGCCACCGCCATGCCCGTCGCCGCCCTGGCCGGCACCATCAGCGGCACCGTGTCCGACGGCACCGGCACCCGCGCGTTGCAGTCGACCCAGCTGCGCATCGTTGAAAATGGCCGCATCGCCGAAGCCGGCCGTGACGGTTCCTATCGCTTCCCCGACGTTGCACCGGGCACCTACACGATCGAAGCGCGCTACACCGGCGCCGATCCCGTCCGCACCACCGTCGTCGTGCCCGCCACCGGCGATGTCGATGCCGACATCCGCATCGGCTCGCACGTCGATGCGTCGATCATCGTCGTCGGCCAGGTCGCCAACCAGGCATCGACGCTTTCGCGCCAGCGCGCTGCCGACGGCGTCGAAAGCGTCCTGACCCGCGACGCGATCGGCCAGTTCCCCGACCAGAATGTCGCAGAATCGATCCGCCGCCTGCCCGGCGTCAACATCCTGAACGATCAGGGCGAAGGCCGCTTCGTGTCGGTTCGCGGCCTCGATCCGGAACTCAACGCCGCGTCGATCAACGGCACCCGCGTGCCGGCGCCGGAAAGCGATGTCCGCTCGGTCGCGCTGGACGTCATCCCTTCGGAACTGATCGAATCGATCGAGATCAAGAAGTCGCTGACCCCGGACATGGACGGCGACACTATCGGTGCCTCGATCGAAATCCAGACCACCAGCGCCTTCGACCGCAAGAAGGATCTCTATTCGGTCAAGCTGGAAGGCAGCTATAACGACTATGCCGACGCGCTGACGCCCAAGGGCAGCGTCGATTTCTCGACCCGCATCACCGATCGCTTCGGCATCGCCGGCGGCTTCAGCTATTACAAGCGCAAGTTCGAGAGCGACAATATCGAGGCGGCCGACTGGAACCAGACGGATGATGGCATCGCCTATGCCGAGGAGCTCCAGTATCGCGACTATGACGTCCAGCGTAAGCGCCTGGGCGGCTCGCTCAGCCTCGACTGGCTCGCCACCGACACCACCAAGCTCTACGCGCGCGGCCTCTACAGCCAGTTCGAGGATCAGGAATATCGCGGCGACATCATTTTCCAGATGAGCGGCGAACCGGAATCGGGCGACGCGACCAGCGCGCAATTCTCCGATGAGGACGACCGCATCCGCGTCCGTCGCCGGATGAAGGACCGTTTCGAAAAGCAGCGTATCAAGTCTCTGACCCTGGGCGGTGAAACCAATACCGGCCCCTGGAAGCTGACCTATTCGGGTAGCTGGTCGGAAGCCAGCGAGCGCGAAAATGGCTCGATCGACCCGACCCGCTTCCAGGCGGATTTCGAAGAAAATGGCGTGAATGTCGGCTTCGACTATTCGAATCCGATGAAGCCGCGTTACACGGTCACCGGTAATACCGACGCCTTCTATGACGCCTCCAACTATGAGTTTGACGAGCTGGAACGCACCACGCTGTCGGACTCGAAGGATCGCGAATATACGATCAAGGGCGACATCAGCCGTGCCTTCGCCACCGATGGCGGCACCTTCACCGTCCAGACCGGCATGAAGGCGCGCTGGCGCAAGAAGAGCTATAATCTCCAGTCGGATGTCTATGACGGCTATGATGGCGATTACACGCTGGCCGACGTGCTCGGCGGGCAGACCTACCGCATCCAGGACATTCTGCCGCTGCCCAGCCACACCGGCCCGTCCAATTTCTTCTATGACAACCAGGCCAATTTCGAGCTGAACGAGTTCGACACGCTGCTCAACTCGACCACGTCCGACTATTCGGTGACCGAGGACATTCTCGCCAGCTATCTGATGGGCCGCTGGGACAGCGACACGCTGCGCGTCATTGCCGGTGTGCGTATGGAGCAGACCCGCAACGACATTCGCGCCTTCCAGACGCTGGCGACCGGCGACGAGGTCGAGGATATCACGATCACGCCGACCCGCTTCGTGCGCAACTATACCAACTGGCTGCCCAGCCTGACGGTCCGCTACGAGCCGGTGACCAACCTGGTCTTCCGCTTCGGCGGCTATAAGAGCCTGGTCCGTCCGAAATTGTCCAACCTGGCACCGCGCTTCGACATCAACGAGGATGGCGAGGCGACGCTCGGCAACCCGAACCTCAAGCCCTATAGCGCCTGGAACATCGACGCGTCGGCCGAATGGTATTTCGGCACCAACGCGGCGCTGACCGGCGGCTTCTTCTGGAAGTCGATCAAGGACTTCGTCGTCGAACAGACGATCGAGGAGCCGGGCGTGATCTACGGCGTCAATTATGATCAGCTGACGACCTACATCAATGGCGACACGGCCAAGATCAAGGGCTTCGAACTGTCCTACAGCCAGGTCTTCAGCTTCCTGCCGGCACCGTTCGACGGCCTGCTGCTGAACGCCAACTACACCTATACCGATGCCAAGGGCACGGTGCTGACCGACGGCGACATCGCCGATCCGCGCAAGGTGCCGCTGGCCGCTTCGTCGAAGAACACGTTCAACATCGTCCTGGGTTACGAAAAGGGGCCGATCTCGCTGCGCGCCGCGGGCACCTATCGTGACAAATATCTGGATGAGCTGGGCGGCAAGGCCGAGGATGATCGCTATGTCGACGATCATTTCCAGCTCGACCTGAGCGCGAAATATCGCGTCGCACCGGGCGTCCGGGTCTTTGCCGAGTGGATCAACGCCACCAACGAGCCCTATTTCGCCTATCAGAACTATGCCGGTGCCAAGCGCCTGCTCCAATATGAGGAATATAACTGGACCGCGAAGTTCGGCGTCACCGCCAGCTTCTGATCCCGTTCGATGTCCCCTGCTTGCCGGTCGCGCCCTTGCGCGGCCGGCAAGTCCCGTTTTCCCCGGAAAGGACGCCCATGTCCCGACTGTTCCTGACCATGCTGCTGATGGCGAGCGCCGCGCCGCTCTCCGCCCAAGCCGCCGCCAGCCCGTCCGTGCCCCGCTCCGCCGGCACGCCCTATGCGGCACGCACCCTGCCCGACCGGATCATGCTGACGCCCGCCGCCGATCCTTCGCGCGGCATGGCCGTCGCCTGGCGCACCGATGCCGCCCAGACCGCCAGCGAAGCGCAGATCGCCATCTCCGTCGACGGCCCGACGCTGGAGGAGAAGGCCAGGACCGTGACCGGCCCCATCGGCACGCGCAAGGACAGCGCCAATGGCCCGGCCCTCTATCACCAGATCCGGTTCGACAATCTGACGCCCGATACCGTCTATGCCTATCGGCTGAAGGGCAGCGCGGGCTGGAGCGAGTGGCTGCAATTCCGCACGGCGGCGGCCGTGGCAAAACCCTTCCGCTTCCTCTATCTGGGCGACATCCAGAACGGCATCCTGACCTATGCCAGCCGCGTCATCCGCCAGGCCTTCCACGCCAATGGCGGGATCGAGCTGGTCGCCCATGCCGGCGATCTGGCCGCGCAGCGCGACGACCTCGACCATGACGACGAATGGGGCGAGTTCAACCAGGCCGGCAGCTATAACTGGTCGATCGTTCCGCAACTGCCCGCCACCGGCAATCATGAATATGTCGATGTGGTGAAGCCCGACGGCAGCGAAAGCCGCACGCTCGGCCCCTATTTCCCGCTGCAGTTTGCGCTGCCCGCCAATGGCGTGCCGGGCCTCAAGACCACCTATTATGTCGATTATGAGGGGGTGCGCTTCATCGTGCTGGATGGCACGTCGGCGATCGACCTTGGCACCATGGCGCAGCAGACGCAGTGGCTGGACGCCACTCTCGCGTCCAGCAAGGCGAAATGGAATGTCGTGCTGTTCCACCAGCCCGTCTTCACCTGCGCCCGGCCGCAGGACACTTCCGAGGTGAAGGCCGCGTGGAAGCCGGTGTTCGACAAGCGCAAGGTCGATCTGGTGCTGCAGGGCCATGACCATTGCTACAGCCGCCTGACCTCCGAAGCCGGGCGCGAGGCATCGGCGCAGGCGCGGGCCAATGGCGCGATCCAGGGGCCGGTCTATCTCGTCTCGGTCACCGGCTCCAAAATGTATGGCCTCAACGACCGGGCCCGTACCCAGCCGGACAAGACCGCCGAAGCGACCGAACTCTATCAGATCGTGGACGTGGATGGCGATCGCCTGAAATTCCGTACCTATACCGCGTCGGGTAAGCTCTATGACGGTTTCGACCTCACAAAGCGCGCGGATGGCAATCACCTGACCGACACCAGCGAGCCCACCATTGCCGTGCGCACCTGCACCGGAAACATTGGTCCCGACGGCGGCAAATGCGTCGCGCGCGGCAAGTGAGGAATATCATGATGAAGCCCTTAGCCCTGCCGCTCACCAGCCTTCTCACGCTGGCCGCCTGCACCACCACCGAAACGGAAGTGCCGGTCGAAGTACGCATCGCCAACGCCACGCCCGCCGTGAATGTCACGGCACGCGGCGAAACCACCCCGGTCGGCACGCCCAATGCCGACGCGGCGGATGATCCGGCGATCTGGCGCAATGCCGCCAACCCGGCCGCCAGCCTGATCGTCGGCACCGACAAGAAGGCCGGCCTCTATGTCTATGGCCTGGACGGCAAGACGCGCGATTTCCTGGACGCCGGCCGGGTCAACAATGTCGATCTGCGCGACGGCGTAGCGGTGAACGGCCGGACCGGAATCCTGGTCGTGGCGTCGGACCGCAACGATGTCGCCAACGCCAAGCTCGCCCTGTTCCGCCTCGACAGCGTGACAGCGAAGTTGACAGCCCTCGGCAAGGTCGATGCCGGCAAGGGAGAGGCTTATGGCATCTGCCTGTACAAGGCGCCGGAGGCGACCTACGCCTTCATCGTGCTGAAAGACGGGACGATCAATCAGGTCGCGATCGAGGCATCCGGCGCCACGCCCACCGGCAGGATCGTCCGCAGCATGAAGCTTGGCACCCAGTCGGAAGGCTGCGCCGTGGATGATCGCACCGGCATCCTCTATGTCGCGGAGGAAGATGTCGGCCTGTGGCGCTTCGACGCGCGCGCATCTGGCGCCACCACGCCCACCAAGATCGCGTCGGCCGACGGCAAGAATCTGGTCATGGATGCCGAAGGCGTCGCCATCGCCGCGATCGGCGAGAAGGACGGCTATGTCCTCGTCTCCAGCCAGGGTGACAATGCCTATGTCGCCTATCGCCTGTCCGACGACGCCTATGTCGGTCGCTTCCGCGTCGTCGATGGCGCGATTGGCGGGTCGGAGGAAACCGACGGCATCGAACTGATGCTGGGCGATTTCGGCCCGGCCTATCCCGGTGGGTTGTTCATTGCGCAGGATGGCCACAACGCGGCGGCGGCGCAGAATTTCAAGCTGGTCGCCTGGGACGATATCGCCAAGGCATTGAACCTACCGAACTGATCGAAACCGGAAAGGGCGGCCGCGATGCCGCCCTTCCTTATTCTACCGCGCTTGCAAGGCGGCCAGCGCCACCCGTGTCGACAGGGTCAGCGGCTGCGGCAGCGCATCCAGCGCAAACCAGCCACATGCCGCCAGCGCTTCGGGTTCCATCACCACCGGCTCGCCCTGCGCATGCTCGACCAGATAGACTGGCGCGACCCAGTGCGTGCCGCGCTCCGCATCGATCTGGTCGGTCAGGCACAGCAAATTCTGCGCCCTGATCGTCAGGCCCAGCTCCTCGAAAATCTCGCGCTCGGCCGCGGCGGCCATCGTCTCGAACAGGTCGACCTTGCCGCCCGGCAGGCCCCAATGCCCGGCCTCTGGCTCCCGCCGTCGCTGCACCAGCAGCAACCTGCCATCGCGCAGGATCGCCGCGCCGCATCCGACCCGCGGTTCCGTCTGATTCATGCTCTTCCCATTTGGAAAGGGCGGCGGATCGCTCCGCCGCCCCATGCCCTTATTTCTTCGCCGCGAACCAGGCCGCGGTCGGCGCCTTCAGGCGGCTGCGCGTCTCGATCCGGGTCTTGATCGCGGCGATCGAGCGGTCGACCACCTTGCGCGATTCCGGCGTCAGATATTGGGTCGCATAGGCGTCGAGCTTGGTCACCATCGCCGGGTCGGCCGATCCGCCGCCCAGACGGGCCAGCGCCTGGCTGCGGGCCGACACGTCGATCAGCGCCTCATATTGCGCCTTGTGCGCCAGCACATAGTCGACCGCCAGCATCGGATGGGCGACGCCCACCTGGCCGATGATCGCGGCGCTGGTGGTCTTGCCCGGCTCGTCGGTCAAGGCGAGATCCAGCGCCTGGCTGCCCAGCTTCTCGTCCTTCGCCTTGCCGAGCAGCGCGTAGAGCGTGCTCTTTTCGAGGTCGCTCTGCGCGCCCTTGGCCATCACGCGCAGCTTGTCCCAGGTCGCCTGGTCGGCATTCTGGGCGATGATGCCCAGCCAGACATTGCGCAGCGGCCCGTCGAGCGCGGCCGGGTTGGTCGCCAGCGCGGCGAAGCGGCGGTTGGCCTCTGCCACCACGCCCTTGTCGCCCATGCTGCCCAGCGTCGCGACCAGGCTGGTGCGCAGCACCGGCACCTGCGGCCCTTCGCCGGCCTTGGCATCATAGCCGATGGCCGTCAGCGCCGGGGTCAGCTTGGCCGAGGCATAGGCCGCAACCTTCGCCTGGGCGGCGGCATCACCCTCCAGCATGTCATAGCTGCTCTTCAAATAGCCGGGCACTTCGGCCAGCACCGCCGGGCTGCCATTGACCGGCACGGCGTCGACCAGGTCGAGCGCCAGACCGATCGGCTGGTATCCGCCCAGCGCCAGCTGGAAATTGTCCGCCATCAGGCCGGTCTGGTCCATGCTGGACAACTGGCTGAAGCCCTTGGCCAGCGCCTGGATATTGGCGGCGGGATAGAGCGAGCGATAATAGCCGGTCTGGCCCGCATTGATGACATAGGCGCCGCAACCCGGCAGCGTGATCTGGCCATTGCCCTGCAGGATCAGGCGCTGCGCCTCGCCGCCCTGTACCTGCGCCTTGACCGGCACATTCCACTTGAGCGGGGTCTTGTCCTTGGCGTCGCGGCTATATTCGCCCTGGCTCAGCGTCAGGATGGTGTTGCCGCCCTGGCACTGGGCACTCTCCACCTTGACCAGCGGGATGCCCGGCTGGCTGGTGAAATCATGCGCGATGCTGACCAGGCCCTTGGCACCCGCGCCCTCGACCGCCTTCCACAGATCGTCGGTGACGGTGTTCCCATAGGCATGTTGCTTCATGTAGGACTGGATGCCCGCCTTCCACGCATCCTCGCCGGCATAGCCTTCGAGCATGGTGATGACCGCCTCACCCTTCTGATAGGTGATGGCGTCGAAGGCTTGGTTCACCTGATCGACGGTGGTGATCTTCTGCACGACCGGGTGGGTGGTCTTGAGCGCGTCGAGGCTCATCGCCCGCTCCCGGCCATCGACGCGCGACAGCAGGGCTTCCCATTCCGGGTTCAGCTTGTCGGTGACCTTGGTCGCCATCCAGCTCGCAAAACCCTCGTTCAGCCACAGATCGTCCCACCAGGCCATGGTGACGAGATCGCCGAACCACTGGTGCGCCATTTCATGCGCGGCCACTTCATAGATGGCGCGCTTGGTCTCTTCGGAGGTGAAGCGCGGATCGACCAGCAGGGTGCGCTCGAAGGTGAAGATCGCGCCCCAATTCTCCATCGCGCTGAAGAACTGGCTCTGGCCCGGACCCGCGACATTGTCGAGCTTGGGCAGCGGGAAGGGCACACCGAAATAATCGTTATAATAGGGCAGGATCGCGGCCGACGCGTCGAGCGCCAGCTGCGCCTTGCCGGTATTGCCCCGGCCGGTGATGACGCCGACTTCGGTATTGCCCGCCATCTTGGTCGCGCGATCCAGTTCGCCCAGGCCGAAGAAGAGCAGATAGGACGACATTTTGGGGCTGGTGCCGAAGGTCACCAGCTTTTTCCCGCCACCGATGTCCTTGGTCGCCTTGACCGGCATATTGCCGACCGCCAGCTGGTCCGCCGGCACCACGGCAGAGAGATCGAACGTCGCCTTGTAGCTCGGCTCGTCGAAGCTCGGCACGAAACGGCGGGCGTCGGGCGCCTCGAACTGGGTGAAGAGCGCGCGCTTCGCGGCGCCCGCATTGTCGGTATAGTCGAGCGCGAACAGGCCGTTCGCTTGGCTGTTGATGATGCCGGCATAGACCATGGTCAGCTTGTAGCTGCCCGGCTGCACCGGCTTGCCGAAGTCGAGGCTGACGGTCTGGGCATCGGCATCGACCTTCGCCGTACCGGTGATCGCCTTGCCCTTGGCCGGGGTCAGGGTGACGCTGGAGACGGTCAGGTCGGCCGCGTTGAGCACCAGCGCCGGCATGGCGGCGGCGACAGTGACGTCGATCGTTACCTTGCCGGTGAATTTGAGGTTCGCCGCATCGGGCGTCACTTCGATCCCATAATGGCTGGGTGCGGCGCCACGGGGCAGCTGGGTGGTGACGCCGGCGGCGGGACCGGCAGGCGCGGTCTGGGCCAGCGCGGGCGCGGCGATCGCCAGCGGCGCGGCCGCCATCAGGAACGGCAGGATTTTCGACAAGGGCATGGGGGAAGGAACTCCGATACGGCTTGGATGGCGCAATGAGACATAGTCACGCGCAACATGTAAACCGGATCGGCCCTTTCCCGCGGAGGGTCAAGTGAACTATCCGCAAGAGAATGTCGTTGGTCGAAGCCTGTTGCGCGTTCGTCCAACAAGAAGGCCAGCCAGCGCCCTCCTCCGTTCGCTTCGAGCCCGGTCGAGTCGAGAAGCGAAAAGCGCCTCTGTTTCTCGACAAGCTCGAAACGAACGGCTGTATGGTTCAGCCGCGGCCGCGATAGCCCGGCACGTCCTGCGGCGGCAGCCACAGGCCGGCGGGCGGTTCGCCCGACTGCCAGAAGACGTCGATCGGGATGCCGCCGCGCGGATACCAGTAACCGCCGATGCGCAGCCAGATCGGCTGCATTTCGGTGAACAGCCGCTCGCCGATGCCGACGGTGCAATCCTCGTGGAAGCCGGCATGGTTGCGGAAGCTGCCCAGGAACAGCTTGAGCGCCTTGGATTCGACGATTGTCGCGCCGGGCGCATAGTCGATCACCAGATGCGCAAAATCGGGCTGGCCAGTCACCGGGCAGAGCGAGGTGAATTCGGGCGCCGTGAAGCGCACCAGATAGGGCTTGCCCGGACGGGGATTGGGGACATAGTCGAGGACGGCGTCCTCGGGCCGCTGCGGCAGGGTGCTGGCGCGGCCGAGATGGAGCGGGGTATCGGTCATGAGGGCGCATGTAGTCGATTACACGCAATTTGTCATCGGTCCGGCGCGCAAGGCCATCCGTTCATCTGGCGTTCAGCAAAATTTCTGCCTTGGCAGGGCCATGGGGTCTATGCGTCTGTTCTTTTCCGCCCTGCCGCTACTGGCAGTCACGCCCGCGCTGGCACAGCAAGCCACCGGCAGCGATCCGGTCGTCAATCTGCAGCGCGCCGCGCCGCCGCCGCCGGCCGATGACCCGCGCCGTCAAGGCCCGGAACTGGACGTGTTCCGGGGCACGGCAACGCCGACCCCGACGCCCACTCCGTCGCTGCCGCCGATCGTAGCCCCCACGGTGACGCCGGCGCCGACCCAGCGCACGCCCACGCCTGCCCCCGCACCGCAGCGCCCGACACCGACGCCAGCGCCGACGCGCACCGAAACACCGCGCACGACGCCCGCCCCTACCCCGGCCGAACGCCCGGCCGCGCGCGACGCCACGCCCGCACAGCCCAGCCCGGCGCCCGCTGTGGCGGAGCCGGACAATGCCGCCAACGCGGTGGAAACGCCGCCTCCGGCCGTTCTGCCCGCGCCCGAGCCGGTCACGGCCGACAACAGCGTCACCACTGCCGAACCCGCGCCGGAAACCCAAGCGCAGGGGCTGAGCTGGCCCTGGATCGCCGCCGCCATCGCCGCGCTGGCGGTGATCGCCGGCTTCCTGCTGATGCGGCGCCGTCGTGCGGCGGCGGACGTCGACGCCGTGCCGGCAAGCGCGCCACCCCCGGCAGCGCCCCGACCAGCCCCTGCCCCCGTTGCGCCGCCCGCTCCGGCTCCGGCCCCTGCTCCCGCGCCCATTCCGGCGCCCACGCCAGCCCCTGCCCCCGAACCCGTGGCAGCTGCGCCGGCCAGCGACGCCGGCGATCGCCCCTGGATCGACCTCGGCCTCGACATCAGCCTCGCCCGCTCCTCGCTGATCGGAGTGACCATCGGCTACACGCTGCTGCTCCACAATCGCGGCGATCGCCCGGCCCGCGACATCATGGTGCGCGGCATATTGGGCAATGCGGGCGCGCAGCAGGATGCGTTGCTGCGCCATTTCTTCGGTGGCGAGACCGGCATGCCGCTGCATTCGATCGTCTCGATCGCGCCGGGCGAAACCGTGCGCATGACCAACGAGCTGCGCCTGGCCCAGGACGAGATCGTGCCGGTGACGATGGGCGAACGGTCGCTGCTGGTGCCGATCGCCGCCTTCGACGCCCATTATCGCTGGGGCGAGGATGAGGAAGCGCCCGAAGGTACCGGCCGCACCGGTCGCGCCTTCATCGTCGGCCAGGAACAGGATCCGCCCGCCGAGCGCCTGTCGCCCTTCCGCCTCGACCAGGGGCCGCGCCAATTTCGCCGGCCGGCCGCCCGCGCCGCCGCCGAAGTGCCGCCGGCCTGAGCATTTCCCTTTCCTGTCCGGCCAGGCGCTCCTAAAGTGCCTGCCGGACAAGGCAAAAGGGGCCGCATGGACATTCTCGTTTCCACCGACTGGCTGGCCGGCGAAATCGGCAAGCCCGATCTCGTCATTCTCGACGCCAGCCTGTTCCTGCCCGGCACGCCGCGCGACCCGCGCGCCGAGTTCGACACGGCCCATATTCCCGGCGCCGCCTATATGGACCTGCCGAGCCTCAGCGATCCCGCCGATCCGGTGCCGGGCCAGTTGCCGCCCGACGCGCTGATGACGCAGCGCATGCAGGCGCTGGGCGTCAATGCCGACAGCCGCATCGTCGTCTACGACAACAGCCCCACCCACAGCGCCGCGCGCGGCTGGTGGATGATGCGCGTCTATGGCCTGGGCGCATCGGCTGCGATCCTGGACGGCGGCCTGCCCAAATGGGTTGCCGAAGGTCGCCCGGTAAACAGCGGCACGCCCGCCATGGCGCCGGGCAACGCCGTCGCCCGGCTCGACCGGACGCAGGTGCGTAGCAAGGCGGACATCCTCGCCAATCTCGACAGCGGCACCGCGCAACTGCTCGACGCGCGCGGCGCGGGGCGCTTCACCGGCGCCGAGGCCGAACCGCGCCCCGGCATGGCGTCGGGCCATATCCCCGGCAGCCGCAACATCCCCTCCTCCGCCTTCTTCGCCGCCGACAACAGTCTGAAGCAGGGCGAGGAACTGCGCCGCCTGCTGCTGGACGCCGGCACCGATCTCGACCGGCCGATCATCACCACCTGCGGCAGTGGCGTCACCGCGGCGATCATCCTCGCCGCGCTCGAAACGCTCGGGAAGCGCGACGTCAGCCTCTATGACGGCAGCTGGTCGGAATGGGGGTTCGATCCCGCCACGCCCAAGGCGACCGGGCCGGCCGCATGAGCGAGGACAGCAGAAGGCCGCTGACGAAGCTGGCGCAGGCCGGCCGTCGCGCCGACTGGACCGGCATGCCGGGGCAACCCGGTGCGATCGTCAGTCCGGGCGTGTGGCGCGCGTCCACCATCCTCTATGACGATGTCGCCCATCTGCGGAAGGCGGCGGGCAGCAGCACGCATGAACGGCTCTTCTACGGGCGCAAGGGCACGCCGACCAGTTGGAGCCTGGCCGATGCGCTGACCGAGATGGAGCCGGGCGCGGAGGGCACGATGCTCTTCCCCTCGGGCGTGGCGGCGATCGCCTGCGCGCTGATGGCGGTGCTGCGGCCGGGCGACCAGTTGCTGATGGTCGACAGCGCCTATGACCCGACCCGCAATTTCTGCGAACAGGTGCTGAAGCCCTTCGGCGTCGAGACGTTCTATTATGATCCGACCATCGGCGCCGGCATCGCCGATCTATTGACCGATCGCACCCGCGCCATCTTCCTGGAATGCCCCGGCAGCCTGACCTTCGAGGTGCAGGACGTGCCGGCGATCACCGCCATCGCGCGCGACCGCGGCATCGTCACCCTGCTCGACAATACCTGGGCGACGCCGCTCTTCTTCCCGGCGCTGGCCCATGGCGTGGACATCGCGATCCTCGCCTGCACCAAATATATTGTCGGCCATAGCGACGTGATGATGGGATCGGTCACCGCCACGCCGGCGCTGTTCCCGAAGGTCCGCCAGTCCGCCTATCTGTTCGGCCAGATGACGAGTCCCGACGATGCCTGGCTCGCCAGCCGCGGCCTGCGCACGCTGGGCGTCCGCCTGGCCCAGCATCAGGCGAGCGCACTGCAGATCGCGCAGTGGTTGAAGGACCAGCCCGACGTTGCCCGCGTGCTGCATCCCGCTCTGCCCGATTGCCCCGGCCATGAATTGTGGGCGCGCGATTTCAGCGGCTCGACCGGCCTGTTCAGCTTCGTGCTGCGGGGCGGCGACGAAGCGGCGCGCGCCGCGCTGATCGACGGGCTCGCCCATTTCGGCATCGGCTATAGCTGGGGCGGGTTCGAGAGCCTGGCCCTGCCGGTCGATCCGGCCCGCTATCGCACCGCAACCCAATGGGAAGCCGAAGGGCCAGTCATCCGGCTGCAGATCGGGCTGGAGGATCCCGCCGACCTGATCGCCGATCTCGACGCCGGCCTCGCCCGTTTCCGGGCGGCACGCGGATGAGGCAGCTGTCCGCATGGCTGGCCCGGCTGCCGGGCGATGCGGACATCACCCAGCCGCTGATTGCGGTCGGCATCGCGCTGCTGCTCCATGCCATGGCCTATGGCCTGGCGCGGCTGCTGGCCCCGCGCATCCGCGAGCGCCTGCCTGCCCTCAGCGAACTGGCATCCACCCATGTCCGCCCGATGCTGCGCCATGCGATCAGCGCGCCGCTGTTCGCGACGGCACTGGCGCTGTGGCCGGCGGACAGCATCGCCCATCTGATCCTGGGCGCCGCGCTCGCCCTCGCCGTCGCCCTGTTCGCGCTGCATCTGCTGCAGGCGCTCAGCTTCCCGCGCTGGGCGATTACCCCGCTCGCCCTGCTGCTGTTCGTCATGGTGATATCGGGCAGCAGCGGCGGCATCGCGCCGGTAGGCTCGATGCTCGACGATGTCGCGCTGACGCTCGGCAAGCGGCGGATCAGCCTGCTCGACCTATTGTCGGTTGCGGCGACATTGGTCGCGTTGCTTGCCGGCATCCGCCTTGCCAACCGGCTGATCCGGCGCAGCATCCAGAAGGCGCCCGATCTCGACCCGACCCAGAAATTGCTGGGCCAGAAGCTGGCCGGCATCGCCGTCATCATCGCCGCCTTCTTCATCGGCATCGACATATTGGGCATCGACCTCACCGCCTTCACCGTCTTTTCCGGGGCGCTGGGCCTGGCAGTCGGCTTCGGCCTGCAGAAGACGGTCGGCAATCTGATCGCCGGCATCATCCTGCTGATGGACCGGTCGATCAAGCCGGGTGACGTGATCGCGGTCGGCGACAGTTTCGGCTGGGTCAGCAAGATCGGCGTGCGCGCCGTGTCGATCATCACCCGCGACGGCAAGAAGCATCTCATCCCCAACGAAAATCTGATGACGCAGGAGGTGGAGAACTGGTCCTATTCCGACCGCAATATCCGCGTCCGCATCCCGGTGGGGATCAGTAATGACAGCGACATCGCGCTGGCCCAGCAACTGATGCTGGAAGCGGCCGAGGAAAGCCCGCGCGCGCTCAAGCATCCCGAGCCCAAGGTATGGCTGACCGCGCTCGGCCAATATCGGCTGGAGCATGAGATCCGCGTCTGGATCAACGATCCGGAAAATGGCGTGGGCGGGGTAACCTCCGACGTGCTGATGCGGGTGCTGGACAAGTTCAAGGCACAGGGCATCATCGTCCCCTATCCGCGCCAGATCATCGAATTGCGGCAGCCGCAGGACAGACATGATCCAGCAATGAATGAGCCCGGCATTTCGGACCATTCCCCGTCCTGAGCGACCGCGACAGCGTTCGAACATCCGAATAGTCACGCCTTATCATATAGATACATCGCACATCCGGCGAACCCAGTCGCGCACCTTGTTGCGTCGTAGCAACAATAAAAGACGTAAAAGACATGAAACAGCAATAATATCTTGTGCGCCGCAGCGCGCGCGGGCATGGCCAAACTTGTTGAGGCAAGCTGGCCCATTTCCCCTGGGGGAAGCATAGAGGCAGGCGCCTGGACGCAGGCGGGACGATCGCAGAACCATCAAGGGGATTATCATGCGTAAGTCCATTCTCGGCCTCTCGGCCTTCGCTCTTGTTGCGCTGTCGGCACCCGCCATGGCCCAGGATGAGCCCGCTCCCGCGGTGACCGTCACCGGCAATGCCGCCGTCGTCAGCGACTATCGCTTCCGCGGCATTTCACAGACCAACAAGAAGTTCGCGCTGCAGGGCGGCATCACCGTCACCCATGAATCGGGCTTCTATGTCTCGACCTGGGGCAGCTCGATCGACGAATATGTCGCCAACGGCTCGGACCAGGAACTCGACCTGATCGGCGGCTATTCGACCACGGTCGGCGGCGCGACGATCGACGTCGGCGTTCTCTATTATTACTATCCGGGCAATGCCGGCGCCAACACCGACTTCGTCGAGCCCTATGCCTCGATCAAGGGCACGTTCGGCCCCGCCACCGCCAAGCTGACCGCCAACTACGCCCCCAAGGCGAAGGCGCTGACCGTCGGCAATGGCAAGGAAGATAATCTCTACCTCGCCGGCGACGTCTCGGCCTCGATCCCCAACACCCCGCTGGGCGTGTCGGCGCATCTGGGCCACAGCTTCGGTCCGAGCTACCTGACCATCGGCAAGGAATATACCGACTGGAATATCGGCGCGACCTACACCTGGGGTCACCTGACCTTTGGCGTGTCCTATGTCGACACCGATAAGTCGCTCTATTCGTCGGCAGGGCACAATATCAGCAAGGCCGGCGTGCTCGGTTCGCTCACCGCCTCCTTCTGATCCGCTTTCCCTTCGGGAATGAACAGGGCCGCGCTCTCCAGGGGGGATCGCGGCCCTTTGCTATAGCGCGCTGCGTTATATCCGACGCAGGTCGCGCGCTCTAAGTTTTTGTTGCCGCATCGTTTTAAGCGCAAAACCGGTTCCCACTTTTGCGCACGATGCTCTATATGCGGTGTTTACGGGTCGCCTTGGCCCGCGCCGCTGCCTATAAGGCGCCGATGCCTCCGATCGCCCTCCTGCTGCTCTTCGTCGTCACGATCGCGCTGATGGAGGGTTTTGCCTATGTGATGCACCGCTGGGTGATGCATGGACCGGGCTGGTTCCTCCACGCCAGCCACCACCGCCCCCGGACCGGCTTCTTCGAGGCCAACGACCTGTATTTCGTGATCTTCGCCATGCCCTCCATCCTGCTATTGCTGGGTGGGGTGCAATGGGGCTGGGGCAATTGGGCGACGGCCGTGGGCGCCGGCGTCGCCGCCTATGGCGCCATCTATCTCGGCTTCCACGACATCATCGTCCACCAGCGGGTGCGCCACCGCTATGTCGCCCGCTCGCGCTACATGAAGCGGATCGTCCAGGCGCATCGGCTGCACCATGCGGTCGAGACCAAGGACGGCACGGTCAGCTTCGGCTTCCTGATCGCGCCCCACCCCGCGGACCTCAAACGCGAACTGGCGCGGCGCGGCCGGGCCGGCGTGCGCGCGGCCAGGGATTGGCAGCCCGGCACGCGGGACTAGATCCGCGCGATATGGGTGGTAAGGGGACATTCTACCCCTCTCCCTTGAGGGAGAGGGCTGCGCAGACTTGGCAGCTTGCTGCCTAGTCGTAGCTGGGTGAGGGGGATGCCGCCTCGCATGAATGGAGCAACATAGCCCCCCTCATCCAACTTCGCCTAGCCGCTATGCGGCAAGGCTTCGTATCCTTCTCCCTCCAAGGGAGAAGGAACGGGGGAAAATGGTCGTCAGCCGCCCTTTCCTATTCGGTCATTCTCTGCTCCACCCTTGTCCATGGACGAGAGTGCCCGCCAATCCATGCGCGACATCCCGCCAATGGCTGGCCGACGCCTGACTGGCGCGCCCTTGTCGCGTCACTGTCGCTTCGGGCGCGCATCAGCGACGCGTCGCGTTCTGCCCGGCTGTCGCGTTACAGGCGCGCCACCGGCGCGCGGCAGGCGCATATCTGGCGCAAATAGGGTGAATCTCCCCGATAACGGTGTGAACTTCGGCGGATATGAAACTGTCGCGTCGCGAACCGGACTGGGCAGGCCCCTAGCCGCGCAGCGCGCAGGGGACGATGCTGGACGGATCGGGGCGGGCAGTGCTGCGGCGGAAGCGGGCCATATAGCCACCGGCGGTCGGCTTGGCGATCATCTCCTCCAGCCGGAAGCCCATCGCCGCCAGTTCGCAGGTGAGCAGGCGCCGGGGCGTGCCATGCTGGTCGGTCGGCCGATCCGCATCGACCACGATCAGTTCGCCATCGGCCTTCAGCGCGGGGCTGAGGTGCCAGAGGAACGCATAGGGTTCGGCTATCTCATGATACATATGGACCATGAAGATGCGGTCGAAGCTGTTTTCGGGCAGCTTGGGATCTTCCGGCGCGCCCAGCTTCACGCTGACATTGGTCCAGTTTTCGCGGGTGATGCGACGGCTGAGCGCATCGATCACCTCGGGCAATATATCCTCGGCCAGCACCCGGCCCCTGGCGCCGACGCGCTTGGCCAGGCGGACGGTGTAATAGCCTTCGCCCGCACCAATATCGGCAATGGTCATGCCCGGCCGGATGCCGGCCCGGTCCATGATATCTTCCGCCTCATTGACCCGGTCGCGCGCTTCCTCGCTCGACCAGCGGGTCGACACGATCGGCGCCACCGGCCGGTCGGCGCGGGGGAAGGACGCGGCGCCGGCCGCGCGTTCCGACTGGTTGCCGCCCGACCACTGGCCACAGGCAGCCAGCAGGAGCGACGCCCCCAATGCGGCCACCTGCCGGTGGATCATTAATCCACATCCTCCACGTCGACCTTCTCGCCCGTGACCTTCTGCGACAGGGCAGCGGCCATGAACGGATCGAGCGCGCCATCGAGCACATCGTCCGGCGCGGTCGAGGTGACACCGGTGCGCAGATCCTTCACCAGCTGATAGGGCTGGAGCACATAGGAGCGGATCTGGTGGCCCCAGCCAATCTCGGTCTTGGCGGCATAGTCGGTCGACGCCGCTTCCTCGCGCTTGCGCAGTTCCGCCTCATACAGGCGGGCCTTGAGCATATTCATCGCGGTGGCGCGGTTCTTGTGCTGCGAGCGGTCATTCTGCGACGCCACGATGATGCCCGAGGGCACGTGGGTGATGCGGACCGCGGAGTCGGTGGTGTTGACGTGCTGGCCGCCCGCACCCGAGGCGCGATAGGTGTCGATCTTGAGGTCGGACTCCTTGACCTCGATATCGATATTGTCGTCGATCACCGGATAGACCCAGACCGACGAGAAGCTGGTGTGGCGACGCGCGGCGCTGTCATAGGGGCTGATGCGGACCAGGCGGTGGACGCCGCTTTCGGTCTTGGCATAGCCATAGGCATTCTCGCCCTTGATGAGGAAGGTGGCCGACTTGATGCCGGCGGTTTCGCCCGCCTGATAATCGACCAGTTCCACCTTATAGCCGCGCCGCTCGGCCCAGCGGCGATACATGCGCGACAGGATTTCGGCCCAGTCCTGGCTTTCGGTGCCGCCGGCGCCGGCGTGGATTTCCAGATAGGTGTCGCTGGCATCGGCTTCGCCCGCCAGCAGCGCCTTGATCTTGTCCTCGTCGGCGCGCTCGGCCAGCGCCTTCAGCGCGGCGATGGCTTCGGACACCATGTCCTCATCGCCTTCGGCCTCGGCCATTTCGATCAGTTCGGCATTGTCGGTCTTTTCGGCCTCGATCGCGCGGGTGGCGCCGATCGCGCTGTCGAGACGGGTGCGCTCGCGCATCACCTCCTGCGCCAGCTTGGCATTGTCCCACAGGGTCGGATCCTCGACGCGGGCATTCAGCTCGTCCAGCCGGCGCAGCGCACGGTCCCAGTCGAGGAAGCGGCGCAGCAGGTCCAGCGCGGCGTCGATACGGTCGATATATTGCTGCGCTTCGGCGCGCATGGGAGGTCTCCAGAATCTCGTGGCGTCTCAACGCATCAAGCGACCGCCCCTATCCCAGACCGGCAGGCTTGGAAAGATTCAATCCTCCCCTGGCAGGGGAGGTGGCAGCCCGCAGGGCTGGCGGAGGGGTAGGTCGCCCCGTGCCTTGGCGGTGATGTGAAGCACAACAGCCTCCACATCCCTCAGCACGTCCGTTGCCGGGATACGCAGAACCCGGATACCCTCGCCGACCAACCAGGCATCGCGGTCAGCATCACGAACCGGTGCATCACCACGCCCATGCACTTCCCCATCGACCTCGACCGCGAGGCGATGACGGGGACAAAAGAAATCCAGCACATAGCGCCCCGCCGGATGCTGTCGCCGAAAGCGCAAACCGGCGGGTCGTTTGCGCAGTTCCTGCCACAACAGCACTTCGGGCAGGGTCATCGACTGGCGCAGGCTACGGGCGCGACGCTGCGTGTCTTTGGGGCCATGGAGCATGGCGGCACCCTACCCCTCCGTCTGGCCTGCGGCCAGCCACCTCCCCTTCCAGGGGAGGATTTTATCCCGGATACACAGGCGCGGCAAAGGTCCGAAATCTGCCGGACATAATGGGATCTTAGCCTGATGGCGCAGACCGCCCCGCGCGAGGGCGGCGCATCAAGGGGGAAAACCTTTTTCCATGAAAGGCGATCCCATGAACCCGACCACGCCCATCCCGGCGACGCACAGCCCGGCCACCCTCTATATCCTGCTCGACGCCGTGCGTTGCTGGGCAGCGGCGCGACGCCGACATCGGCCGGCAATGGCCCAGTTGCACCTGCGGCTGCGGCGCTATGGCTACGAACAACTATCCCCTGCGCTCGACAGCCTGCTGCGGCTGGGCGAGCAAGTGACCGGTCATGGGCTGCGCACCGGCCGGGGGCCGCGCCTGAGCGAGGACGAGAATCTGCTGATCGACCTGTTGCAGGCGCGCTGGACCGGCCCCGTTCCCTATGCCTGCAGCGACGCGATCGCCTGCGCCTTCTGCTATGCGGTGCGATCGACCCAGATATTGCTGGCGCAGGCGCTGGAGGGCCGGCGCGGCGCCGCCAGCCTGTCGATCCGCGACGCCAATCCGCGCCATTGCTGAACGAAAAAGGGCGGGCGCCGACGCGCCCGTCCTTCAATAGATGCCGCCCTGATCCTGCAGGAAGTCGGCGTCGTTGCGCTGACGGGTGCGGACGGCATCCGCCTTGGCCGCGACCTTGGCCTGGGCCTCTGCTTCCTCCTTGCGGATGGTGCGGCGCGGTTCGGATTCGGGCTTGAACGCTTCCCAAATGACGGCGGGCTTGGGCTCATCGGTCGGCCAGGCGCCATAGACGCGCTTGCCCGAGCGGCGGTCGATCGCGACCATGCGGATACCGGCCGGGGCGATGAACGGCGTCTTGGGCATGGTCTCCAGGATCGGCGCCATCGCCTCTTTCCAGATCGGCGCGGCGATGCGGCCACCCTGTGCCCAGCCACCCAGGCTGCGCGGCTGGTCATAGCCGATATAGACGCCGGCAACGAGGTCCGGCGAGCCGCCGACGAACCAGACATTGGTTGGGCCATTGGTGGTGCCGGTCTTGCCGAACAGCGGGCGCTTGAGGTCCGCCAGCACCGTCGCGGTGCCGCGCTGGATCACGCCTTCGGTGATGTGGACGACCTGATAGGCGGTCATCGGGTTCATCACCTGACGCCCCTCGAAACCGAAGCGCGGCATCGGCTTGCCGTCCCAATTGGCCATGTTGCAATTGTCGCAGGGATGCCAGCGTTCGGGCCAGATCACCTTGCCGCGCCGATCCTGGACATAGTCCATCAGCTTGGGCGCGAATTGGCGCCCCTGATTGGCGAGCGTGGCATAGGCGTTGACCATGCGCTCCACCGTCGTCTCGCCCGCGCCCAGCGCGAAGGAGAGATAGGGCTGATAGTCGCCGATGCCCATATTCTTGATGGTACGCACCACGCGGTCCATGCCGGTCTGACTGGCGGCGCGCACGGTCATCAGGTTGCGCGACTGTTCCACGCCCCAGCGCATCGTCTGCGGCCCGGCACTGCCGCCCGAGAAGTTGCGGAAGCATTTCTGGCCAAGGCCGGCGCCCTGATAGACGCACAAGGGACCGTCGACGATGATCGAGGCCGGCGTCATGCCATTGTCGAGCGCGGCGGCATAGACGAAGGGCTTGATCGTCGAGCCGGGCTGGCGCTGGGCCTGGGTCGCGCGGTTGTAGGAAGAAAGGCGATAGTCGAAGCCACCCTGCATCGCGCGGATGCGGCCCGAATGCACTTCCTCCACCACCATGCCGCCCGACACTTCGGGAATATTGCGCAGCGCCCAGCTGGCGCCGTCACGGGCGACAAGGATCAGGTCGCCCGGCTTCATCGCCGAGATGGCAGGGCCGCCGGTACGGCGATAGGGCAGCTGCGCCAGGCTGGCGGGCAGGGTGCCGGTGGTGCCGTCGGCAAAGCCGATCTGCGCGCCACTGCTGTCGCGGCTGATGACGGCGGCGACGCGCCAGCCGGCATAATCGACGCTGATGAAGCTGGCGGCCAGTTCGCGTTCCCAGCCCTTGTCGGGGTCGATATGGCCGACCGGGCCGGACCAGCCGCGGCCGGCGCCGAAACGCAACAGGCCGTTGCGCAACGCGGTCTGGGTATGGTCCTGCGCGACCGGATCATAGGGGCTGCGCACCCACAGGCCGCCGGCATAGACGCTGTTGGGGCCATCCTCCGCCTTTTCGCCGAACTGCTGGATCAGGCGACGGCGCACCTCCTCCATATAATAGCCGCCGGCATTGGCGTCGAAGCTTGAGCCATGGGCGGCAACGGTGCCGAGCGGCAGGGCGATGGCGGCGTCGCGCTGGGCCGCGCTGATCCAGCCATTCTTCTCCATCTCGCCCAGCGCCCAGTTGCGGCGGTCGATCGCGCGGGCATGGCCGGTGGTGCTTTCCGGGCGATAATTGGCCGGCCCCTTGGGCAGGATCGCCAGATAGGCCATTTCATGCAGCTGGAGATCGGCGACGTCCTTGTCGAAATAGGCCCGCGCCGCCGCCTGCACGCCATAGGCGTTCCGGCCGAGGAAAATCTGGTTGAGGTACAGCTCCAGGATCTGCTGCTTGGTCAGGACATTTTCCATACGCCAGGCGAGGATCATCTCCTTCACCTTGCGCGTGGGCGAATATTCGTCGCCGATCAGCAGATTCTTCGCCACCTGCTGGGTGATGGTGGAGCCACCACGCGCGCGCTGGCCCGAGCCGAGCTTGCTGGCATAATCGAACACGGCGCCGGCGAAACCGGGAATATCGACGCCATGATGCTCGAAGAAGGTCTTGTCCTCGGCCGCCAGATAGGCGTGGATCAGCTGCTGGGGATAATCGCTATATTGCAGCTGGACCCGGCGTTCGCGGGCATAGCTGTGGACCGGCTGGCCATTGATGTCGCGCACCATGGTCGGCAGCGGCGGCTCATATTCGAGCAGCGAGGTGGCGTCGGGCAGGCCGCGCGCGAAGATCAGCCAGAACAGGAAGATGGCGAGCAGGAAACCGCCCAGCAGGATCGCGGCCCAGCGGAACAGGCGGCGCTGCCACAAGGGCTTCAACCGGTCGGCAACGCCCCCGGCGCCACGGCGCAGGCGATAGGCGAAGGACGATGCGGGCGGATTGGAACGGGCCTCTTCCATGGTGGAAGAGGCTCTAGAGCCTGATCGCCTGAGATGGAAGCGCTTTGCGTTTCCATCGATGGCGTGAATCAGGCTCCACATCCTGACTCCCGGTCAAAAATCGATCAATACCAGCACGGATGCGCAATCCGGACGCGTCAGCCGCCCGACCGGCCGCTGCCCATGGCGAGCTTGCGCGCGAAATGGACGTCGATGGCACGGGCGACGCCGCGCGCGATTGCCTGCTGCCCCTCATGTGAGGAGAGGAAAACGGCATCATCCGCATTGCTGATATAGCCGGTCTCGAACAGCACCGAGGGCGTGTCAGGGGCCTTCAGCACCATCAGCGAGGCGAAGCGGTGATAGGCGCTGCGGAACGGCACATAGGGCGCCGCCTCGCGCTGCAGCAGCCGCGCGAAATTGGCCGAGATGTTCATCGATTCCCGCTGCGTCAGATCGATGAGGATCGAGGAGACGTCGCCCGACTGGTTGCCGAGATTGACGCCATTGAGCACATCCGCCTTGTTCTCGCGCGCGGCGAGGCGAGCCGCTTCCCGGTCCGACGCGGTTTCGGAGAGGGTGTAGACGGTGGCGCCATGGGCATCGGTATTTTCCGCCGAATCGGCATGGACCGAGATGAAGAGATCGGCCCCCAGCTTGCGGGCGATGCCATAGCGTTCCTGCAGCACGAGGAAGCGGTCATCGTCGCGGGTCAGCGCCACGCGCACCCGGCCAGACTTGACCAGCTGGTCCCGGATCGCCTGCGCGATCGCCAGCGTCACATCCTTTTCGCGCTTGCCATTATCCTTGTTGATGGCGCCCGGATCATGACCGCCATGGCCGGCATCAATTACCACCAGCGGGCGCGATCCGTCGCGCACGCCCTCGATCGCGGGCAGATCGACGCCGCGTGCGACCGGCGGGATCGGCACGGTGATCGAATGAATGCGCTTTTGCGGCCGGGCGCTCATATTGGCGGGCGCGTCGAAGCGCAGCCGCCCCTGCCCCACCGCAGTACGAAACCGGCCATCGGTCACATTCTGGAGCGAGAAGCTGAGCGACTTGCCGTCGGCCGCGATCTGCGGATCGCCGAGCGTTGCCGGCGTCGTCAGGTCGAGCACGATGCGCGCCATCGTGTCGCTGAGCTGGCCCTGGCGAATGCCGCTGACCACGGCATTGGAACCGGCATAGCGACTGGCACCGGCCTGCGCGCCGGCGACATCGAGCGCGATGCGGCGCGGCCCGTCGAGCAGGAAGGCGGACGCGCCCTCGACCCGATCGTCGAACCGAACGGTGACGCGGTCGCCCTGCACGTCCACAGCCGCGATGCCGCCGGCATCGCCGGGGGTCGCGGCCAGCATCGTCGTTGCCAGCGCAATTATGTTGAGCATGCGCTGCTTGTGCAACGCGCGCCCATCGGCCGTCCAGCCCATTTTCATGACGTCTATCCGTCCAGCGTCCCCACGCTGAATTTCGGATTAAGCATCGGCTGTTGTGACGGGGTAAAATGAAACGGTTAATATCGGTTTCAGCATGAATCGCCGGCCGGCCGATCAAGGTCATCATAAAGACATAATCTTTTCAGGGACCGTTGCTCCCCGCGCCCATGACTGCTACCCCTTCACATTCCGGGAGGACCGACCATATCAATAAGGTCCTTTGCGGATCTTGATTATTTGCATCGGCGCGCGCCTGTCGCTCGAGCCGATGCGCAACAGGTTGACGCTGCATGAGGCATGACTTTCCTTCCACGCTGGCCCCGATACCGGGTGCTGTGGCGTGGATGGTCCGGCCCGGCGCACTGTCCGGCCCTGCCGACGCAGCAGACACGCAATTCTTCCTTCAAACCTGGACGATGCCGCCTCGCGCGCCGAACCCGGCGCGCGCACGGCCGTCCCTTCACTATCGCGTGGCGGCCCGGCCCAGTGCCTGCGGCCGCCATCGCCGGAGACACATAAATGACAATGCGTATGCTGATCGATGCGCGCCACCGGGAAGAAACCCGGGTCGCGGTCGTCAAGGGAAACCGGATCGAGGAATTTGACTTCGAATCCGCTGAGCACAAGCAGCTCAAGGGCAATATCTATCTCGCCAAGGTCACCCGCGTAGAGCCTTCGCTCCAGGCGGCCTTCGTCGATTATGGTGGCAATCGCCACGGCTTCCTCGCTTTCAGCGAAATCCATCCCGACTATTACCAGATCCCGCGCGAAGACCGCGAGGCGTTGCTGCGCGAGGAACGCGCGCATGCCGAGGAAGAGGCCGCCCTGCGCGCCGATTATGACGAGGACGAGGACGCCGCCGGCGACGATGGCGTCGAGGTCGTGGAAGCGACCCATCATGACGATGAGGAAGGCGCCCACGAAGCCGAAGCCAGCGAAGGCGAAAGCAACGAAGGCGGCCGCCCGAACCGGCGCAAGCGCGAAAAGGGCGACGACGCGGCCGACGAGCTGCGCCGCAAGCGCATGGCGCTGCGCCGCCGCTACAAGATCCAGGACGTCATCAAGCGCCGCCAGGTGCTGCTGGTGCAGGTCGTCAAGGAAGAGCGCGGCAACAAGGGCGCGGCGCTGACCACCTATTTGTCGCTGGCGGGCCGCTATTGCGTGCTGATGCCCAATACCAGCCATGGTGGCGGCATTTCGCGCAAGATCAGCAATGCAGCCGATCGCAAGCGACTGAAGTCGATCATCGCCGAAATGGCGCTGCCTTCGTCGATGGGCTGCATCGTGCGCACCGCCGGCCTGCAGCGCACCAAGCCCGAGATCAAGCGCGACTTCGACTATCTCGCCCGCCTGTGGGACGAGATTCGCGAGAAGACGCTGCGCGCCGCCGCGCCCGAGCTGATCCATAACGACAGCGACCTCATCAAGCGGGCGATCCGCGATATCTATAACAAGGATATCGAGGAAGTGATCGTCGAGGGCGAGCATGGCTACAAGGCCGCCAAGGACTTCATGAAGCTGCTGATGCCGAGCCATGCCCGGCGGGTGAAGCAATATGCCGACGCGGTATCGCTGTTCCAGCGCGCCAGCGTCGAGGACCAGCTGGCGGCGATGTACAACCCCGTCGTACAGCTCAAGTCCGGCGGCTATCTGGTGATCAACCCGACCGAGGCGCTGGTGTCGATCGACATCAACTCGGGCCGGTCGACGCGCGAGCATGGCATCGAGCAGACCGCTGTCGCCACCAATCTGGAAGCGGCGCGTGAAATCGCCCGCCAGCTGCGCCTGCGCGACATGGCAGGTCTGGTCGTCATCGACTTCATCGACATGGAGATGAACTCCAACATCCGTAAGGTCGAGAAGGCGATGAAGGAGGCGCTGAAGGACGATCGCGCCCGCATCCAGGTCGGCCGCATTTCGGGCTTTGGCCTGATGGAAATGAGCCGCCAGCGCCTGCGCACCGGCGTGCTGGAAGCATCGACCCGTCAGTGCCCGCATTGCGAAGGCACCGGCCTGGTCCGCACCGCATCGTCGGCGGGCCTGGGCGCGCTGCGCATGCTGGAGGAAGAGGCCGCCCGTGGCCGTGGCAGTGTCATCACCCTGCGCGCCAGCCAGGAAGCCGCCTTCTACGTCCTCAACAACAAGCGCCGCGAACTGGACGAGATCGAACAGCGCTATGGCGTGCGCATCGTCGTCCTGCCCGATGGCGAGATCGAGGGAGCCCGCATGTCGGTCGAGCCCAGCGGTCCGCGTCCCGAACGCGTCGTCACCTATGCCCCGCTCGCGGAGGAAGAGGATGACCTCGACGTGATCGAGGACGAGGAAGAAGAGGAAGAGATCGAGGAAGAAGCCGCCCCCGAACGCCAGGAGCGTGGCGAGCGCGGTGACCGGGGCGAGGAACGCGAAGGCGGTCGCCGCCGTCGCCGCCGTCGCCGTCGCCGTGGTGGCCAGCGCGATGATGCACAGGGCGAGACCGGCGAAGATAATGGCGCCGAAGACGGTGAGGAAGGCGAGGAATCGGCCGACGTCGAGACCGATGCCGAGGCTGTTGCCGCCGAACCGGCCGCCGAAGGCGAGGACGAAGGCGGCAGCCGTCGTCGTGGTCGCCGCGGTCGCCGTGGCGGTCGCCGCCGTCGCGAAGGTGGCGAAGCGGGTGCCGAAGCCGGTGAGACCGCTGGCGAGGACGGCGTCGAGACGGTGATCGAAGCCGAAGCGGCTGCACCTGCCGAGGAGGCTCCGGTTGCCGAAGCGGCGCCGGAAGACGCCCCGGCCGAGGAAGCGCCCAAGACGCGCCGTCGCCCCCGTGCCCGCAAGGCGAAGGACGCAGCGGCCGAGCCGGCTGCCGTCGAAGCGACCGAGGCCCCGGCCGAAGTCGTTGCCGAAGCGCCCGCCGCCGAACCGGTCGTCGAGGAAGCGGCCGAAAAGCCCAAGCCAAAGCGCACCCGCAAGAAGAAGGCGGATGTCGAGGCCGAAGCCGCTGCGGCAGCCGAAGCGCCCGCCGTCGAAGCGGTTGCCGAGGAAGTGGCCGAAAAGCCCAAGCCCAAGCGCACCCGCAAGAAGAAGGTCGAACCGGTCGCCGAGGAAGCGGCCGTCGAGGCCGCGCCGGCCGTGACCGAAGTCGCAGCCGCACCCGCCGAGGCGCCGGCTGCGGCTGCACCGGCCAGCGAAGCCGTCACTGCCGATCCCGCCGCCGAGGCGGAGAGCGACGAGAATGGCGAGCCGCGCCGTGGCTGGTGGCAGCGCACCTTCGGCCAATAAGGCAGAAGCTCAGACCTGAATGAAACACGCCGCCATCCAGCCCCAGGGGTCGGATGGCGGCGTTTTTTCGTGGCTTCACTTGATGTTCAGGGCGAGAAGGGCATAAATCGGGCCAATGCCTGTTCCCCTTCCCCATCAAGGCTTTGCATGATGACGCGGTGGCTGCGCCTTGCCGCGCTCCTGCTGGGGTCGCTGATGCTGATGGCGCGGCCGGCGCTGGCCCAAAGCATCCTGCGCGATGCCGAGACCGAAGCCTTCATGGCGGACATGTCGGGCGATCTGGTCAAGGCGGCCGGCATGCAGCCGCGCAATGTCCAGGTGATGGTGATCAACGATCCGGAGATCAACGCCTTCGTCGCGGGTGGCCAATATGTCTGGGTGCATAGCGGGCTGATCGCGCAGGCCGACAATGTGAACCAGTTGCAGGGCGTGGTCGCGCATGAACTGGGCCATATCGAGGGCGGCCATGTGATCCGCACCGACGGCATCAAGGAAGCGACCAGCATCACATTGCTGAGCCTGGTGCTGGGTGCAGCGGCGATCGCGGCGGGCGGCGCAGAGGCCGGCATGGGCATCATGGGCCTGGGCCAGCAGGTCGGCATGTCCAAATATCTCGCCTTTTCCCGCGCGCAGGAAAGCTCCGCCGACCTTGCCGGCGCGCGCTATCTGAGCGGCGCGCATCTAAGCGGCAAGGGCAGCCTGGAATTCTTCAAGAAGCTGCAGAACCAGGAATATCGCCTCGCGATTCCGCAGGACAATAGCTATGGCCGCACCCATCCGCTGTCGGGCGAGCGCATCAATGTGCTGCGCGAAGTCTATACCGTCGATCCGGCCTGGGACAATCCGCCCAATCCGCAGCTGGAAGCGCGGTTCGAGCGGATCAAGGCGAAGCTGATCGGCTTCGTGTCCGAACCCCAGCAGACGCTGCTCAAATATCCCGAGAGCGACCGGTCGATCCCGGCCCATTATGCGCGCGCCTATGCCTGGCATAAAAGTGCCTATCCCGAGAAGGCGCTGAGCGAGGCGGACGCGCTGCTGACGGCAGCGCCGCATGACCCCTATTTCCTGGAGCTGAAGGGCCAGATCCTGCTGGAGAGCGGGCGACCGGGCGAGGCGATCCCACCGCTGCGCGAGGCCGTCGCCAAGACGCAGCAGCCGTTGATCGCGGTGTTGCTGGGCCATGCCCTGATCGCCACCGAGGATGAGAAAAATTACGCCGAGGCCGAAACCGTGCTGCGCAATGCGATCGCGCGGGACCGCGAAAATCCCTTCGCCTGGTATCAACTGGGCGTCGTCTACGAGCATCGCGGCGACACGCCGCGCGCCGCGCTGGCCAGTGCCGAGCGCTTTTCGATGATCGGGCAGGACAGTATGGCGCTGCGCAGTGCGGACGCGGCAATGCAGGGTTTGAAGCCCGGAACGGTTGACTATCTGCGGGCGCAGGATATCGCGATGGTCTCGCGGGCTGCCGTCGAGCAGAAGCGGAAGAAGAGATGACACAAGAGACCCGGCCCAGCTTTCGTGCGGCCCTATCCAACAGGAAAATGCAGATGACCCTGGGCGCCCTCGCCTTGATCGCTGGCGCCGCCGGCACCGCCCTTGCCGTGCAGGCGCCCGGCAGCGTCTCCACCGGCGACAAGGCCGCGATCGAAAAGATCGTCCACGATTATATATTGGAGCATCCCGAGATCATCCCGCAGGCGATCGAGAAGCTGCAGGCCAAGCGGATGGAAGGCACGATCGACGCGAATCGCCAGACGATCGAGACGCCCTATGCCGGTGCATGGGAAGGCGCGGCTAATGCCGACGTCACCGTGGTCGAATTTTTCGACTATGCCTGCGGCTATTGCCGCGCCTCGCTGCCTGACCTTGCAAAGCTGGTCGGCGCCGACGCCAAGGTGAAGATCGTCTATCGCGAACTGCCGATCCTGTCGGAGGAAAGTTCCGACGCGGCCAAGGTGTCGCTGCTGGCAGCCGAGCGCAATCGCTACATGGCCTATCACAAAGCGCTTTATGCCGCCGGCAAGGTGACCCGCGAATCGATCATCGGCGCCGCCACCCAGGCCGGCATCACCAAGGCCGATGCCGAAGCGGCGATGGCGTCGAGCAAATATGATGCCGAGCTGCAGTCGAACATCGCCCTCGCCCAGAAGCTGCAGGCGAGCGGCACCCCGACCTTCGTCATCGGCAATCAGGTGCTGAACGGTGCGGTCGGCTATGATTCGCTCAAGGACGCCGTGACGAGCGCCCGCGGCAAATAAGCCCGACGGCGGTTCGGGCGGGATAAGCAGGAGTTTGCGGGGAAGCGCGGCGCAGCGCCATTGACTTCCCCGCCCCATTTCCCTATCGGACGGCCCCTGACTTGCGGTCGCCCCGTGTGGCGGCCCTTTTTTGTCATACCTGATTCTCTAGTTTGTTTGAGGAATGAACGATGAAGCGCACTTTTCAGCCGAGCAATCTGGTTCGGAAGCGCCGTCACGGTTTTCGCGCTCGCATGGCGACCCCCGGTGGCCGCAACATCATGCGCGCCCGTCGTGCCCGCGGCCGCAAGAGCCTGAGCGCCTGAGCGACCTGACGCCGCCGGCCGCGCCTGCCATCATGGGCAAGCGCGCGGATTTCCTGGCGGCGAATCGGGGCCGACGCGCGCCCATGCCGGGATTCGTCCTGTTGGTGCGTGAGCGCGGCGATGGCGATCCGGCGATGCGTATCGGCATCACGGTGACCAAGAAGATAGGCGGCGCTGTCATCCGCAATCGGATGAAGCGCCGTTTTCGCGTCCTGGCACGCGAACTGCTGCCTGTGCATGGTGTGGCTGGTGCCGACCATGTGCTGATCGGCCGTGCCGAAGGCGTGGAGCGCGACTTCGCGCTGCTGCGCGGCGAACTGGAAAAAGCGCTGGGCAAGATATTGACCCGGCCCGAAGGCCAGGGCCGCCCGCCCCGCCGCAAGGGTGATACCCGTCCCGCGCCCAAAGCCGCGAAGACCGGCCAGCCGGCATGATTGCCCGGCTGCTGATCCTGATCGCGCGCGCCTGGCAGCTGGGTCCATCCCGCATCCTCCCCCCCACCTGTCGCTATGCCCCCTCCTGTTCGGAATATGCGATCCAGGCCGTCGGCAAATATGGTGCGATCAAGGGTAGCTGGCTGGGGTTCAAGCGGCTAATGCGTTGCCACCCATGGGGTGGTTCGGGCTATGACCCGGTCCCCTGAGACATTGACGAGTATAGACGGCGGAGCCGAATAGCGTGGACGACAAGAAGAATATCATTCTGGCGGTGCTGCTGACCGCCGCGATCCTGTTCGGCTGGCCCTATATCTCCGAACATTTCTTCCCGGCGGCCAATCCGCCCGCGACGAAGATCGAGGGCGGCAAGACCACCCCGCTGACCCCGGCGGGCGAGGCCCCGGCGCAGGATGCATCGACCGCGATCCGCGATCGCGCGCTGGTGCTGAAGGAAACGCCGCGCGTCGCCATCCGCACGCCCAAGATCATAGGCTCCATCAACCTGAAGGGGGCGCGCATCGATGATATCGTGCTGCCGACCTACAAGGAAACGATCGCCAAGGATTCGCCGGCGATCCGCCTCTATAGCCCCAGCGGCACCAAGGACGCCTATTTTGCCGGCTTCGGCTGGCAGGGCGAGGGCATCAAGACCCCGGATGCCAACACCTTCTGGACCGCCAGCGGCACCGAACTGACCCCCACCAGCCCGGTCACGCTGAGCTGGAACAATGGCGCGGGCCAGAATTTCGAGATCCGCTATTCGATCGACGAAAACTACATGATCTCCGCCGCGCAGAAGGTGTCGAACAGCGGCACCGGCGCGATCGCGGTCAAATCCTATGGCTATGTCAGCCGTGCCGCCCCCTCGGCCGATCCCGACACCTGGACCATCCATGTCGGCCCGATGGGCGTGTTCAACGGCGCGGCCAATTATGACGTGAACTACAAGGATCTGGAAAAGGGTCCGGCCAGCCAGAGCTTCCAGTCGACCGGCGGCTGGATCGGCTTCACCGACAAATATTGGCTGTCGGCGCTGATCCCCGACCAGAAGGACGCCTTCACCGGTCAGATGCGCAAGGGTGCAGGCACCCAGTTCCAGACCGACATCGCGCTGGCGCCGGTCATGCTGCCCCCCGGCAAGGCGATGACCCAGACCAACCGGCTGTTCGTGGGCGCGAAGGAAGTGAAAACGCTGCAGGCCTATGAGCGTGCCGGCGTGCCGCTGTTCGACCGCGCGATCGACTGGGGCTGGTTCTACTGGTTCGAGCAGCCGATCTTCGCGCTGCTGCACTGGCTGTTCGAGACGCTCGGCAATTTCGGCGTCGCCATCATCTGCCTGACCTTCTGCGTCCGCGCCCTGATGTTCCCGGTCGCCCAGCGCCAGTTCGCCAGCATGGCGGCGATGCGCGCGGTGCAGCCCAAGATGAAGGCGCTGCAGGAGAAATATAAGGACGACAAGCAGCAGCTGCAGCAGAAGATGATGGAGCTGTACAAGCAGGAGAAGGTCAATCCGCTGGCCGGCTGCCTGCCCATCTTCATCCAGATCCCGATCTTCTTCGCGCTCTACAAGGTGCTGCAGCTGACGATCGAAATGCGCCACCAGCCCTTCGTGCTGTGGATCAAGGATCTGTCCGCACCCGACCCGCTGCATATCCTGAACCTGTTCGGCCTGCTGCCCTTCACCCCGCCCTCCTTCCTGGCGATCGGTGTGCTGGCGCTGCTGCTGGGCATTTCGATGTGGCTGCAGTTCAAGCTGAACCCGGCCCAGATGGACCCGATGCAGCAGCAGGTGTTCGCGATCATGCCGTGGATGATGATGTTCATCATGGCGCCGTTCGCCGCCGGCCTGCTGGTCTACTGGATCACCAACAACTGCCTGTCGATGGCGCAGCAATGGTGGCTGTACAAGCGCCACCCCGTGCTGAACACCGCGACGGCCACCAAGTAAGGAAAAGGAAATCCTCCCCGAAAGGGGGGGATTTTTTCGATATGACAGAAGACGACAACACCGCCCTGATCGAGGAAGCCCGCAAGCTGTTTTCCGGGCCGATCAGCTTCCTGAAATCCGCGCCGACGCTCGACTATCTGCCCGACATGGCGGTGAACGAGGTCGCCTTTGCCGGCCGTTCCAATGTCGGCAAATCGTCGCTGCTGAACGCGCTGACCAACCGCAATGGCCTGGCTCGCACGTCGAACACACCGGGCCGGACGCAGGAACTCAACTTCTTCGACGTCGGCGATCCGCTGCGCTTCCGCCTGGTCGACATGCCGGGCTATGGCTATGCCAAGGCGCCCAAGGATCTGGTCAAGAAGTGGCGGTTCCTGGTGAACGACTATCTGCGCGGTCGCGCGGCGCTCAAGCGTGCGCTGGTGCTGATCGACAGCCGCCATGGCATCAAGGATGTCGACACCGACATGCTGGACATGCTGGACGGCGCGGCGGTCAGCTATCGCATCGTCCTGACCAAGAGCGACAAGATCAAGGCGAGCGAACTGGTCGCCGTGACGCAGCGCACCGCCGATGCGATCCGCAAGCGCCCGGCCGCCCATCCCGAGATCATCGCCACATCGAGCGAAAAGGGCATGGGCATCCCCGAACTGCGCGCCGCCGTGCTCGAAGCCGTGAGCCAGGGATAAGCCGATGGCCGACGATGACTATGTCTATGACGAGGCGAGCGGCGAATGGATCAGCGCGGCTGATGCCGCGGCCAGGGCCGATGCCGGCGATGCCGTGGAAGTGCGCGATTCGGTCGGCAATCTGCTGGCCGATGGCGACCAGGTGACGTTGATCAAGGATCTGGTGGTCAAGGGCGCCGGCCAGACGCTGAAGCGCGGCACGCTGATCAAGTCGATCCGCCTGACCGGCGACCCGCAGGAAATCGACTGCCGCTATGACGGCATCAAGGGGCTGGTGCTGCGCGCGGAGTTCGTGCGCAAGCGCTGAGCGCGTTCAGAACAGGCTATATTGGCCGCTGCCGCGCAGCGGCCATCGCCCCAGCAATTCATGATGGGTGCGGCCGACATGGCTGCATAGCAGCACGAAATCCTCGACCCGCCAGTGAAAGCCGCTGATCCGCTGGGTGGCCGGGGCGCCGTCGCGATAATAGAGCGTCTGGTGCGGGTTGAAGCTCCAGCCCGGACGCGCGCCCACCCCCGCCCGCTTCATCGCCAGCGCCACCTTGCGCTGCAATTCCCGGAGCGGCGGCAGTGCATGCGCCGGTCGCAGCGCGGCCGACCGGCCCCCCTCGCTCAACTGATCCAGCGACAGATCGAACGGATCGGCCAGGATGCCGGTGAAGCTGCGGTGCATCGCCTTCACCAGCGCATAGGGATAGTCCGGCCAGTCGTCGGTGATCCCCAGCGTGATATGCTGGTGCGCCGGCAGGATACGATGGGCATCGGGCGCCAGCGTCTCGGCGAAATGGTCGATTTGCCGCGTGATGCGGGTCGGCGGCTTCAGCGCCACGATCAGGCGATAGAGCGACGGCGTGCGGGCAAGCATGGCGAACATCCTCCGAATCGGATATATGTTCACTATATGTTCTTTTCGTCCTCCTGACGAATCCGACGCATCCGAATCCGCTCTGTCAGCGTTGAACCGGGCAGAAGAGGAGAGCGACCATGGCCCAGCAGACCATCGCCACCCTGGCAGACAAGATGCAGCATATCGATTTCGCGATGCTGTCTACCCATACCGAGGATGGCCAGATCGGCGCCCGGCCGATGAGCAACAATCAGGACGTCGCCTATGGCGGCGACAGCTATTATTTCACCACCGAAGACACGTTGATGGTGAAGGATATCGAGCGCGATCCACGGGTCGGCCTGTCCTTCCACGGCAAGGGCGGCCTGCTGGGACAGCGCCCCCTGTTCATCGCGGTCGAGGGCCGCGCCGACCTGATCCGCGACCGCAGCGCCTTTGAAGCGCATTGGAACCCGGACCTGGAGCGCTGGTTCGCGCAGGGCGCCGACACGCCCGGCCTGGTGATGATCAAGGTCCATGCCGAACGCGCCCATTATTGGGACGGCGAGGATGAGGGCGAGTTGGAGCTGTAGCCGTTACCGTGCGCGCCATCGCCCGGATCGGGCTGGCGCTTGCCTATGCGGTCACGGGCGCGGCGCATCTGATGCGGCCAACCGGCTTCGTCGCGATCACGCCGCATTGGGTGCCAAAGCCGGAAACCGTCGTCGCCCTGACCGGCATCGCCGAATTGGCCGGTGCCGTCGGGCTGATGTTGCCGGCCACGCGCCGCGCCGCCGCGATAGGGCTCGCTCTCTATGCGCTGTGCGTCTGGCCGGCCAATTTCAACCATGCCCTGCACGACATAGCGCTGGGCGGCGTGCATCTGAGCTGGTGGTATCATGGCCCCCGGCTGGCGTTGCAGCCGGTCATCATCTGGTGGGCGCTATGGGCCGGCGCGGTAATCGACTGGCCATTCCGCCGACGATAACGGTCAGGCCTTCGCCAATAGGTCCGCGATCAGGGCGATCTCGTCGGCGCTGTTGTAGATATGGGGCGAGAAGCGGATGGTCGGCTTGCCGTCCGCCTTGGACGGGGCGACCACCACCTTGCCCTGGGTCCACAGATGGTCGCGGATCGCCAGCACATCCTTGCCGGCAAAGGCCGGGGTGATGACAGGGCCGGTCAGCCCCTTGGTGGTCGTGCCGACCAGCTTCGCACCCGGCACGCGCAGCACCATGTCGCGCATCTGGTCGCCGATGGCGAAGGCGCGGCGCTCCACCTCCGCCTCGCCGATCGCATCCAGCGCATCGAGCGTTGCATCGATCGCGATCAGCTTGGGATCGTCGCGCTGGCCCAATATCTCATATTTCTGCGCGGTATCGAGATTCTTCTCGTCGGTCAGCCAATAGCCATGGCTGAGCATGATCGGCTGGAGCTGCGCCTGACCTTCGCGCCGGACATAGAGGATGCCGCCCTCCAGCGGCCCCATCATCCATTTATGGGTGCTCCCCGAATAGGAATCGACGCCGAGCGCCGGCAGGTCGAGCCGCAGCCAGCCGAAGGTCTGGGCGCCATCGCCGTGCAGCCAGATGCCTTTGGGCCGAGTCAGCGCAGCAATCTGCGCCAGCGGAAAGATCATGCCGGTGACGTTCGACATGTGCGACAGGAAGATGGCGCGGGTACGCGGCGTGATGGCGGCGGCGAACAGATCGACCACCGCCTGGGCCGAGGTCGCATAGACCGGCACCGGCAAAATCTTGAGCACCAGCCCCTCGCGCGCAGCGCGCAGCTTCCATGTCTCCAGGGTCGAGGGATGGTTGTGGTCGGTCAGGATCACCTCGTCCCCGGCCTTGAGTGCCAGGCCGCGCACGGCGACCGTGTTCGCCTCGCTGCTGTTGCGGACCAGCGCGATTTCCTGCGCACTGACGTTCATCCGCTTGCCCAGGCGCGCGCGCAGGGCATCGGCGGCTGCCGGATATTTGGTGCGATATTGAGGCGAGGGATTGGCCTGGAACGCCTGCGTCTCGCGCTCATACGCGGCGATCGCGCTGCGGAAGGCCGGGCCGATATTGGCGGCGTTGAAATAATGGATGTCGGGCGCCAGCAGCAACTGGTCGCGCATCGCATTGCCCGTTGTCGCGCCCCGCGCCGCCAGCGGCAGTGCCGCCCCCACGACCGCCGCCGCCTGCAACAAGCCCCTGCGCGAAACGTCCTTGCTCCGGTCGGTCATGCGATGCCTCCTGCCCTGTTCACCCGATGGACGAACGAGCGCGACCGAATCCCCTAATCCCGACAGGCGCCTAACCCAGACTGGCGGTTGTCTTTCGGGGGGAGCGGCCTAGTGTGGCGCCCAATCCCTATCCCGAACCGTTGAGAGAGCGATGACCCGGCATATTCCATGGATCCTGACTGCGCTGGTGGGCGCGGTGTCGCTGGCGGTCGTCGCGATTTCGCGCGGCGAGACGGTCAATGCGCTGTGGATCGTGGTCGCTGCGGTCAGCTGTTTCCTGGTCGCCTATCGTTACTATGCGCTGTTCATCGCGCGCGAGGTGATGCGGCTCGATCCGGCCCGGCCAACCCCGGCGATCCGCCGCGCCGATGGCCTCGACTATGTCGCGACCGACCGCACCGTGCTGTTCGGCCATCATTTCGCGGCGATCGCCGGAGCCGGGCCGCTGGTCGGGCCGGTGCTGGCGGCACAGATGGGTTATCTGCCCGGCACGCTGTGGATCATTGCCGGCGTCGTGCTGGCCGGCGCGGTGCAGGACTTCATGGTCCTGTTCATCTCCATGCGCCGCGACGGCAAGTCACTGGGCGAACTCATCCGCATGGAAATGGGCCAGGTGGCAGGCACGATCGCGCTGTTCGGCGCCTTCATGATCATGGTGATCATCCTGGCCGTGCTGGCGCTGATCGTGGTGAAGGCACTGGCGGAAAGCCCCTGGGGCATGTTCACCGTCGCCGCCACCGTGCCGCTGGCCATGGCGATGGGCGCCTATACGCGCTGGATTCGGCCCGGTCGGATCGGCGAGGTGTCGATCCTGGGGCTGATCGGCCTGCTCGCGGCGATCGTCTATGGCCAGGCGATCGCGCAATCGCCGGTCTGGGGGCCGATCTTCACCTTCACGCCCGTGCAGTTGTGCTGGATATTGATCGGCTATGGCGCGGTGGCGTCGGTGCTGCCGGTCTGGCTGCTGCTGGCGCCGCGCGATTACCTTTCGACCTTCCTCAAGATCGGCGCGATCGCCGCGCTGGCGATCGGCATCGTCATCATGGCGCCGCCGCTCAAGATGCACGCCGTCACCCAGTTCGCTGCCGGCGGCGGCCCGGTCTGGTCGGGTGGCCTCTTCCCCTTCCTGTTCATCACGATTGCCTGCGGTGCGGTGTCCGGCTTTCATGCGCTGATCGCCAGCGGCACCACGCCCAAGCTGATCGCGACCGAAAGCGACGCGCCGCTGATCGGCTATGGCGCGATGCTGATGGAGGCGTTCGTGGCGATCATGGCGCTGGTCGGCGCGTCGATCCTGGACCCCGGCATCTATTTCACGATGAATAGCCCGGCTGCCGTGATCGGCACCGATCCTGCCAGCGTGTCCGCCGCCGTCACCGCCATGGGCTTCCCGATCAGCCCCGACGTCATCGTCCAGACGGCGAAAGATGTCGGCGAACATACGATCATCAGCCGGGCCGGCGGCGCGCCGACGCTGGCCGTGGCGATGGCGGAAATCTTCAGCCATGTGTTCGGCGGCCCGGCGATGAAGGCCTTCTGGTATCATTTCGCCATATTGTTCGAGGCGCTGTTCATCCTGACTGCGGTCGATGCCGGCACCCGCGCCGGCCGCTTCATGCTGCAGGATCTGATCGCGCTCGCCGTGCCGAGCTTCAAGGACAGCAAGAGCCAGCTACCCGGCTTCATCGCCACGGGCCTGTGCGTCGCGGCCTGGGGCTTCTTCCTTTATCAGGGCGTCACCGATCCGCTGGGCGGGGTGAACACGCTATGGCCGGTGTTCGGTATTTCCAACCAGATGCTGGCGGCAATCGCGCTGATGCTGGGGACCGCCGTGCTGTTCCGCATGAAGCGCGACCGTTTCGCCTGGGTGACGATGGTGCCCGCCGCCTGGTTGCTGATCTGCACATTGTCGGCCGGCTTCCTGAAACTGTTCTCGGCCGATGCGAAGGTCGGCTTCCTGGCCCATGCCGCCAAATATAGCGCCGCCCTCGACAAGGGCGAGATACTGGCGCCGGCCAAGTCGATGGCGGAAATGCGCCAGATCCTGTTCAACGATTATGTCGATGCCGGGCTGGTTGCGATCTTCCTGGCTGTCGTCCTGTCATTGCTGGTCTTCACCATCCGGACGTGCATTGCCGCCCGCGGTTTCGCCGCGCCGACCGCGCGCGAGATTCCGGCGCAACTGGTCACGACGCCATGAGCCAATTTCTCCAGACGCTGCGGCGCATGGCGCATCTGATGGTCGGCCAGCCGGACTATGACGCCTATCTGCGCCATATGCGCGACCATCATCCCGGCCATGCGCCGATGGACCGCACCGCCTTTTTCCGGAATCGACAGGAGGCGCGCTATGGCGGGAAGAATGGCGGGAAATGCTGCTGATCAACGTCCTCTGATCAGCGGCGGGCGTTAAAGCCGGCAACCATCCCGGCGGTGATCGACAGGGCGATTTCCGCCGCCCCGATCGCGCCGATGTCGAGGCCTGCTGGTCCATCGATCCGGGCGAGGTCGTCCGCGCCGAAGCCCTGCGCCGCCAACCGCTCAAGCCGCGCGGTATGGCTGCGCCGGGAGCCCAGCGCCGCGACATAGCCGGTCGGGGCGGCGAGCGCCGCGATCAGCGCGGGATCATCGATCTTGATGTCATGGCTGAGCGTCACGACAGCGGTGGATTCGCCGGGATAGCGCGCGGCGATCGCCGCGTCGGGCCAGCGATCGTCCAGTTCGATGCCGGGGAAACGCTCCGCCGTCAGGAAGCGGCCGCGCGGGTCGATCACCACCGGTGTGACGTCGATCGCCTGCGCCAGCGCAGCGAGCGACTGGGCAATCTGTACCGCGCCGACGATCAGCAACCGGCGAGGCGGATCATAGCGGTTGAGAAACTGCCCCTCGACCGCGCCCTCGCGGGTGATGCCTTCGTCCAGATCGGTCGACAGCGTGAGCGCCCGGCCGCGCGAGCTTTCCGCCGCGATCCGGTCGAACAGGTCGGGGGCAAAACCACCCTCCCCCACCGGCTGCACCAGCACGCTGATCTCGCCGCCGCAGGGCAGGCCGACCTCCCACGCATCGCCATCAGCCACCCCATAGCGCGCGACATGGCCGGGCCGGCCGGCAATCACTTCGGCAGCGCGCTGCAACACATCGGTCTCGACACAGCCGCCCGATATGCTGCCCTCCAGCCGGCCATCCTGATGCACGATCATGTGGCTACCGCGCGGACGCGGCGCCGATCCCCAGGTCGACACGACGGTTGCCAGCGCCATCGGCGCACCGCGCCACTCGATCGCCTTGCGGATCACCGCGCCATTATCGTTCATGATCCAGCCTTCCCCTGTTTTCCTAGACATAGGAAAGGCACGGCGCCTTTCAAAGACGAACCAGGCTTCTCAGACCAGCCGCCTGCCTGTCCAGACGACCCGGCCGACGATCGCCACCATCGCCGGATCGATATCGGTCCAGTCGGGATAATGGGGATTGTCGCTCAACACGCTGAACCGGCCGCGCAACGGCCCCATCGCCACCCGCTTGACCATCAGCACGCCGTCGAGCCGCAGCACATAGACACCGTCACGCAGGCGATCGGCGTCATCCTCATGATCGACCATGATGTCGTCGCCATCGTTGAGCGTGGGCGCCATCGATTCGCCATCGACCCGGATGATCGACACGCGCTGCGGCCGCACGCCCAGATGCCGTAGCCATTGCGCGTCGAACGCCATCACACCCGCGGTACGCTCATCCTCATCCAGCGAGCCCGCGCCGGCCGAAGCGCCAAGCGACAGGCGCGGCACTGCCACCACCGCCGGCAGGCCGCGCACACGCGGGATCGGTGCGCCGACCGGCACCGGGCTGCCCAGCATCGTTTCCGCCACGCCGAAATAGCGCGCCAGAATACGGCGATCCGCCTCGTCCAGCTTGCGCGGCGTGCCGCGCTTGATGAACTGCTGAATATAGGCGGGATTGCGCCCGATCAGCCGTGACAGATCGGCATAATTTTCCCCGCGTTCGACGATCAGCCGATCGAGGGCAGTCCGGGCGTCCTGCGCTTCATCCATGTTGCATCCATAATGATAGGAATTTTCCTAGACAAGTAGGAAAATGAATATGAGATAGGAAATTGCCTATTGATTCGCAGGGGGCGAATCGGCTCGACAAAGGAGAGGTCCGTCCATGCTGTTGCGCACGATCGAGAAATTCCTGCGAGACTATCAGATAGCGCCGACCCGTTTCGGTCGCGACGCCGTGCGCGATCCGCGCCTGGTCTTCGACCTGCGCATGGGGCGCGATCCGGGCGATCGAGTAAAGAGGCGCGTAGAACATTTCATGAACGAATATCGCAGGAGCTTGGGCCAATGACAAGCGCCGACATGCTGCGCACAAGCGCAAATCTGGTCCGTAATCGAGCAGGAGAGCGGCGCGAGGCCGATCCACTGGCCCAGTTACTGGTCCAACTGATCGCCCGAATTGGCGAGCCGGCGACGGTCGAGCGCGCGGTCAGCCGCCCCTGGGCCAGCGCCCTGTTCGAAGGGCGCCGCCATGTCATCTTGTTGCGGGTGGCGGGCGGCAGCCTGCGCGCGCGCCGGGAGGCGCTAGCCAGCGAATTGCAGGATGCGGAATGGACATTGCCGGGCCATTTCGTCGCCGACATGGTGATCGACGACCTGCGCGGCGACGCGGAAGGCGAATGGATCTAGCTGTCCGCCCTCACCATCCGCGACTGGTAAGACGGTCCTTTAGCGGGGACGCCCGGTCATGGTGCGCAGCGTGCCGAGCGCGGCACGCTGCGCATCCTCGACATCTTCCGACACGGCTTCACGCACCGGCACCGCCGAGGCGATCGGCATGTCGGCAATGACGCGCGGCGCGGTCGCCGGTCGGCCACGCTGGACCAGTGCCCGCTCTAGCCGCTCGGTCAGTTCGGTGATCGACAGGTTGTCGATGCTGCGCGCGCTCGGGGCGGGCGATGCCTCCGCCCTCGGAACGAAAGGTGCAGGCTCGGGCGCAGGATCGAACGCCTGGATCGGTTCTGCGATCACCGGTTCCGGGACGAAGGCAGGGGCCTGCTCGACGACCGGCTCCGGTGCGATATCGGTCGGCTCTTCGTCGAAAGCGGCAAATTCCGCCACTGCCTCTTCTTCCCAGGGCTCGAATATAGCGTCTTCCGGCGGCGCGAACGGCGCGCGGCCGAGCGGGATCGGATTGGCCGACAGCGCCGGCATGGCGTCGAACGGACGCGAGAAGGCGGGCGCGGGCGCGATCGCCATATCCTCGACCGGTGCCTCTTCATGCGGGGTCGGCATGGCAAAAGCGGCCGGCGTCTCCATGCGCACCACCGTCGCCGCCACCGGCTCTACCGGATCACTATCGACCACCAGACGACGACGCCCCGATTCCGGGCGCGCGAAGATATCGGCGCCGCCAAAATCGCGGCTGGCAAAGATCGGAGGACGGGGCGGCGCGTCGGGATGCGCGTCGGCACGGCGCTGCGCGGGCGCGGCCTCTTCGGCAGCGGGCACATTGCGTCCGCGGGCAAGCGCGGTCAGCTTTGCAAATGCGAAACCCATTTTTCTTGCTCCTTGGGCGTCTGGATGACGCCTTCCGCTTATTCTCAAGCGCCTGTGCGGCGCATCCGATCCATTTCGCCGCACCGCGGCCACAATTCCTACACTCATCAGCGCGGCAAAACCGGCCAGCAGCAATCTTGCCTTCATGCCCAGCGGCGGACCGGCCGCCGGGATCGTCTCGCTCAGACCGCTCGACGCGACCAGCATTTCCATCCAGCCGACCGGCAGGGTCAGCACCACCAGGGCGCCGCAGCCTGCCGCGACCAGCGCCATGATGGCCAGTCCTCGCATGGACGGTGTGAACTTCGGCATCGCCGCCGTTCCTCAGGCCGCCTTTGCGGTCGAGTCGCGTCCCAGAAGTCGCTGGTAAACAGGCTCATAACGCAAAATGTTTGACGACCAGTTACGCTCCCTCTCAACGAAATCGCGCGCCACGATGCGGCGTTCGTCCCAGAAGCCGCGATCCGCGAACATGCCTGCCAGCGCCTGCGCAATCGCGGCCGGGTCGTCCGGCGCGAACAGGGTGCCGGTCACGCCATCCTCGATCAGTTCGCGATGGCCGCCGACGCTCGACGCGGCGACGAGTCGCCCCTGCGCCATCGCCTCCAGCGGCTTCAATGGCGTCACCAGATCGGTAAGGCGCATCGCCTTGCGCGGATAAGCGAGGACATCGACCTGGGCATAATAATGTTCGACCTGGTCGTGCGGCACCCGGCCGACAAAGACGATATGATCAGTGAAAGGCGAGGCCAGCGCCTGATCGCGCAGCGCCTGTTCCATCGGCCCGCCGCCGACCAGCAGCAGCTTGGCCCTGGGCCGCGCCCGCACGAGTCGCGGCATGGCGGCGATCAGGTCATCCAGCCCTTCATAATCATAGAAGCTGCCGATGAAGCCGACGACATCCGCCCCCTCGAGCCCCAGCTTCGCGGTCAGGGCCGGATCACGCGGCACCGGTGCGCCGAACTGATCGAGATCGACGCCATTGGGCGACACGGTGATCTTGGCCGAGTCGATTCCGCGCGCAACCAGATCGGATCGCAGCCCTTCGCAGATGACGGCAACCGCATCGGCCGCACGGACCGCATGGGTTTCGAGCTGGCGGGTCAGCCAGTAGCGCGGACTGCCTTCGGTCCCGGTGCCGTTGCCGACCGCCGCATCCTCCCAGAAGGCGCGAATCTCGTAGATCAGGGGAATGCCGTGGCGGCGCGCGACTCGCTGCGCGGCCATGGCGTTGAGCACCGGCGAATGGGCATGGATGATGTCCGGCCGCCACTGGCGCACCAGCGACTCGATGGCATCGGCATGGGCGGAAATGTCGCGCCACTCGCGCAGCAACGCATTGCCGCCGGCCGCTTCACCCGGCGTGCGGTGGAAATGCAGGCCGTCGACCAGTTCCTCCTGCGGTCCCGCCGCGACATGGCGTCGGCCGGTAAGCCCGCGCACGTCCCAGCCCTTGGCCAGTTGCGCGCGCAGGATCGCCCGCGTGCGGAACGTATAGCCGCTGTGCATCGGCAGGCTGTGATCGAGAACGTGAAGGATACGAGTCATAGCGGTAACTTTTTGCCGAAAAAGGTTTAACGCCCCGTCAACTCTGTCACGCTAGGGATTTTCCGGGGCAAGAGTCCAGAACCGGCAGATCAAAACACGCAATGATTGATACCCTATCCCTGCTGATCAGCCATGGCGTCATCCTGCTGGCCGCCTGGCGGCTGCTGTCGCGCCCGGACCTGGATCGCGACATCGACACCCCGCCGGCATCGCCGGACGGAGACGCCGCCGATGCGTGACCTGTTCTTCATCGCCTTCCTGGGCGCCTTCTTCCTGATGGGATTCAAGCGGCCTTTCCTGCTGGTCATCATCTACGCCTATATCGACATCGTTTCACCCCAGCGGCTCTGCTATTATCTGCTCAATTCGATCCCGATCTCGCTGATCGCCTTCGTCTGTGCTGTCGGCGCCTGGATAGTGGTGGACGACAAGAAGGATTGCCGCTTTTCCGCGCGGCAGGTGCTGCTGCTCGTCCTGCTTGCCTGGTGCGGTTATACGACCGCGACCGCCGATTTCCCGATCAACGCCGCGACCAAATGGGCCTGGGTATGGAAGGCGATCGTCTTTGCCGTGTTCCTGCCGCTGGTGCTGCGCACGCGGCTGCGGATCGAGGCGCTGGCGCTGTTCATGGTGCTGTGCGCGAGCACGATCATCATCAATGGCGGCATGAAGACCGCGCTGTCGGGCGGCGGCTATGGCGTGCTCAATCTGATGGTCGACAATAATAGCGGCCTGTACGAGGGCAGCATCATTTCCTGCGTGGCGATCGCGCTGATCCCGATCATCCTGTGGCTGACCCAGCATGGCACCATCTTTCCGCCCGACTGGAAGGTGAAGGCCTTTGCCTATGCCTTGTGCCTGGCCTGCATGCTGATGCCGGTCGGCACGGAAGCGCGCACGGGTCTGGTCTGCCTGGTGATCCTGGCCGGCATGATGCTGATGCGGTCGAAGCGCAAATTCGTCTATGGCCCGCTGCTGGCCTTTGCCGCGCTGGCCGCCATCCCCTTCCTGCCCGCCAGCTTCACCAAGCGGATGCAGACGATCGAGAATCACCAGGGCGACGAGAGCGCCTCCACCCGTGTCGCGGTGTGGATGTGGACGCTCGACTATGTGAAGACCCATCCGGGCGGCGGTGGCTTCGACAATTATCTCCAGAACAGCTTCACCTATTTCGCCCAGAGCGAGGTCGGCGATGGCGACGAGAAGCGGATCGAGCGCCGCCTGGTCACCGACAAGGGCCGTGCCTATCACAGCGCCTATTTCGAGATGCTGGGCGAACAGGGCTATTTCGGCTTCTTCCTGTGGGCGCTGCTGCACCTGAGCTGCTTCATCCGCACCGAATCGATCCGCCGCATGTATCGCAAGCGCGACGGACCGGATGAGGCCTGGATCGCGCCCTTCGCCGTGGCGCTGCAGCAGGGCCATGTCGTCTACATGATCGGGTCGCTGTTCGTGGGCATCGCCTATCAGCCTTTCATCTTCATGATGCTCTCGCTCCAGATCAGCCTCGACACTTATTTGACCCGCAAGCGCAAGGACGCCGGACGCGTGCCGTTCTTCGAACAGCCTGGCGCGCAGGCGGGAGTGACGGCATGACCATGGAATTGCGGATTTTGGGCTGGCTTCAGGGACTGATGCTGGGATTGATCCTGGCTGCCCCGCTGCTGTCCCCCGCCTATATGCCATGGGGCGTGCAGATGCTGTTTGCCCTGTCCGCCTTCCAGTTGCGGCAGGCCGACCGACGCTGGGCATTGCGGCCGGGCATGACCGGCTGGGTCAGCCATATCCGCATGGCGCCGTCGCGGATGCTGCCCTGGGCGGCGAGCGCGGTCGTCGCCTTCATCGCGGACGGCGCGGGCGCAGCAGCCCCCGGCGCGATCCTGCTGGCGGCGCTGACCTGCGAATTGCTGCTCTATCCGCTGCTCACCCGCCTGATCGGCGGCTGGCAGTGGCGCCGTGCATCTCTGGCGATGATCGGGCTGATCGCCGCCTGCGCGATCGTGCCGGCCGGAGCGATGCAGAATATCGCCATGTTCGCGCTGGGCGTCACGGGCTGCCTGTTCTGGCTGCGCGGACCCGACGGCGACCTGCGGGCGACGCTGGCGGCCTTTGGCGGCGGGTTTTCGGCCATCATCCTCGCCTTTGCCATGCCCGCCACCATGATGCTGGCCTTCCCGCTGGCAGTCATCAGCCTGATCGTCGGCTGCGCCCAGGCGACGACGGTGCGCCGTCCGTTGCTGCCCTGGACCGGCCATTATGGCGGGGGCACCGGCTGGCTGCAGCGGCTGCGATCGCGCCCGTCCTGACAGCGCCGGGCAGGCTGCACGCGGAACGAAGCCGATTATCACGGGTTGGACCGGGAGAAAGAAGGTCGCCCGGTTCCCATGTCGTCCCCCGCCATCATCCACAGCCATGACGGCATGCCCGGCATCAGCCGGCGCGCACTGAAGCAGGGATGGGCCTATCGCGCGGCGGACGGCAGCCGCATCACCGACCGCGACGAGATCGACCGGCTGAATGCGATCGCCATGCCGCCGGCCTATCGCGACTGCTGGTTCTGCCCCTCCCCCCGCGGCCATATCCAGGCGACCGGCTATGACGAGCGGGGGCGCAAGCAATATCGCTATCACCCCGATTTCCGGGCTGCGCGCGAGGCGGAAAAATATGCCGGCTGCCCCGCCTTCGGCCGTGCCCTGCCACGCTTGCGGGCGCAGATGGAAGAGGATCTGTCGCGACGCGGCCTGCGCAAGGCGCGGACGATCGCGGCGGTGGTGCGGCTGCTGGACCTCGCCAAGCTGCGGGTCGGCAACGAACATTATGCCACCACCAACAAGAGCTTCGGCGCGACCACGCTGCGGCGGCGGCATGTCGACCTGAATGGCCGCAGCCTGACCCTGCGCTACCGCGCCAAGTCCGGCAAGGAACAGCAATTGAGCATCACCGACAGCCGCCTGCTGCGATTCGTGCGGGCGGTGCAGGATCTGCCGGGCCAGCATCTGTTCCAATATCTGGACGAGGATGGCGAGGCGCATCCGATCAGTTCGAGCGACGTCAACGCCTATATCGCGCAGGCTATGGGCGGCGACTTCACCGCCAAGCATTTCCGCACCTGGGGCGCATCGACCATCGCCTTCGAGACGCTGGCGGCGGGCCATGTCTCGCTCAAGGAGATGATCGAGCCGGTCGCGACGGCGCTGGGCAACACGCCGGCGATCAGCCGCAAATCCTATATCCACCCCGCCCTGATCGCCCTGTGCAAGGACGGACAGGATGAATGGCGGCAGGGGCTTCGCCTGCCGCGCCGGACGCGCTATCTGTCGCGTCACGAACGCGGGCTGATCGCGTTCCTCGACGATCTGGCCAACGCGCCCCCGCTGGCAGCGGCGGCCTGATCGAGCCCACGGACCATCAATCAAGGATCAGCATGGCCAACAAGAACGACCCCGGCATCGACATCAGTGTGCGTGCGCCCAACCTCACCGAAATGTGGCATTCGACCATCGCCTGGTTCCAGCTTCATTATATCCAGATCCTGATCGCCATCGGCGCGGCCACGATCATCTATCTGGCGCTCGCCACGTTGCGCCGGATCGGCACCAAGCATCGCGGCCGGCGTGGCGACCCGCTGGGCCTTGGCAATGTGCTGAGCCGCGCGGCGGCGCGCACCACGCAATATTTCATGGTCATGGTCGCGGCCCGGCTGGTGGTGGTGTTCGCCGATGCGCCCGCGTCGCTGGACAAGACCGTCACCTTCTTCTTCACCATCGCCGTGGTCGTGCAGGCCGCGATCTGGGCACGGGAGATCATCCTGGGCCTGATCGAGCGCAAGACGCTGGCCGAGGATGGCCAGGGCGAGACACTGGCCAATGCGATGGGCCTGATCCGCATCCTGGTGACATTTGCCCTGTTCGCGATCGCCGCAATCGTGGTGCTCGACAATCTGGGCGTCAACGTGACCGGCCTGGTCGCGGGGCTGGGCATCGGCGGCATCGCGATCGGCCTTGCCGCGCAGGGCATCTTCTCCGACCTGTTCGCGGCACTGTCGATCATCTTCGACAAGCCCTTCCGCCAGGGCGAGATCATCACCTATGACCAGACCACGGCGCGGGTCGAGAAGATCGGCCTGAAATCGACACGGCTGCGGGCGATGAGCGGCGAGAAGAAGGTGATATCCAACGCCAATCTGCTGCAGAAGGAAATCACCAGCCTGCAGACGCTGATCCAGCGCCGCGTCACCTATGCCATCGGCATCATCTACCAGACGTCGGAGGAACAGGCCGAAGCGATCCCCACCATATTGAAGGAGATCGTCGAGGCGGAAGGCATGATCTTCGTCAATGCCGGTATCATTGCCTTTGGCGCCAGCAGCCTGGACTATCAGCTCAATTTCGATGTGCCCGATCCCGACCATCATGACTATTTCCAGATGCGCCATCGCATCGGCCTCGCCATCTGGAAGCGGTTCAATGCCGAGGGAATCGAGTTCGCCTATCCAACCCAGACCAGCTTCACCGCTAGCCCCGACGGCAAGGCGATCATGCCCTATGCCGAGGTGCAGCCGGTGCGCCGCGTCGACGGATAGAGCGAAACACCTCGCTTCACCGCAGGACCGATTCGGCTGGTCCCCTTTCCGCTTGCCGGCGGGGACCGGCCGCGCCCTTACCCACCCATCACCAATGACTGATATGGATTTGCCATGAAAATGAACCGGATGGCGGCCCTTTGCCTGCTGATCGCTGCCCCCCTTATGGCGCCTGCCGCCCATGCCGAGGGACTGGGCGCCGAAGTCAATTATGGCCGCGCCGACGGCCATTGGGGCACCGAGATCGGCGCCGGCTATGCGCTCGACATGGCGGGCTTCAGCCTGACGCCGGGCGGCGGCGTCTATCTGCGCGATGGCGACACCAAGCTCTATGGCCGGGTCGAGGCGGCCTATACGATTCCCATGTCGGTCTCGATCGGTGCGGGCGTGCGCTTCAGCGGCGACAATACCCGCCCCTATGCGACGCTGGCGATGCCGCTGATCCCCAAGCTGCGTGCCAAGGCCAATGTCGGCCCGAAATATTATAGCGTCGGCCTGACGCTGGGTTACTGAGCCAAGACAATCTGTCGCAATCGGCGGGGCTGGCAGGGTCACGCCGACGCGACAGGTCCGAAGTTCACAGTGTCGTCGGGCAAATCGGGCCGTTTGCACCGGATATGCACCGCCCGCGCCCCTGTCTCGCGACAGAGGCGCGACACTGGGGTCACAGGCACGCGACAGTCGGGTCACGACCAGGTGACGATGACGCGCCATTGAGGCGACATTTGGGTCACGCCTCCCATGGGCGACGGGCGATGACGCGGATTGCATCGCCGAGGATAGACCAGAGAATGGCCGAGTAGGAAAGCGACGCCCCCTGCTTCAGGCGGCCTGCCCCCTCCACCATCCTGCGGATGGTCCCCCTCCCCGCACGCGGGGAGGAATGGTTTCAGCCCTGGCCCCAGAGGGTGCCGGGGTGGAGCAGGCCGTCGCGCAGCGGCAGGGCGCCGTCGCGATCCTTCGCCAGCAGCAGCGCGCCATCGAGATCGATCCAGTCGCCCCCCTGCGCCACCAGCGCGGCAGGCGCGATGCCGAGCGAGGTGCCGAGCATGCAGCCGACCATGATGCGAAAGCCGCGTGCCCGCGCGGCCTGCGCCAGGGCCAGCGCTTCGGTCAGGCCACCGGCCTTGTCGAGCTTGATATTCACCGCGTCGAAATCGCCCAGCCGGTCGAGATCGGCGCGGGTGTGGCAGCTTTCGTCGGCGCAGAGCGGCAACGGCGCGCGCAGGCCGGCCAGCCTGTCCTCCCGCCCGTGCAGGATCGGCTGCTCCACCATTTCCACGCCCAGTTCGGCAAGCGCCGCCGCCTCCGCCACGATGTCGCAATCATGCCAGCTTTCATTGGCGTCGACGATCAGCCGGACGCCGGGTGCGCCGGCGCGCACGGCGGCGATGCGGGCATGATCGCCCTCCCCCGTCAGCTTGCATTTGAGCAGGCCAAAGCCGCGCGCGACGGCCGCGCGGGCATCGGCCTCCATCCGCTCCGGTTCGCCCAGGCTGATGGTGAAGGCGGTGGGCAGCGGCGTCGGTGCGGCAAGGCCGGCCAGTTGCCAGACCGGGACGCCGGCCCTTTTCGCCTCCAAGTCCCACAGCGCGCAGTCGAGCGCGTTGCGCGCGGCGCCGCGCGGCATCGCCTGCAACAGCGCCTCGCGATCGAGCGGCCCGGCATAGGCGTTGATCGCCGCCGCACAGCCCTGTGCGGTCTCCCCCTCATAATAAATGGCCGTGCCTTCGCCCCGCCCGACATGATCGCCGTCACCCACGGTGCAGACGACGACGTCCACCTCCGTCTTGGCGCCGCGGCTGATGATGAAGGCGCCCGCCACCGGCCAGCGTTCGACCGTCGCGGAAATTATACGGGTCATCGGCGTTTCCTGCGTGATGATTTGACCAATTCGACCGGCGTCATATGCGTGAAACAGGACGGCCGGCATAGTCCCCGCCTTTGCGACAGGAGCGTATTTCCCCGTGACTTCCCGTGAATTGACCGGCTTCCTCTCGCTGAATGAATCCGAACCGGTGACCGATGACCTGTCCCGCCGCACTTCCGACATGGCATGGCGCCTGACCTTTGGCGCGATCGGCTGGCCCTGGCTGCTCGCAAGCCTGTCGGGCGGGCGCAAGGCGGACAAGCGCGCGCTGCTGGACGAACTCAAACTGCCCCATGATGCGCTGCCCCATCTGGGAAGCTGGAAGGCCGATGTCGGTTTCCTGCGCCATATCGTGCGCGAGATTGCGCGACTGCGGCCGGCACATGTCGTCGAACTGGGCGCGGGCGCATCCTCGCTGATCGCCGCGCGGGCGCTGCAATTGCATGGCGGCGGACAGCTGCACAGTTTCGATCAGCATGGCGGCTTTGTCGACGCGACCCGGCAATGGCTGGCCGACCATGCGCTGGACGTGGATATCCGCCATGCGCCGCTGACCCACGAAAGCGCCGACTGGCCGGGCCGCTGGTATGCGATCGATCGGCTGCCCGAGCAGATCGACCTGATCATCATCGATGGCCCGCCCTGGAGCGTGCATCCGCTGGTGCGGGGCGCCGCCGACAGCCTGTTCGCCCGCCTATCCCCCAATGGCGTAGTGCTGCTGGACGATGCCGCGCGGCCGGGCGAGCGGCTGGTCGCGCGCCGCTGGCGCAAGCGCTGGCCGCATATCGATTTCCGCCTGAAGCATGACGGCACCAAGGGGACGCTGGTCGGCCGGCGCCGCGACATGTCGCGACCGGTGGCCAATGACAATGAGGCCGGGCGCGGCTGGCGCCATGTCGGCCGGGCGGCGGCGATCGCCGCGCTGCTGGCGACGGGGTGGATCGGCCGGGGCGCGTTGGGCGAATTTCCCCAGGCGGCGCAGGCCAGCACCTTCCTGGACGAGGCGGCCGCATCGCGCCGCGCCGGCCTTCTGCGCCAGCAGATGGCGTCGCAGGTCGAGAGCGCCAAGCTGGACGATGCCGAAATCCGGCGGTCGACCGGCATCGTGCTGCCGCGCCTGCCCGCCAATTGGCAGGTGCGGGATGTGCAACTGTTCCCGACCGCCGACAGCCCGGCGATCGCGATCGCGCTAACCACCGAAAAGGGCGAGCAATTGTCGCTGTTCGCCGACCGGGCGGAAACGCCGGCGGAAGGGCAGCCGCTGATCGCGGAACGGCGCGACGGCACGGTCGCCTATTGGGAGGCCGGCGACATGGCCTATGCGCTGACCGGCAAGGCGGATACGCCGCGCCTGATGGCGCTGGCCGAACGGATCGCACCGGCGGCCTAAGCGGCGGGATCACGCCCGCCCATTGAGGCGGGCGCGCCGCGCTGCTAACGCCCCGACATGGAGGATGCCACCGCACCCGCGCCGCGCCGCGCCGATCGCCCTGCCCTGTCGAGTCTGGCCATGCTGTGGCGCTTTGCGACGCGCTATCCGGCGCGGATCGTCGGGGCGCTGACCGCGCTGATCGTCTCTTCCGCAGCGACGCTGGCGATCCCGAGCGGCTTTCGCCTGGTGATCGACAAGGGCTTTACCGGCGGTGGCGATATCAGCCGCTGGTTCGAATATCTGTTCCTGCTCGTCGTGATCCTGGCGCTGGCAAGCGCGCTGCGCTTCTATTTCGTGTCCTGGCTGGGCGAGCGGGTGGTCGCCGACATTCGCAGCGCAACCCAAGCCAATCTGCTGCGCCAGGCGCCGGCCTTCTTCGAGGAAAACAGGCCGTCGGAGATCGCCTCGCGCATGACGGCGGATACCGCGATCATCGACCAGGTAGTGGGATCGACCGTGTCGGTCGCGCTGCGCAACCTGGTCACCGGCATTGGCGGCCTCATCTATCTGTTCATATTGGCGCCCAAGCTGGCGGGGCTGCTGATCCTGGGCATACCGGTGATCGTGCTGACGTTAGTGACGCTGGGCCGGCGAGTGCGCAAATTGTCGCGCGCCAGCCAGGATCGGCTGGCCGAGGTCGGCAGCGTCACCACCGAAGTGCTGGGCGCGATGAAGATCGTCCAGGGCTTTGGCCAGGAAGGACGCGAGGCGGCCCGGTTCGACGCGACCGTCGCGAGCGGCTTTGCCACCGCCCGGCAGCGCATATTGCTCCGCGCGGTGATGACCGCGATCGCCTTTGCCCTGGTGTTCGGATCGATCACCGGCGTGTTGTGGCTGGGCGCGATCGATGTCGCGGCCGGGCGCCTGTCGGGCGGCAGCATCGCCGCCTTCGTGCTGACCGGCGGGCTGGTGGCCGGCGCGTTCGGATCCTTGTCGGAAAGCTGGGGCGACCTGTTGCGTGGCGCCGGGGCGGCGAGCCGGCTGGACGAGCTGATGGTGGCCGAGCCGGCGATCGCCGCACCGGCTGCACCGGTCGCGATCCCGACGCTGGCGCAGGGCGCGCGGCTGCGTTTCGACAATGTCCATTTCCATTATCCCACCCGGCCCGACCAGGCGGCGCTGAACGGCGTCACGATCGACATTGCGCCGGGCGAGACGGTGGCGGTGGTCGGACCTTCGGGCGCCGGCAAGTCGACGCTGATCCAGCTGGCGCTGCGCTTCTATGATCCCGACCAGGGCGAAGTGCGGCTGAACGATGTGCCGCTGCCGGCCGCCGATCCGGCAGCGCTGCGCGCCGCCATGGCGATGGTGCCGCAGGACAGCGTGATCTTCGCCGCGTCTGCCCGCGACAATCTGCGCTACGGCAAATGGGATGCGAGCGACGAGGAGATATGGGCAGCGGCGCGGGCGGCCAATGCCGAGGCCTTTCTGCGCGCCCTGCCCCAGGGGCTGGACAGCCATCTGGGCGAAGGCGGCGCACGGCTGTCGGGTGGGCAGCGTCAGTGCGTGTCGATCGCCCGCGCGCTGCTGCGCGATGCGCCGATCCTGCTGCTGGACGAGGCAACGTCGGCGCTGGACGCGGAATCGGAGCAACTGGTCAAGGATGCGCTCGACCGGCTGATGCAGGGGCGCACGACGATCGTCATCGCCCATCGGCTGGCGACCGTGCGGGCCGCCGACCGGATCATCGTGCTGGATCGGGGACGGATCGTGGAACAGGGCGATCATGCGACGCTGGTGGCGCTGGGCGGTCTTTATGCGCGGCTGGCCAGCCTGCAATTCCAGGACCAGCTGGACGGCTGAACCGCCGTCCCGCCGGACGCGCGGTCAGCGACCGGCGAGGCAGCGCTGGACGATATAATCGAAGATGGCGGGATGGAGCGGGCGCTCGAAGGTGCAGCCCGATTCATGCGCGCGCACCCATTGAACGCGGGCGCGACGGCCCTCGAAACCCGGCAGCATGATCCACAATTCGCTGCCGACGGTGAGCTTCATGAAACTGTGCAGGCGAAAGCCGGTGAGCGACATATCGGCGATATTGCTGGTGAACCAGGTTTCGCCCGGACGCCGCACCTTGACGCTGATCACAACGTCGCGCCGTTCGGCAAGCCGGCCCCTGCGTTCCAATTCGGTCAGTCGTTCAGCGCCCATGGTCCACATCCACCCATTCCCCTTCAGCATCGCGCAGGAAGGTAAGGGAAATGTTAAGCGGGAGACGGACGGGCACAAAAAAGGGGCTGCCGAAGCAGCCCCTGGTCTGTGGTCCGATTGATCGTCCGACGGGTCGGAGACGGGAAGTCTGAGACCGACGGGCCCCGGACGATCAGGGATCAGAACGAGCTATACTGCTCGTTGCCGACGAAACCCAGCTTGGTCACGCCCGCGCGCTTGATCTCCGCCAGCACCTCGTCAACGACGACGTAGCGGGTCTGCGCGTTCGGCTGGAACTGCAGTTCCGGCTCGACGGGCAGACGCAGCGACTGCTGCAGATACTGACGCAGGGTCAGCAGGTCGATCGGCGCACCGTTCCAGCTGATCACGCCGCCGGCATCGATCGCGACCTTGTTCTTGACAGGGTCGACCACATTGTCGCTCGGAGGCGCGCTCTGCGGCAGATCGATCTTAACCGCGTGGGTCTGGATCGGAATGGTGATGATGAACATGATGAGGAGAACGAGCATGACGTCGATCAACGGCGTCGTGTTCATTTCCACCATCGGCTCACCATCATCGGAGCCCATGCTCATGGCCATAACGAATTCTCCTTATGCGGCCGATCAGAGGCGGGTCGTCGTCGAACCGGGTTCCGGTTCGGAGATGAAGCCCACCTTCGGGAAACCGGCGCGCTGCATCGTGTAGATGGTGCCGCCGATGCAACGATAGGGGGTATTGATGTCGCCGCGGATATGCACTTCGGGCAGATCCTCGGGCGTCAGATTTTCAACACCACCAGCCTTCTTGATGTCCGCTTCCAGCTTGGCGACGGCGCGATCGAGCAGTTCGTCGGAGCTGACCTTGGTCAGGTTCCAGTAAACCGCACAGCTGCCGTCGGGCGCCGAGGTGACCGACAAGGAAACATTTTCGGGTTTCGTCGTGGTCGGCTCGAACGCCACCTTGGGAAGTTGCAGATCGACCGTCTGGACGACGACCGGGACCGCGATGAGAAAGATGATGAGCAACACCAGCATGACGTCGACGAGCGGCGTCGTGTTGATGTCGGACATCGGCTTGTCGTCACCGCCGTCGGAGCCAACACTCATTGCCATTGATACAATCCTAACCTTGGTGTCGTAGGTGCCCCGTTAACCGGGGCCCCTGTCCGGCAGGGGCCGGGTGGTCGCAGCCGCCACCCGGCGCCCGAACCGGCGTCTTAAGGCGATTAGGCCTTGGTCGGCGCAGCAGCCGGCTTGGCAGCAGCAGCGGCCGGAGCGGCAGCAACGGTCGGCTTCACGGCGCCGTCCGAAACCAGGTAGGCCAGCAGGTCGACGGTGAAGCCGTTCAGCTGTTCCGAGATCGCCTTGTTGCGGCGCTGCAGGAAGTTGTAGGCCAGAACGGCGGGAACGGCCACGGCCAGACCCAGCGCGGTCATGATCAGAGCTTCACCGACCGGGCCGGCAACGGCGTCGATCGAGGCCTGACCGGCAGCACCGATCTTGATCAGAGCGCGGTAGATGCCGATAACGGTACCGAACAGACCGATGAACGGCGAGGTCGAACCGACGGTGGCGAGGAACGCCAGGCCGCCACCGAGCGACGAGTTGATCGCGGCTTCCGAGCGAGCCAGCGAGCCGTGCAGCCAGTCATGTGCTTCGACCGGATCCTTCAGCTTGCCATGCTCTTCCTGAGCCTTGATGCCGTCATCGACGATCTGCTTGTAGGCCGAGTTCTTTTCGAGCTTGGCCGAAGCTTCCTTCAGCGAAGCGGCGCGCCAGAAGGTCGCACGGATCTTCTTGCCCTGGCTGATCACCTTCTGCTGTTCGATCAGCTTGGTGAACAGGATGTAGAAAGTGCCGACCGACATGGCGCAGAGGATGATGAAGACGGTCCAGGCAATGGTGCCGCCCTGCTCCAGGGCTTCCATCAGGCCGTACGGGTTTTCCGGCTTGGGCGCCGCGGCTGCGAGATACATCAACATGTTCAAGACTTCCCTCTCAAAAGGATCGTGAAAGGGGAGAGCGGCGCCGGGCGCCTGCCCTCCCGTTTAAATTACTGCGGGATCCGCCACTGAATGCGGTTCGCGTAGGTCGACGGGATCTTGTTACCCTGGTCATCTTCCGCGGGGCTAAAGCGCGCGCGGCGGGAAACCAGCTTACAAGTTGCGTCGTCCAGTTCAGGCGAGCCACTCGACTGCGTAACGGTGCAGCTCGTGACACGGCCATCGGCGCCCACTTCAAGACGGAAACCAGTGGTCCCCTGCTTTTCTTCACGCAGAGCGCGCGAAGGATAGTCTTCCGTGGTTGCCCAGGAACCCGGATTGCCACGCGGCGACACGCCCTTTGCAGCCTGCTTTGCAGCGGGCGGCGGCGGCGGGGCCGGCGGCGGTGCGGGCACCGGAACCTCATTGAACACCGGCGGCGGCGTCCGAACCGTCTGGATCGGCGGCGCGGGGGCCGGGGTCTGGACGATCGGCGGCGGCGCGACGACCGGCGGAGGCTCAATCGGCTTGTCCGGCGGCGGCGGCGGCGGCTCCTCGTCCGGTGGCGGGGGCTCCTCCTTCACGTCGATCACGTTCAGCTGTTCCGCCGCCTTTTTGACATATTTCATGCCAAGACCGGTGACGAAGGCATAGCCGAGAACAGCGTGAATCAGGGCGACGATGACGATCGATATCGTACGACTCGATCCTTGCGAGTGGTCAGCATAGGCCATTCGGCAACGACACTCCTTAACTCATCTTACCAGTGGGTTGTACAAATCAGCCAAAAACGACCCGAGCTGCCCGGGGCTATCCCCGACCACCTTTGGCCCTTATCCGTCCATTTGCTACCGTGCGAACTCCTATCGCGGCGCATCGTGGCACGCAAACGCTTTATCGAACTACCGGCTTGCGTTTACCACTACACACCGGAATGACTTGCCTGTGACATCCCTGCCACGGGCTGATAGCATAGGACGAAGATGCAGAAGAAATCCACCACGGCCATGAAGACGCTCGCCTCGCTGTGCCTCATTTCCGCCTCATATACCGCCGTTTTTCCGGCATTTTCTCAGACAAATTCGATGACAGCGCAATCATCGACGATCGCCGCCGGATTGACCTATGCCGACATTGCCGACCTTTCCGATGCGGCACCGCTGGTTGCCAACGTGCGCATTAGCAACATCGTCCCATTGAAGCCCGAACAGGCTCCGGACGTCCCGGCAGGCTATCGCAGGGTCTATGTCGAGGCCGAAGTGACCGCACTGATTCGCGGCGAAGGGGGCATAAGCCCGACCGTCGGCTATCTTTATGACGCCCGCCTCGATTCGAAGGGCAAGATGCCCAAGCTGAAAAAGGCGCAAGTGCTGTTGTTCGCCCGTCCGGGCGGGCGGCCGGGTCAGATTCAGCTGATCGCGCGCGATGCGCAGATCGCCGCCACCCCCGCCGAGGTCGAACGGGTGAAGACCGTTCTGTCCGCGCTCGTCGCGCCGGACGCGCCACCGCGAATCATCGGCCTGGGCGATGCCTTCCATGTTGCCGGCACGATCGCCGGCGAAGGCGAGACCCAGATTTTTCTGCGCACCGAAAATGGCGACCCGGTGTCGCTGTCGATCATCCGCCGCCCCGGACAACAGCCTAGCTGGGCCGTGGCGCTGGGCGAAATCGTCGACGAAGCCGCCCGCGCCCCTGCCCCCGGCAGCCTGCTCTGGTATCGGCTGAGTTGCAGCCTGCCGGCCACTTTGCCGGCCCGGTCGGTCCGTACCCTGGCGGTGCAGGACGCCGAAGCGGCGCGCGCGGATTATCAGTTCGTCCTGAACGCACTTGGCCGTTGCGCACGCAATCGAAAGCCGAACTGACCCCCTACGCACTTATCTTTCAATCGGGCGCCGCTGTGCTTTTCCTTGGACAGCGGCGCTCGGGCCGCTATCAGCGCGGCTCTTACAGTGCGAAGGACCAGGAAACGCCATGACCAATCTCCACCGCCATGCCCCGCTGCGCGTCGCGCTCGTTGGCCTCGGAACGGTGGGCGGCGGCGTCATTCGCCTGCTCAACACCAATGGCGACCTGATTGCCCGCCGCGCCGGCTGTCCGGTGCAGGTGGTCGCCATCTCCGCGCGCGACCGCAACAAGGATCGCGGCGTCGACCTGTCCCCCTATGAATGGGTCGACGACATGACGACGCTGGCGACCCGCGACGATATCGACGTGGTGGTCGAGCTGATCGGCGGCGCCGATGGCCCTGCCCTCACCCTCGCCCGCCAGTGCCTGGCCGCCGGCAAGCCGTTCGTCACCGCCAACAAGGCGATGCTGGCCCATCATGGCCTGGACCTTGCCAGCCGCGCCGAGAAGGCGGGCGTGGCGCTCAAATATGAAGCGGCGGTCGCCGGCGGCATTCCGGTCATCAAGGGCATGCGCGAAGGCGCGGCCGCCAACGAGATCAGCCGCGTCTATGGCATCCTCAACGGCACCTGCAATTACATCCTGACCACCATGGAAAAGGAAGGCCGGGGCTTTGACGAGGTGCTGAAGGAAGCCCAGGAACTGGGCTATGCCGAGGCCGATCCGAGCTTCGACATTGACGGCGTCGATGCCGCGCACAAGCTGACCATCCTTGCCAGCCTGGCCTTTGGCACCGAACTGGACTTCGACCATGTCGCCACCACCGGCATCCGCCATGTGATCGCCGCCGACATTGCCGAGGCGGCGGCCCTGGGCTTCCGTATCCGCTTGGTCGGCATGGCGGAGAACGGCCCGGAAGGCCTGTTCCAGCGCGTTCATCCGATGCTGGTGCCGCTCGACCATCCGCTCGCCCATGTCGACGGTTCGCTCAATGCCGTCGTGGCCGAAGGCAATTTCGTCGGTCGCCTCTTCTTCCAGGGACGTGGCGCGGGTGACGGCCCGACCGCTTCGGCCGTGGTCGCCGACCTGATCGACGTGGCCCGCGACGAATATGGCGATGCGCTGGCGATGCCGGTCGCCGCCCTGACCCCGCAACAGCCGGCGGATGCCGGCCAGCGGATCGGCCGCGCCTATCTGCGCTTCAAGGTGCAGGATCGCCCCGGCGTGCTGGCCGAGATTGCGGCCGCGACCCGCGATGCCGGCGTATCGATCGAGAGCATGATCCAGCGCGGCGCCAATCAGGCCGATGGCGTGCTGGTGGCGATCGTCACCCATGCCGGCGAGGAACGCTGCGTGCGCGAGACGCTGGAGCGGCTGGCGGGCTCCGACAGCCTGCTCGACACGCCGATGGTCATGCATATTCTGGATTGATCGCGCCGGGAGCGGTGGGATCAGTGCTGGCCGGCGCCCTTGACCGAATCCGGCAGGGGCGGCGGTGGTGCCATGTCGGCGTCGGGGTCGAGCAAATGGGTGATGGCCTTGCCGGCCAGCATGGCGGCGCCCAGGATCGGCACGCCACCACCGACGCAACCCGTCCCCTGACCGCCGACGACGCCGCAGGCGCCTTGCCTGGGTGCGGCAGCGGAAGCGCGGGGCGTATCGCCGGCAAGCGGGCGCCCCTCGACCGGTTCGCGCGGCAGCGGCAGTCTTTCCTTCGCATTGCGCTCCGCCCGGCTGCCGCAGACCACGATGCCGCCGCCGCTGCGATCGCAGGGGCGGACAACGGCGGTGCGCGCCTGATATTGCTCCATCGCGGTGCGCTGGGCGAGCGGCGCTTCATCCACCGGCACCATCTCCTGTGCGGCCGCCAGCGGCAGGCCGATCAGCAAAAGAGGGAAAGACAAGACCCACCGCATGACGACATCTCAACAGTCGAACATGGCGGGATGATGGCAGCGGCTGGACGCTGCGGAATGCCATATAAGGCAAAGGCGCGTCCATCCGTGGCATCACGACTATGAAAAGCTTTGCGAGCCGGGCAAGTTGGGTCGACAAGCAGAGGCGGACATCCTATCGCCCTGCTCTATCAGTTACAGCAGAGGAGTGGCTATGGTGCAGGCTAGTTCGATTCTCGATCGCGTCTTGGTACTCGAAATGGTGCGCGTCACCGAAGCGGCTGCAATCGCCGCATCCAAGCTGGTCGGTCGGGGCGACGAGAAGGCCGCCGACGCCGCTGCGGTCGAGGCGATGCGCCTGGCCTTCAACGACCTCTATATGGACGGCACCGTCGTGATCGGCGAGGGCGAGCGCGACGAGGCGCCGATGCTCTATATCGGCGAGAAGGTCGGCAATGCGATCGGCAAGGGCCCCAAGATCGACATCGCGCTCGATCCGCTGGAAGGCACCACCATCACCGCCAAGGCCGGCCCGAACGCGCTGGCCGTGCTCGCCATTTCGGAAGAAGGCGGCCTGCTCAACGCGCCCGACGTCTATATGGACAAGATCGCCGTCGGTCCGGGCTATCCCGACAATATCATCGACCTCAACAAGTCGGTGAAGGAGAATGTCGAGGCGGTGGCCAAGGCCAAGGGCGTCGATCCGCATGAAATCATCGTCTGCGTGCTGGATCGCCCGCGCCACGAGAAGCTGATCGCCGAACTGCGCGCGATCGGCTGCGGCATCATGCTGATCCCGGACGGCGACGTTGCCGGCGTGATCGCGACCACCAATCCGGAAACCACGATCGACATCTATATGGGTTCGGGCGGTGCGCCCGAGGGCGTGCTGGCCTGTGCCGCGCTGCGCTGCGTGGGTGGCCAGTTCAAGGGCCGCCTGCTGTTCCGCAACGATGACGAGAAGCAGCGCGCCTACAAGTGGGGCATCACCGACCTGGACAAGGTCTATGACCTCAAGGAACTGGCCAAGGGCGACTGCATCTTTGCCGCGACCGGCGTGACCGACGGATCGCTGCTGGCGGGCGTGAAGCATCTGCCGGGCGACAAGCTGACCACCGAGAGCGTGGTGATGCGCGCCAGCACCGGCACCGTGCGCTGGGTCAAGGGCGAGCATCGCGTCGAGCGCAAGGACGCCTGATCGGGCGGACCGGACGGAAAGACGAAGGGGGCCGAAAGGCCCCCTTTTTCGTAGTCATCGATGCGGGAAGAACCGTCCCCGACAATCGCCGGCGGTCAGTGGCTGGCGCGGTGGTTGAGATCGTGGCCGAGGGCAAGAATGGCGACGCCAAGCAGCGTATAGGCGCTTTCCTGCCAGCCATGATCCATGGTCAGCGCGCCGGCCATGATGCCAAGGCCCAACGAACCGATCGCGGCGGGCATCATGAAACGATGGACGAGCGCGCCATGGCCGAGCGCGATCGCGCCCATCAGGATGGCAAGCGCCAGCCCCGCTTCATGGAAGATCGGGCTGTCGAAAATACCGCCGGCCGATGCCAGCAGGCCCAGCACCACCGCCGTCAGGAAACAATGCGCGACGCACAGGCCCGAAAGCGCCATCGCAAGGCGATCGAGGCGTCCGGATTCCAGGGCGTGACGGAAGCTGAGCAGCATGGTGCGTGCTACATAGTCGAGAGCGGCATAAGTTACAACATAACATCACCGATTTTTCGGGCGGGAAAGACGCTCTCGTTCCGCCGGACCGTCAGGCGGCGAAGCGCAGGCAGTTGCGACCGCTGCCCTTGGCGGCATAGAGCGCCTTGTCCGCCGCCTCCATCAGGGTCGCGGCGCTGGCGCTGCCGTCCAGTTCGACAAGGCCCGCGCTGAAGGTGATGGCGATATCCTCGCCATTGCCGAGCGGGAAGGGCCGCACCCCGACGCGGGTGCGCAGATGCTCGCAGATGCGCTCGGCCCGTTCCAGATCGACATCGGGCAGCAGCACGGCAAATTCCTCGCCGCCCAGGCGCCCGATGCTGCCGGTGCCACGCAGCGCCTGACGCAGCCGCTCGACAAAGCCCACCAGCACCCGGTCGCCGGCGGCATGGCCATGACGGTCATTGACCGACTTGAAATGGTCGATGTCGATCAGCAGCAGGCAGGCCTGTCCGCCGGCCGCGACGCGGGCGATCTGGTCGTCCAGCTTTTCCTGCAATGCGCGGCGGCTGTCGGCACCGGTCAGGGCATCCTGCGCCGCGGCCTGGTGCAGCGCCCGCTGGCGCGCCTTGTGGCGGGAAATGTCGCGCACCGTGCTGATGACCCCGATCGCCCGCCCCTGCTCGTCCAGCACGGCGCGGACCAGCATCTCATACCAGTCGAAATCATTGTCCGGCCGGTTGGGGCGAAATTCGACGGCATGCGCCTCCCCCGGATGAGCGAGCGCGCGGCGATGGGTGACGATTGCGAAGGGTCGATATTCCGGGTCGATCAGGTCGACGGCCGGCTGGCCCAGCAACCGGTCGGCGTCGATGCCGATCTGGTCCACGGCCGAGGGCGAGACATATTGGATGATGCCCTCGATGCTGAGATTGACCACGCCGTCGCCGCTATGTTCGGCAAAGGCGCGATAGCGCGCCTCGCTGTCGCGCAGCATGCGGATCAGCCGGCGACGGCTGTTGAGTTCGGCCGCCACAGGCACCGACAACAGGAAGCTGAGCGCGAGATAGAATTGGAAGAACTGGATGCGTTCGGGAATGCTGGCCGCGACCAGACGGAGCGGTCCATGGCCGGTCATGGTCGCCGTGCCGCCGATCAGCGCCAGGATGACGATCGCCGCGGCCGACCCTGCATAGCCGGTGCGGAAGGCGATCAGCACCAGCGGCAACAGCGAGGCGAACAGCATCGGATAACCGGCGCCATAAAAAATCCACCAGGCGCACAGGGCGAAGGCGGACAGCAGGCCGAACGCCTCCAGCCGCTCGATCGGCCGGGCCTGGCGCGCCCACCGGCTCACCTCGCCCTGCAGCAGGATCAGCAGCAGCGGCGTGCAAATGAGGCCACCCAGCACATGGCCGCTATACCATTGCAGCCAGATATGGGGGAAATCACCACCCAGCAAAGTGGCGACCACCAGCCCGGCGCCGATAGCGGCAAGCACATTGGCGACGCCCGCCAGTGCGAAGATGAAGATGCACAATTCGCGCATCGATGCGGCGATCTGTCGCCCGGCACCAAGCCGGCGGCAGATATATGCGACCACCAGCGCCTCCCCGACATTGAGGATCGCCATCGGCACCGCCGCCATTGCGCCGATGCCGAACAGCGCGGTCGCGATCGTGCTGGCGACCATGCAGGAGAGGATGAGACGCGGCCAGGCGCGCATGCGCGCGGTCATCATTTCCGCCATCAGCAGGGCATTGGCGCCCCAGATGAACGCCAACCCGCCTTCGAATCGCGAGGTCAGCAGAGCAAGCGACGCGACCGCGAAGTAAAACAGGCCGGTAAATACCGACATTTTCAGGGAAATATGGCGAAGGGCGGGCCGCGTCATGTTCCCATCCGGGCTAAACGGACAATGTTAATATATATTCCTATGCCGCCGACTATTTCACAGCGAATAGATAAAAACAGGCCCCGGTGATCATCATCGGGGCCTGTTTTTACAATATTACAAGTCTATTCAACTGGATGCATCAGCCAACAGCGCATCGGTCGGGGCCGAAATCGACGGATTGCGATCCTTGATCGTCGCCCGTGCCTGGCGCACGCCTGCGCCATAGTCGGGATGGACCTGATCGAAGAGCCTGCACTGGCGCTCCTCGATCTCGTCCGGGATATCGCCCATGGCGGCGGCGATATTGGCGAAGAGACGCGCCTTCTGCGCATCGTCGAACAGGTTGAACAGCGCGCGCGGCTGGCCGAAATCATCATTGCCTTCGCGATGATTATAGCGGTCGGCATCGCCCGAAATCTTCAGCGGCGGCTCCATGAAGCGCTGATCCTCGACCGGGCCGCCAAAGCTGTTGGGCTCATAATAGGCGGCCGGGTTCGGATTGTTCGGGAAGAAGCGCATCGCCCCGTCCTTGTGATAATGATGCACCGGGCATTTGGGGGCATTGACCGGCAGCGCTTCATAATGAGTGCCGATCCGGTGCCGGTGCGCGTCGGCATAGGAGAAGATGCGCGCCTGGAGCATCTTGTCGGGCGAGAAGCCGATGCCCGGCACGATGTTGGACGGCGAGAAGGCGGCCTGCTCGATCTCCGCGAAATAATTGTCGGCGTTGCGGTTCAGCTCCAGCACGCCGACGTCGATCGGCGGATAATCGCCATGCGGCCAGACCTTTGTGAGGTCGAACGGATTATAGGGCGTCTTGTCCGCATCCAGTTCCGGCATGATCTGGACCTGCATCTTCCATTTGGGGAAGTCGCCCTTCTCGATCGCCTCGAACAGATCCTCCTGCGTGGATTCGCGGGTGCGGCCAACGACGTCCGCCGCTTCCTCATTGGTCCAGTGGCGATGGCCCTGCATCGTCTTGAAGTGGAACTTCACCCAGAAACGCTCGCCGGCGTCGTTGATGAAGCTGAAAGTGTGGCTGCCATAGCCATTGATATGGCGCACATCGGTCGGCAGGCCGCGATCCGACATCAGGATCGTCACCTGGTGCAGCGATTCGGGGCTCAAGGACCAGAAGTCCCACATCGCCGTGGGCGAGCGCAGATTGGTGCGTGGATGGCGCTTCTGCGTGTGGATGAAATCGGGGAATTTCAGCGGATCACGCACGAAGAAGACCGGCGTGTTGTTGCCGACCAGATCCCAATTGCCTTCGGGCGTATAGAATTTCATCGCGAAGCCGCGCACGTCGCGCTCGGCATCGGCCGCGCCCAATTCGCCGGCCACGGTCGAGAAGCGCAGGATCATCGGCGTCTGCGCGCCCGGCTGCAGTGCCTTGGCCTTGGTATATTTGGAAATGTCGCCAGTGATGGTCAGCGTGCCATAAGCGCCCCAGCCCTTGGCATGGACGACACGTTCGGGGATGCGTTCGCGATTCTGGTGCGCCAGCTTTTCGAGCAGCTGATAATCCTGGAGCAGCAGCGGCCCGCGCGGACCTGCGCTCATGCTGTTCTGGTTATCGGCAATCGGCGCACCTGCGCTTGTCGTCATCACTGGCTTATCGACCATATCGTCCTCCTCAGCTTTGGATGAGAACAGGCTAAGGCCCCGCGAAGTTTCAGAAAAACTGATTAAATCGGATTGGGTGATCGATTTTTACGGTCAATCTGAAGATCCGCCCGAGTCAGGAGGTCAGCGCCCGATCGCGCAGGCGGTGCCATGCCGACAGTCGCGCATCGCGCGGCTGCGGCAGCATTGCCGGATCAAATCGAGTCGTCTTCCCTGCCATCGTCGCGGCCTCGTCCAGGGAGCGGAACAATCCAGCCCCCAGCCCTGCCAGCATGGCCGCACCCAGCGCCGTGGTTTCCACATCCGCCGGACGGTCCACACTGACATCGAGCATATCAGCGATATCCTGGGCGATCCAGTCATTGGCGCTCATGCCGCCATCGATCCGCAGCTGGCGCCAGGGCGCGCCGTCGGCAGCGAAGGCGGTGGCGAGGTCGGACAATTGGTGCGACAGGGATTCGAGCGCGGCGCGGACGATGTGCGCACGGGTCGATCCCTGGGTGAGGCCGGCGACGACGCCGTTCACATCGGGCCGCCAGTGCGGCGCACCCAGCCCCGCCAGCGCCGGCAGCATCAGCACGCCGCCGCTGTCCGGCACGGAGCGGGCCAGCGCCTCCGTCTCCGCCGCCGATCCGATCAGCCCGAGCTGATCGCGCAACCATTTGATGAGATTGCCGGCGATGAAGATCGATCCTTCGAGCGCATAGATGCGCTCGTCGCCGATCCGGTAGAGCAGGGTACCGAGCAGGCGATGGCGCGAGGCCGGCATCTGCGCGCCCATATTGGCGAGGATGAAGGCGCCGGTGCCCAGGGTCGCCTTGGCATCGCCGGGCGTCAGGCAGGCCTGACCGATGCTGGCCGCCTGCTGATCGCCGGCCAGTCCGCGGATCGGGATGGCGCCGCCGAACAGCTCTGCCAGCGTGTCGCCAAAGGCGCCGGCATTGTCGACGATTTCGGGCAGTGCGACGCGGGGCACGCCGAACAGGTCGCAAAGCGCCGGATCCCAATCGGTGCCGTCGAGCGCCACCAGCTGGGTGCGGCTGGCATTGCTGGCGTCGCTGACATGCAGGCCGCCGGTCAGTTTCCATACCAGCCAGCTTTCGATCGTGCCGAGCGCCAGCGCGTCCCCCGCCTGCGCCACGGCCGGCACATGATCAATCAGCCAGCGCATCTTGCTGGCGGAAAAATAGGGATCGACGACGAGACCGGTGCGCTGTTGCAGCATCGCTTCATGGCCGGCTTCGCGCAGCGCCGTGCATTGCGCCGCCGTGCGCCGATCCTGCCAGACGATGGCGGGCGCCAGCGGTTCGCCGGTACGCCGATCCCAGGCGACCACCGTCTCGCGCTGGTTGGTGATGCCGATGGCAGCGATCCGGTCCGCGCCGCCCGCCCGTTCCACCATCTGGCGTGCGCAATCGCGCGTACGGGTCCAGATTTCGGCGGCGTCATGCTCGACCCAGCCGGGCTGTGGATAATATTGGGTCAGTTCCGCCTGCGCCATCGCGATGCGGCGGCCGTCGGGGGCATAGAGCATCGCGCGGGTCGAGGTCGTCCCCTCGTCCAGCACCAGCAGATAGCGGTCGGTCATGCCCTCTCCTCAAGCCAGGCATCGAGCGCGGCCAGTTGCGCGGCGTCGAAGCGCAGACCCAGCTTGGTCCGGCGCCAGAGAATATCCTCGCTGGTCTGTGCCCATTCGCGCGCAAGCAGGTAGCAGAGTTCCGCTTCGGTCAGGCCATGGCCGAAATCCCGGCCCAGGTCCGACCAGTCGCGCGCCGCGCCCAGCCAGTCGCGGGCGCGAGTGCCATAGGCGCAGCCGATCCGCTCGGCCGTGTCGAGATCGAGGAAGGGATAGTCGCCGGCCAGCGCGGCGACGAGATCGGCCAGGCCGGTCATCGGGAAATCGCCGCCGGGCAGCGGCGCGTCCGCCGTCCAGTCATCGCCCGCGAGCGAGGGCAATAGCGGCTTCAGCAGGGCGATCGCATCGGCCGCGAGATGGCGATAGGTGGTGATCTTGCCGCCATAGATGCTGAGCAGCGGCGGCGCGTCCTCCTCCCGATCGAGATCGAGATGATAGCCGCGCGTCGCAGATTCCGGCCGGGCCGATCCATCGTCGATCAGCGGCCGGACGCCGGCAAAGGCCCAGACGACATCGGCAGAGCTGATCGAACGGGCGAAATAGCGGTTCGCGCCCTCGCACAGATAGGCGATTTCCTCGGCACTGGCCGTGATCGGATCGACGCCGTCCTGATGGTCGCGGTCGGTCGTGCCGATCAGCGTATAGAGATGCTGATAGGGAATGGCGAAGAAGATGCGGCCGTCGGGCAGCTGGAAGAAATAGGCCATGCCATGGTCGAACAGGCGCGGCACGACGATATGCGATCCGCGCACCAGCCGGATGAGCCGGTCGGCACGGCGATCGGCCCGGTCCAGCAGGTCGAGCACGGCGGGACCGGTGGCATTGACCACGACCCGCGCGTGAAAGGCCTGCGCCTGCCCCGCCGCATCGCGCGCGTGGATGCGCCAATGATCGCCGGCCTGCTCCAGCCGCAGCACCTGCGTGCGGGGGCGGATATCGGCGCCATGATCGGCGGCGTCGCGGGCATTGAGGATGACCAGCCGGGCGTCATCGACCCAGCCATCCGAATAGACATAGGCGGGGCCGAATCCCGCCCGCAGCGGCGCGCCAGCAACATGCTGGCGCAGGTCGATCGCCTCCGTCGCCGACAGGGCGCGGCGGCCACCGATATGATCGTAGAGGAAGAGGCCGAGGCGCAGCAGCCAGCGCGGCCGCAGCCCCTGGACCCAGGGCAGGACGAAGCGCATCGGCTGGATGATGTGCGGCGCGATGCGCCACAGCCTTTCCCGTTCGGCCAGGGATTCGCGGACCAAGCCGAAGGCGCGATGCTCCAGATAGCGCAGCCCGCCATGGATGAGCTTGGTCGAGGCCGAGGAGGTGCCCTGCGCCAGGTCGCCGCGTTCGAGCAGCAGCACGCTTGCCCCCCGCCCCGCCGCATCGCGCGCGATGCCGCACCCGTTCACCCCGCCGCCGATCACGGCAAGGTCGTGGATGAAAGGGGCCGTCTCCTGCGTCACGCCGCCGTTCTAGCGGCAAAATGCTGCCCCCGATATTAACGAAGGCAAGATCGTGAAAATTCATCCGGCCGGCGCCACGCGCGATCGCCCATTGTGCCGGCCGGATGCCTGCGCGCCCCCACGCGCGTCAGAAGGGCATGTCGTCAGGCGAGGCTGTCGACCACCAGGCCGCTGTTGCTGCTGCTCGTGGCGCTGCTGGTCGATCCATAGAGCGACTGGCTGAGGCTGGAGCGGAGATTTTCGAGGAAGGCGATGATCGAATCCAGCTGATCGGTGGCGCTGGTCGCACTCGTCTCGCTGGTGCTGCTGTCGTCATCGCTGCTGTCCTCGGCCGGACGCGGCGGCGGCGGGCCGCGCATGCCCTGCGGCCCCTGCATCCCGTCCATGGCGGCCAGGCCGTCGATGCTCATGCCGTCACCGCCATCGGCCGACGCCCCCGCGCCGCCCGGTCCCTGGGCAAAGAGGCTCTGCAACTGCGCCGCCTGATCCTCGGTCAGGGTGCCCGCCGATACCTGATCATCGATCAGGGAATCGATCCGATCCTTCATCGAAGACGGATCGAGCCGTGAACTGCCCGAACTGGCGAAGCTGCTGAGCGCGGAATCGATGGAATCGAGCGCGGTTTCGAGCGCGTCGCCATCCGTTTCCGAGATGGAGCCGGTCTCCACCGCGGCATCGATGCGATTGGTCATCGACATGCGCGGCGATGGCGGCATGGTCATGCTGTTGTAACTGCTGATAGTCGTCATGCTGGAAGTCCCCACTTCGTTTAGCGGGACCATTCATGCCGAATAAGTCTGAAAAAACATTGTATTTCAATCATGTAATTGATTGAAATAGAGGCGCTACACTGACCAAGAAAAGGTTAAGCGCGCGTCCTTACCCGATGATATCAGGCCTTTTCCAGCGTGCATTGCAGCGGATGCTGGTTCTGCCGGGCGAAATCCATCACCTGGTTCACCTTGGTCTCGGCCACTTCATAGCTGAAGATGCCGCACACGCCGACGCCGCGCTGATGGACGTGCAGCATCACCCGCGTCGCTTCCTCCATATCCATGCGGAAAAAATGCTGGAGGACATGCACGACGAACTCCATCGGGGTGTAATCGTCGTTCAGCATCAGCACCTTGTAGAGCGACGGCTTCTTGGTGCGGGTGCGGGTACGCGTGGCGACGCCGATGTTCGGGTCATTGTCGCCCGTATCGTCCTGATCCGGACCGGCCCTGAAGGGCGCGCCTGCCGATGCGTTGAAGAGATGGTTCATGATGCAGAAGAATATGGCGATTTGTCCTGCCAAGGCAAGGGGGCCGACCGCATGCCATCGCTGCGTAACCACGTTTCCCCGGCGAGAAAAAAGGCGATGCTCCGACCGGAGCACCGCCCTTGTTCGTCATCCCGGCCGGATATCGGCCCGGAAATTCGGCTGTGAAATCAGCCCGCCTCAGGCGGCGAGCGACTTCACCTTGTCGGTGACCAGGGTCACGCGCGCGGTCAGCGGCTGGCTGATGTCGCCGGCCAGCTTCATGAAGGCTTCGCTGCTCTTGGCCGCTTCCTTGGTGAACTCGTCGAAGCTGCTCGACAGGAACTGGCTCTGCAGCTGGAAGAATTCGGTCGGGGTCTTGGCGGTCGAGAAGCTCTTGATCGAGGCAGTCGCCTTCTCGAAGCTCTTGCGGCTGTAGTCGACGGCTTCCTGGCCCAGCGTCTCGAAGCCCTTGGCCGCGATCTTGCCCGATTCCACCAGCGCTTCGACATTGCCCTTGGCGATGTCGCTCAGTTCTTCCATCGCCTTGGTCGACTTTTCGACACCGGCCTTCGCCTTCTCGTTCAGGTCGGCATAGGCCGTTTCCATCTTGGCCTTGGTATCTTCGGCGAACTTCTTACCGGTTTCGAGGATATCGTTCATGATCAATGTTCCTTCCGTGGCAGGCAGCGTCTTCGCTTTGGTCTTCGGGGCGGACACAGGCTCCGGAGCCACTACCGCCTCAACATCTTCAACAATCGGTTCGGGTGCGGCATCCACCGCCGTCGTCGCCGCGACCACCGCCACCGGATCGGCAACGGGTGCCGGTTCCGCAGCAGGGGCTTTAGCAGCAGCAGCGACCGACGCCGGCTTCTTTGATACCGGCTTGGGCGCGGACGCCTTTGCCGGAGCAGCCTTGGCGACGGGTTTGCGCGGGGCAGGCTTTTTGGGCGCGGGCTTTTCACCCAGGGCGGACTCAGCCGCCTTGAGTGCCTCACTGGCAGACAAGGTTGCGGAACCGCTTTTCGCGACCGGCTTGGCACGCGCAGACTTAGGGGTAACGGCCATCGACCATCCTCCGTTTGTTGCACTGCACAATAAGCCTTATCCCAAAGGATTACAAGCCCATTGTGCAGTGCAACAAATCAGACATATTGATGGCTTGGCACTGATCGGCGGCCAATGGGGAATGGCTTAAATCCACGCCTCTAGCGGGCTTTTACGTAACGTCCGGGCGCATCCTCTATTGCCCGAAGCTTGCCGCCGCCCGGCTTGCGCGCGCCGCGGACAGCCACCTCGCGCGAATCGATGCCCCGCAGCCATTCGGCCCAGTCGGGCCACCAGCTGCCCTTGGTCTCGCGCGCAGCCGCAACAAAATCATCCAGCGTCGGCTGCGGGGCGTCGGCGGTCCAATATTGATATTTCTGCGCGACCGGCGGGTTGATGACGCCAGCGATATGGCCTGAGCCTGCCAGCAGGAAACGCACCGGCCCGGCGAGATGCTCGGTCAGTTTCCACACGCTTTCGAGCGGGGCGATATGATCCTCCTTGCCGGCCTGGACATAGGCGGGGGTGTGGATCTGCGTCAGGTCGATCGGCGTGCCCGCGACGCTGATCGCGCCGGGCACCACCAGCATATTGTCGCGATAGAGCTGGGTCAGATAGTCGCGATGCCAGCGCGCCGGCAGGTTGGTCGTATCGCCATTCCAGTAGAGCAGGTCGAAGGGCGGATAGTCCATGCCGAGCAGATAGTTGTTGACCACATAGTTCCAGATGAGGTCGCGCCCGCGCAGCAGGTTGAAGGTCGCCGCCATGTAGCGCCCGTCGAGAAAGCCGCTGGAAGAGAGACGGTCAACCAGTTTCATCTGCTCGTCATCGACGAACAGGGTGAGATCACCGGCCGCGCTGAAATCGACCTGCGCCGTGAAGAAGGTCGCGCTCGCCACCTTGTCCGCTTCGCCCCGCGCCGCCAGCAGCGCCAGCGTGGCGGCCAGCGTCGTGCCGGCCACGCAATAGCCGATGGTGTGGACGCTGGGTACGTTCAGCAGATCGCGCACCGTGTCGATCGCGTCGACCTGGCCGCTCAGGATATAATCGTCCCAGACCATGTCCTTCATCGAGGCGTCGGCCGATTTCCACGAGACGAGGAAGACGCTGATCCCCTGGTCCACCGCCCATTTGACGAAGCTCTTCTCCGGCGAGAGATCGAGAATGTAGAAGCGGTTGATCCAGGGCGGGAAGATGATGAGCGGCGTCGCCAGCACCTTGGGCGTCGAGGGCGCATAATGGATCAGCTGATAGAGCGGGGTTTCGTGAACCACCTTGCCCGGCGTCGCGGCGATGTTGCGCCCCAGTTCGAACTGAGTGCCATCGGTATGGGTAAGCTGGCCCTTCTCCATATCGGCCAGCATATGCTGGAGGCCCTTCACCAGATTCTCGCCGCCGCTCTGGATCGTCTTTTCCACGACCGTCGGATTCATCAGCGGAAAGTTGGACGGCGCCATCGCGTCGAGCATGCCGGTGGTGGCAAAGCGCAGCTTGGCCTTCGCCTTGGGATCGACGCCGTCGACTGCATCGGCCAGGTTCATCAGATAATCGGAGATCAGCAGATAGCTTTGCCGGATCAGGTCGTAAAAGGGATGGGTCGTCCAGGCGGGATCGGCAAAGCGCCGGTCCTTGCGCGCGGCCGGGCTGTCGGCTGGCGGCGGATCGGGCTGGTCGCGCAGCAGGCCGCCGGAATCGAGAAAGCGCTGCCACAGCGCCAGCCCTTCATCGGCAAAGCTGGTCTGGATACGGGCGACGGTTTCGGGATCGAAGGGCAGCACCCGGCCGGTCGCGCCCGCCGCCTGCTCCAGCATCAATTGCTGCGCGCGGCCCAGCACCTGGGTCCATTTCTGCATCTCCGCCAGGGTCGGGAGATGGGGCTCCAGGACATCCTGCGTTTCCATGGCCACCTTCCTCCTCCTGGCATTGCCGATATCAGCCGCTTTCACTGGCGCGCCGCAGCCTGGCGGGTTATAGCCAGATTGTGACACGCCGAATGCGTGCCACGCACTATTCCTTACCGAGAGCTTTCAGGAAAGCCCCTATAATGTCCGAAGAATTCTACCGCATGAAGCGCCTGCCGCCCTATGTCATCGCCGAAGTGAACGCGATGCGAGCCGCAGCCCGCGCCGCGGGAGAGGACATTATCGACCTTGGCATGGGCAATCCCGACCTGCCGCCGCCCGATCATGTCATCGCCAAGCTGGTCGAAGTCGCCAGCAAGCCGGACGCCCATGGTTATTCCCAGTCCAAGGGGATTCCGGGCCTCCGCAAGGCGCAGGCCAATTATTATGGCCGCCGTTTCGGCGTCGATGTCGACCCGGAAACCGAAGTCGTCGTGACCATGGGGTCGAAGGAGGGGCTTGCCAGCCTCGCCACCGCAATCACCGCGCCGGGCGACGTGGTGCTGGCCCCCAACCCCAGCTACCCGATCCACATGTTCGGCTTCATCATCGCTGGCGCGACCATCCGGTCGGTGCCGACGACGCCGGACGAGAATTATTTCCGCGCGCTCGACCGCGCCATGGCCTTCACCGTGCCGCGCCCGTCGATCCTGGTGGTCAATTATCCGTCCAACCCGACGGCGGAGACAGTGGACCTCGCCTTCTACGAGCGGCTCGTCGCCTGGGCGAAGGAGAACAAGGTCTGGGTGCTGAGCGACCTTGCCTATTCCGAGCTTTATTATGACGGCAATCCGACGCCCTCCATCCTGCAGGTGCCGGGTGCCAAGGATGTCGCGATCGAGTTCACGTCCCTGTCCAAGACCTATTCGATGGCCGGCTGGCGCATCGGCTTTGCGGTCGGCAACAAGCAGTTGATCGCAGCGATGAGCCGGGTGAAATCCTATCTCGACTATGGCGCCTTCACGCCGATCCAGGCGGCCGCCTGCGCCGCGCTCAACGGTCCACAGGACATCGTCGCCAAGAATCGCGAACTCTATCACAAGCGCCGCGACGTGATGGTCGAGAGCTTTTCCCGCGCCGGATGGGACATTCCCGCGCCGCGCGCGTCGATGTTCGCCTGGGCGCCGCTGCCGCCAGCGCTCAAGGACATGGGGAGCCTGGAATTTTCCAAGCAGCTGCTGACCCATGCCAAGGTCGCGGTCGCGCCGGGCGTGGGCTATGGCGAGGATGGCGAAGGCTATGTCCGCATCGCCATGGTCGAGAATGAGCAACGGCTCCGCCAGGCGGCCCGCAACATCAAGCAGTATCTCAAGTCGATGGGCGTCAACACGCCCTCGTCCAAGGGCGCTGCCTGACCTTCACGCGCCTGGCGCGCCCGAACCATGACCATGATCGCCGTCGGACATTGGTTTGTCCGGCGGCGTTTGCTTTAGGCCCCCTTGCCCCTTGGCCCGCGATCAAGGATAGAAGCGAGGGATGAGAGGACCAAGTCGATGATCCCCCTTCCGCAGGTCAGCCAGGTCGCCCAGACGATCCAGCTGGCACTTGCCCCTGTCTTCCTGCTCGCCGGTATCGGTGCGTTCCTGAATGTCTGCGTCAGCCGCTTGGCCCGCATTATCGATCGCGCCCGTGCAGTCGAGGAATGGGTGCTGAGCACGCGCGGCAAGGAACATGACCGGATGGTGAGCGAGATCCGCGTGCTCGACCGACGCATGAGCGTGGTCAATGGCGCGATCTTCCTGTCGGTGGCGTCGGCCTGCGCGGTCTGTCTGGTCGTCATCCTGCTGTTCGCGGGCAATCTGTTCAACGCCCATCTGGGTACGCCGGTCGCGATCCTGTTCAGCCTGGCGATGGTGCTGCAGGCGGCCGCCTTCGGCACCTTCATCCAGGAAATCCGCTTGGCGTCGCGTACCATCCATATCCGCAACGAGGTGCTCTACCACAAGGTGGAGGAGGAAGAGGCGGCATGACGCGCTTCACCGTCAACGACCGGCCGGTGCAATATCGGATGGATCCGGAGACGCCTTTGCTGTGGGCGCTGCGCGACGCGTCGAACCTGACGGGGACCAAATATGGCTGCGGTACTGGCGATTGCGGCGCCTGTACCGTGGATATCGATGGCGAGGCGGTGCGGTCCTGCCAGGTGACGATCGGCAAGACCGAGGGCCGGTTCGTGACGACGATCGAGGCGCTGTCGCCCGATCGCGGCCATCCGCTGCAACAGGCGTTCGCGGCCGAAAATGTCTCCCAATGCGGTTATTGCATGTCCGGCATCATCATGGCGGCGTCGGTATTGCTGCGGCGGACCAACGACCCGACCGATGCGGAGATTGACGCGGCGATCACCAATATCTGTCGCTGCGGCGTCTATCCCCGGCTGCGCGGTGCGATCAAGCGCGCCGGCCGGATCATGCGCGGTGAGGACCAGGCCGGCGACGGTCCGATCCAGGCCGCACCGCCGCCCGGCATCACGCCGGACGAGGCGGTGCGCACCGTGCCGGCGCTGCGCAAACCCTAGATATCGGCCTTAACCGAAGCGATAGCCGGAAACCGTCCAGCCCAGCACCGTGCTGCGATGGGCACAGATGGCGGCGTCCTCGCCGCCGGCCCCCAGCGCCACCATCAGCGGCAGCAGATGCTCTTCGCGCGGATGGGCGAAGCGGGCATGGGGCAGGTGATCCCAGGCGGCCACACGCGCCGCGCGACGGGCCGGATCGGGATCGATCACGGCATCGCACAGCGCATCGTCCCATTCGCGCGAGGGTGCCGTCGCCATCGCGCCGCGCACGCGTAGATTATGGAAGCTCATGCCCGATCCGACGGTCAGCACGCCCTCGTCGCGCAGCGGCGCCAGCGCACGACCGGCGGCGATATGGGCGGCCGGATCAAGATCGCGGCGCAAGGATAGCTGGGCGACCGGAATGTCGGCATCGGGCAGCGCCACCTTCATCGGGATGAAGACGCCATGGTCCCAACCCCGTTCGGATTCGCGCGCTGTGGGAAAGCCCGCCTGTTCCAGCAATTCGGCCGCACGATCGGCAAGCGCGGGTGCGCCCGACGCGTCCCAGCGGAGCTGATAGGTATGCGGCGGGAAGCCGAAATAGTCGAACAGCAAGGGCGGCCGGGTGCCGTCATGGACGGTGAAGCCAGGCGTTTCCCAATGGCCAGACACCAGCAGGATCGCACGCGGTCGTTCCGGCAGGTCGGCGATCAGGCCGGCAAGATAATCCTGCATCGGCTGCCACATGGCGTCGCTGTGCGGATGCTGGGGATCGGCGGGGTCCATGAAGAAGCAGGGACCACCGCCATGGGGGATGAACAAGGCTGGCTGTTTCATGCCCGCCTAGATCGGATGTCGGCGCCGCCCGCGCAACGCGCCAGGCGGAAACCGACTGTTTCCTGTCAGCCCCTGGCCAGCATCGGGGCGATCGCCTGGGCCAGGGTCGCGCCAGAATAGGGTTTCTTGAGCAGGATGACGTCGCTGAAGCGATCCGGCAGGTCGAGCCCGTCGCCATAGCCGGTGGCGAAGAGGAAGGGCACGCCGCGTTCCGCCAACATGTCGGCGATCGGCAGGCTGGTTTCATTGCCCAGATTGAAGTCCAGCACGGCGAGGTCGACCGGATGGAGCGTGATCGCCTCATGCGCGCGGCCGATGCTGGCGGCAGTCACCACCTGCGCGCCGAGGTCGCGCAGCGCATCCTCGCCATCCATGGCGATGATCATATTATCCTCGACCAGCAAAATCTGCCGCCCCTTGAGCAGATGCGGCGAGGGAGCGGGCGCCGGCTTGGCGCGATCGGTGCCGGCCACGTCGGGCAGGATCGAGGCGACATGGGCGGACGGAATGCAGAAGCGCGCTTCCAGCCCCGCCAGCCGATAATTGACCTCCGCCCGGCCATCCAGATCATAGGGGATGGAACGCTCGATCACGGTCGAGCCGAAGCCCCGGCGCGAGGGCGCGACGACGGCAGGGCCGCCGCTTTCCAGCCAGTGGAGCAGCAGGCTGCCCTCGGCATCGACATGCCAGTCGATCGCCACCGATCCATTGTCCGACAGCGCGCCATATTTGGCCGCATTGGTCAGCAGTTCGTGGATGACGAGCGCCAGCACAGTGAAGGCGGCGGGGGTCAGCAGCACATTGGGACCGGTCAGCTTCACCCGGTCACGCCGGTCGCCGAGATAGGCGCCAGCCTCCACCTCGATCAGGTCATAGAGGCGCGCGGGCGCCCAGCGATCGGCGGTGATCTGGTCATGGGCGCGGGCCAGCGCATGGACGCGGCTTTCCAGCGTGCCGATGAACTGGTCGACCGACATGGCGCTGTCGCGGGTCTGGGAAATCAGGCCACGGATCAGCGCGAGGATGTTGCGGACGCGATGGTTGAGTTCCGCGATCAGCAATTCCTGCTTCTCATGCGCGCGCTGCCGTTCCTCGTCGGCGGAATCGGACAGGCGCAGGATGACTTCCAGCAGCGCCGTGCGCAGCGCTTCGGCGACGCGCAGTTCGGCCGGCATGAAGGCGACAGCCGTGCCCTTCACCAGTTCCGACCATTCCTCGAAACTCTTGCGCGGGGTCAGGCGCGGGCCGTTGGGGCCATATTCGATATGCTTGTCCTGCTTGCCGGCCCAGCGGACCGAGCGCAGCTGTTCGGCGCGGAACAGCACGACATAGTCGCGCGGCCGGCGCGAGATCGGAATGGCGAGCAGGCCGGCGGCCCGATCGGCATGGGCCAGCGCTTCCGGCATGATGCGGGCAATGCTGTCGGTGGTGTAGACCTGGCTGGCGGCGGTGCGGTTGAGCATCGACACGATCGCGGCGAAGGACGGCTCGTCCGGTGTCAGGCCCGACAGGGTCATCTGCCCGTCGATATAGATGCCCACGCCATCGGCGGGAATCGTGTCGAAGATGATGTCGCCCAGCCAGCGGGCGTTGGACATCAGGTCATGATCCTGCGCGACGGCGGAGAGCAGCCGGTCGGCGACCTGGCGGGCCTTGCCTTCATAGCTGGCGGTTTCCGCCCGCTCGCGCCCTTCCAGCATCATCGAGAAGATCTGGCCGAACAGTTCGGCGGCGCTGCGCTGCGCGAAGCTGGGCAGGCGCGGCGCATAATGGTGGCAGGCGAACAGGCCCCACAGCTTGCCATCAACGATGATCGAGATGGAGAGCGAAGCCCCCACCCCCATGTTGCGCAGATATTCGATATGGATCGGCGACACCGCGCGGGTGACGCAGAGCGACATGTCGAGCGCGGCGCCGGCGGGATCGAGGGTCGGGATGACCGGCACCGGCGGCGCGTTGATGTCCGCAATCACCCGGAAGATGTTGCGCATGTAGAGCGCGCGCGCCTGCGCCGGAATGTCGGAGGCCGGATAATGCAGGCCGAAGAAACTGTCGATGCCGGGACGCAGCGCTTCCGCCACCACCTCGCCATCGCCATTGTCGGCAAAGCGATAGACCATCACCCGGTCGAAGCCGGTGAGCGCCCGCACCTGGCGCGCGCCATCACGCAGGAAGGCGGTCATGCTGTCCGCCTGCGCCAGCCGCGCGACCATCGAGCGGACCATGGAACTGGCCTCCATCTCGTCGGGCACGGCAGGCTCTGCCTCGATCACCACCAACTGGCCGGAGAAATGGACAGCAACGTCGAACGGCGCACCGCCCTCCACCAGCGGCAGCGAGAAGACCCGCTCCACCGAATCGGGCCCACGCAGCAGGGTGATGCGGTTGCGCAGCGTGTGGATCGCATCGGCGGTGAAGAGCGTGCTGATCGGCTGGCCCAGCATCTGGTCGGGCGCCAGGCCGATATGGTCGGCACTGTTGGTCGAGACGCGCGACACCAGCCAGTCGGCGGTCAGGGCGACGAGAAAGCCGAACGGCTGGACCGTGCCGAGCACATGGATCGGCTCGCGAGCGCAATTATTGATGTCGACGGCGAAGCCCTGGGCTTCCGGGCTGGCCACATCAGTCACAAGCGACCTCCCGCTCGGCGCGCGCGCCCGCCTCGAACAAGGTGAAGGCCGTCCGCGCGCCGGCGATCGCATCGTCCAGCCAGTCCGCATCGCCCTCAGCCGCTGCGTCATCGAGTTCCTGCTGGAAGGCGACCCAGCCGCCCTTGCCATGAACGGCGGAAAGATAGGCGCGGGGCAGATCCTGGGCGACCTGGCGCGCAAGCATCGCGCCGCCCAGACGCGATCCTTCGAGCGCATAGAGCAAGCCCCAGCGGAAGCCGTCGCCGCCCGTGGACGGCATCGACAGCGGCGCAGGCATGGCCTCTCCCAAGGCCGCCAGATCCTGCGCCATCAGCGCAAGGCGCGGCGAATCGGGCTGGGCGACCGGCTCAAGCGCGGCGATCGCGCGGGCATGGGCACGCAGGAACGCCCGGTAATCGGGCGCGGAAGCGAGCGAAAAATGGGAAAACAGGTCATCGACCCGTTGATGGCTCTCCATCGTCGCGGCGCGCAGGGCCTGTCTTATGCGGCCGGCATCGGCGGTTCTTATCACCCGTTGGTCCTAAAGGTTGTTTGTCGGCACTGCACTGATCTGGATCAGCTTTGCGCCGAACAGCCCATTTACCGGGCTTTTCCGATGCAAGATGGTGGGATGGATGGAATGATCGAGATTGTCCATTGTTCCGGGACAGAATCTTTCAAATCGCTGACAGAAGAGTTCAGCATCGCGACATCGCCATCCGCGTAGAGATGCGGCATGAAGGGAACAGATGGTTCCCGCACGAGGAATCGGAACGATGCTGAGGAAATGGATGCTGGCTGGCCTAATGGGTGCGACGCTGCTGGGCGGCGTGGCACCGGCCTATGCCCAGCGGAACGACAATGGCGGCGGTCCGCGCGGCGAGCGTGGTGCAAGCAATCCCGGAAACCGGGGCGGCGACATGCGCGGCGCGCAAGGCAGCACCCGCTGGCAGGGTGGCGGTGATCGCGGCAATGCTGGCGGACGTCCGCAAATGGCAGCGCCCGCACAGCGCTGGCAGGGTGGCCCCGAGCGGGTAAGCCGGCCGGACCAGCGGCCCGATCAACGCGCCGATCGCCCCAATGGCAATTGGCAACGTCCCGGCAATCCGAACCCCGGCATGCAGCCGGTCGCCCGCCCCGACCGCCCAGACGGGCGCGGTGATGGACGCCGGCCCGACGCCCGCCCGGATTCCCGCCCCGATTGGAACCGGCAGGTCTGGGACCGGGATCGCAACGGGCGTGACTGGAATGATCGTAATCGCGATGGTCGCCCCGACGATCGGCGCTGGAGCGACAATGACCGGCGCGGCGATCGCCCCGGCTATCCGGGCAACTGGAACAATGGTGGCCGCCGCTATGACGATCGCACCCGTTGGGCCGACCAGCGCCGCTGGGACAATGGCTGGCGCCAGGACCGGCGCTATGACTGGTATGGCTATCGCAGCCGCTATGGCGACCGCTATCGCATGGGCCGCTATTATGCGCCGTCGGGCTGGAATTATGGCTATCGCAGCTTCTCGATCGGCGTGTTCCTGTCGGGGCCGCTCTATGGCAGCAATTACTGGCTGAACGATCCCTATTATTACCGCCTGCCGCCGGCCTACGGCACGATGCGCTGGATCCGCTATTATGACGACGCACTGCTGGTCGATATCCGCGATGGCTATGTCGTCGACGTGATCCGCAACTTCTTCTGGTGACAGCCTCCTGAACTGGCCTTCAGGACACTGGGCCCGGTGCAACACCGCACCGGGCCCTTTTTCATTGCGCGGCGCCGGCCCGAAATGGCAGGGAGGCGGCATGAACGAGATAGTGGATGATGGCGGCATCGCGTCGCCGGCCCGCGCCGCGATCGGCGATCGGGTGCGCGAGAAACTGAACCGCAACCCGCTGGTCAGCCGCATCGACAGCCCCCATCTGGAAATCTATGGGCGGCAGGATTTCCTGGGCGCCGAAGAATGCGCGGTGATGCGCGCGATCATCGACGCCGGCGCCCAGCCATCGACCTTGTTCACCGGGCGGGAAAATGCCGATTATCGCACCAGCCACAGCTGCAATCTCGACCGGGAAGATCCGCTGGTCCATGCGATCAGCGCCCGCATCTGTGCGATGACCGGGCTGGAGCCGGACCATGGCGAGACATTGCAGGGGCAACGCTATACCCAAGGCCAGGAATATAAGGTCCATTGCGACTATTTCCCGGTCAACGCCAGCTATTGGCCCGAAATGCGCAAGACCGGCGGCCAGCGTAACTGGACGGCGATGATCTATCTGTCGCCGGTCGAGGGCGGGGGCGAGACCCATTTTCCGCGCTGCGAATTCATGGTGCCGCCGATCGAGGGGATGATCCTGATCTGGAACAACCTGAAGCCCGACGGCGCGCCCAACCCCTATAGCCTGCACGCCGCCCGGCCAGTGGCTCAGGGCACCAAATATGTCGTCACCAAATGGTTTCGCGAACGCCCCTGGGTTCGCTGACCCAAAACGTCGCGCGCCATTACACTTTGCGACATAAATGACTGGTTCCTGACAGCGCCGTTCCCGGACGGTTCAGCGAATCCACTCCATATTCAACATGTTGGTAAGGGAACCTGCCCCGCTTGAAGCGGTTGGAAGCGTCCCCGAGCCTCCAGATTGATGGGAGTAGAAATATGCGCAAGATCATCATCCTTGGCCTTCTTGCGGCCACCGTCGTCCCCAGCGTCGCTTCCGCCCAGTCCTATGGCGAAGCCCGCCGCAGCGAGCAGCGGCTGCGCGAAGACCAGCGCGACCTGCGCGCGGCCCAGCGCTATGGCGATCGCCGCGATGTCCGCGAAGCCCGTCGCGATGTTCGCGACTCCCGCCAGGAAGCGCGGGAAGACTGGCAGGATTATCGCCGCAGCCACCGCGACGTCTATCGCGCCGGCAACTGGAATGCACCCTTCCGCTATTCGCGCTGGAATGCCGGCGCCCAGCTTCGCCCGGCCTATTATAGCTCGCGCTATTATATCGCCGATCCCTATCGCTATCGCCTGCCCCGTCCGGCCGTCAATCAGCGTTGGGTCCGCCACTATAATGACGTGATGCTGGTGAATGTGCGCACCGGCCGGGTGATGACCGTCCATCGCGGCTTCTTCTGGTAAGCCGGACGACGAAACAGAAAAGGCCTCGGACAGCGATGTCCGGGGCCTTTCCTTACCCCCTTGGCCGCGCCCCCCGTTTCCGGGCGGGCGCGGCCGATGCCGTGCCAGGCACGCCATCAGTCCGAAAGGGGGGTGGACCGTTCGCGAAACGCCCTGCGCGCGCGATGGTTCCCCCGCTTCTCTCCGATCAGGCGGCCAGCGCCTGCGCAATCAGCTTGCGGCTGTTGTCGATGCCATAGAGCGCGATGAAGCTGCCCATGCGCGGCCCCTGATCGGCGCCCAGCAGCGTCTGGTAGAGCGCCTTGAACCAGTCACGCAGTTCAGCGAAGCCAAAGGCTTCATCCTTGCCGATGGCATAGACGATATTCTGGATATCCTCCGCGCTGGCATCGGCCGGCAAGGCGGCCAGTTCTTCGTCCAGCTGGCGCAGTGCGGCGGCTTCGTTGGCGTGCGGCGCGCGGCGCTGGAGCGTCGGCGCGACGAAATCGCGATGATAGGCGAGCGCATGGCCGATCAGCGCGTCCAGTTCCGGATAGGTTTCCGCACTGGCGCCGGGAACGTAATTCTGGAGGTAGCTCCACACCTGCTCCCGGCTGGCATCGCCCATCACGCCGACGAGATTGAGCAGCAGGCCGAAAGTCACCGGCAGCTCGCCCTGCGGCAGTTTGCCGTCATGGATATGATGGACCGGGTTACCGAGCTGCTGCTCGATCGCCTGCTTGGGATAATTGCCGCGGAACTGCCAATATTCGTCGACCGCGCGCGGGATCACGCCCATGTGCAGCTGCTTGGCCTTCTTGGGCTCGCGATAGGCGTAGAAGGCCAGGCTTTCCTGCGGGCCATAGGTCAGCCATTGTTCGAGGCTGAGGCCATTGCCCTTGGACTTGGAGATCTTCTCGCCCTTTTCGTCGAGGAACATCTCGTAATTGAAGCCCTCGGGTGGGCGGCCGCCGAGCGCGCGGCAGATCTTAGACGACTGGGTGACCGAATCGATCAGATCCTTGCCCGCCATTTCATAGTCGACGCCCAGCGCATACCAGCGCATCGCCCAGTCGACCTTCCACTGCAGCTTGGCGCCGCCGCCCAGGATCGACTGTTCGATCGTCTCGCCTTCGTCGACGAAGCGGACGATACCGGCCTCGGCGTCGACCACCTCGACCGGAACCTGCAGCACGATGCCGCTCTTGGGGCTGATCGGCAGCACCGGCGAATAGGTGGCCTGCCGTTCCTTGCGCAGGGTCGGCAGCATGATGTCCATGATCGCCTGATAACGGCGCAGCACCTGGCGCAGCGCTTCGTCGAAGGCGCCGGCCTGATAGCGTTCGGTGGCCGAGACGAATTCATAGTCGAAGCCGAAGCTGTCGAGAAAGTCGCGCAGCATCGCATTATTGTGATGCGCGAAGCTTTCATATTTCTCGAACGGATCGGGCACCTGCGTCAGCGGCTTGCCCAGATAGTCCGCCAGCATCGCCTGGTTCGGCACATTGTCCGGCACCTTGCGGAAGCCGTCCAGATCGTCGCTGAACGCCACCAGCCGGGTCGGGATGTCCGATAGCGCATGGAAGGCGTTGCGGACCATGGTGGTGCGCAGCACTTCGTTGAAGGTGCCGATATGCGGCAAACCCGAGGGACCATAGCCGGTCTCGAACAGGATATGGCCTTTCTCCGGCGCGCCATTGGGGTAACGCTTGAGAAGCTTGCGCGCCTCCTCATAGGGCCAGGCCTTGGACGCGTTCGCGGCGGTGCGGAGAATGTCGGATATGGTCATGATGCCAAAGCCCCTACCCCCGCAAAGGGCGAAAGGGAACGGCTTTTGGAGGCAAAAACGCGTTAAACCGGGCTTCATATTTAGATTTTGTTCACCCTGTTCCTCCATGGTCTGGTCATATGGAGGCTCCCATGCAGACACCCCGCAGCCGCGAACGGATTCCCGTCGACATCGCGATCACCATCACGACCGTGCTCGACAGCCTGGAAGGGACGATCGTCGATCTGAGCGCGGGCGGCGCGCAGGTCGTCGGCTGTTCGCTGCCGACCGGAAGCCAGTGTCAGCTGGATATTGATGGCTATAGCGTGTTCGGCACGGTGCGCTGGTCGGAAGAGGACCGGATGGGCATCCGTTTTCCCTATATCCTGACCGAAGGGCCGTTGTTCGAACAGCTGGAAATGGCGCGCCTGGCCCGCCGCGCACCGGTGGCGTTCCAGCCCCGACCGGCGGCGCCCGCCTTCACCTATTCCGGCCCCATGGGTTTTGGCCGCCGGACCAATTGATCGGCGCATTTCGGTTTCCCTTTTGTTCGCCTTGCCCTAAGCCGGGCGGGTGATCGATCCTGCTGCCCTGCCCGCCCTCCATGCCAGCCATGGCGGCATCTGGCTGCGCGAAGGCAGCCGCACCATGGGCGTCGCCAAGGGGCAGGCCATTGCCCGCACCGCCGAGACGCCGACGCTGCTGCTCAATGCACCGCTGACCGGCCAGCGGCTGGGCTATCCCGATCTCAACGGCCTCGACCTGCTGGAACTCTGGGCCTTCGTCCATCCAGCCCGCTTCCTGGTGCCCACGCCCAAGGGGCTGGCCGAGGCGCTGGACCTGCCGCAACCGGCACAGGAAGGCGATATCCCGGCCCTGTTGCAGATGGCGGCGCGGGCCCTGCTCGACCGGCTCGATTCCCCGGAATGGAAAGAAAGAGAAGGCGGCTGGACCGCGGCGCAGGCGCTGCACCGGCTGCGCTGGCCCTGGTCGCCGCTGGTCGCGCCGCGCATCAGCCGCCCGGCCGAGGCGGAACGCTGGCTCTTTTCCAAGCTGCCCGAATGGGAGGAAGCCGCACCCCGCCCTGCCCCGCGCACCGTCGCGATGGAGGAGGAGGCCGTGCTGGCGCGGCTTGACAGCCTGACCGGACCGGGCGCCGAACCCCGCCCCGGCCAGCGCGCCTATGCCGCCGCCGCGATGGAGGCCTTTCGCCCGCGCACGCATCGCGACCAGCCCAACATGCTGCTGGCGGAAGCCGGCACCGGCATCGGCAAGACGCTGGGCTATCTCGCCCCCGCCTCGCTCTGGGCCGCGCAGGCGCAAGGCACGGTGTGGATATCCACCTATACCAAGGCGCTGCAACGCCAGCTCGACCGGGAATCGCTGCGCCTGTTCCCCGATCCGGCGACCGCCGCGCGACGCGTGGTGGTGCGCAAGGGGCGGGAAAATTATCTCTGCCTGCTCAATCTGGAAGATGCGTTGCAGGGCGGTTTTGCCGGCCGCGCCGCCATATTGGCGCAACTGGTCGCGCGCTGGGCCGCCTTCTCCAAGGATGGCGACATGGTGGGCGGCGACCTGCCCGGCTGGCTGCCCATTCTGTTCCGGCGCAACGGCTCCACCGCGCTGACCGACCGGCGCGGCGAGTGCATCTATGCCGGCTGCCCGCATTATCGGAAATGCTTCATCGAGCGGTCGGCGCGGGCATCGGCCGAGGCGGACATCGTCATCGCCAATCATGCGCTGGTGATGATCAACGCCGCGCGCGGCCGCGAGACCGGGCAACGCCCGCAGCGCATCGTCTTCGACGAGGGCCATCACCTGTTCGACGCCGCCGATTCGACCTTTTCGGTCGCGCTGTCGGGGCAGGAGGCGATCGAACTGCGGCGCTGGGTGATGGGACCGGAAGGCGGATCGCGCGGCCGCCGCCGGGGCCTGGCCGCGCGCCTGTCCGACCTTGCCAGCTATGACGAGGAAGGCGGCGAGGCGATCCGCACGGCGGTGGAGGCCGCGCGCGCTTTGCCCGCCGATGATTGGTTGAAACGCATCCTGGCGGGCGAGCCCTTCGGTCCGCTGGAGGAACTGCTCGCCACGGTGCGCGGCACCGTCTTTGCGCGCGCCGCCGACAGTGGCGAGGCGGATGCCGGCTATGGCCTGGAAACCGAACTGGCCGAACCCGATGGACCGCTGGTCGAGGCGGCGCAGGAAGCGGCGATCGCGCTCGACGCGCTGCTGAAGCCTCTCGTCCGCCTGTCCAAGCGGCTGGAAGCCGTATTGGAGGATGCGCCCGACTGGCTCGACGGCGCGGCGCGGGCGCGGATCGAAGGGGCGATCGGATCGCTGGGCTGGCGCCGTGACCTGATCAGCGCCTGGCTGGCGCTGCTGGCGCGGATCGGCGGCCCGGCCGACCCCGATTTCGTCGACTGGATGACCGTCGACCGGGTCGAGGGGCGCGAATATGATATCGGGCTGCACCGCCACTGGCTCGACCCGACCCGGCCGCTGGCCGAAGCGGTGTTGCAACCCGCGCAGGGGGTGATCGTCACCTCCGCCACGCTGAAGGGCGGCGGCGACTGGTCCAATGCCGAGGCGCGCAGCGGCGTCACCCACCTGCCCCACAGCGCCGAGCGGTTCGAGGCGGCCAGTCCGTTCGACTATCCCGGCCGGGCCGAGGTGCTGATCGTCACCGATATCAAGCGCGGCGACATCGCCGCCATGTCGGGCGCCTATGCCCGGCTGATTGAGGCATCGGGCGGCGGCACGCTGGGCCTGTTCACCGCGATCCGGCGGCTGCGGGCGGTGCATGCGCGCATCGCCGACCGGCTCGCCCGCGCCGGCCTGCCGCTCTATGCCCAGCATGTCGATCCGATGGATACCGGCACATTGGTCGATATCTTCCGCGACGATCCGCGCGCATCGCTGCTGGGCACCGATGCACTGCGCGATGGCGTCGACGTGCCCGGCCATTCGCTGCGGCTGGTGGTGATGGAGGGCGTGCCCTGGTCCAAGCCGACCGTGCTGCATGCCGCCCGGCGCCTGGCGGGCGGTGGCAGCGCCTATGACGACCGGCTGATCCGCGCACGTCTGGCGCAGGCGTTCGGCCGGCTGATCCGACGCGCCGAGGACAAGGGCAGTTTCGTGATCCTGTCCGCCGCCATGCCGAGCCGGCTGCTGAGCGCCTTCCCGCCGGGCACGCCGATCCGCCGGCTGACGCTGGACGAGGCGATCATCGCCGTCAGCGCAAAGATGCAGGCGCGGGACATGCAGGACGCTGGTCTTGGCGACCGAACAGCGGTAGGGCATCAGGGAAGCGAACCCGGCATGCGGTGACCCGACTGGGCACGGCGCCTTTGTTTTCTGCGTTTTTGCGAGTCGGCAGGAGATATTCCGCCGCAACAAGGCGCGAGGAGCTGGAGCGAGAATGAAGCGGTTGACCCTGTTGCGCCATGCCAAGTCCGATTGGGACGATCCGGTCGCGCGGGATTTCGACCGGCCGCTCAACCGCCGGGGGGAAAAGGCCGCGCTGTTGATGGGCCAGTTCGCCGCGCGCAAGGATATGCGGTTCGACCTGCTGGTCGCATCCCCCGCTGCCCGCGTCGTCCAGACGCTCGACACCTTCTTCACCGGCTATGGCGAAACGCTGGACGCGCGCTGGGACCGGCGCATCTATCTGGCCTCCGCCCCGACCCTGATCGATGTGCTGCGCGATTTGCCGGATGAGGCGGACAGCGTGCTGATGGCGGGGCATAATCCCGGCTTCGAGGAACTGATCCTGAGCCTGGTCCCCGATGATGGCGCCAATCCGCTGCGCGAGGATGTGGAGATCAAATTCCCGACCGCAAGCATCGCGGTGATGGATCTCGCCATCGACCAGTGGGACGCGACGACGGACAAGTGCGGCACATTGCTGAGCTTCACCCGCCCCCGCGACCTGGACCCGGCTCTGGGGCCGGGATCGCGCTGAGTTTGACCACGCCGATTCACTGGCGGCCGGCTGTCGCCTCCGATGCCGCCGCATTGGCGATATTGGGCGGCGCCACTTTCCTCGCAAGCTTTGCCCATGATCATCCCGGCGAGGCGCTGGTCGCCCATATCCGCAAGGCGCATGGCGAGGACTATTATCGTGCAGCCCTCGCCGATCCGGCCCAGACGATCCTGATCGGCGAGACGCCATTGGGCGCGCCGGTGGGCTATGCACTGATCACGCCGCCCGACCTGCCGGTGCCGACCGACGACCGGGCGGATGTCGAACTCAAGCGCATCTATCTGCTGAGCGGATGGCAGGGCGGCGGCAATGGCGATGCGCTGATGGCGCTGGTGCTGGCGGAGGCCCGGCGACGCGGCGCACGCCGGCTGCTGCTGGCCGTCTATCCACAGAATGATCGGGCGCGGCGCTTCTATGCCCGGCATGACTTTGTCGAGATCGGCGAACTGACCTTCATGGTCGGGGACGTGCCGTTCCGCGACCTTGTCTATGCCCGGACGCTCTGATCGCGATCAGCGACCCAAGGCGCGCGCCAGATCGGCCCGGATGGCTTCGAGCCGCGCGATCAGGTCCGGCTCCGGCGTCGCGGCGGGCAGCGGATCGATCGCTATATCCTCCGTGCCATCGGCCAGCGCCTTCTGCGCGCCCTTGACCGTGAAGCCCTCGACATTGAGCAACTGGTTGATGCGTCGTGCCAGCGCCACATCGGCAGGACGATAGTAGCGCCGGTTGCCCGATCGCTGGAGCGGACGCAATTGCGGAAAGCGGGTTTCCCAATAGCGCAAAATATGTTGGGCAAGACCCAGCTCTGTCGCCAGTTCGCTGATGGTCAGAAATGCGCCCTCGGCCTTTTCCATGGGCGCAATGTTGCACCCATAGTCCCGTAAAGGTCAACTACGGTAAATATACGCCAATATTACAAAAGCTGACCGAATTGCCTCAGGTCGAGGCAACCCGGTCCCGCATCGTCTGGCTCGCGCGGAATGTGAGCACCCGGCGCGGCTCGATCGGCACCTCGATCCCGGTCTTCGGGTTGCGCCCCATGCGCTCATTCTTGTCGCGCAGGACGAAGGTACCGAAACTCGAAATTTTCACATTTTCGCCGCGCTCCAGCGCAGTCGACATATGTTCCAGGATCGATTCGACCAGTGCCGCCGCTTCCGCGCGGGACAAGCCAATGTGACGATTGACGCTCTCCGCCAGATCAGCGCGGGTCAGTGTGCCAGTGCCGGTCATCGCAAATCCCCAATGTGCCCCCCTGCATCATCTGCCAGGGCAAATGATTGCGACACAAATGTGATGCATGTTGGGTGATTCGGCAAGCAGGTCAGATACGTAGGGGCGATCGTTTCGCCGCCGTATCAGACCCGCAGGACGCAGGCGCCCCAGGTGAAGCCACCGCCCATCGCTTCCAGCACGATCAGATCGCCGGCCTTGATCCGACCATCGCGGGTCGCCGCATCCAGCGCCAGCGGCACCGAAGCGGCCGAGGTGTTGGCATGCTGGTCGACGGTGACGACGACCTTGTCCGGGGAAAGCTTGAGCTTGCGCGCGGTCGCGTCGAGAATCCGGGCATTGGCCTGGTGCGGCACCAGCCAGTCGATGTCGGCGGGCGTCATCTCCGCCATCGCCATCACTTCCTTCAGAACGGTGGCGAGATTCACCACCGCATGGCGGAACACTTCCTGCCCCTTCATGCGGACCTTGCCCACGGTCTGGGTGGTCGAAGGACCGCCATCGACATAGAGAAGCTGGTTGTGGCGGCCATCGGCATGAAGTTTGGCGGCGAGGATGCCACGCTGGCCTTCCGCGCTTTCCTCCGCGCCGAGCACGACGGCACCGGCACCATCGCCGAACAGCACGCAGGTCGCGCGGTCTTCCCAATCAAGGATACGGCTGAAGGTTTCCGCACCGATCACCAGCGCGCGCTGCGCCGCGCCCGAGCGGATCATCGAATCGGCGACCGTCATCGCATAGAGGAAGCCCGAGCAGACGGCCGCGACGTCGAAGGCGACGCAGTCATCGATGCCGAGGGCGGCCTGCACCAGCGTAGCGCTGGCCGGGAAGGTCTGGTCCGGGGTCGCAGTCGCCAGGATGATGAGATCGATATCCTGCGCGGCAAGGCCGGCGGCCTCCAGCGCGCGCTTCGCGGCGTCGGTCGCCAGCGTGGACGTGGTCTCCCCCTCGCCGGCGATATAGCGGGTGCGGATGCCGGTCCGTTCGACGATCCATTCGTCGCTGGTGTCGACGGTCTGCGCCAGTTCCGCATTGGTGACGACGCGTGCGGGCAGGGCCGAGCCCGTGCCCAGGAGAACGGATCGACGCATCACTTGACGGGCAGCTCCAATTTGGACGCGACGGCGGACAGATCCTGCACCCCGGCCATGTCGGCGGCGATGCGTCGCGTGATATCCTCTTCCAGCAGGCGGGCGGCGACATGCACCGCATTGGCCACGCCCTTGGCGTCAGCGCTGCCATGGCTCTTCACCACGACCCCGTTGAGGCCGAGGAAGACGGCGCCATTATGATTGTTGGGATCGAGATGATGCTTGAGCAGATGCATCGCCGGCTTCGAGATCAGGAAGCCGATCTTGGACCGCAGCGAACTGGAGAAGGCGCGGCGCAGCAGGTCGGCGACGAAGCGGGCGGTGCCCTCGGCCGTCTTGAGCGCGACATTGCCCGAAAAGCCGTCGCACACGATTACATCGGTTTCCCCGCGGCCGATCTTGTCGCCTTCGGTAAAGCCGTCGAACGAGAATGGCAGGGTGTCGGCTGCGCGCAGCACGGCGGCGGCATCACGGATCTCGTCCGTGCCCTTGAGCTCTTCGGTGCCGATGTTGAGCAGGCGCACGCGCGGCCGCTCCAGATCGAGGGCGATGCGGGCATAGGCCGCCCCCATCACCGCGAACTGGACGAGATTGCGCGCATCGCACTCGGTATTGGCACCAAGGTCGAGCATGACGACATCATTGTCGCCAAGGGTCGGCAGCATCGCTGCCAGCGCAGGCCGATCGACGCCGGGCATGGTGCGCAGCGCCAGCTTCGCCATCGCCATGAGCGCACCGGTATTGCCGGCGGAAACCGCCGCACCTGCATCACCCGACTTCACGGCGTTGATCGCCATGCTCATCGAGCTGCTCTTCTTGCGAATCGCGACGCTGGGCTTGTCCGTGCCCTCGACGATCGTGTCGGAATGCACGACTTCCGACGCCGCCCGCAAATTGGGGTGGTTGTCGAGAGCCGCTTTGATCCGGGTCTCGTCGCCGAAAAGGGTGAAGCGGAGTCCTTCGTGCCGGCGACGGGCAAGCGCAACGCCTGCCATCATCACCCGCACGCCTTCATCCCCGCCCATCGCGTCAATTGCGATTCGCGGTTGGCTGGACACTGAGATCACCCCTTTGCGGAGATCGAAAAAGTCTTACGCCCCGACGGCGATGACTTCGCGGCCGTTATAATGGCCGCACGCGTCGCACAGATTGTGGGGACGCTTCAGTTCACCGCAGTTCGAGCATTCCTGGAATGCTTCGACGCGCAGCGAATCGTGGCTGCGACGCATGCCACGCTTGGACGGGGAAGTTTTCCTTTTGGGGACAGCCATGTCGGCACCTGTTTCCGTAATTAAATCTGGTTATGCGACTGGCCGGTTTCCAAATGAGACGCCGACGGCACGGGTGCCGCAGACCATGCGGCCCGGTTGATCGCGAAGCCCTGCGCCTATAGCCGTTTTTGCAGATGGTGCAAGTCCTTCCTTGCCCGCCGGCCCGCCGCGCCTATGGTGGCGGCCCGTCGAATAGGGGGATGCCCATGTTGTTGCCGATCACGCTTACACTGGCTGCGGCCTGTGCGCTCATCAATTTCTGGCTGGCGGTGCGCTGTGCGCGAATCCGCGTGGGTGCGAAGCTTTTGCACGGCGACTCGGGGAATATGCTGCTGGCACGGCGGATGCGGGCGCATGCCAATTTCATCGAATATACGCCGATCGTGCTGATTCTCTTTGGCCTGATCGAGATGGCGATCGGCGCGCCGCTATGGCTGTGGATCGGGGCGATGATCTATGCGCTGGCGCGAATCGCCCATGGCTTTGGCATGGACGCGGACAAGCCGACGGTCTGGCGCGCGGGCGGCGCGCTGCTCACCTGGATCGTGATGCTCGGCCTAGCGGTCGCGGCGCTCTATATCGCCTATGGCGCGACTCGCGCCGTGCCTGCCCCGCCGGCGATGGCACGCGTTTAACCGAGAACGGAGTCGGCCACATAGGGATTGGTCCGCCGTTCATAGGCGAAATTGCTCATCTCGCCATGGCCGGGGACGAAGGCGGTCTGGCCGCCGAGCGGCCAGAGCTTGCCGGTGATCGCGTCGATCAAGTCCTGATGGTTTCCGCGCGGGAAGTCGGTGCGGCCGATCGAGCCCTTGAACAGCACGTCGCCCACGATCGCGAGCCGGCTCGGCGCATGGTGGAAGACGACATGGCCCGGCGTGTGGCCGGGGCAATGATAGACGTCGAAGGTCAGATGGCCGACCGTCACCTGGTCGCCATCGACCAGCCAGCGGTCCGGCTCGAAGCTCTCGCCCGGAATGCCCCAGCGTTCGCCATCCTGCGGCAGCCGGTCGATCCAGAAGCGATCCTCCTCATGCGGCCCCTCGATCGGAACATCGAGGTCGCGGGCCAGCACGCCGGCCTGGCCGCAATGGTCGATATGGCCATGGGTGACGAGAATCTTCTCGATCGTGACGCCATGCTGCGCCGCCGCCTTCTTCAGCACCGGCAGGTCGCCGCCGGGATCGACAAAGGCGCCGCGCATCGTTTCCGTACACCAGAAGAGGGTGCAGTTCTGCTGCAACGGGGTGACGGGGATCAGGGCGGCTTTGAGCGGCGGCGTGGTCATGCTGCCGATGTGGCGAAGCGGCGGGGCGAGCGCAAGGGCGTCGGCACGCCAGCTCCTGCGGCGCCCTACCCCAGCCCTTCGGCCGCGAAGGGTTCGGCGAGGCTGATGCTGTCGAGCACTTTGGCGGTTTCGTCGCGGACGCGCAGCATCACCCGGTGCAGGCGGCATTCGCTTTCGGGCAGGCAGTTGGTGCAACTTTCATGGGCGAAGCGGCTGGCGCACGGGGTGAGCGCAAGCGAGCCGCGGGTCAGGCGCACGATGTCGCCATAGCTGATGTCGACCGGCGCCAAGGCCAGCCAATAGCCGCCGTCACGGCCGCGCTGGGTCGCCACCAGCCCTTCGCGCGACAATTCGGACAGGATCACCGTCAGGAATTTCGCCGGGATATTCTGGCGCGTCGCAATCTCGTTGAGGGGCACGGGCCCCTGGCGATAGCGGTCGGCAAGATGCTGGAGCGCGCGGATGGCGTAACGGGTCTTCTGGGACAGCATGGTCTGTTCGTTATTCGCCTGCGGCCCGGCTTTGGCAAGTCGAGCCGCAGGGTAGAGAAGGGAAAATCCGCTTTAATTTATGCGATGTTGCCGATCAGGGCTGCGTGCTGCTCAGAGCGTCGCGCGCCTGCCTGGGGAAATCGCTGAAAATGCCGTCGACGCCCGTCGCGGCAATTGCCTGGACATAGCCGGCAAAGTCGCCCCGGCCCTGCGGATCGTCCGGCCGCTTATACCGGTCGGGCAGGAAGCTGTTTTCCATCCGCAGCGTCCAGATATGGACCTGAAGCCCGGCATCATGGGCACGGCCGACCAAAGCGGTCGCCCCTTCGGGCGCCAGTACCATGGCGGCCGACGGGCCGAGGCCGGTGGCATAGCCGGCAATCGCCTCCAGCCCGGAGACGCTCATCATGTCGGCATAGGTCGTGCCGGGTTCGTCGGCGGGGCCACCCTCCGCATCGACCAGTTGGATCAGACGCAGCCGGGTCGCTTCGTGCAGGGCCTTCAGATTGCCGACCTCGAACGACTGGATGAAGACCGGATCGTCGGCATTTGTGTAACCATATTTGCCGAGCAGATCGAGCAGCGCCTGCTGGTGCGGCAGGCCGATGCCGGCAAAATAGCTGGGATGCTTGGTTTCGGGATAGAGGCCGATGCGCCGATGCTGCTCCGCCTCCTTGGCGCGGACCAGCTTCAATATCTCCTCGAAGGTCGGGATGAGATAGAGATCGTTGAAGCGGACATTGGCCGGGCGCAGATCAGGCAGACGTTCCCGCGCCCGCAAAGTGCGCAGTTCGCCGAGGGTAAAATCCTCGGTGAACCAGCCGGTCATTTCGATGCCGTCGATCGTCTTCGTGGTCTTGCGATCGGCAAATTCGGGATGGTCGGCGACGTCGGTAGTGCCGCCAATCTCGTTCTCATGCCGGGCGACCAGTACGCCATCCCTGGTCAGGACCAGATCGGGCTCGATATAGTCGGCGCCCTGGTCGATCGCCCGCTCATAGCTGGCGAGCGTATGTTCGGGCCGCTCGCCGCTGGCACCGCGATGCGCGATGATCAGCGGGTCGGCGGCCCGGACGGCGGAAAGGGGGAGCAGGCCCATCATCAGCAATGCCCCGATGCCCAGCAGCCCCCGTCCGATCACGCCATCACGCCTTTCAGCGCGTTTTCATAGGTCGTCGCCTTGAAGCCGACGACCGTGCCCTTGCCGGTGTCGAGGATCGGGCGCTTGATCATCGAGGGGTTGGTGATCATCAGCAGGATCGCCTTGTCCGCGTCGATATGCGCCTTGTCCCCCGCGTCGAGCGCTTTGAAGGTGGTGCCGGAGCGGTTGAGGATGGTTTCCCAACCATGCTCCATCACCCATTCCTCCAGCTTCTCCTTGTCGACGCCGGCGACCTTATAGTCGTGGAAATTATAGGCGACGCGCTCATTGTCCAGCCAGTTGCGGGCCTTCTTGATCGTGTCGCAATTCTTGATGCCGTACATGGTAATCATGATGATGTGTCCCTGTTACCCTTTGAAGGCGGTGACTTCGATTTCGATCTTCATCTCCGGCTTGATGAGGCCAGCGACGACGCAACTGGCGGCCGGGCGGATCTCGCCAAAGATGGGCGCGGTGGCCTTGCCCAGATCGTCCCAATAGGCAGGGTCGGTGATATAATAGGTGACGCGGACGACATCGGCAAAGGAGAAGCCGGCGTCTTCAAGCGCCTTGCCGATCACCTTGAGCGCGTTGACGCCCTGATCGACCACGCTTTCGGGCATGATCTTGGTTTCGGGATCGGTGCCGGTGGTGCCGGCAACGAAGCACCAGTCGCCCTGGACGACGGCGCGCGAATAGCCGACCTGCGCCTCGAAGGGCGAGCCGGAGGAAATGAGCTGGCGGGACATGGAGGGATTCCTGTTGCGATGCGAAAAGGATCGGGGCGAAAAGGATCGCGACGGCCTTTGCCCCCTTGGTTCCGCGCTGTCCAGTGCGTTTCCGGACGCGCTTGCGCGGAACGGGAAAATGGGGTGATCGTTGGAGGGGGACATGCCCCTGCAAGGAGACGCGCCATGACGATGTCCGACAATCGCCCCTTCCCCGACGACAGCGAGGAGAATAGCGAACAGGCCGATGCCGGCACCCAGGCGAACGACGTCGCCGACGATGCGCTGGGCCGGACCAGCGACCTGAGCGAAGAGAGCGAGCATGGCGGACGGAGCAACCCGGCGCAGATCATCCCCGACGATGTCCCCGACCTGGTCGACAAGATGAACGAGATGGACCGATCCGGCTGGATCGACGAGGGCGCGTTCGACGGCGAGCCGCGCATGGACGACGAGGATGATGGCGAGGAGGACGAAATCCTCAACGAGGATGACGACTAGCCGCTAGGCCGGGTGCTCCTGTGCCGGCGCAAGGCCGAAATTGATCATGCCGCGCGCCATATGGCCGAGCGCTTCCGCCATGGCGTCGGCGATGTCGGTGTCGAGATCCTCCTGCAGTGCGATGGCGCAGGCGGCCGCGGTCGCCCATTGATCGGCCAGTTGCGGCGTGATCGGGAAGGCGCGGTGCAGCGACATGATGCAGGTGCCGCGCTGAAACCAGTCGCGTGGGCCGCCCAGCCAGCCACACAGGAAGCGGGTGAGGCTATGACGCACGACGGAGAGGTCGGCGGCATGGATGGCGCGCAACTGCGCATAGGCCGGGTCGCTTTCCAGCAGGTCATAGAAGCGGTTCGCAATGGCGCGGACGACCGGTTCGCCGCCGATGCGGACATAGGGGCTGGGCGGCGCGGCGGCGTTCATGCGGCAATCTCCATGGGCTGAGGCCGGCGCACCCTGCGCATCCCCTGCGCTTGCCACATTGATCCCGATCAAACGCCGGTTCGCCCCGAAATGGCGACAAGCCGGATCAGATTTAACCCTCTGTTTTTCCTGAACCTGCTAGGGGCGCGCCATGTCCAGACGCCCCGACCGATTCACCCCCGACCGCATCGACACACTCTGGCGCCGGGAGGCGGCGCGTCGCAGCGGCTTCAGTGGCAAGACACTGGGACTGGTGCTGGCGCTGGGGATGATGATCGGCTGGCAAGCGCCCGACTGGTGGGCGCGGCTGGCACCCGAGATCGCGATGCCGACGGCGTCGACCGGCATGACACCGTCAAGCGCCAGCGCTGACCAGCTATCGGCCGATTTCGGCTATTGCCATAGCGGCGGCGGGACCAATTGCGTCGTCGATGGCGACACTTTCTGGTTCCGGGGCGAGAAATATCGGATCGCCGACATCGACACGCCCGAAACCCATGGGCCGCGCTGCCCGGAGGAAGGCGCGCTGGGCGCGCGGGCGACCAGCCGGTTGCAGCAACTGATGAATGCCGGCCCCTTCTCGCTGGAGATCGACGGGCGGGCGACCGACAAATATGGCCGAGCGCTGCGGATCGTGACGCGTGATGGCCAGTCGATCGGCCAGCAGCTGGTGGACGAAGGGCTGGCCCGGACCTGGGACGGACGCCGCCACCCCTGGTGCTGAAAAAAGGGGGTGTCTTCGCCCCCTTTTCCGATCAGCGGCAGCTGAGGCTGCCGCGGTCGATCTCGCGGCCGAGCAGGGCGCCGGCGCCGCCGCCGATCAATATGCCCGCCGTGTTGGAATAGCCGCGATCGAGTTGGCCACCGATCAGCGCGCCGATCGCGCCGCCGATGATGAGGCCGGTGGTCCCATCCGAACGGCGGCAATAATAGCGGTCGTCATAGCCGCGATAGATGCGCATGCTGCGGTCGACCCGGATCGGCGCATAGCCGCCGCGATAATAGCGGTCGGGGCGATAACGGCCGCCATAGCGCGGATCGGGCCGGTTCCAGTCATAGGCATAGACCGGCGGGCCGGGCCGACGATAATTGCCACGGGGCGGCGGCGGGCGATGGTTGCCGGGACGGCCATATTGGGGCGGACGACCATTGCCGGGCCGGCCCGGCTGGGGCGGGCGGCCTGCCCCCGGCCGGCCATGCTGGGGCGGCCGACCGACACCAGGGCGCGACGGCGGTCGCTGGGCATGATTGCCGCCATGGCTGGGCGGCCGATGCGCGTTGGAACCGCCGGGACGGCCATGCTGGCTGCCACCGGGGCGATGATCGTTCGGCCGATGCTGGGCAGCAGCGGGCAGGGTGGAAATGGCCATCGCCCCAAGGGCGAGCGTGGCGATCATGGCCTTCAGGGCATTGGGCATCGCATCGGTCCTCCACTTTCCGCATCGACGGGATGCGGGTCAGAACAGTTTGCCGGGAACAATGTTGCATGATCGAAACAGAATGACGAGACCAAGCGCAGCACCCCTCCCCCGAAATAGGAAATGCTGCGCTTAACTTCGCATATTTCCCGCACATTCTGACATTTAATTTCCAACATTTGTCATTTTGGAACAAGTGAGCGTCAGAGACAGGCCCGACGCCGGACGGCAATATAGGCCGGCGGGAAGGAATAGGACAGCGCGCCCGCGACGCCCGCCCCGCGCCTGTCAGAGCGCGTTGGCGATGATGGCGCGCTGGCTGTTGTCGAGGCCGTCCAGCGCCGCGGTCGCGGTCTGATCCGCGCCGGCCCGATCGCCGCCGTCGCTGCCCACGAACTGGATCGCGCTCAGCAGCACCAATATCGCCCAGAGCAGGGCCATCCAGCGGCTGGTGAAGAGGGAGCGGAGTCGGACGCCGAACATGGCGACCGGTCTGGCATGGCGGCGGTTAAGGAAGCGTCACGCCCGCCGCGCCGATCAGCCCGGCGCGGGCGGGAAGGCCGGGGTGCGGGATGGCAAGCCGGATGGCGGGCTGGTCAGCAGCAGCCGGTCGAGCTGCGCATAGCCCAGGCAGCGATGGCAATAGGCAAAGTCGAAGGCCGTGTTGAGGATCCAGGCCTGGGTCGCGACATCCCATGCCGCCCAGGCTTCCCGTGTGACCTGATCGCTGCCGCAGACATTGCAGACGAAGACGTAGAATGGCGGAGATGGGGGATCGACGGCGCTGCTCATGACCGGACCATAGCCCAGGGCATCGCCATTCCGGCGCGAGACTGGTCCGTTATGGACGCGATGCGGGGGGCTGCAGCGGCGCACAAAAAAGGGGAGGCGCTCCCCGCGCCTCCCCTCCCCTCGAACAGGTTGAAGCCCCTTGCAAGCTGCCGTGATGCTGACGCATCAGCAGCCTGAAACGCTCCAGCGCCGCGTAGGCTTGATCACAGCGCAACGCGCATGGCGCGTCGCGCTGTGATCTTATTCCGCCGCGATGCCGGCGGCCTTGAACATGTCCGGATCGCTTTCGTCGACATTGGCCGCTTCGGCGCCCTTGAGCTTCTTGCGGCGGTCGAACGCGTCCCAGACGTCGTTCCACTGGCCACGGGTCGCGCCCTTCGAATATTCGGTCGCGCGGGTTTCGAAGAAATTGGCATGCTCCACGCCGTTGAGCAGCGGGGTCAACCAGGGCAGCGGATGCTCGTCGATCATGTAGATGGGCTTGAGGCCCAGCTGCCCCAGGCGCCAGTCGGCGATGTAGCGGACATATTTCTTGATGTCCTTGGGCGTCATGCCGGGAACCGGGCCCATTTCGAAGACCAGGTCTACGAACGCGTCCTCGATGCGGACGGTCTTCTGGCACATGTCCATGATGTCGTCCTTGACCGATGCGGTCAGGCAGTCGCGTTCCTTCACGAAGCTGTGGAACAGCTTGATGATGCCCTCGCAATGCAGGGTTTCGTCGCGGACCGACCAGGTGACGATCTGGCCCATGCCCTTCATCTTGTTGAAGCGCGGGAAGTTCATCAGCATCGCGAAGGAGGCGAAGAGCTGGAGGCCTTCGGTGAAGCCGCCGAACATCGCCAGCGTCTTGGCGATATCCTCGTCCGTATCGACGCCGAACTGGGCGAGATAGTCGTGCTTGTCCTTCATCTCCTTATATTGGAGGAAGGCCGAATATTCGCTTTCGGGCATGCCGATCGTGTCGAGCAGATGCGAGTAGGCGGCGATATGGACCGTTTCCATGTTGCTGAACGCGGTCAGCATCATCTTGATCTCGGTCGGCTTGAACACGCGGCCGTACTTCTCGTGGTAGCAATCCTGCACTTCCACGTCGGCCTGGGTGAAGAAGCGGAAAATCTGGGTCAGCAGGTTGCGCTCATGATCGCTGAGCTTCTGCGCCCAGTCACGGCAATCCTCGCCCAGAGGCACTTCCTCGGGCAGCCAGTGGAGCTGCTGCTGGCGCTTCCAAAATTCATAGGCCCAGGGATATTCGAAGGGCTTGTAGACCTTGGAGGCTTGAAGAAGGGGCATCGGGTTTACTCCGAGAAGAATATGTAAATATTGAATATCAAAATCAGCGAGAAGCTGACGATACCAGCTATTCTAAGCTGGCTTGCATGACGTGGCTGGCCAATCTTGCGAACGAAATCATCGGTTGTTGCGGTTACCGGCGCAGGTGCAGCAGGATGACGCAATTCATATGACAGAATAACGATCTGACTGAGCGACAGAGTGATCCAGAACAACGCACGCCACTGCGGCGTATCCACCCAATAGCTGTAGATTCCGACGCCAATCCCGATCGAGATTAGCGCAAGAAGAGCGATCCTCAGCCCCAAAGGCTTGGTCGCCGTCATGCGATCGTCTCCGTCCCGTCCTTCCGGGCGATGCAACGGCTTTGAACCGCCGCACGTGCCCAGGTCAGACCGGCGTCACTGGCAGGCGAGGCACTCGTCATAGTCGGTGGTCTCGCCGATCTCGAACTTGGGGGCGTCGATCGTGTTGTCCGCTTCCACGCCACCGGCAAAGCCAGCGCGCTGCACCGACTTGGAGCGCAGATAATAGAGCGACTTGATGCCCAGTTCCCAGGCGCGGAAGTGGAGCATCAGCAGATCCCACTTCTCGACATCGGCCGGGATGAACAGGTTCAGCGACTGGGCCTGATCGATATAGGGGGTGCGATCGGCCGCCAGTTCGAGCAGCCAGCGCTGGTCGATCTCGAAGCTGGTCTTGTACACATCCTTTTCTTCCTGGGTCAGGAAGTCGAGATGCTGGACCGAGCCGCCGCGTTCCAGGATCGAGTTCCATACGGCGCTCGAATCCTTGGCCTTTTCGACCAGCAGCTTTTCCAGATAGGGATTCTTCACCGCGAAGCTGCCCGAGAGCGTCTTGTGGGTGTAGATGTTCGCCGGGATCGGCTCGATACAGGCCGAGGTGCCGCCGCAGATGATCGAGATCGACGCGGTCGGCGCGATCGCCATCTTGCAGGAGAAGCGCTCCATAACGCCCTGGTCGGCGGCGTCGGGGCACGGCCCGCGCTCCTGCGCCAGCATCATCGACGCCTCGTTCACCTTGGCATTGATATGCTTGAAGATGCGCAGGTTCCACGACTTGGCCATGGCGCCTTCGAACGGAATGCCGCGTGCCTGCAGGAAGCTGTGGAAGCCCATGACGCCCAGGCCGACCGAGCGTTCGCGGCTGGCGCTATATTTGGCACGCGCCATTTCCGGCGGGGCGCGGTCGATATAGTCCTGCAGCACATTGTCGAGGAAGCGCATGATGTCTTCCGCGAAGGTCGGGTGATCCTTCCACTGATCCCAGGTTTCCAGGTTCATCGAGGAGAGGCAGCAGACCGCCGTGCGATCCTGGCCGAGATGGTCGCGACCCGTCGGCAGGGTGATTTCCGAGCAGAGGTTCGACGTCGAGACCTTGAGTCCCAGGTCGCGGTGATGCTTGGGCATCATCCGGTTCACCGTGTCGGAGAAGACGATATAGGGCTCGCCGGTGGCGAGGCGGACCTCGACCAGCTTCTGGAACAGCGCGCGGGCATCGACGGTGCCGCGCACCGACTGGTCCTTGGGGCTACGCAGGTTGAAATCACTGCCGTCGCGCACCGCTTCCATGAACTCGTCGGTCAGCAGCACGCCATGGTGCAGGTTGAGCGCCTTGCGGTTGAAGTCGCCGCTCGTCTTGCGGATTTCCAGGAACTCCTCGATCTCCGGGTGGGAGACGTCGAGATAGCAGGCGGCCGAGCCGCGACGCAGCGAGCCCTGGCTGATCGCCAAGGTCAGCGAATCCATCACGCGGACGAAGGGGATGATGCCGCTGGTCTTGCCATTGAGGCCAACCGGCTCACCGATGCCGCGCACGCTGCCCCAATAGGTGCCGATGCCGCCGCCGCGCGAGGCGAGCCAGACATTCTCGTTCCAGGTGTTGACGATGCCTTCCAGGCTGTCGTCGACGCTGTTCAGATAGCAGCTGATCGGCAGGCCGCGACCGGTGCCGCCGTTCGACAGCACGGGCGTCGCCGGCATGAACCAGAGCTTGGAGATATAGTCATAGACGCGCTGCGCATGGTCGGCATCGTCCGAATAGGCGGCGGCGACGCGGGCAAACAGATCCTGATAGCTCTCGCCGGGCAGCAGATAGCGATCGTTCAGCGTGTCCTTGCCGAATTCGGTCAGCAGCGCATCGCGCGACGAATCCGTCACGACATGAAAGCGACGCTCATGAATCTTGGACGACGCGGACTCGGTCGCCTTGCCCTTGGCAGCCTTGGGCTCGGCCTTGTCCACCAGATCCTCGATACGCTCGTCCATTACCGTCGCCACGTCGCCGTTTCCACCTTGTTCACTATCTCGAAAGTCCATGCGAGCCCCCGATTGTTCCTGTTCCGTTCGATTCGGTCCAGCGATACCGGGGCGCACCCAGGCATCATAGCATGAACCCGATCGGGCCGGGACAGAAATGGGGTCAACCGATCCGATCGCAAGGACAAAAGCCCCGTATCGCCGGAAGCAGGTCCGACAATGCAATCACAATCTATTGGGTGACCCCCTTGGTCCCGATACCACAGATAGTGCCACAGCCCCGCCGACACGCAAGAGGGTAAATGACAGTTCGGGGACTCGGTTCATCGACGCCTGGATTCGTTTCGTCGCTGACGCGCCACCCCATAGCGCAGCGACGCGCGGACTTCCAAGGGCCTTGGAAAAGACAAGGGGGGCCCATGAAATTAAAAAATAAATTTGCCTTGCCACGCAAATGCGCGCGTCGCGCGATCGGCGACAAAATCATGACATGGGGGCAGAGGCGCGGACGCGACCACAATCTGTTGAATCGCTGCCTTTATCGTCCCCCTGCATATCACCGCGCGATACGCTATGATGATGGGAAGGCGGGCGAATCCGGACGGCTCCGATGATCGGGAGGCAGGCATGATCCTCTATTACCATCCCCTCTCCTCCTATTGCTGGAAGGTGCTGATCGCCTTTCATGAAAATGGCACGCCCTTCACACCGCGCATCCTGGAGGATGAAGCGGCCCTGGCCGAATGGCAGGCGCTCTGGCCGCTCGGCAAATTCCCCGTGCTGCACGACCCGGTGCGCGGCGCGACGATCGCGGAGGCGAGCATCATCGTCGAATATCTGGGCCGGCACGAACCCGGCACCTTCCGCCCGATCCCGGTCGATGGCGACGCGGCGATCGAGGTGCGGCTGATGGACCGGTTGTTCGACAATTATGTGATGGGGCCGATGCAGGCGCTGGTCGCCGACCGGTTGCGCCCCGAGGAGGCGCGCGATCCCCATGGCGTGGCGGCCAATGTGGCGGCGCTGCGCAGCATCTATGCATTGCTGGAGGATCGGCTGGCGGGGCGGAGCTGGGCGGCGGGCGATCATCTGTCGCTGGCCGACTGCGCGGCGGCGCCCTCGCTTTATTATGCCGACAGGATCGTGCCGCTGCGCGCCGGCCATCCGGTGCTGGGCGCCTATCTGAACCGGCTGGAGGCGCGGCCCAGCTTTGCCCGCGTGCTGCGCGAGATGCAGCCCTGGTGGCAGAATTTTCCCTTTGCCGACGGGCCGCTTGCGTCCTGAACCGCAACCCTCTTCTGGACTCATCGTCTCAAAGGCCTATAGCCCCGCCTTGCAGGGACCTGCCGTGCAGAGGCGGGCCGCAAGAATAGGGACCAGGGTAGATGACCGTCATCAAGACCGCCGACCTCATCGAGAGCGTCGCCGACGCACTCCAGTTCATTTCCTACTATCACCCGATGGATTATATCCGGGCACTGGGTAAGGCCTATGAGGCCGAAGCCAATCCGGCGGCGAAGGACGCCATCGCCCAGATCCTGACCAACAGCCGCATGTGCGCCGAAGGCCACCGCCCGATCTGCCAGGACACCGGCATCGTCAACGTGTTCGTGAAGTGGGGCATGGAGTGTCGGCTGGACGATAATAGCCGGTCGATGCAGGAAGTGATCGACGAGGGCGTGCGCCGCGCTTACCTCAACCCGGAAAACCGCCTGCGCGCCTCGATCCTGAAGGATCCGGCTTTCTCGCGCCAGAATACCAAGGACAACACGCCCTGCGTGCTGAACGTGGAAATGGTGCCGGGCAACAAGGTGACGATCGACGTCGCGGCCAAGGGCGGCGGCAGCGAGAACAAGACCAAGTTCAAGATGATGAACCCCAGCGATTCGATCGTCGACTGGGTGCTGGAAATGGTGCCGCAGATGGGCGCGGGCTGGTGCCCGCCGGGCATGCTGGGCATCGGCATCGGTGGCACCGCGGAAAAGGCGGTGGCGCTGGCCAAGGAAAGCCTGATGGACCCGATCGACATGGGCGAGTTGAAGGCACGCGGCCCGCAGAACAAGATCGAGGAACTGCGCATCGAGCTGTTCGACAAGGTCAATGCACTGGGCATCGGCGCGCAGGGCCTGGGCGGCCTCGCCACCGTGCTCGACATCAAGATCCACGACTATCCCTGCCATGCGGCGGGCAAGCCGGTAGCGATGATCCCCAACTGTGCCGCGACCCGCCATGCGCATTTCACCCTCGACGGGTCCGGCCCGGCCTATCTGGAAGCGCCCAAGCTTAGCGAATGGCCGCAGGTCGACTGGAAGCCGAGCAAGGAAGCCATCCGCGTCGACCTCGACACGCTGACGCCGGAACAGGTGCAGGGCTGGAAGCATGGCGACCGCCTGCTGCTGAACGGCAAGATGCTGACCGGCCGCGACGCCGCGCACAAGCGGATCGCTGACATGCTGGAGAAGGGCGAGACCCTGCCGGTCGATTTCAAGGGCCGTGTGATTTACTATGTCGGCCCGGTCGATCCGGTGCGCGACGAAGTGGTGGGCCCGGCCGGCCCCACCACCGCGACGCGCATGGACAAGTTCATGGACATGATGCTGGAACAGGGCCTGGCCGCCTGCGTCGGCAAGGCCGAGCGCGGCCCGGCCGCCACCGACAGCATCGCCAAGCACAAGAGCGCCTATCTGATGGCGGTCGGCGGCGCGGCCTATCTGGTCGCCCGCGCGATCAAGGAAGCCAAGGTCGTGGGCTTCGAGGATCTGGGCATGGAAGCGATCTACGAGTTCACGGTGGAGGACATGCCCGTCACCGTCGCCGTCGATAGCGAAGGCCAGAATGTCCACCGCCTCGCCCCGCTGGTGTGGCAGGAGAAGATCAGACAAGAAAAGCTGCTCGAAGGGGCGTAAGACTGCCCGTCAGCAACTATCTAATTGATACTGATCAAGGCGGCGCGCGAGACGGGAACCCCGTTTCGCGCGCCGCATTATGTCCGGCACCCAAAGCCGGAGTTCATCCATGTCCTTCACGCAGCTCGAACCGCCCTTGCCCGTCATGATCGAAGGCAAGGGCAAAGGCTATGCCTTCGCCGTCATCGACTATGGGCAGGAGCATAATCTGATCTGGGTGACGGGCCTCAGCGACAGCGGAGAAATCTGGTGTGCGCCCAACCCGCTGGTGCGACTGCAGAGCAACTGGACAATGGGGCGCGAGCCGCATCATGAGCCCGACTGGAAGAATGTCACGCTGGCGCCGATCAAGCCGAGCTGACGAAAAAGGCGCGCCATTCCATCGGATGACGCGCCTTTTTCTTTGGCCCCACCCCATGCACAGCATGGGGTGGAATAACCTTAGTCTTACAGCTTGCCGCTCAAGGACACGCCGATGATGCGGGGTTCGTTGAACACCGGCGCCATATAGTTTTCGATCACGCCCTTCATATTCTTCTCGCCCGTGATGTTGCGGGCGAAGGCGGCGATCTCGTACTTGCCGTCCGGGGCGGTGTAGCCGATCTTCAGGCCACCTTCGAAGTCACCCTTCGAATAGAACTCCTTCGTCTTGTAGAGGACGAAGTTGGTGTAGCCCTGGATGTTCCAGTCGGTCGCCGCGAAGATCTTGCCGCCATTGCCCAGCGGCACGTCATAACGAGCCGCGATATTGGCGGTGTATTTCGGCGCGTTGGGCAGCGGGTTGCCGTCGATCTGGGCAAAGACGCCGCGCGCGTTGGTGACGGTCGGGTCTTCCACGGTGCAGACGACCACGCCGTTCAGCGTGCAGACCTGGGCATAGACATTCTTGTCGTTGATCTCGCTGTGCAGCAGGCTGAGGCCGGCCGACAAAGTGAGATTGTCGAACGGACGCGCTTCCAGATCGGCTTCCAGACCATAGGCCTTGGCGGCGTCGGCGTTGAACAACACGCCATTGCCGTTCACGTCATTGCCGTTGAGCTGGATGTCCTTCACCTTCCAGGCGAAGCCGGACAGGTTGAAGCGCAGGCGGTTGCCCAGCAGGTTGGTCTTGATGCCGCCTTCGTACGACATGATCGTTTCCGAATCCGCCGTGGTGAAGTCGCTGTTGAACACCGCCGAGCGGCCCTGGATGGTCGGGCCACGGAAGCCGCGCGCGACGCGGGCATAGAGGCTGACCTCGGGGCTGACTTCATACAGCGCGCTGACGTCCCAGCTCGGTTCCTTGCCGGTCAGCTTCACATAGCGACGGCCGGCATAGGTCGAGACGCCGGCCGCATTGGCGGTGGCGCGGACCAGACGGGTTTCCTTCGTGTCCTTGGTGTATCGGCCGCCGGCGGTGAAGGTCAGGCCCGGCACGACTTCGTAGCTCGCCTGGCCAAACAGGCCCCAGCTTTCATTCTTGTTGCGCAGACGCACCCAGTTGTTGGGATTGTTGGCGGTGCCGGTCAGGAAATAGGCGCGCTGGTAGAAATCGGTGGTGTCGCGGCTGTCGAAATACATGCCGCCAACCTGCCACTTGAAGGCGCTGTCGCCGTTGCTGGCGAGGCGGACTTCCTGGGTCAGCTGGTCGAGATCGCGGACATTGCCCTGGCTCTGGCCGAAGCCGTTGGCCACGCCGGCGACCGGATAGTCCGCGCCCGCGCCGCCATCGGTGTCGCCACGGCTGTAGCCCGAGGTGGTTTCATAGGCGGTGATGGAGGTCAGGGTGACCGGACCCATGTCGATCGCGATATTTTCCGACGCGCCATAGGTCTTGTAGGCCTGCGGGTTGTTCATCGCTTCGTCGAGCGCGATCTTCGAGCGGGGTTCGCCCGACACGCTGTTGCTGCCCTTGGTCAGGCCGGCGCGGTGGAAGATGGTCGAGGTGCCGTCATAGTCGCGGGCATGGACGCTGGTCAGCATCGAGACATTTTCGGTCGGCGTCATCAGCAGCTGAAGGCGCACGTCCTTCTCATTATAGCCGCCCATCGCATCCTTCTTGGGGGACACGGTGCCGTCGGCGCTGGGGCCGGTGTATGTATTGTCGACCCAGTCGTCGCGATGCTGGTAGAGGGCCGAGACGCGGAAGGCGAGCTTGTCCGCGACGATCGGGCCGCCGATGCCGCCGTCGAAGGTGACGGTGTTATAGCTGCCATAGCTGGCCTGGGCGCGACCTTCCCAATCCATCGACGGACGGATGGTGTCGAACTTGATGATGCCCGCCGTGGTGTTGCGGCCGAACAGCGAACCCTGCGGGCCGCGCAGCACTTCCACCTGGTTGACGTCGAACACCGGGTTCGACTTCAGCACGACATGCTCCAGCACGACATCGTCCTGGATGATCGACACCGGCTGCGACGCGCCGAGATAGAAGTCGATATTGCCCAGGCCACGAATGTAGAAGCGCGGGAAGATGCGGCCGGTGGTGGTTTCGGCATAGAGGCCGGGCACGCGGGCGGCGAGTTCGAGAATGTCGCCGCCGCCGGCGGTCAGGTTGCGGAGCGCATCGCCCTGCACGACGCCGACCGAGACGGGCACCTTCTGCAGATTTTCCGAGCGGCGCTCGGCGGTCACGACGATCTCGTCGAGCTGGCCGGCGTCAGCGCCCGCTTCCTGCGCATGGGCGGCGCCACCAAGGGCGAGCGCACCGAAGGCCGAGGTCAGCAGCAGCGCCGACCGTGCGAAAGTGAATTTCGACAAGGTTATTCCCCGATAATATTGCTTTTGCGTCCGGGAAAGCGGCGCCCCTGCGCCTGCCGTCCGGGATGCCATCGCCGCTAGGCGCGATTTGTGGCGGGACGGTGACGTTCGCCCTGTCGATCTCGCCTACATGTCGGAATGTTGCCGAGCGTTGTAACGATGCAACACAATGCGATCCACGCGCCAAGGTGACTGGCAAGCGTCATACACGCTTGTTATCCTCCCCGCCCATGACAGGGGAAATCGAAGCAGCGGGTGACGCGATCACCGGGGGCATGCTGGCACGGGCGGTCGAGCCAGGCCATGGGGAAGCCCATGAAGCGGGCCATGGCGCCTGCCTGAATTGCGGCACGGCGGTGACGGGCAATTATTGCCCCGAATGCGGCCAGGCCGCGCATCTGCACCGCAGCTTTGCCGCGATCGGCCATGACCTGGCCCATGGCGTGCTGCATTTCGAGGGCAAGATCTTCACCACCCTGCCCGAGCTGGCGCTGCGCCCCGGACAATTGACGCGCCGCTATATCCATGGCGAGCGGGCCAAGTTCGTATCGCCCTTTGCCCTGTTCCTGTTCAGCGCCTTCCTGATGTACGCGATCTTCTCGCTGACCAGCCATCATGGGCCGGAAGGCGCCCGCAACCAGGTGAAGATGAACAGCGAGGCGATCGCCGAGCTGAAGAAGGAAGAAGAAAAGGCCGATGCCCGCATCGCCAAGGTGCAGGCGCAACTGGCCGAGCCGGGGATCAGCGCGAGCCGGCGCGAGACATTGCAGGAGAAGCTGAAGGACGCGCAGGACGAACGGAAGGGCCTGTCGCTGGCGAGCGGCCTGACCAACTCGCTGACCGGCGAAGGCGTCAACAAGAACGTCGCCGATACGGTCGGCAAGGCGATCAGCGCGGCGGCCAAGGATCCCGAATTCGCCTATTACAAGCTCAAGGCCAATGCCTATAAATTCTCCTGGCTGCTGATCGTCATATCGCTGCCCTTCCTGTGGCTGCTGTTCCCGTTCAGCCGCCGGTTCAAGATGTATGACCATGCGATCTATGTGACCTATTCGATCGCCTTCATGTCGCTGCTCTTCTCGCTGTCGATGATCCTGACGGCGGTCGGCATCACCCATGGGCTGGTGACGGTCGTGCTGCTGCTGTTCGCGGCCTGGCACATGTATCGCCAGTTCAAGGACGCCTATCAGCTTTCGCGCAGCGGCACCTTGCTGCGGCTGCCGCTGCTGTACGGCTTTGCCTGTGCGTCGCTGTCGCTGTTCTTCGCCTTCCTGATGATGATGGGGTGACGGGTCGCGTCCCTATTGTATAGGGCGCGCATGATTACGTCCCCGATCTGGTTGCCCGCCACCCTGATGGCCGGGGCCACGCAGGCCTGGCGCACCGCGGTGCAGCGGCGCGTGGGCAAGACGCTGTCGATCAATGCGGCGGGCCTGGTCCGCTATCTTTACGGCATTCCCTTCGCGCTGATCCTGCTTGGCGGCTATCAGCTGCTCTTCCCCGCGCCCTTCCCTGCGCTGGGCCGGCTGTTCCTGCCCTTCTGCCTGGCCGGCGGGCTGGCCCAGATCATCGCCACCAATTTGCTGATCATGGCGTTCGGACACCGCAATTTCGTCGTCGGCACCGCCTATTCCAAGACCGAGGCGGTGCAGGGGGCGATCCTGTCCTTCCTGCTGATGGGCGAGCGGCTGAGCGCGCTGACCTGCGCCGGCATCGGCTGCGGCGTCGCCGGCGTGATGCTGCTGTCGACCGGGGGCAAGCGGATGGGGCCGATGGATTTCCTGCGCGCGCTGGGCCAGCCGGCGGCGATCACCGGCATCGCATCGGGATTCTTCTTCGCGCTGACCGCGATCGGCATTCGCCGCGCGACGCAGCAGGTGGGCGGGGGCGATCCGATCCATGCCGCGCTGATCGTGCTGAGCGTCACGGTGCTGCTGCAGACGCTGTTGCAGGGCGGCTATCTGGCGCTGCGCGAGCCGGGCGAGATGCGCAAGGTGTTCACCAGCTGGCGCGTGTCGGGCCAGGTCGGCTTCCTGTCGGCCATGGGTTCGGCCTGCTGGTTCACGGGCTTTGCCACAGCGCCGGTCGCGCTGGTGCGGATCGTCGGCCAGATCGAGGTCGCCTTCACCATGGCGTTCGGCCATTTCTATCTGGGCGAACGCATGGCGCGCAGCGAGGCGATGGGGCTGATGCTGGTCGCGTGCGGTGTGGTGCTGGCGCTGCTGGGTGCGCTTTAGGCGTTTTTGGAAAATGCGCGAAAGAGCGCATTTCAAGAGCTGCACCAGCCCACACCCCCACCCGGCCTCCCAGACATGATATCCTAATGGGCGGCCGGGTGGAGGTGTGGGCCGGTGCGGAGGCCTCATTCTGACGAAGCTGACATCCGTGTCAGTATGATAACCGATATTTTACCATCCATGGCTAGCCAGTTGCCGTGGGCACAGAAACGCAATCGGGAACCGTCGCACGAGCGGTAATGAAGGTCGCCAAATTATCGGGCGACCTGGGTATCCGTACGCTCGACCTTCAGGCAGATATCAGCGAACTCGCGGACCGGGTGACGCAGCAGGCGCGCACGATCGAGGCGATCAGCGGCGCCGCGTCGCAATTGTCGCGCGATGGCGAAAGCGTGTCGCTGGTCGGCCAGGACGCGCGCGAAAAGGCGGTCGCCGCCCGCGCGATCATCGATGATTCGGGTCGACAGCTGTCGACCGCGAACGGCAATTTCGTCGACCTGATCGAGCAGGTGAGCCGCATCCATGCGCGCCTCGACGGCTTTGGCGAGGCGCTCAAGACCGTCGCCCATGTCACCAGCGTGATCAGCGGCATCGCCAGCCAGACAAATCTGCTCGCGCTCAACGCGACGATCGAGGCGGCACGGGCCGGTGACGCGGGGCGCGGCTTTGCCGTGGTCGCGGCCGAAGTGAAGAAGCTGGCGCAGGAAACCGCGAGCGCGACCCAGACGATCGAGCGGTCGATCGGCGCGCTGACCAGCGAGGCCGGTGGCATGCTGGACAGCATCACCCATGGCGCGCAGACCGCGCGCACGGCGCTGTCCGACACCAAGAATATCGAGGCGCTGGTCGACCGGCTGGGGTCGCTGATGCAGGGCCTGTCCACCAACAGCGAGGCGGTGGCCGAGCGGATCGCCTCCATGGTCGGTTCCGCCAGCGAGATCCGCACCGGCCTGTCGGCGCTGTCGAGCACGTCGGGCGACAATGCCGACGGCCTGCAACGGCTGTCGGGCCGGGTGTCGATCGCCAGCGACGACACCAACATGCTGCTGCAATATCTGGCGGAAAGCGGCGTCGACATTCCCGATTCGCCCTATATCCGGTTCAGCCTGACCGCCGCGCAGGCGGTGGGCCATGCGATCGAGCAGGCGCTGGACGACGGCCGCATCAGCGAGGCCGATGTGTTCAGCGAATATTATGCGCCGATCCGGGGCACCAATCCGCCGCAATTCACCCATCCGATCCAGCCGATCATGCAGGCCGAGGCGCGCGCGCAGCAGGAAGTGGCGCGCGGCTACAAGGGCTTGTTCGGCATGACCTTCACCGATCGCAACAGCTTCGGCGCGATCGCGATGCCGGAACGCGCGCTGCCCCAGCGGCCGGGCGACGAGAAATGGAATGCGGAATTTTCGCGCCAGGGCGTGGTGTTCGATTTTCCCGACACGCGCGAGCAGTGCAAGATCACCGAACCCTTCTGCATCAAGGCCTATCGCCGCCTGACCGCCGAGGGCGAGGTCATCCTGCTGAAGCAGGTCATCGCCTCCATCCATGTGCGCGGGCGCCACTGGGGCATCTTGCAGATGGCCTATAAGGATCAGGGCTGATCCGCGCCGCCCGGCGCGTCCGTTTCCTCCTATAAAAGAGGCTGCCCCGCAGCGACCATGGCCGCCCGCCTGATAAAGGAGGGCGGCCATTTTCATGCCGGTGGGGAGGTAGGGATGAAGCGCATCGTGGTCTGTTGCGACGGCACCTGGAACGAGCCCGACCATAATGAGCAGGGCAGGCCCTGCCCGACCAATGTGGTGAAGCTGGCCAGCCTGATCCCGGCAATGGCGGCGGACGGCACGGCGCAGCGCGTCTTCTATCATAATGGCATCGGGTCGATGGCGTCGCGGACCAAGCGGCTGATCGACGGGGCGACCGGCTATGGCATCAGCCGCATCCTCCTGTCCTGCTATGCCTGGCTGGTGCGCACCTATCAGCCGGGCGACCAGCTCTATTTCTTCGGTTTCAGCCGGGGCGCCTATACCGCCCGGTCGCTGGCCGGCTTCGTGCGCAATTCCGGCATATTGCGGCCCGAGCATGAAAGCCTGATTCCCGACGCCTTCGCGCTTTATCGTTCGCGCGACGGCACGCGCGCGCCGCGATCGGAGGCGTCGCGCCTGTTCCGGCAAAGCTATGCCTGGTCCGACGGCACGCCGATCCGGTGCGTCGGCGTGTGGGACACGGTCGGGTCGCTGGGCGTGCCCAACACCTTGTTCCAGGGGATATTGAAGCATCTGTTCCGGGTGAACCGGGAATTTCACGACACCGACCTGTCATCGAGCGTCGCCTTCGCCTTTCATGCGGTGGCGATCGACGAGCATCGCAAGCCGTTCCTACCGACATTGTGGACGATCCCCGATGGGCAGGGCGCAGGCCAGCATGTCGAGCAATGCTGGTTCCCCGGCTGCCATGCCGATGTCGGCGGCGGCAATCCCGATTCCGCCCTGTCGGATATCGCGCTGGAATGGATGGTCGAGCGCGCGCGGTTCGCGGGACTGGCGGTGGATGATCCGTTCGGGCTGGTGCCGCCCGGTTTCCCGCCGCACCATCCCGATCCGCTTGGGCCGGTCAGCGAATCCCAGACCCTCTTCTATCGCCTGTTCGGATCGGGCGAGCGTGCGATCGACGTGCCGCATGACGCCGGGCGGACCAATGAAGCGCTGTCCGATGCGGCGATCGAACGCTGGCACAAGCTGCCCGAATGGCGGCCGGCGGCGCTGGTCGACCTGGCGAAGCGCAAGCCCGACATGTTGCAGCCATAACACGCAAAAAGGGGCGGATCAGGGCCGGCCGGCGCCTGATCCGCCACCCCGTCGCATCAAGGGACGACGGGAAGCGGTCCGGGCACGACGCCATATTGCTGCAGGCCCGACATGATCGCGTGGATCGCCAGCGCCGCCTGCAGCACCGCGATCATCCAGCCGAACGCCATCAGCGTTCCGGCGTGGATGAAGCCCAGCAACTGGCGGGCAAAGATCATCGCCAGAAAATCGGCCACCATCATGCCCAGGAAAATCCCGAACACGCCGGTCAGGAAGGTCCGGGTATCGCCCGCCACGGCCGCGAACAGCAGCAGCGCCACGATACCATAGGGCGTGATGATGATCGGGAAGGTCACCGGCGACATGGCCAGTCCCTTGGCCGAGGTCGGCGGCGCATCGGGCGCGGGGGCGTGCTGCGCATTCTTGACCGCCTCCAGCGCGCCGATCAGCAGCAGCACGCCGCCGGTCAGCAACAGGTCGGGCGATGCGATCTGCCAATTCTGGCGCAGATTGTCGCCGATGAACAGGATGAGGAAGCCGACGGCCGTAGCGATCAGGGTCGACCGGAGCGCCAGCGCGCGCCGCTCCCCATCGGGCAACTGGCTGGTCAACTGGGCAAAGGCGGCGATCACCTTGATCGGTCCCAATGTGACGAAGAAGATGACCAGGACGAAACTCAGATCATTCATGGCACGCACCCCTGCCCTGCCGAACCATCGGATGCCGCAGGTCGGGCCCCTGCGGCATCCGCTTCATGCCTGTCGCGATCAGCGCGCTTGCGAGGCCGATGCGTCCGCCACCATCGCATCCAGATCGAAATCCAGGCTCTTGATGCGCGGCGGATATTCCTGAAGCGACTTCATGAACTTTGCGATCTGCGCGGTCGCCGGCGCCAGCGTCCAGGATCGGTTTTCCTGCCACTCGTCGAAGCCGCGCGCTTCATGGAAACGCTCGAACGGATCGAGCTTTAAATTGGTGATGAGCGGCGTGTTCAGATTTTCCTGAATGCCGTTGAACCATTTGTCCTGCGTCTTGAACAGGAACTTCCAGTCGCCATAGCGCAGGCCGTGCAGCGTGGTTTCCGTGAAATAGTAGAAATCCTTGCGCTTCGACTTGCCCTTGCCGCTGAGCAGTTCGGTCTGGTCATAGCCGTCGAGATGGACCTTGTAGGTCATGCTGCCGATGGTCTTCCGCGCCATTGTCGGTCGAGAACATGACGAACGTGTCGTCGGCCACGCCCAGTTCTTCGAGCAGGTCGAGCAGTTCGCCGACATGATCGTCCATCTGCTTCACGCCATCGGCATAGAGACCATAGCCGGTGACGCCGTCATATTCGGGCGGCAGGTGGGTCTGGTAATGCATCCGGGTGGTGTTGTGCCAGACGAAGAAGGGCTTGTCGGCCTTCACCGCGTCGGTGATGAAGCGCTTGGATTCGACCATGAATTCATTGTCGAGCGTCTTCTGCCGCTCGGAGCCGAAAGGCCCCTTGTCCTCGATCGACTGGCCCCCCTTGCCGTCGGCCTTGCTGTGGATCACGCCGCGCCAGGCGAAGGCCTTGGCCACTTCGGGATCCTTGGGATAATCATATTCTTCCGAATATTGGCCGGCATTGAGGTGATAGAGGATGCCGAAAAATTCGTCGAAGCCATGCGCGGTCGGCAGATGCTCGTCTCGGTCGCCCAGATGATTCTTGCCGAACTGGCCGGTGGCATAGCCATGGGGCTTGAGCAGTTCGGCGATCGTGGGATCTTCCTTCTGCATGCCCTGCGGCGCGCCGGCGAGGCCGACGGTGCTGAGGCCGACGCGGATCGGATATTGGCCGGTGATGAAGGCGGCACGGCCGGCGGTGCAGGAGGCCTGGGCATAATGATCCATGAAGATCATGCCCTTCTTCGCGATGCGATCGATATTGGGGGTCGAGCCGCCCATCATGCCGCGATGATAGCAGCTGAGATTCCACATCCCGACGTCATCGCCCCAAATGATGAGAATATTCGGCTTTTTGCTCATGCGATGCTCCTGCGAGTCAGACCGGGGAAGACGAACGGCGCAAGGCTAGGTCGGCGATGGGCCGGTTGGTATCGGGGTTATCCTTGAGCCCGAGGCCGGGAATGGCGCACTCGCCAACATGGGTCAGGGTCAATAGGGAGGCCTTGCCCTGCCCCGCCGGTCCGCTATGGCGGCGCGATGACGGGCATGGGAGCAGGCATGGCGCGCGCGGTTGCAATGATGAAGGCTGTCGGTGTCGCGCTGCTGTTCCTGCTGATCGCCGCCTGTCTGGCGACGGTGATCGTGCCGCCCTTCCTCGACCGTATCTATTATGAGGGGCCGGCGAGCCGCCATTATGACGGCGCCCGCTTCTTCAACCCCGATGGCGCGATCGACATGCCCGCCCCGCCCGGCACCAGCCGCCAAGGCTTCATCGCCCGCTGGCTGCTGGGCGATGACGATCGCCCGGCATGGCCCGATGCGGTGGCGGTCAAGCCGGCGCGCCCCGCCCCCTTTGCCGCGCCGCGCGGCATGGTCGCCACCTGGGTCGGCCATGCGACCGTGCTGGTGCAGGCGGCGGGCATCAACATATTGACCGACCCGATCTGGTCCGACCATGCCAGCCCCTTTCCGCCGCTGGGGCCAAAACGGGTCGCGGAGCCGGGCATCAGGATGAAGGATCTGCCCAGGATCGACCTGATCGTCATCAGCCATAATCATTATGACCATCTGGATATCCCGACACTCAAGATGCTGTGGCAGCGCGACCGGCCCAGGATCGTCACGGCGCTGGGCAATGACACGATATTGAAGGCGAACGGCATCCCGTCGGTGGCGCTCGACTGGGGCCAGTCGGTGACCGGCGCGCAGTTGAACGGACTGGTGCCCGAAGCGGTGATCCAGTGCGAAAATTACGAGCATTGCCCGGACTATCGGGTCCATGCGACGCGCAACCATCATTGGAGCAGCCGCTGGTTCACCGACCGCAACCGGGCGCTCTGGTCGAGCTTCCTGATCGAGACGCGGGCGGGCAATATCTATTTTGCCGGCGACACCGGCGCGGGCGACATGGGCTGGAGCGGCGATGCGACGCGGTTCGGGCCGATCCGGCTGGCGCTGATCCCGATCGGCGCCTTCCGCTTCTGGCCGGGGCAGATGGAATCGGACGCGCATATCGGCCCGCGCCGCGCGGTCGAACTGTTCGAGCGGCTGGGCGCGTCGACGGCGATCCCGATCCACTGGGGCACCTTCCGCCTCTCCTACGAGAAGCGCGACACGCCGCCGCGGATGCTGGAGCAATATCTGCGCTGCGCGGGGATAGAGCGAAAGCGCTTCGCCCCGGTGCGGATCGGCCAGGCGCTGCTGGTGCCCAATGTCAGCCCGGTGCCGCGCGGCCCCAGGCATTGCGACCAGCGGGTGATCGACGCGCTGCAATAGCATTAACCATTAGCGTCTAGGATGGGATCTCTACGGCCGGAATGAAGGAACTCCATGGCGACGTCCCTTGCCAAGAATAGGGCTTCCACCGGATTTTCCCTGCCCCCGATCGCGATCGCGATCATGGCGGCGCTGCTGATTATGGCGATCGCGCCGATCGGCTATGTCGGGCATGGGTGGGACGACCAGCATTATCTGGACGCGGCCCGCTGCGCGAGCCAGCACGGCTACTGCCTGCCAGGGGATCATTGGGCGCGCCGCTTCACCCTGGTCATTCCGGCGAGCGTGATGCTGGCGATGCTCGGCGAGAGCCGCATCATATTGGCGATCGTGCCGCTGGCCTATAGCCTGTGCGCCATCGCCCTGTTCACCGCCACGGTCGAACGACGTTTCGGACGCAGGGCCAGCCTGATCGGCGGGCTATGTTTTGCGATGATGCCGGTCTTTTCCGAGCGCATGCTCCATTTCGGCGTCGACATCATCGAACTCACCTTTCTGCTCGCGGCAGTCCATGGCCTGCAACGGGCGAGCGAACGCGATGGCGCAATCTGGTTCATCCTGTCGGGCACCGCCCTGTCCTTTGCGGTGATGACCCGGCCGACATCGCTGGCGATGGTGCGGGTCTTTGTCGCGGCGGCGTTGGCTATCGGGCGATGGCAGGGGCTGGGACGTCTGCTGAGCGGATTGGCTGGTCCGCTGCTGGTCGAGACGCTGATCTACTGGAGCGCGACCGGCGATCCCCTGCGGTCATGGCGGTTGTCGCTGGCGCATGGCGGCGTGCCGACCGGCGAACTGGCGCCCGGCGTCGACATTCATCGCAGTCCTCTGTTCAATGTCGATTTCATCGATCATTGGCGGCCAGCATCGGGGATCGAACTGCACTGGACGGTCGATGCGCTGCTGAACCTGATGGCCAATGGCGCTACCTTCATCCTGCCGGTGACACTGGTATTGCTGCTGCTGCAGCGCCGGCATCTGGGTAGTGCGGCCGCCGGCCGGCGGCTGATCGGCTGGCTGATGCTGGCGGGCGCCTTTCATTTCGCAGTGCTGGTCTATGCGCTGGCGATCGATCCCAAGCCACGCATGTTCCTGCCGCTGGCGGCGATCGCCTGCGCCCTGTGCGGGGTGATGGGGTCACTGGCCTGGGCACAGGGGCGACGCATGCTGGTCATTGGCCTGATCGGCCTGATTGCCATCCAGTCGGCCATGAGCGCGCGAAGCCGGGCTCGGAAATTCACCGCCTTGAGCTGTGCCAGCCTGTCCTGCGACATGGGATCTGCATCGACCGGCTTTGGCCCGCCACGATAAGGCGATCTTGTCCGCGCGGCAGAAAAACTGGGATGGTCTTTTGCCTCCTGGCGGCGCATGGGGCTGCGCCAAAGGAATATCCGCAATGAATCTTTTCAAGCCGCTGCTGGCCGGTGCCCGCCCGATCGACCGGATGATCGCGGGCCTGGGCGCGGCAATCGGCATCAGCCTGACCATATTGGTATGCAGCCAGTTGCCGTTGCATGCCGGCGACCTGCCGATCATCGTCGCGCCGCTGGGCGCGTCGGCCGTGCTGATCTTCGCCGTGCCGGCGAGCCCGCTGGCCCAGCCCTGGTCGGTGGTGGGCGGCAATATCCTGTCCAGCCTGATCGGCGTCGCCGCCTATCAGTTGATCCCCGACATGATGGTCGCGGCCGGCGTGGCGGTGGGCCTTGCGATAATATTGATGAGCCTGCTGCGCTGCCTGCATCCGCCCGGCGGCGCCGCCGCGCTGACCGCGGTGATCGGCAGCCAGGGCATTCATGATGCGGGCTATGCCTTCGCCTTTGCGCCGGTCGGGATCAATTCGATCGCTCTGGTGTCCCTCGGCCTGTTCTTTCACCGCCTGTCGGGACACAGCTATCCGCACCAGCCGGTCGCGCCGCCGGTAATCGCCGACAAGATGCGCGCGGAGGCGGGCTTTCATCTGGAGGATATCGACAAGGCGCTGGCCGAACTGCCCGACAATTTCGACATCAGCCGCGCCGACCTCGACCTGCTGCTGTCGCGGGCGGAAATCCACGCCCAGGCCCGCCGGGCGGACTGAGGCCCACCCGGATCGGTGCCGCCGGTCAGGCCGGGCAGTCGCCGTCGCGCTTGCCGGACAGGTCGTGGGTGGTGCGCAGCACCGGCTTGCCGCCCTGCGTCTTGGTCATGGTGGTGCCGAAGGTCAGCGTGTCTTCGGTAAAATTGCCCTCGACCACGATTTCGGAGGTGCCGGCGCCCGCCTTGCAGGCGAGGGTCGCAATCAGCCGGCCCTTGCGCACCATCTTGTCCTTGTAGCTGCAATCGCTGCCTTCCGCCCCGGCCAGCGCATCGGCGTCGGGCACGCCGGCGGCATCGACCTTGATGCAGATCTTGTCCTCGCTCACCTGCTTGAGCGCGGCCTGATATTCCTCCGCCGTGACGGTGGGGGTGTTGTAGCCGGTGGTCTTGCGGCTGAGCGTCCATTGCCCACTCTTCATCATCGCCGGCGCGGCCTCCTCCTCCTGCGCGGGCGGAGCGGCCGGTTCGCTGCCGCAGGCGGCAAGGGTCAGGCTGGTGGCCAGCAAGCCGCCCAGCGTCAGAATGTCACGCATATCCTCTCCCCGTTCGTTCCACGGCGGCACGCTCTACCGATGCGCGCGCGGGCGCAAGGGAAATTATCGCGCCCGCCCCTTCATCGCCGTCGGCGCCCGGCGGACAGGGTGGGCGCATGGAAATCGGCCGGCTTGTCGGCGATCCAGGCGAGGAAGCGGGCGATGGCGGGATGGCTGCGCAAGGCCATGGCATCGGCATAGGCACGCGCCAGTTCCGCGTTGGATAGGGTGGCATGGATGGTGCGGTGGCAGATCGGATGGACCGGCACCATCTGTCGCCCGCCCCTGCTCTTGGGCACGGGATGATGCCATTCGATCCGCGCGCCGAGCGGCCGGGTGCAGAGCCAGCAGCCTTGTCCCTCCCCCTGCGTCACCCGGCCAGGTCGACGCCGCAGCCCATGAACGCGACCGTTCTCATTGACCCTCCGAACAGTCCGGACCGATCCAGCGGCCCTCCGACCTTGCCTTCATCACCATCTCGACGCCGTTGGGCAAGCCCGTCTGCCGCATATCCATCTGCACCGCATAGCTGTCGGGCGCATAGATGCCGGCCATCGTCATGCTGCTGGTGCCGCCATCGCGTTGGCAGGTGACATTGCCCTTCACCGTGCCGCCGCGCACGGCGAAGTCGCTGTAGCGGCAATCCTTGCCCGGATCGCCGGAAAAGGCCCGGCCGTCGGGATGGGCGGCCTGCTCGGGCGTGACGCAATAGCGCAGAGTGCGGTTCATCGCCTGCTGCATCTGCTGGCGCGCCGCCGCGGGCATCGCCTCACCGCCGCTCATGTCGATCCGCTCCATCACGAAGCGCCCTTCCCACTGGCCGGGCTTTAGCTGCACCTTCTCGACTTGCGCGACGGCGGCGTCATGGCTCATCGCATCGGTCGCGGCGATCTGTGTGTCCTGGCTGGCGGGCGGCTTGTTGCATCCGGCCAGCGCCGCGAGCGCGCAGGCCAGCAGGCCGTTGGTCAAGGCTTTGGTCATCACCGGCTTCCCCTGGCATATCTTGGCAGAAGCGACCCTTTATCTGGCCCAGACTTAGCAAGCGGCGGCGGGTCTGGATATCGGGATTATTGCGATCCGGGGCGGCCGGGCGTGGTAAGGTGGCGAGGTGCGCCCTTATATAGCTTGTTCTTGATTTGTTCACAATGTCATGGTAGACGATCCGGTCATCAATGGGGGAGGCGTGTCGATGACCGAGAGGGAGTCTATTCGATCCAATCGCGAAACCGCATTCAGTCTTTATCTCCGCACCGGTCGACGTATCGGGCCGGACGCGATCGAGGTGAAATTCAATCCCTGGCATGACGAGGAAAACGGCCGCTTCACCTTCCGTGGACAGGGCCGCTATTTCGGCGCCACGGGTGGCAACGCAAATGCGCCTTCGTCCCGTCCCGGTGGCACCGGCGTCGCACGGCCATCGTCACCGTTGGCGACAAGGCGAAATGGTGCGCCCGATCGCGATCGCTTTCGCGCCGATCACCCCGCCAATCATTCGCTCTACATGGTCAAACAGGGCGACACGCTCAGCCGTATCGCCGCCCAGCGCCAGGGGCTGACGGCTGCGGACCTCGCCTGGCTGAACAACATGCCGCTCGATCGCCCCTTGCAGATCGGACAACGGCTGAAGCTGCCACATCAGACCTATCTGGATGCGGGGCGGGCAGCCAAGAACAAGGTCGTCGCCCTTGCCCATTATATGGATACGCATGGCGGGGACTTGCCGCCCGATCCGGCTGATCCGCCGTCGCTGGAAAGCCAGCTACTGAACTCGAACTGGCAGCGGGAAGTGAGAAATGGCTATGCGTTCGATATCGACGTCATCGCTCGCCCCAGAGAAATTATTGCCGAACTTACGGATGGACCGATCGCCAAACGCTCCCGCCAAGCGCAAGCTCAGGCAGGTCAGCCGGATCGTCGCCCCGGTGACGATGGCGGTCATTTCATTGCTGCCCGTTTCAACGGTCCCGGCGACAGCTTCAACCATTTCGCCCAGGATCGGAATTTCAATCGAGGCGCCTACCGCGCGATGGAAGATGGATGGGCCAAGGCTTTACGCGCAGAAAAAAGGGTCATCGTGGACATTGTGCCACTTTATGAGGGAACCTCTAAGCGCCCCTACCACCTTACCGTTACCTGGTATGTCGATGGCAGGAAACGCGTCCGAGAGTTCGCGAATGAGGCGAAAGGCGAGGTCAATGGGATCCGATAAGTTGGAGAAGCTGGGGCCGCTCATGAACGAGATCGGGCAAGAGCTTGCTGAAACTGTGGGAGGCGATCCTAATGGCGTGTTTCTCTATGTCGAAATCGGTGAAGGATGGGTCGACATCAGCATTTTCAAGGATGAAGGCAAAATTGTGCGTTGGTACGATTCACAACGAACGAATTTGGCCGACCTTATATGGGAAGCCTGGTATCTGGAACCCGACGACCCCAACATGCGCTGGTCAGTGTTGGAATATGAGGTCAGAGACAGGAAATTTCATGTCAGCCTGAAATATCCTGAAGAAGTGAATGTCGAGATTGTCGATGACGAGCGCCGCGAGACTGTCCTGCGCGCGCGGTTCGGTGACAAGCCGGTGATCTATCCGCCGCCGCCCAAGAGCGCGTTCGAATTGCAGCCCTGACTTGCCAGGGCGCGGATTGCGCCCTTGCCCAAAGGCCCCATATTACGCCCATGTCGATCCAGATCCGCACCAGCCTTGACGAACCCGAAACCGGCCAGGACTTCGTGCCGCACCGGCCCGCGCGCCCGGAGAAGAGCGAGGGTGGACGCCCCTTCACCCTGGTCAGCGACTATGAACCGTCGGGCGACCAGCCGACCGCCATCGCCGAACTGGTCGCCGCGGCGGAGCAGGGCGAGAAGGACCAGGTGCTGCTGGGCGTCACCGGGTCCGGCAAGACCTTCACCATGGCCAAGACGATCGAGGCGTTGCAACGGCCAGCGCTGATCCTGGCGCCCAACAAGATATTGGCGGCTCAGCTCTATGGCGAGTTCAAGAGCTTCTTCCCCGACAATGCGGTCGAATATTTCGTCAGCTATTACGACTATTATCAGCCCGAAGCCTATGTCGCGCGGTCGGACACCTATATCGAGAAGGAAAGCTCGGTAAACGAAAGCATCGACCGGATGCGCCATTCGGCCACCCGCGCGCTGCTGGAGCGGGACGATGTCATCATCGTCGCGTCCGTCTCCTGCCTCTATGGCATCGGGTCGGTCGAAACCTATTCGGCCATGACCTTCTCCATGAAGAAGGGCGGGATCGAGGACCAGCGCGAGATCATCCGCAAGCTGGTGGCGCTGCAGTATAAGCGCAACGATGCCGGTTTTGCGCGCGGCAATTTCCGCGTGAAGGGCGACAATCTGGAAATCTTCCCGTCCCATTATGAGGATACGGCCTGGCGGATCAGCTTCTTCGGCGACGAGATCGAGGAGATTGTCGAGTTCGATCCGCTGTCCGGCAGGAAGGTCGCCAGCCTCGATTATGTGAAGGTCTTTCCCAACAGCCACCATGTGACCCCCGGCCCGACCTTGAAGCAGGCGATGGAGGCGATCCGCTTCGAGCTGACCGAGCGGCTGAAGGAACTGGAGGCCGAAGGCAAGCTGCTGGAGGCGCAGCGGCTGGAGCAGCGCACCAATTTCGACCTGGAGATGATCGCGGCGACAGGGAGTTGTGCGGGGATCGAGAATTACAGCCGCTTCCTGACCGGCCGTTTGCCCGGCGAGCCGCCGCCGACTTTGTTCGAATATCTGCCCGAAAATGCGGTGCTGTTCGTGGATGAAAGCCACCAGACCGTGCCGCAGATCGGCGCGATGGCGCGGGGCGACCATCGGCGCAAGATCACGCTGGCCGAATATGGCTTCCGCCTGCCAAGTTGCATCGACAATCGGCCGCTACGCTTCAATGAATGGGACGCGATGCGGCCGCAGACGGTCAGCGTTTCCGCTACCCCCGGCCCGTGGGAGATGGAGCAGACCGGCGGCGTGTTCAGCGAGCAGGTGATCCGCCCCACCGGCCTCATCGACCCGCCGGTCGAGATCAAGCCGGTCGAGGACCAGGTCGACGACCTGATCAACGAATGCCGCAAGGTCGCGGCACAGGGATACCGTACGCTCGTCACCACGCTGACCAAGCGGATGGCCGAGGATCTGACCGAATTCATGCATGAGGCGGGGATCAAGGTCCGCTACATGCATAGCGACGTCGAGACGCTGGAGCGTATCGAGCTGATCCGCGATCTTCGCCTGGGCGTCTATGACGTGCTGATCGGCATCAACCTGCTGCGCGAAGGGCTCGACATTCCCGAATGCGGGCTGGTCGCGATCCTCGACGCGGACAAGGAAGGCTTTTTGCGCAGCGAGACATCGCTGATCCAGACGATCGGCCGCGCCGCCCGCAATGTCGACGGCCGCGTCATCCTCTATGCCGACCGGGTGACGGGCAGCATGGAACGCGCGCTCAACGAGACGTCACGCCGCCGCGAAAAGCAGCAGGCCTATAATGATGCGCATGGCATCACGCCCTTCACCGTGAAGAAGAATATCGGCGACATCATCGCCCATGTGGCATCCAAGGATCAGGTCACGGTCGAGACGGGGCTGGAGGATCGCCCGCATCTCGTCGGCCATAATCTGCGCGCCTATATCGAGGATCTGGAGAAGAAGATGCGCGCGGCAGCGGCCGACCTGGAGTTCGAGGAAGCCGGCCGCATCCGCGACGAGATCCGCAAGCTGGAGGCGGAAGAACTGGGCCTGCCGGCGGACCAGCAGGTGGCCGCACCGCGCGGCCGCGCGACCGAAGGCAAGCCGGGCACACGGAAAGGCCGGTTCGGGAAGACGCAAAGAAAATTTTAGGCGCTCAATTCGACAAAATTTTCCACCTAAGATACTGAAATTATTAGCTTTATGGTTAACTGAAATTAGAGGAATCGCAGGCTTTTTTCTATATTTTACAGATGCTTGCAGGTGGTAAAAAGTCGGCCGATGCGGCAAAACCCTCTTGTAGACACATCATTATTTTGGACTATGAAAAGGCTTGCTCTGAATTCAGGACAAGCCGATGATCCGCTCCTTCGCCAATCCCGAGACCGAGAAAATCTGGAATGGTGAACGCAGCCGCAAGCTGCCTTCGGATATGCAAGACCGCGCGCTTTCTAAGCTGAAGCTGCTCAACCGCGCCCGCACCCTGGACGACCTGCGCAACCCACCCAGCAACCGCCTGCACGCGATGAGCGACGATCGAGCCGGGCAACATTCAATTTCCATCAACATGCAATGGCGTATATGCTTCGTCTGGAAAGACGGACACGCGCATAATGTCGAAATCACCAACCACTACCGATAACCCTGACTGGCTGCATAATGCGCATGTCGGCGAAATGCTGTGGCTGGAGTTCATGGAACCGCTGGATATGACCACGGTGGAACTGGCCACCGCGATCGGTCTGCCGGTGGATCGCGTGCAGGCCGTGATTGACGGCGACCATCCAATGGACGGTGAACTCGACCTTCGATTGGCCCGCTATTTCCGTATGTCGGAAGGTTTTTTCCTGGGCCTCCAGATCGACTATGAACTGCTGGAAGCCAAGCGGGCGCTTAACGGCGAACTGGATCGCATCGTCCCGCGCGCCGCCTGACGCCTTTCCCGCTTAATGCGTCCGGCTGGTCACCTTGGCGGTGCCATCGGGCAGGATTTCGATCAGATGCGCGGTCTGGTTGTCGCACTGGGCCTTCCAGCCCTTGACGCCCGGCCGGATTTCGGCGCGTTCCGAGCCGGTGACCGAGGGGCAGGCGACGCCCGATGCCTTGATCGCCTTTTCCAGCACGCCGTTGCGCAGGTCGGGGTCGAGCTTGGCGACTTCAGCCGCCGCACCCGTTTCGGGCATGTTCCGGTTCTCGACCGCCGTCACCTCATCGCCGCCGCCACAGGAGGCGAGAAACAGCGCCGTCGCCAGCAACATCATAGTCCGCACGTCTTTTCCTCCGTCAACTTCATCGCGCCATTCGAGACGTCAGCCTCTCAACAAAGGCGCAGCAGAAAAATATCCCTCAATTGGCCTGGCCGGGCGCGCGCGGCGTGAGCCGGCTGCTTTCAAGCAACGGCAATCCGCCTTCGGTCGGCACATAGATGAGGCTGGCATCCTTGTTGTCGATCGCCTGGATCTGCAGATAGCGCAGATAGCCATCCGGCCCGCCCAGGCTGTCCTGCAGAATGCGGTTGGCCCGTGCGGCACCCTCGGCCCGAACGACTTCGGCATCGGCCAGCATCTTGGCGCTTTCCAGCTTCGCGCGCGCTTCCAGCACCGCGATCTGGCGCGAGGATTGCGCCTCGGCAAGTGCGGCGCGGCCGGCCTGTTCCTTGCTGTAGACATTGTAGCTGGGGCAGCCCCACAATATACCGGACAGCGTCACGCCGATGAGCAAGGCGAGACCCAATATGCCGGTTCCGGTCAGTCGCACCATGCCTTCCCCCTGTGACGCGGATTAACCCGCAAATCCGTCGGTCGCACGGATCAGCGCGTCCAATATGCCCGGTTCGTTGAACGCATGACCGGCGCCTTCGATCATTTCGAAGCGCGCCTGCGGCCAGGCGCGGTGCAGCGCCCAGGCGGTTTCGGCCGGGCAGGCCATGTCGTAGCGGCCCTGGACGATGACGCCGGGAATGCCCGCCAGCTTGCCGGCCTCGCGGATCAGCTGGCCGTCCTCCAGCCAGCCGCGATGGACGAAATAATGATTTTCGATCCGGGCGAAGGCGAGTGCGAAATCATCGCCCTCATGGGTAGCGGACAGCGCGTCGTCGGGCAGCAGGCGAATGGTCTCGCCTTCCCAGACGCTCCAGGCCTTGGCGGCGGCGACCTGCGCGGCGCGATCATCACCGGTCAGGATGCGGCGATAGGCGCCGACCATGTCGCCGCGATCACCTTCGGGAATCGGTGCCACGAAGCGTTCCCACTTGTCGGGATAGATGCGGCTGGCGCCCTGTTGATAATACCAGTCGATCTCTGACTGGCGGATGGTGAAGATGCCGCGCAGCACCAGTTCGGTGACGCGCGCGACATGCGCCTGCGCATAGGCCAGTGCCAGGGTCGAGCCCCAGCTACCGCCGAAGACCAGCCACTGGTCGACGCCCATCATCTCGCGCAAGCGCTCGATATCAGCGACCAGATGCCAGGTGGTGTTGGCTTCGAGGTTGGCGTGCGGGGTCGATCGGCCGCAGCCGCGCTGGTCGAACAGCAGCACGTCATAGCGGGCGGGATCGAACAGGCGGCGATGATCGGGCGATATGCCGCCGCCCGGCCCGCCATGCAGGAAGACCGCAGGCTTGGCGCCGGGCGTGCCGGACCGTTCCCAATAGAGGCTGTGGCCATCGCCTACGTCAAGATGACCAGTGGCGTAGGGTTCAATCGGCGGATAGAGGCTGCGCATGACACCGTCCTAACAGGCGGCGGGACGAAGCGAAATGGGGGTTTGACGCAATGCGGACGATGAAGATCATGCTGGGCGCGCTGGCGCTGATGCTGGGCGTGCAGGGCGCGAATGCCAAGCCCGCCGCGCCGGCAAGCCCCAAGCGGCTGGTGATCGTCGATGACGACATGATCGGCCTCAACGGCGTGCCGCTGCTGTTGCTGCAAAGCCCGGATGTCGAGGTGCTGGGCATCACCACCACCAGCGGATCGGTGTGGCGCGACACGGCGACCGCCTATGCGCTGCGGACGTTGGAGATATTGGGCCGGACCGACGTGCCGGTGGTGCCGGGCGCGACCTTCCCGCTGCTCAACAGCGCCGAGGCGACCAAGCGCTGGGAAGGCCAATATGGCCGGCTGGTGTTCAAGGGGCCATGGACCGATTACTGGCCGGGCGACACGATCCAGGAGCATCCCGGATCGACCGATCCGACCAAGGTGCCCGACCTGCCGATCGGCAACCCCAGGACGAAGCCGAGCGCAGAGATTGCCGCCGCCTTCCTGGTCCGGATGGTGAAGGCGCATCCGGGCGAGATCACCCTGTTCGCGACCGGGCCGATGACCAATATCGCGATCGCCCAGAGCCTGGACCCCAGCTTTGCCGCCAATGTGAAGGAAATCCTTTATATGGGCGGCAGCCTGGCCCCGCATCAGGTGCTGGAAGGGCCGTCGGCCGAGCAGTTCGCCCGCGAATTCGTCAACTCGCCGCGCCGCGAGTTCAACATTCGCTGGGACCCCGAGGCGGCGAAGATCTTTGCCCATGCGCCGTGGAAGAAGATCACGATGATCCCGGTCGATCCGTCCACCGGCACGCAATGGACCCGCGCCTTCCTCGACGGGCTGAAGCCCGCCCATACCCCGCTGAGCGAGCTGTTCCAGACCGGGCTGGAACCGGGCTATCCGATGTGGGACGAGATTGTCGCCATGGCCTGGCTGAACCCGGAGATCGTGACGAAGGACGAGACTTTGTGGGTCGATTTCGAGACCAGCCAGACGGCGGCCTATGGCGACACGCTGTCCTGGACGGAATCCTATCGCCCGCATCTGGGCGAGCAGGCGCAGCGCGTGATCCTGTCGGTCGACCGGGCGAAGATGGAGGCGGCGATGGCGCGCCTCTACATGCGCCCCGTCGGCAAGGCCGCTAAATAAGCGCTATTTCCGTTTCTTTTTCACGCTGGGCCTGGCCTTTGCCTTGGGGCAGGGCCAGGCCTGGCGCGTGGCGGTGAAGACAAGGGCGGAGGCGGACTGGGCGCGCTTGTCCGGATTGGCCCGCAGATAGTCGACGGTGGCGCCCTTCAGCTGGTTGAGCGTCACATCGGCGGGGATGCAGCTTTTGAGGCCATTCACCTCGCGCGTGGTGTTGAACGCATCGACCGCCCCGGCGACATAGCCGACGCATTCATAGCTTTTCTCGAAAAAATCCTTGGCATTGCGGTCAGCGGTGCAGCTTTCGAACAATGCCTCGCCGGAATAAAAGCCGGCCTGCGCGCTGCCCGGCGACAGGCCCGCCGCCGCAACCAGTATCAGGCCGCTTGCCCTCCGGATCATCATGCGCATGGCTCCCGCCTTATGAGGATGCGTCCGCCTTCCGATAAGACTGGTGGACATGCAGGGGAGGGAAAACCGCTTCGAGCGGCTTTGTGTCCGGCAGCACATAGACATAGCCGCCCTTTTTTAGAAATTGCGGGCGCAAGCCGCGATTATAGAAGGCGATCGGCACGTTGATGCAGCCAAAGGTGATGCGATTATCGTCGATGGTCGGCGACAACATGCGCTCGCGCCGCTTTTCCTTGGGATTACCCTTGGGGATGGTGTGCATCGCGACCGAGGTCGCATAATCGACCCACAGCACGCGTTGCTTGCCCGCCGCCAGGCCGAATTTGGCGAGAAAACGCCCGGCCGGGGTGGTCTTTTCCGCCGGACCGATCTCCGCCAGGCTCTTCTTGCCGACGCCCGGCGTGGCATCATCTCCGGGCGCGATGCCGATCAGCACCGGCGCATCGGCCAGCGCCTTGCCCCTGGCATCGAACAGGAAGACATGGGCCGCCTGCTTGTCGACGATGGCATAAGGCAGGCCATGATTGTCGCCGGTCGCGGCGATCCAGTCGATCACCCGGCGCGCATCGGGCGATCGCGGGGTTTCAGGCGCTGGCTTCTCGGACACGGGCGCTTCTGGCGCGGTCGCCAGCGCGGGAGAGACACCGAACAGCGCCAGCATCGCCAGCGCCCATGGGAATTTGTGCATGGATGAGCATATCCGGGAATGGGGCCGGCGCCCCCCATGAAGCGGGGGCGCCGGCACAGGATCGGGACCAGCCCGACCGGATCGGTAGCTTGATCGGCTACGTGATCAGTTGCGCGATCAGTTTCTGGCGCGCTTGGTCTTGGCTTCGCGCATCTGCTGCTCGACACCGTCGACGCGGGCGTTCAACTGATCGAGGCGCTGACCGTTATTCTGGGCCTGACCGGCGGCCGACTGGGCCTGGGCCAGAGCCTGCTGTGCCGTGCCGTCGGTGGTCTGCAGCTTGGCGTCGAGCGCATCGACGCGCTGGTTCACGGTCGCCACCTGTTCGCGCACGAAGGATTTCGTGGCACAGCCACCCAGCCCCAGCGAGCCCACCAACACCATGGCAATGGGGGCTAATTTCATCGGGTGCGACATCATTTTCTCCTTATCATCTGCCCCCGCGCCGTCCCAAGCCGAGCCCGTTAACCATGACAATATGATTGGGCCTGAACGTGCATGTGGAGAGCCGAGTGGACGCGGCAGGCCTGCCCCGCCCTTCGACCAACGACCGGAATCGATCGACCGGCATCGGCGCGGATCGTTGAACGGATGCGCGATCGGGAGCATGCTGGCCCGCCTTCCATAAGGGGACAATCCATGCGCCTGATGCTTGCCCTGGCCCTGAGCGGCCTTGCCCTGTCCATGCCGATCATCGCCACCGCCAAGACGGATCTTGCCGCCGCCGTGGCCGACCCCAAGCGGCCCGCCGACGCGCGCGCGCTGGACGAAAGCCGCAAGCCGGCCGAGACGCTGGCGTTCCTGGGCCTCAAGCCCGGCATGAAGGCGGCCGACATCATGACCGGATCGGGCTATTGGGCGGAGATCATGGCCGATGCGGTCGGCCCCAAGGGCAAGATGACCGGGTTCGAGCCCAGCCAATTCTACGCCAGCGAGGAAGAGAAGCCCAAATGGGCGGCACTGGTTGCGCGCCGGCCGGAGGTCGACTGGGTGCGCTATCCGTTCGAGGCCTTCGCGGCAGCGCCCGACAGTTTCGACTTCAGCATCATCAATCTGAGCTACCATGATCTCTACTGGCAGTCGGATAAGTTCGGCATTCCGCGCACCGACCCCGATGCCTTCGTGAAGACGCTCTATGCCGCGACCAGGCCGGGCGGGATCGTCGGCATCATCGACCATGTCGGCCCGGCCGGCGACACGCGCGCGGTGGTGGACAGACTGCACCGGATCGATCCGGCCGTGGTCAAGGCCGATTTCCTGCGCGCCGGATTCGTGCTGGAGGCGCAGAGCCCGCTGCTCGCCAATCCGGCCGACGATCACAGCAAGCTGGTGTTCGATCCTGCCATTCGCGGCAAGACGGACCGTTTCCTCTACCGCTTCCGCAAGCCCAAATGATCCGCCGGATTTGAACGCAAGGCGCGGGATGACGCCGCGCCGCGCGCCGCCCATGCTGCGCACCATGGACCTGACCGACCTTGACCTTCATGGCGCCGCGCGCCTGCCTGCCCTGCTTTCCCCGGACCAGTGCGACGCGATCGTGGCGCTATGGGATCAGCCCCATGCCTTCCGCAAGGAGGTGGTGATGGCGCGCCATGGCTATGGCCGGGGGCGCTATCGCTATTTCGACTACCCGCTGCCCGAGCCGGTCGCCACGCTGCGCGAAGCACTTTATCCGCCGCTGGTAGAGGTCGCCAATCGCTGGGCGGCGATGCTGGGGAGCGATGCGCTCTATCCCGCGCGCCACGCAGATTTCCTCAACCAGTGCGCGCTCGGTGGCCAGGACAAGGCGACGCCCTTGCTGCTGCGCTATGAGGCGGGCGACTGGAATGCGCTGCATCAGGATGTCTATGGCGCGACCATCTTCCCGTTGCAGGCCGCGATATTGCTGTCGGAGCCGGAGGCGGACTTCACCGGCGGCGCCTTCATCCTGACCGAGCAGCGCCCGCGCATGCAGTCGCGGCCCGAAATGGTACCGCTGCGCAAGGGCGATGCCGTGGTCTTCCCGGTGCGCGAGCGGCCGGTGATGGGCACGCGCGGCGTCCACCGGGTGCAGATGCGCCATGGCGTCAGCCGGCTCCTGTCCGGCATGCGCCATACGCTGGGCATCATCTTCCACGACGCCCAGAGCTAGGGCCAATCGACATTCAGCCCTGACGACCTGCAAATGGCGGTTCTCCGCGCTTCCGGTGCTCACGTACTTTAAGTACGCTGCGCTCCGGGTCACGGAAAACCACCATTTTCGTCACGTCATCATCTGAATGTCGATCGCCCCTGGGCGGGGTGGCGACACCGCCGCCCTGCACCTCTTGAATCAATCCAGCGCCGGATCCTCATATTTGAACGGATCGCTGACCGCCGGCTGGGTCGGCAGCGGCATGCGCGGCAGGGTCTTGTCGCTGTTCGCGGCCTGCAGCAGCATGCCGGCGAGGACGACCGCGCCCTGGCGCATATCCTCCGCCTTCAGATGATCGAAGGTGTCGATGCCGCTGTGATGGACCCGGCTTTCATAGTCGAGCGGATCCTGGATGAACTGATAGCCCGGCACGCCGATCGCCTGCATATATTCATGATCGGTGCCGCCGGTCGGCTGCGACACGACATTGCCCGCGCCCATGCTGGCAAAGGGACTGAGCCATTCGCGCAGCAGCGAGACGGCGGCGACATTGCGTTCGGCATAGAGACCGCGCAGCTTGCCCGAGCCATTGTCGATGTTGAAATAGGCCTTGAGGTCCGCATAGCCGGGCTTGGGCGTGATCGGGAAACGGGTCTTGTAGCGGAAATACATTTCCTCCCGCCCCTGTTCCTCCTTCGGCCCCGGTGCGCGGGTGGCGAGATATTCGTCGACATAGGCCATGGAGCCGAACAGCCCCTGTTCCTCGCCCGACCAGAGGGCGAAGCGGATCGTGCGCTTGGGCTTGATGCCGAGTGATTTCAGGATGCGCGCAGCCTCCATGATCATGGCGCTGCCCGCGCCATTGTCCGCCGCGCCGTCGCCTGCGACCCAGCTGTCGAGATGCGCGCCAGCCATGACATAGCCGGCCTTGGGATCGCTGCCGGGAATATCGGCCAGGATGTTGTAGGCGTTGACGTCGCTGTCATCGAAACGGACGTCGCTGTTGATTTCCAGCACCGGCGCCGGGCCGGTCTTGGCGAGGCGGGCGAGGCGGCGATAATCCTCCGCCGCGATTTCGACACCGGGCAGCGCGGGCGTGTCGCTGACGCCGAAATCATAGCCTTCGCCATGCAGCAGCTTGCCGTCGCGATAGGATTGCCGCGCCCATCCGACCGCCCCCTCGGCCTTGAGGAAGGCCTCCAGCTTGCGGGTGAAGCTGAGCCGCTTCATCAGCCGCTCCAGCGACGCGGGATCATTCTTGGGCTGCTCGAACCTGTCGAGCTTCTCGATATCCTCGCCCTTGAGCCGCAGGAAGGCGGCCTCGTTCGGCTCGTCGCCGGTGCCGGGCAGCGACACCAGCACGATCTTGCCGGCGAGCTTGCCGCGCCAGGCGTCGAAATCGCGCTCCTTCTTCATCGGCGCGACGATGATCGGCGCACTCAGCACGCCATTGGTCGGCGGCGTCCAGGCGATCGGGATAGCGGTGAGTTGGATCGGGCGTGGGCTGATCATCTTCACCGAGGAGCCGGCAATCCACCAGCCGCGACCGAAGCGAAAGCCCTGCTTGCGGACATTGGACAGGCCCCATTGGCGAAACTGGTCGGCGGTCCAGGCTTCCGCCTGCCGCATTTGCGGCGAATTGGTCATGCGCCCGCCAATATCGTCGGTCAGATGCTGGGCGATCTGCATCACCTGGCTGTGGTTCAGCCCTTCGTCGATGACGCGGTTGAGATCGTCGGCCTGCTGCGCGGCGACCGGTGCGGCCAGGCACAGCAAGGGCAGCAGGATGATGGAATGGCGCATATAATCCCCCTTCGTCCGGCCGTCAGGCGCGGCCGCGAAAGCCCGTCTATGCCCGACTGACGCGGGATCGCAAGTGAGGCCGATCACGCTCCGAACACGCATTTGTTGCACCATGTGACGCGCCGTTACACTTTGCGACAAAACTGTCTTTGCCTTGCCAGATTTTTGCGACAAGTGCGGCCTAAACGAGATCCTGTCAGGGTCCAGATTAGGGGTAAATTTCCGTGCGCCAGACGACGTCGCTGCTGCTGTTTTCACTGATGCTGGGCGCGGCACCCGGCGCGCTGATGGCGCAGGAGGTCGAGCAGAAAGGGCCGCCGGCCCAGATGGACGAGGGCGACGAGATCGTCGTCACCGGCGCGGTCCAGCGCGGCGCGGTGCCCGGCGACATCAAGCCCGAACAGCAATTGTCGCCCGCCGATGTCCGGGCGCTGGGCGTCACGTCGATTTCCGAAATCATCACCGAATTGTCGCCACAGACCAATGGCACGCCGGTCATCCTGCTGAACGGCAAGCGCATTTCCAGTTTCTCGGAAATTTCCGACCTGCCATCCGAAGCGGTGTCGCGGGTCGACATCCTGCCCGAGGAAGTGGCCCTGTCCTATGGCTATGCGCCGACGCAGAAGGTGGTGAACATCGTCCTGCGCCAGCGCTTCCGCGCGACCACGGTCGACCTGCGCGGTGGCACGACCACCGATGGCGGACGCGAAAATGGCCAGGGCGAAGTCGGCGTGCTGCGCATCCGGGGCGACAATCGGCTGACGCTCAACGTCAAATATAGCCGGGCCGACGATCTGCTGGAGAGCGAGCGCGGCATCAATGCCGCAGCGCCCAGCATGCCCTATTCGCTGGCCGGCAATATCACCGCGATCGACCGCGGAGCAGAGATCGACCCGGCCCTGTCGGCCGCCGCCGGCCAGACCGTGACGGTCGCCAGCGTGCCCGGCAGTGCCGCCAACGGCGCCCCCGGCCTCAATGATTTCGTTGCCGGCGCGAACCAGACCAGCGTCAGCAATCTCAGCAAATATCGCACGCTCAGCCCCGCGACCGAGAATTTCTCGGCCAACGCGACCCTGACGCGCGCGCTGGGCGGCGTATCGGCGACGATCAACGGCCGGCTGGAACTGTCCGACAATGATTCGCTGCGGGGCCTGTCGGCCGCAGCCCTCACCCTGCCCGGCGGCAATCCCTTCTCCGCCTTTGGCGACGATGTCCGCCTCTATCGCTATCTGGAGCAGGCCGGCGCGCTGGGGCAGAAGATCCGCGGCACCACCGGGCACATCGGCGTCACGCTGAACGGCCGGCTGGGCGGCACATGGCAATGGTCCTTCACCGGCAATGGCGACATTTCCGACACCCGCACCCGCACCGATCGCGGCGTCGACACGGGCGGCATCCAGGCCGCGCTCGATGCCGGATCGGCCAACGTCAATCCCTATGGCGCCTTCACCGCCGACCTGCTGCAATCGCGCCTGACCGACCGCGCCCGGTCGCAATCGCGCGCGATCGGCGGCGACCTGCTGGTCAGCGGATCGCTGCTGACCCTGCCGGCCGGCAATGTCATGACGTCGGTGCGGGTCGGTGGATCGGCCAATGGCTTTGAAAGCCATTCGGTGCGGTCGGGCGTGGAACGCGGCCTCGACTATAATCGCGAGATTGCGAGCGGACAGGTCAGTTTCGACATACCGCTGACCAGCCGGTCCAAGGGGTTCCTGGGCGCGATCGGCGATGTCGGCGTCAACATGAACGCCGGGGCGCAGCATCTGTCGGACTTCGGCACGCTGTCGACGCTGGGCTATGGCCTGCGCTGGCGGCCGGTGCCGGCGGTGCAGTTGCTGGTGTCGGCCAATCAGGACAAGTCGGCGCCGACCGGCACGCAGATCAACGATCCGGTGATTTCGACGCCCAACGTGTCGGTGTTCGACTATGCCACCGGCCAGACCGTGTTCGTCACACAATTTTCCGGCGGCAACCCGGACCTGCGATCCAGCACGCGGGATCAGTTCCGCATCAACGCCCGGATCAAGCCGTTCGAGAAGCCGAACCTGACGCTGACGGCCACCTATCTCAACAGCCGGACCAGCAACCCCATTTCCGCCTTCCCGACGCCGACCCCGGCGATCGAGAATGCCTTCCCGCAGCGTTTCATGCGCGACGAGGATGGCCAGTTGCTGAGCATCGACGGGCGGCCGATCAACTATCTGCGTTCGCAAAGCGAACAACTGCGCTGGGGCTTCGACCTGTCCATCTCATTGAAGTCGCACATCCAGAAGGTGATCGAGGCGTGGCGCGCGGCCGGCGCCAAGCCCGAGGATCGGCCCAAGGAATTGCAGGACATGCGCGCCGCCTTCGGCAATCGTGGCCCGCGCGACGGCGCGGAGGGCAATCGCGAGGGCGGTCCGCCACGCGGCGAGAGCAATGACGGCGCGCCCCGCGGCGACGGCGACAACAACCAGCGCGGCAATGATGGCCCCGGTGGCCAGAATGGCGGCCAGGGTGGCGACAATGCGCAGGGCGGTGGCGATGGTCCGCGCGGGCCGGGTGGCCCCGGTGGTCCGGGTGGCGGCTTTGGTGGGCCGGGCGGTTTCCGTGGCCCCGGCGCCGGCCAGGCCGGCGGGCGGCTGACCTTCAGCCTCTATCATACCTGGCACCTGACCGAGAGCATCCTGATCGCGCCGGGCGTGCCCGAACTCAACCTGCTCGACGGCGACGCGGTCGGCTCCTCGGGCGGGCAGCCGCGCCACGAGCTGAAGGCGCGGGTCGGCTATGTGAACAATGGCATTGGCGGCCGGCTGGGCGTCGACTGGGAAAGCGGCACGCATGTCGATGGCGCCTTGGGCGGCAGTTCGCGGCTGGACTTTGCCAGCCTGGCAACCGCCAATCTGCGGCTGTTCGCCAATTTCGGCCAGATGCCCAGCCTGGTGAAGGCCCATCCCTTCCTGCGCGGCGCGCGCGTGTCGATCGGCATCGACAATATCTTCAACACCCGCCGCGACGTCACCGACGCGACCGGAGCAACCCCGGTCCGCTATCAGCCGGGCTATCTCGACCCGCTCGGCCGGACCGTGTCGATCAGCTTCCGCAAGCTGTTCTTCTGAAAGGTCGGCCGGCTGGGTAGTGCCCGGCCGGCCCTCCCCCCTTATCCGGCCATCGCCTTGGGCTGACTACGGAGCAGGGCAAGATCAATCGGGGCGGCAAATTCCACCCCCATGCGGTCCTCGCGCGACCAGCGGGTGGTCGCATCGACGCTCTGCCCCTCCGACAGGTCGATCGCGAACTGCGTGCCTTCCGGCACGTTCCACAGCCCCTCGATCATCGCACCGGTGGCGGAGATGTTGCGGATGCGGCCATTATAGACATGGCCGTCATGATGGACGGCGACCGTGCGCAGCATCGCCTTGCGCTCGGGCCGGCTCGACTGGAAGCCTTCGGACCGGGCGGAGACGCCATTGGCGCGCTGGCCTTCCAGCACCTGCGCGGCGGGCATCGGCCGGCCATAGATATAGCCCTGGATATGGCTGCACCCCAGTTGCCGGATCAGGTCCAGCTCGTCGCGGGTCTCGGCCCCTTCCGCGGTCGTATCCATGCCCAGCGCCTCGGCCAGGCTGACGATCGCCTTGATGATCGCGCTGTTGCGGCTGCCCCGGATCGCGGCGCCGCGCACGAAGCTCTGGTCGATCTTGATCTTGTCGAACGGCGCCTTCTTCAGATAGCCGAGCGACGAATAGCCGGTGCCGAAATCGTCGAGCGCCAGCCGCACGCCCAGCCCCTTGAGCCGGGTGAACATGGCGTCGGTGCCGTCATTGTCGTTCAGGAACACGCTTTCGGTGATTTCCAGCTCCAGCCGTTCGGGCGCCAGTTGCGCGCTGGCCAGGGCCTGCATCACGGTGGTCGGGAAACCGGGATTGGCGAACTGCATCGCCGAGACATTGACCGCAACGCGGATGCCCGCGTCCCACTGGGCCGCGTCCCGACAGGCGGTGCGCATGACCCATTCGCCGATCGGCGCGATCAGGCCGCTATCCTCCGCAATGGGGACGAACAATGCGGGCGAGATGGCGCCGCGCACCGGATGATCCCAGCGCAGCAGCGCCTCATAGCCGGTGATGCGCTCGGTCGTCGAACTGACGATCGGCTGATAGACGAGGTGCAGGCCGTCCGCCGTCAGCGCATGGCGCAGATCCTGTTCGAGCTGGCGGCGATCCTCCGCATCGGCATGCATGTCGGCCGAATAGAAGCGATAGACGCCGCGCCCATCGCCCTTCGCCTTGTAGAGGGCGAGGTCGGCATTGCGGATCAGGGCATCGGCGGTGACGCCGTCTTCGGGGCAGAAGGAAATGCCGATCGACACGCCGATGACCACGCCCGTGCCCTCGATCGAATAGGGTTGCGACAGGGCGCTGATGATCGCCTGAGCCAGCAGGCCGAGCCGGTTGCGGTCATGGCGGCCATGCACCAGCACCTTGAACTCGTCGCCGCCCTGGCGCCCGACCAGCCCCTGATTGCCGACCACGCGCTGGAGCCGCTGGCTGACCTGGCGCAGCAGCGCATCGCCGGCCGGATGGCCAAGCGTGTCGTTGACGCTCTTGAACCGGTCGAGATCGAGCATCATCAGCGCGCATTCGCCCTGCTTGCCCCGCGAGCCGAGCACTGCCTGCTCCAGCGCCTGCAGCATCTGCACCCGGTTGGCGAGGCCGGTCAGCGAATCATATTGGGCCAGGCGCGTTACTTCCGCCTGGCTGCGCCGCATTTCGGTCAGGTCGGTGCCCGATCCGCGGAAACCGTGGAACTGGCCATATTCGTTGAACACCGGTTCGCCCGAGATCGACCACCAGCGTTCCTCGCGGGCGATCGCAGCCCGCACCGCAATGTCGGCAAAGCCGGTCCGGGCGGAGAGGTGGAAGCCCAGCGTCCGCTCGCCATCGCCCTGTTGCCGGTCACCCTGCTGGATGATGTCGGTCAGCGACCGGCCGATCAGGCTGCCCGCTTCCACGCCCAGCGGTTCGGCCAGGGTGGCGGAGATATAGGTGATGTGGCCGTGGCGATCGGTTTCCCAGAACCAGCCGCGGCCGGACTGTTCATATTCCTCCAGCAACCGGTCGGAACGCTGCGCCTTGAGATCCTGCCGATGCTGTTCGATCGCGCGTTCGCGATCCGCCGCCGCCTGACGCAGGGTGGCGATCGCCATTACCGCCAGGCAGCTGGCCAGTAGCCCCAGATGCACCATGCCCGCATGGGCGATGCCGGCCACCAGCAGCGCCCCCATGAAATAGCAGAGCCCCAGCAGGCGTCGATCGCCGACGATGCAGACCGCCAGCAGCGCGATCGCCATTTCCGGCACGGCGGACGGCATCGCCACGCCATTGCCCTGCGCCAGCCACAGGCTGAAGATCAGTCCCGAACAGAAGAGTGCGGGCAGCATCAGCCAGTTCTGGACATGGGGTCGCAAATTGCGGAACAGCGCCCAGCGCGGCACCAGCATCAGCAGGCCGTCGATCAGCACCACGCCGCACAGCAGGGCGCCATGTTCCGGCCGGGTGAAGGAAAGCATGCCGAGCAGCGCCGCAACGCACAGCTTGGCCAGCAGCATCAGCGGCCACAGGGCGGCGACATGGGTGAAGCTGCGCGACAGCCAGTTGGCGGCGACTTCCGTGCCGCTTTCGGCCAGACCCAGCGAAACCAGCAGGCTCGCGGTCCTGGCCGGCGCATCAGTATCTGTTTTGCGGACAATAGCCATGCCGATCGTCTAACCGACAAAGCTTGAGAAGCGATTACCCGCCGGGTCCGGGAGATTCCCTGATATTCAGCGATCTCCCGGCAAGACCGGTCAGACGCGCATCGGCATCAGAACGTAAAGCGCCGGGCTGCGATCATTTTCGCGGATCAGCGTCGGCGCGGCCGCATCGGCCAGGTGCAGTTCGACGATGTCGGTGTCGATCTGGCCAAGGATGTCGAGCAGATAACGGGCGTTGAAGCCGATATCGAAGCCTTCGCCCTGGAACGCGCCGGGCACTTCTTCGGCCGCCGTGCCATTTTCCGGGCTGGTGACCGACAGGGTGATCTTGTCCTTGTCGAGGCTCATCTTGACCGCGCGGGTCTTTTCGGTGGCGATGGTCGCAACGCGGTCCACGCCTTCCTCGAAGCTGCGCGGATCGATCTTGAGCAGCTTGTCGTTCGCGGTCGGAATGACGCGGCTATAATCGGGGAAGGTGCCGTCGATCAGCTTGCTGGTCAGGATCGCGCTGCCCAGGCCAAAGCGGATCTTGCTGGCCGACAGGCTGACCTGCACCGAACCCTCGACCTCGTCGAGAAGCTTGCGCAGTTCGGCGATGCACTTGCGGGGGATGATGATGCCCGGCATGCCGTCGGCGCCGTCGGGACGCGGCACGGTGACGCGGGCCAGACGATGACCGTCGGTCGCGGCGGCCTTGAGCACCGGCGAACCTTCGTCCGAGACGTGGAAATAGATGCCGTTCAGATAATAGCGCGTCTCTTCGGTCGAGATGGCGAAGCGCGTCTTGTCGATGATCTGCTTGAGCGTTTCGGCCGGCAGTTCGAAGCTGGTCGGCAGGTCGCCCTCGGCAATCACCGGGAAGTCGTCACGCGGCAGGGTCGACAGGTTGAAGCGGGCGCGGCCGGCCTGGATCAGCATCTTGCCGTCGGCCGCCTGCAGCGACACCTGGCTGCCTTCGGGCAGCTTGCGGGCGATGTCGAACAGCGTGTGGGCGGAAATGGTGGTGGCGCCGGCCTGTTCGACCTGGGCCGACACGCTTTCCACGACCTGCAGGTCGAGATCGGTCGCCATCAGCTTGATCGCGCCATCCGCCGATGCCTCGATCAGCACGTTGGACAGGATCGGAATCGTGTTGCGCCGCTCGACCACCGACTGGACGTGGCTGAGGCTCTTGAGGAGCGTTGCGCGTTCGATGGTGGCCTTCATGTCCCTGTTCTGTCCGTTCTTTTTGCGTCGATGGCGAGGATTCGGTCGAATCCCGGCGGCAATGATGGATGGTCCTTCATAACCGCTATGTCGGCGGCGGCAAGCACCTCGACGCGCTTTCGAAACGAAGCCGGGCTTGCAAATGACGATGGCTTGCGCTTTGCCCGGACCATGCGCCGCCTGCCCGCCCTGCTGATCCCGCTCGTCATCCTCGCCAGTCCGGCCATGGCGCGCGATTCGCTCGGCATTTTCGAAAGCTGGGGCGCGTTTCGCGATCCCGGCGCCGGCCAGAACGGCCCGCGCTGCTACGCCATCGCCATGCCGGTGCCGCGCCGCGCGGGCGATGCGCCCAAGGGTTTTGCCGCCGTCGGCACCTGGCCGCGCCAGCATGTCCGCGGCCAGGTCCATTTCCGCCTCAGCCACCCGCGCGCCGCCAATGCGCGGGTCTCGCTCAGCGTCGGCGACCGCCGTTTCGCGCTGGTTGCGGGCCAGGCCGATGCCTGGGCCGCCAATCCGCAGGACGATGCCGCGATCATCGCCGCGATGCGCTCCGCCAGCAGCATGAGCGTGCAATCGACATCGGCCAAGGGCGGCGCCTTTGCCGACAGCTATGCGCTGCGCGGCGCCGCCACGGCGATCGACGCGGCAGCGCTGGGGTGCGCCCGTTTACGCTGATTGCAACGCCACTTTAAAAATCCGGCAAAATCGACTATGTGCGCGGCCATGCATTCCGCCGCCAATCCCATCATGCCGATTCCCGGCCTTATCGACCCTGTGCCCGTGCCCCGCGCGGTGACGCCCCGTGAGGACGGACGCGTCGACATGCTGGGCCTGACCCGCGCCCAGATGAAGGGCGTGCTGGAAGAAGCCGGACTCGACCAGAAGGCCGCCAAGCTGCGGTCCAAGCAGCTGTTCCATTGGCTCTATCATCGCGGCGAAACCGATTTCGAGAAGATGACCGACCTGGCCAAGCCGATGCGGCTGTGGATGGCGGAACGCTTCATCGTCGGCCGGCCGCAGGTGGTGGAAGCGCAGGTGTCGAACGACGGCACCCGCAAATGGCTGCTCCGTTCGGACGATGGCCAGGATTATGAAATGGTCTTCATCCCCGATGCGGATCGCGGCACCTTGTGCGTGTCGAGCCAGGTCGGCTGCACGCTCAATTGCAGCTTCTGCCACACCGGCACGATGCGACTGGTGCGCAACCTGACGCCGGGCGAGATCGTGGGCCAGGTCATGCTGGCACGCGATGCGCTGGGCGAATGGCCCAAGGGCAGCATGGCCAGCGCCAATGACGACGAGACGGACGAGGATTCGCAATATACGGCGGACGGCCGCATGCTGACCAACATCGTGATGATGGGCATGGGCGAGCCGCTCTATAATTTCGATCATGTCCGCGACGCGCTCAAGCTGGTGATGGACGGCGATGGCCTGGCCCTGTCGAAGCGGCGCATCACCCTGTCGACCAGCGGCGTCGTGCCGATGATGGCGCGCGCGGCGGAAGAGATTGGCGTGAACCTGGCGGTCTCGCTCCATGCCGTGACCAAGGAAGTGCGCGACGAGTTGGTGCCGCTCAACCGCAAATATGGCATCGAGGAACTGCTCCAGGCCTGTGCCGACTATCCCAAGGCGAACAATGCCCGGCGCATCACGTTCGAATATGTGATGATCAGGGACAAGAATGACAGCGATGCCGACGCGCATGAACTGGTCCGCCTGATCCGCAAGTACAAGCTGCCGGCCAAGGTCAACCTGATCCCGTTCAACCCCTGGCCGGGCACCGACTATGAATGTTCGAGTCCCGAACGGATTCGCGCGTTCAGCACGATCGTGTTCGAGGGCGGCATCTCCGCGCCGGTGCGCACGCCGCGCGGCCGCGACATCATGGCCGCCTGTGGCCAGCTCAAGTCGGCGAGCGAGAAGAAGAGCAAGGCGGAACTCAAGCGCCTGGCCGAAGAGAAGCAAGCTGCCCTGGGATAATCCGGGGACGACTGGCTGCGCGCATGCCGCGCGACGACAAGCCCCGCCCATACCGGCGGGGCTTTTCTTTTGGGGGAATGAGGATGACCGATGACGAGATCGATATGCTGGGACGCGGTTTTTGCGCCTGCACTTTGCCCAAGGCGCGCTGGACCCACGGCGCCCATTTCGCGACCGCGCTGTGGCTGATCCTGCACCGGCCCGATGTTGACGCCGAAATTGACATGCCCGGCATGATCCGCCGCTACAATGAAAGCATCGGCGGGGTGAACAGCGACACGAGCGGCTATCATGAGACCATCACCCAGGCCTCGCTGCGCATGGCCCGGCAGTTGCTGGCCGGGCTGCCCGCCGATGTGACGCCGGCCGCAGCCTATGCCGCGCTGATGGCGTCGCCGCTGGGCGACAAGGACTGGCCCTTCACCTACTGGACGCGCGAGACGCTGATGAGCCCGGCCGCGCGGCGGACCTGGGTCGCGCCCGATCGGGCGCCGCTGCCGGCATAAAAAAAGGGCGGCCCGAACGGACCGCCCTTCCCCATATTCCGATCGAGAGGGATCAGAAACGGAAGCCGATGCCGACGACGCCAGCGTCACGGCCACCGAAATTGTCTTCATACTCGGTGCGCTGATATTCGGCCGAGATGTAGGTGTTCGGGGTCACCGAATATTCCAGGCCACCGCCGTAACGCACGCCTTCCAGCGAGGTGTGGGCGCCAGCGGCTTCGATGCGGCTCGAAGCGTAGCCGACCTTGCCGAACGCCAGGATCTGCGGGGTCACGACATAGCCGAGACGGACCGAAGCAGCGAGGTCGCGGCTGGCGTCGAAGCCCTGGCCGTCGACGGTCGAGTCACCGAACGACACTTCCGGACCGAAGGTCACGCGGTTGGCAACGGCGAGGTCATAGCCGGCGGTCACGCCGTAGCTGAAACCGTCTTCGCCCTGCGCCTTGTCAAAGCCCATGGTGACGCCAGCGCGCGGACCGGTGAACGGCGCAGCATCCTGAGCGAAAGCGGGGGCCGAAACAGCGGCGGCAGCAGCAATCGCTGCGAAAATCACAGTCTTCATAAAGTCCTCGATATTTATTATGACGCTACGACTTAATTGTTCATCTAGCGTTCAGGTTTGATGCTAGGAAAATATGAAATAGAGTCACACTTCCTCCTGCTTATTCTTCTCCGACACTTCGGAGAGGAACTGCCCCCTCTGCATCATGAGAGCGCAGTGGCCATCTAGGATCGCCAAACTCACTTGCAAAGGGGCAAGGCCTTTATTTCAATCAATTTCAGGGCTTGTGTTGCAAAAGTGTGACAACGCGCCTGCAGCACGACCGACCGCAAAAAGGGGACGGCCCGACAGCCGCCCCCTTCGCGAAAGCCCCGGTTTCCGGGCGATCAGAAGCGCAGGCCGATGCCCGTCACCAACTGGTGGCGCGACACGCCTGCCTCATAATCGGAATAGCGATATTCGCCCTTGAGGAAGAGCTTTTCGGCGATCCGATATTCCAGACCCGCGCCCAGCCGCAGCCCATCGCCATTGTCGCCGCCGCGGATCAGGCCGCCTTCGCCGTCACTGGCTTCATATTCCATCCGGGCATTGCTGTAGCCCGCCTTCACATAGGCGAGTGCCTTGCTGCCGAGCGGCACGCCGATCCGCCCGCCGACATACAGGTCGCGATCGGTCTCGCTCTTGCCGCCGGCGACATGCAGGCGGGCGGTGGAATCGGAAATTTCGCCCTCGATGCCCAGGATCAGGCCGCCCAGGGCAAAGTCATAGCCGGCATTGAGGCCATAGAGCAGGCCGTCGGCCGATTTGACGCCCTTGGCATCGACCACATCATAGCCGGTGATGATTTCGGCATGGGCACCCGTGAAAGGGGCATAATCCTGCGCAAAGGCAGGCGCCGAAACAAAACATAGAACAGCCGAAGCGATAAAAAACGTGATACTCTTCATATTACCCATCCAATATCTGCGTCGAAGCGCCGAAAATCGTGACAGGCGACCTTGTTTATACTCCCGTTTCGTGGAGGAATTTTATCAATTCAAATTTCTGTACGAAAATTCTTTGAAGTCGACTTCATCAGTCCCTTGCAGGGCCAGCCGTTGATCGCAATCGCACGGCGCGCACCATGGCCATTCGACCAACGACAGGCCTGGACATGCGAACGACCGCGATGCGGCTGGATATTTCGACGGAAGACAATAGGGTCATGCCCATGGAGCCGCCTTACGCCCCAGGGGACATGGTCCGCCCCCACCGCCTGATCACCCGGCTGTGGCACTGGCTGAACGCGCTGCTGCTCTATATCCTCTTCACCTCCGGCCTTGGCATCTTCAACGCCCATCCCCGCCTTTATTGGGGGCACTATGGCGCCAATTTCGATCATGCCTGGCTGGAGCTGGACCGGTTCCCCGGCTGGATCACCCTGCCCGCCCTCTATAATCTGGCGCTGTCGCGCCACTGGCACCTGACCGCCGCGCCGATCTTCGCCTTCGCGCTGCTCTTCTACATGATCTGGAGCCTGGCAGGCGGCCATATCGCCCGCGACCTGGCCTTTCGCCGGGGCGAGCTGGCGCCGCGCCATGTCTGGCAGGACATAAGGGATCATGCCCGGCTGCGCTTCCCCACCGGCGCCGCGGCACTGCGCTACAATGTGCTGCAGAAGGCGAGCTATATCGCCGTCCTCTTCATCGCCCTGCCGCTGCTGATCCTGACCGGCCTTACCATGTCGCCCGGCATGAACGCCGCCTGGCCCTGGCTGGTCGACCTGTTCGGCGGACGCCAGTCGGCCCGGTCGATTCATTTCCTGACCGCCTTCGCCCTGGTCGCCTTCTTCCTGGTCCATATGCTGATGGTGCTGCTGGCCGGCCCGGTGAACGAGATAGGATCGATGATCACCGGCCGCTATCGCCTCCCTAAGGACCGGCCATGATCCTGACCCGCCGCACCCTGCTGCTGGGCGCGACCGCGACGCTGGCGGGATACGACCGGATCGCGCGCCAGCCGCTGGCCCGCGACATCCTCTTTTCCGCCGACAATTTTCATCAATGGGCGCAGCGCACAATCATGGCGCGCGACGCACTGGCGCAGGAATTCCGACCGGAGCAGATTTCGCCCTTATTCCGCGCGAACGGCACCGCCAACCCCAACACCCCGGCCTACAAGGCGCTGTGGCGCAGCGGCTTTGCCGACTGGCGGCTGCGCGTCGACGGACTGGTCGCCCGCCCCCTGTCGCTTTCGCTGTCGCAATTGCACGCCCTGCCCCATCGCGAGCAGATCACCCGCCATGATTGTGTCGAGGGATGGAGCGCGATCGGCAAATGGCGCGGCGTGCCATTGAAGCTGCTGCTCGACGGCGCGGGGCTGCGCGATCGCGCGCGCTATATCGTGTTCCACTGCGCCGACGACATGGGCGGTGGCACCGCTTATTATGAGAGTATCGACCTGATCGATGCCTTCCATCCCCAAACCATCCTGGCCTTCGCGCTCAACGACCGGCCGCTGAGCGTCGCCAATGGCGCGCCGCTGCGGCTGCGGGTGGAGCGGCAACTGGGCTATAAGCAGGCCAAATATCTGATGCGGATCGAGGCGGTCGAGAGCCTATTGTCCATCGGTCGGGGCAAGGGCGGTTTTTGGGAAGACCGCGCCAATTATGATTGGTATGCAGGTATTTGACGGCCGCGTAACGAGAAGGACCAGCCTGCTCCATGAAGATTTTCGACCGCGTTCTGAGACGTCTTGTCACCAAGGGTCAGTTGACCGTTTTCTATGCCGATGGCCGTAGCGTTACCGTCGGTTCGCCCGATCCCGACCTGCCCCCGCTGGCGCTGCGCTTCCTCGACAAGCGCGTGCCCCTCGACATCGTCAAGGATCCGCGCCTGGGCATGGCCGAGGCCTATATCGATGGCCGGGTGGCGATCGAGGGCGGCGGCATCATGGAGTTCGTGTCCATGATCCGCCAGAACAACGCCTGGGAAAATGGCAAGTCGATCGACGCCAAGGGGCCGGTGCAGCGCGCGCTGAAGACGGTGCGCCGCAAGCTGTGGAAGGCCAATCATCGCAGCCGGTCCAAGGCCAATGTCGCCCATCATTATGACCTGTCGGGCGCGCTCTACGCCCTCTTCCTCGACCGTGACCGGCAATATAGCTGCGCCTATTTCCCCGATGCGGAGAATGAGGCGGGGATCAGCCTGGAACAGGCGCAGGAAGACAAGAAGGCGCATATCGCCGCCAAGCTCTACCTGAAGCCGGGCATGAAGGTGCTGGACATCGGCTGCGGCTGGGGCGGCATGGCGCTGTACCTGCACAAGCATTTCGGTGTCGACGTCACCGGCATCACCCTGTCGGAAGAGCAGTTGAAGGTTGCGCGCCAGCGGGCGATCGACGCCGGCGTGGCCGACCATGTCCGGTTCGAACTGATCGATTATCGCGACATTGAAGGGCCGTTCGACCGGATCGTGTCGGTCGGCATGTTCGAACATGTCGGCACCGCCGACTATCGCGTCTTCTACAACAAGTGCCGCGACCTGCTGACGCCCGACGGCGTGATGCTGATCCACACCATCGGCCGGGTCGATGGCCCCGGCATCACCGATACCTTCACCACCAAATATATCTTCCCCGGCGGCTATATCCCCGCTTTGTCGGAAATGGTGGCGGGCAGCGAAGGCACGCGGCTGATGATCACCGACGTGGAGGTGCTGCGCATCCATTATGGCCTCACCATCCGCGACTGGTACAAGCGGACCATGGCGCACAAGGCGGATATCGTCGCCCTCTATGACGAGCGCTTCTTCCGCCTGTGGACCTTCTATCTGGCGGGCGCGGCGACCGTGTTCGAACATGGATCGATGGTCAATTTCCAGGTCCAATATGTGCGCGATCGCCGCGCGCTGCCGATCACTCGCGATTATATGATCGAGGCAGAGACGGCGCTGCGCGGACGCTGAAACACCGCCGCGCACCGATGATGCGAGGCAGAATTGCGACCGTCCGGGCGGGCTGAACAAAGCCTGTCAGCCCCGTTCCCGGACGGTTCAGTGACCGCCCCCCATTCTTCTCCCCACGTCCCCGCGCTGCCCCGGCAGCCGGGTCGGACAGAGGAGAAGCAAGATGAAATTCCTGTGGAAAAGCGCCGCGATGCTGGGCCTGGCCATGGCCGGCATCGCCGCCACGAGCGCGCCTGCCCAGGCGCAGCATTATCGCAGCGACGGCTGGCGCGGCGATCGCGATGGCCGCTGGGATGGCCGGCGCCATTGGGACAATCGCCGCTGGGACGACCGCCGTCGCTGGCGCGGCGATCGCCGCTATTATGACGGGCGACGCGGCTATTATCGCTCCGCCTATCGCCAGCGCTGCTGGGACGAATGGCGCTATAATTCCTATCGCGACCGTCGGGTCCGGGTGCGTGTCTGTCGCTGATCCCGCCTGAGCAAATCCATATCGCGGCCCGCCCCGATTGAACCCGAGGGCGGGTTGCGGCATTTCTGTGCCCATGAGCGATCCTACACCCGTCATCCAGAGCCTGTTGTCGGGCCTGCCGATCCTGCTGCTCCACCTCGCCTGCGCCACCCTGGTCTGGGCGGCCGCCATGGCGGTCTATATGTGGATAACCCCGCACGACGAGTTCAAGCTGATCCGAGCCGGCAATGAGGCGGCCGCCATTTCGCTGGGCGGCGCCTCCGTCGGCCTCGCCGTGCCGCTGGCCTTCTGCCTCGCCGGATCGGTCAATGTCTGGGACGTCGTCATCTGGGGCAGCGTCACGCTGGTGCTGCAACTCATCGCCTTTCGCCTGGTCGACCTGTTGCTGGGATCGCTGTCGGGCCGGATCGAGGCGAATGAGCGTTCAGCCGCGATCTTCCTGGCGATGATGAAGGCTGCGGTCGCCTGCCTGACGGCTGCGGCCGTGGCGGGCTGACGCGATGGGGCGTGGGGGCTGTGGCTGCCTGCCCTGGCTGCTGGGCCTGATCCTGCTGCTCGCCTGGCTGGGCGAGATGCAGGCACCGTCCTTGCAGGTCGAACAATATGATCCCCGCTCGCCCCGCCGCCCGCTGCCGCGCGGGGGCGAGGAACAATATATTATCGAGGATCGCCCCGGCGGCCCGGCGGACGCCATGGGCACGGCCTTTGCCGTCGATCGCAGCGGCGTGTGGATGACCGCCGAACATGTCACCCATGGCTGTTCGCGCGTCGGGCTGGAACAGCGCGGCCGCGCGCTGGAAGTGCCGCGCGTCATCGAAAGCCGGGAATCGGATGCCGCGATCATCCCACGCGGCCCCCGCAGCCCCGCCGCCCTGCCGCTGCGCAGCGGCGCACCCTCGCCCGGCTCCACCGGCTATCATATGGGCTTTCCCGCCGGTGAACCGACATTGGTCCTGTCCGAACTGATCGGCCGGGCCGAAGCCCGGCGCGGCAGCAGCGGCATCGACCAGCCGGTGCTGGTCTGGGCCGAGCGTGGCCGCCTGCCCGAGGGCGACGGCACCCTGTCGGGGATCAGCGGCGGGCCGGTCTTCTCCACCGATGGCCGGGTGGTCGGCATCAACAGCGCATCGACCGACCGGCGCGGCCGCATCCTGACCGTCGCGCCCGACGCGATGATGCGCCTGACCGCCGCCAGCCGTGCCGTTGGCGACCAGCCGGTCGCCTATCCCTTTGCCGGGCTGACCGACGCGCAGGAACGTTTCGCCAACTGGCTGGACGATGGCGTCATCCGCCGCATCTTCTGCGATGTCGATGACGGGCGCGGCGGTTGACGCCTGCGGGCAGGAAAGAGTAGGCGCTGCGCAGCATTTTCAGGGAAATTGAGATCATGAGCGACACGCCCCCCGACCATCTGTCCACCAACCCGCGCAGCCCCCATTTCGACATGGAGGTGCTGCAGCGCGGCATCGGCATCCGTTTCAAGGGCCGCGAGCGCAAGGATGTGGAAGAATATTCGATTTCCGAGGGCTGGATTCGCGTTGCCGCCGGCAAGACCCGCGACCGTCACGGCAACCCGCTGACCATCAAGCTGTCGGGTGAAGTCGAGGCCTGGTTCGAAAATCCGGCCGAAGGCGCCGAGAGCGACAAGGCCGCCGACGCGGAATAAGCAGATAAGGCCGGTCCCCGCTCGATCGTGGGGGCCGGTCAGTTCATCAGGGATTCGCGCTTCACGTCGGCGATGACGTCGCCCAGCGAGCGATCCGACGGGCTGTTGTCCGCATATTCGATGATGAACGGGTCCGCCTCGATACGGGGCGCCGCCTTGCGCCGGGGCGCAGCAGGCTTGGGCGAAACCGCCGCCACCATCGCATGCGTCTGAACCGACGCCACCCGTGTCGCCGCCCTGGGCAGCGGCGCAAGCTCCGCACCGTCCTCACCATCGCCTGTGTCGGCCGCGGCGCTGGCATAGCGAAGGCTGCTGCCCAGCGCCGGATCGGGCGTGAAGGGATGCAGTTTCGCCCTGGTCGGATAGATGAAGCCGAAGGTCGGGTTGATGCGGGCGCCCATCTGCCCGGTCGGGCTGTGCCAGACGCGCACCTGGCTCCAGTCGCCCGCATCCGACACGTCGATCGCCAGCACATCCTCCTCGATCGCGCCGGGCGACGACCAGTTGGCGTGGCGGATCAGCACGCGGCGATCATCCAATATCCGGCTGACCACGGCGACATGGCCCAGGGTCATCGGCCCGACGGGCCGGAAGGCGAGCACCGCCCCCTTTTTGGGGATGCTGCCGCGCTTGTAATGATCCTGTGCCTGGTCCCACCAGGTCAGCGCATCACCATAGATTTCCACGCCCGACACGATGCGCGCATAAGGAACGCACTGCAGCGCCGTGGCGCCCAGCACGGGCGCCGCCGTCAGGCCGGACAGCAAAGCCATCCAGCGGACATATCGAAACATTTAATGCGACCTCTAAGCGTCGAGTATCGCCCCACCGCGATCGACCCTAGAGCCCCATCCGTAAGGATTGGGTTAACGGCTCAGAAAGCACCCTTGGCGCTGTCGGTGCCGGCGGTGGCGCGATCGGCCAGGGCGATCTGGACCGGCTGATCGATTTCCGGCTTGTCGGCATAGATGAAGCCGTTGGTCGGGTTCGAACGCAGGCCAACGTCGCCGATCGGGCCATACCATACGCGCACGTCGGTCCAGTCATTGTTGGGCGACACGTCGATGGCGCGGACATTGCGCTCGACACCGCCACGATAGGACCAGTTGGCGTGGGTCAGCAGCACTTCGCGATCATTGACAATCTTGCTGACCATGGCGACATGGCCGACCGGCATGGCGCGGCTGGACGCGAAGGAGAGGACGGCGCCGACGCGGGGCTCATGACCACGGTCGTAACGACCGGCGGCCTGGTTCCACCAGGTGTTGGCATTGCCGAAAATCTCGATGCCCGAAACTTCGCGGGCGAAGGGCGCGCATTGCAGGACACCGGCGGTGGCGGGAACAGCAGAGAAGGCACCGAGCGCAAGCATGGCTGCTGCGAACAGCGCGCGAAAACCACCGATCATTCCTTGCGACCCCCGACTTGTAGGTAGGTATAATCCCCGATGACCTCCTTAGGGCAGACGCCGTTCGTCTTGAAAACCGCCGAGCGATGAGTCGTTGCTGCGATGCGTCATGCTGCGGAACGAAAAACATGCCCGGCCGTTACATGGAGCCGGGTTGCACCGTTCAACTCGTTGAAAAGACTATCTTCAGTGCCGGTCATCCAGACCTGGCCGCCGGTTTCACGCAATCGGTCGAACAGCGCAGCTCGTCGCGACGGGTCGAGATGCGCCGCCACTTCGTCGAGCAGAAGCACCGGCGGCTGGCCGCGATCGGCCGACACCAGAGCCGCATGGGCCAGCAGGATCGAAAGCAGCAGCGCCTTCTGCTCGCCGGTCGAACAGAGCGCCGCCGCCTGATTCTTGGCGATGTGGATGACATCCAGATCGTGGCGATGCGGCCCCGACAGGGTGCGGCCGGCCGCGGCATCGCGTCGCCGCTCGCGGGCAAGCCGCTGGCCGAGCAGTTCGTCGCTGGCGCCATCCTCCTGCGCGATTCGGATGAGCGGCCGGGCGAAGGGCTCGTCGGGCTGATCCACCAATTGCCGGTTGAGGCGCGCAACCAGATCGGCGCGGGCGGCCGCGAGCGCCGTGCCATGCTCGTCCATCTGCGCCTCCAGCGCGCCGATCCAGGCCGGGTCCGCCCGGCGCAGATCGGTCAGCAGCCGGTTGCGCGCCCGCATCGCCGCTTCATAGCGGGCGCTGTGCGCGGCATGGCCGGGATGGAGCGCCAGGGTGAGGCGATCGAGGAAGCGCCGGCGACCGCCAGGGCTGTCGAGGAACAGCCGGTCCATCGCCGGCGTCAGCCAGACGATCGAGAGATGGTCGGCCAGCGCATTGGCGGACGAGGCGACCCCGCCGATCCGCACCTGCCGCCGGTCGGGCGCATCCGCACTGACGCCAGTGCCCAGCACCACGCCATCCACCTCCGCCGCGATGCCGAAGCTGCCGCCGCCATCCTGCCGCGCCATCGCCCGCAGTGCCGCGCCGCGCAGCCCCCGGCCGGGCGCCAGCATCGATACTGCTTCCAATATATTGGTCTTGCCCGCGCCATTGTCGCCGGTCAGCAGGACGAACGGCTGGTCGGGCACGATCAGCGCGTCCGCATGGTTGCGGAAATCACTCAGGGTGAGGCGGCCGATCATCGCGCCGCTGTAGCGAGGACTGCGCGCCGGGGGAAGCGGTTCAGGCCGCCGGGGTGCAGCGCTTGCGCACGATCGCCGTGCCGTCATTGGTGATGGTAAGCTGCTGCCCATCGGTCGAGGGACGCAGCATCAATGTCCGGGTCCAGCTTTCGCCCTCCCCCGTGAAATTGGCGACGACCGCCAGCCGCCCCTCCCCCTCGCGCGTGACGCGCTGCACCGTGCCGACGCTTTCGTGGAAGATCAGGCTGGCCGCCGTCAGTTCCAGCGCCTGTGCCGCCGCCCGGTCGCCGCAGCGCTCATTGGTCCCGGTCCAGCGCCCCTGCAGCGCGATGGGGATCGCATTGGCGTGGAGCGCGTCGCCCTTGGCCACCGGCAGGTCGGGCGCGGGCTCGACCGGGGTGATGGCATTGGCGCCGGGCGGGACATCGCGCGTGCTGGGCAAGGCCTGGTCCAGGATGTTGGTGACCATGCCGGACTGATTCTGTTCCTTGCTGCCGCAACCGGCGAGCAGCAGCAGCGGAAGGGCGAGGAGGAAATGGTTACGCATGCGATGCCAACCCGGCAGGGCGGCATCGGGTTCCCCCAACCCCCGCGTGACCGGCCATCGCAGCCATGCTATCACCACAGAGACAATCGAGGAGGGATGCCATGCCGGTCCTGGGAATGGGCGGACTTTTCTTTCGTGCGCGTGATCCGCAGGCGCTGTCCGCCTGGTATCGCACCCATCTGGGCGTCGGCGGCGGATGCAGCGCCGATCCCGACATTCCGGCGGTCAACGAATATGTCTGGCAGACGCTGGGCGGGCCGATGGTCTTTTCGCCGTTCAAGCAGGACAGCGACTATTTCGCCGCCGACAAGAGCTTCATGATCAATCTGCGCGTGTCCGATCTCGACGGGCTGCTGGCGGACTTGCGCGCGGCGGACGTTGAGGCCATCACCAAGCCCGAATGGGATCATCCCGATGTCGGGCGTTTTGCCCGCATCCATGATCCCGAGGGCAATGCCATCGAATTGTGGGAACCGCCCACCCCCGCCGCCTGACCGACCCATGGGAGCTAGATTATGAAGAGCGCGAAGATCATCCTGGCCCTGGCGGCCGCAGCCCTGGGCACGCAGGGCAGCATGGCGGCACTGGCGGTCGGCGCCAAGGCGCCGGAATTCACCACCCGCGGCGCGCTGGCCGGCAAGACCTTCACCGTCACCCTGTCGCACCAGTTGAAGCGCGGGCCGGTGGTCCTCTATTTCTTCCCCAAGGCCTTCACGCCGGGCTGTTCGGCCGAGGCGCGCGAGTTCGCCGAGAATATCGACAAGTTCAAGGCGGCCGGCGCCACCGTGATCGGCATGTCGGCCGATCCGGTCGACGATCTGGTCGCCTTCTCCACCAAGGAATGCGCCGGCAAGTTCGCGGTCGCCTCGGCCGGGCCGAACATCGTGTCGGGCTATGATGTCGCGCTCAAGATGCGGCCGGGCATGACCGATCGCACCTCCTATGTGATCGCGCCCAGCGGCCGCATCGCCTTCGTCCATAGCGAGATGAGCTATGCCGGCCATGTGAAGAGCACGCTGGCTGCGGTCGAGGCGATGAAGCAGAAATAAGGCGCAACGGCGAAGGGGGGCCGGTCACCCCTTCACATATTTGTCGAACCAGCCGATCGTTTCGGTCCAGGCGGCCTTCGCCGCCGCCGCATTATAGCTGGGTCGATAATCGGCCATGAAACCATGGTCGGCGCCGGCATGGACCGTGATCGCATCGGGCGGCGACTTGCCCGCCGCCTTGAGCGCGGCGCGCATCGCTTCGACATCGGCCTGGGGGATGCCCTTGTCCAGTTCGCCATATTGGCCGAGCACCGGCGCCTTGAGCTTGGCCACCTCCTCGATCGCCGACAGCGTCTGGAGATCATTCTTCTGCGTCACCAGCCGACCGTAAAAGGCGACCCCAGCGTCGAGCGCGGCACTGTGCGCGGCATAGAGCCAGACCATCCGCCCCCCCCAGCAGAAGCCGGTAATGCCGCGTCGCGCCGCGTCGCCGCCATGGGCGCCGGCAAAGGCATAGGTGGCATCGATGTCGGACAAGACCTGCACGTCCGGTGCCTTGCTGACGATTTCGGCGACAAGCTGCTTGAAGTCGCTGACCTTGGTCGCATCGCCATGGCGGGCGAACAGATCCGGCGCGACGGCGTGATAGCCGGCTTTGGCGAAACGCCGGCACATGTCGCGCACCCATTCATGGACGCCGAAAATCTCATGCACGACGACGATCACCGGCGCCTTCTTCTTGCCCGCCGGCCGGGCGACGAAGCCGGGCATGGCGAAACCGTCGCTGGTCGAGATCGAGACCGCCTCCTCCACCAGCCCGTCGGGCGCGGTCTGGATGGTGCTGGCCGCGACCGGCTGGCAGGCGGCGGCAAAACCGGCGGCAAAGGCGCCCCCGGCCAAGATGTGACGCCGGCTGAGCCCGGTCGAGGCGATCCAGTTGCGATCCTCCGCCAGTCGCTCGACGGGGGACGGCACATCATCGCGATCGGTGGTCATCGGCGCTCTCCTGCTGTGGACGGGCGCAGACTAGCCCAAGCTCACCGCCGCGCAAGCCGACAGGACAGTCTCATGACGCCATCGCCGCATCAGGCGTTCCGATCGATCCAATTTTGGGCGAGACGCAGGAAATATGGCACCTTGTCCGCAGCTTGTGGCGGACTTGATTTCGATCAGCATGATTTTTCGGAACATCGCCGCACCGGCCCAAGTTGAGCGCAGGCGGGTTACGATGCCCGTTAGGAGAGTGTGAGATGGCAAACCAGAACCAGAACCAGAATCCCGGTCAGCAGGGCGGTCAGCCCGGCAAGCCCGACCAGCAGAACCAACAGGATGAACAGCGTCGCCAGCAAGGCGGCGGCCAGCAGGAACGCCGCGACGATCAGGATCGCGAGCAGCGCTGATCCCTCCATGCATCCCATAGCATGAGCTGGGGCCGTCCCGCCGGGGCGGCCCTTTTTTTGGGGCGTCAGACATGCTGAAACGGCGCCCCATGCCTGAACATCGCGCCATCGCGCTTGGCATCGCCATCCCGGCAGGATAGCGCCTGCGCCATGACTGCCCCCGCCCATCCGCGCCGCACCGCCGCCATCGCCTTCATCCTGGTGACGGCGCTGCTCGACGTCATGTCGATGGGCATCGTCATTCCGGTGCTGCCGCAGCTGATCGAGACATTGTCCGGCTCCAGCACCAGCGCGGGCCTGTGGAATGGCCTGTTCGTCGCGCTTTGGGCGGCCATGCAGTTTCTCTGCTCGCCGGTGATCGGTTCGCTGTCCGATCGCTTCGGGCGGCGGCCGGTGATCCTGATCTCGGTCGCGGGGCTGGCGCTCGACTATGTGCTGATGGCGCTCGCGCCCAATCTCTGGTGGCTGGCGCTGGGCCGCATCCTTGCCGGCATCACCTCGTCCAGCTTCACCTCCACCTTCGCCTATATGGCCGACATCACCCCGCCCGAGGGCCGGGCGCGGGGCTATGGCCTGATCGGCGCGGCGTTCAGCGCGGGCTTCGTCGCCGGACCGCTGCTGGGCGGGGTGCTGGGCGAAATCTCGCACCGCGCCCCCTTCTGGGCGGCGGCGGGCCTGTCCGGCCTCGCCTTCCTTTATGGCCTCATCGTGCTGCCCGAATCGCTCGCCCCGGAAAAGCGCATGGCCTTCAGCTGGCGCCGCGCCAATCCTTTCGGCGCGCTGCAATTGCTGCGCTCGCACCCCGAGCTGTCGAGCCTCGCGATCGTCAATTTCCTCCTCTATTTCGCCCATCATCTCTTCTCGGCCGTGTTCGTCCTCTATGCCGGCGACCGCTATGGCTGGGGCGCCTGGCAGGTCGGCACCCTGCTGGCGATGGTCGGCCTGCTCGACATGGCGGTGCAGGGCCTGCTGGTCGGTCCGGTGGTGAAGCGGCTGGGCGACCGGACGACGATGGTCGTGGGCCTTGGCTTTGGCGCGGTCGGCATCGCCGCCATGGGCCTGGCCCCCACCGGCTGGCTGTTCGTCGCCGCCATGTTCCCCAATGCGCTCTGGGGCCTCGCCATGCCGACCATCCAGTCGCTGATGACGCAGCGCGTCTCCGAAAGCGAACAGGGCCAGTTGCAGGGCGCCAACAACAGTGTCGGCGCCATCGCAGGCATCGTCTCCCCGCTCTTCTTCGGCGCGGTCTATTCCGCCTCGGTCGGCCCCCGCCCGATCCTGCCCTTCATCGGCAGCGCCTTCCTGATCGCGGCGCTGGTGCTCGCCGGCGCCGCCCTGCTCGGCCGCGCAGCGGGACGCAAGCAGGATGATCCTGCGCCTGCCTAGAGCATTCTGAAGTCGGCTGGAACAGCCGACGACTCGCAGAATGCGGCAAACAAAAGGAAATCAGAGCATCATCCGATTTACCCTAATCGGATGATGCTCTGAACCGGGAAAACTGGACATATCGGGGCGGTGCGACTAACCGGGCGCGAATCCCTTCCCACGCTCGATATAAAGGCGATTCGATGACGCTGCCCCTTCAGGATTCCATCCTTATCGTGGACTTCGGCAGCCAGGTGACTCAGCTCATCGCCCGGCGCGTGCGCGAAGCCGGCGTCTATTCCGAGATCGCCCCCTTCACCCAGGCCCAGGCCGCGTTCGACCGCATGAAGCCCAAGGGCATCATCCTGTCCGGTTCGCCCGCCGGCGTGCCGGAGGAAGGCAGCCCGCGTGCGCCGCAGGCCCTGTTCGACGCCGGCGTGCCGATCCTGGGCATCTGCTACGGCCAGCAGGTGATGAGCCATCAGCTGGGCGGCGAAGTGCGTCCCGGTCACGAAACCGGCGAAGGCGGCGAATTTGGCCGCGCCTTCCTGACCGTGACCGAACCCTGCGCCCTGTTCGACGGACTGTGGGAAGTCGGCGAACGGCATCAGGTGTGGATGAGCCATGGTGACAAGGTCACGAAATTCGCGCCCGGCTTCAAGATCGTGGCGGTGTCGGACGGCGCCCCCTTCGCGGTGATCGCCGACGAGGAACGGAAATTCTACGGTACGCAGTTCCACCCCGAAGTCGTGCATACGCCCGACGGCGGCAAGCTGATCGCCAATTTCGTCCGCCATGTCTGCGGCCTCGCCGGCGACTGGACCATGGCCGAGTTCCGGCAGGTCAAGATTGCCGAGATTCGCGAACAGGTCGGCAATGGCCGGGTCATTTGCGGTCTGTCGGGCGGCGTCGACAGCGCGGTGGCGGCGGTCCTCATTCATGAAGCGATCGGCGACCAGCTCACCTGCGTGTTCGTCGACCATGGCCTGATGCGGCTGGGCGAAGCCGAGCAGGTGGTCAGCCTGTTCCGCGAACATTATGGCATCAAGCTCGTTCATGTGAACGCCGAGGAGCGCTTCCTGGGCGGCCTCGCCGGCCTCACCGACCCGGAAAAGAAGCGCAAGTTCATCGGCGGCGAATTCATCGCCGTGTTCGAGGAGGAAGCCGCCAAGATCGGCGGCGCCGACTTCCTGGCGCAGGGCACCCTCTATCCCGACGTCATCGAATCGGTGTCCTTCACCGGCGGGCCTTCCGTGACGATCAAGTCGCACCATAATGTCGGCGGCCTGCCCGAACGCATGAACATGAAGCTGGTCGAGCCGCTACGTGAATTGTTCAAGGACGAAGTGCGCGTGCTGGGCAAGGAACTGGGCCTGCCCGACATCTTCGTCGGCCGCCATCCCTTCCCTGGGCCGGGCCTTGCCATCCGCATCCCCGGCGAAGTCACCAAGGAACGCTGTGACATATTGCGCAAGGCGGACTTCATCTATCTGGAGGAAATCCGCAACGCTGGCCTCTACGACGCGATCTGGCAGGCCTTTGCCGTGCTGCTGCCGGTCCGCACCGTCGGCGTGATGGGCGATTACCGCACCTATGACAGCGTCTGCGCCGTGCGCGCGGTCACCTCGACCGACGGCATGACCGCCGACATCTATCCCTTCGACGCCGCTTTCCTCAGCCGCGTCGCGACCCGCATCATCAACGAGGTCAAGGGCATCAACCGCGTGGTGTACGACTACACCTCGAAGCCCCCCGGCACGATCGAGTGGGAATAAACCGGATTAAATGACCGTCCGGGGGACGGTCATCCGGTTTATTCGGCGCCGCAAGGTGCCGCACCACTTAGACCCAGTTGCGGCGGCGCGAGCCGCCGCAGCCCTTGCCGCTTACCGCTCCGCCAGAACTGCCGCCATCTGCGCGACCAGCTCTGCTGTCGGCCCGGTGTCGTCCCAGGCATAGAGCGACACGCGCATATCGGCCTCCGCCCCGAACGGCGCATAGAGCCGCACCGCCCGCCCGGCCGCCGCGCGCAGCGGCACCAGCGACAGGCCCATGCCCGCCTCGACCGCGGTCAGCACGCTGGTGAGGTCGCTGCCGGTGAAGGCGACATGGCAGCGCCGCCTTTCGCGCCCGATCCGGTCGAACATCGCATCGCGATAGAGGCCGCCCGCGGGAAAGGCGACCAGCGGCAGTGGATCGGGCCAGTCGCCCTGCCGGTCCGCGCTTTCATGCCAGCCGATCGGTTCGGCGAAACTCGCGCGACAATCGGCGCTCGGCGTCGGTTCCTTGACAGCGATGATGTCAAACTCGCCCGCGCGGTATCGGCGCGTGAGATCACGGCTGAGGCCAGTGGTGACGTCCAGCCGCACCGCCCGATATTGCTCGGAAAAACGGGCGAACACCCGCATCATGGCGCGACTGGCAATGTCGTCGGGCAGGCCGATGCGGATCGACGCGCTGCCGGCCGGATCGGCAAGCAGGCTTTCCGCCTCCTGCTGCAGCGACAGGATGCGCCTTGCATGGCCCAGCAGCCGCTCGCCCGCCGCCGTCGGCCGCACCGGCCGCGCCGCCCGATCGACCAAGACATGCCCCACCGCCTGTTCCAGCCGGCCGAGCTGCTGGCTGATGGTCGACTGGGTCATGTGCAGCCGCTGCGCCGCGATGGTGAAGCTGCCGCTGTCGGCGATCGCGACAAAGGCACGGAGCAGGCGCGGATCGAGCATGGCATTCCATTTGGATCATGAATGATTGCCATTCATATATGTTGTTTGTCGATGATGCAGCCCCTGCCTATCCTGCGCGCCGCACAAGAACCGGGGATTTTCATGAAGACGCTTCTCGCCGCGCTGCTGGCCGCCACTGCCCTGTTGCCCCTGCCCACCGCAGCGAAGGCCGCGCCGGCCCGCGCCGACCTGCTGATCCGCCATGCGACGCTGGTCGATGTCGAGCATGGCCGGCTGGTCCCCGACCAGGCGGTCGCGACCAGGGGCGACCGGATCGTCGCGGTCGGCAACGACGCCACGATCGCCGCCGCCTGGCGCGCGGGCAAGAATGTCGAGGCCAAGGGCCGCTATCTGATCCCCGGCCTGTGGGACATGCATGTCCATTTCGGCGGCGGACCGGAGCTGATCGAAGAGAATAAGGCGCTGCTGCCGCTCTATATCGCCAATGGCATTACCACCGTGCGCGATGCGTCGGGCGACCTGCCCTATGATGTGCTGCGCTGGCGCGGCGAAATTGCCGACGGGCGGCTGTTTGGCCCGACCCTGCTGAGTTCCGGCCCCAAGATCGAGGGGATCAAGCCGGTGTGGAAGGGCACGCTGGAAACCGGGTCGGAGGCCGATGTCGACCAGGCGATCGCCAAGCTGAAAGAACTGAACGTCAATTTCGTCAAGATCACCGACAGCACCCTTAAGCCCGATCTGTTCCTCTATGCCGTGCGCCAGGCGCGTGGCGCCGGGCTGCGCGCATCGGGGCATATTCCGATGGCGCTGACCGTCGGCCAGGCGATCGAGGCCGGGATCAGCTCGATCGAGCATATCGACTATGCGCACAAGGCGGGCGTGAAGGATGAGGCGCGGATCACCGCCGATTTCGCCGCCGGCAGGATCGACCGGGCACAGGCGAGCGCGCAACTGGACGCCGGCTTTGACGAAGCCACCGCCATGGCCGCCTATCGCGACATGGCGGCGCGCGGCGTGTTCGTGACGCCGACGCTCAGCATCTCGCGCACCGTCGCCTATCTCGACCAGAATGATCACAGCGCCGATCCCGAACTGGCCTATATCGGCCCGCGCCTGCGCAAGACCTATGACTGGCGGATCGAGCGCGCGGCAAAGGCCACGCCCGATCAGATCGCCCAGCGTCACGCCATCTACGAGCATAATGCCGCGATCCTGCCGCTGTTGCAGCAGGCCGGCGTCACCATCATGGCCGGCACCGATGCGGGCTTCCTCAACAGCTTCGACTATCCCGGCTTTGCCCTGCACCAGGAACTGGCGCTCTATGTCGATCGCGGCCTGACCCCGGCCCAGGCGCTGGCCAGCGCCACCCGTGCCGGCCCGGCCTGGTTCGGCCTGCTCGACCGCTATGGCGCGGTGGCGGAAGGCAAGCAGGCGGATATGGTCCTGCTGACCGCCAATCCGCTGGAGGATATCCACGCCACAAAAGCGATCGACGCGGTGATCCTGCGCGGCACGCTGCAGGACCGCGCCCGGCTCGACGCGCTGCTGGCAGAGACGAAGGCGAAGGTCGCCGCCTGGAATGCGGCGGCGACCCGGCCCTGACGGATCAGCCGCGCATCAGCATGTCGGCCGGCACCGGCAGCATGTCGACCTTGCCGGTCGCCACGTCATAGACGGCGGCGACCACCTTCAGCGTGCCCGCCTTCACCTTTTCCTCGATCACCGGTGAGGCGTTGACCAGCGTCGCCGCCTGCACCAGCGCATTGGTGCGGGTGACGATGGCCGCATCCTTGCTGCGGGCGAGATAGAGGGCGGGCAGGATCGCGGGGAAGAGCGCGCTGATCTGGCCCGGCACCTCGGGATTGTCGATCGCCGCCTTCACCGCGCCGCAATTGCTGTGGCCCATGACGACCAGCGCCTTCAGCCCCAGCACCGCAACGCCATATTCCAGGCTGGCGACGATTTCGGGCGTGGTGATGTTGCCGGCGATGCGGGTGACGAACAGCCGGCCGATATATTCGTCGAATACCATCTCCACCGGCACGCGCGAGTCGGCGCAGGAGAGGACTCCGACCACCGGCCATTGCCCCTCGGCCGCGCGCGCCTTGATGATCGACAGGTCCTGCAGATGGGCGGTCGGCTTGCCGGCGACGAAGCGGGCATTGCCGGCCACGATCTCGGCCAGGGCAGCGTCCGGCGTCATCGACGCATCCGGGCCATCGACGGGAGGCGCCGCCATCGCCGGCACGGACGGCAGAGCGGCCATGGCCACCCCGCCCGCCATCGTCATCGCTGTCAGAAAGGCGCGGCGGGAGGGTGCGGCGCCATCCTCCTCCTGCGTCCCGTGCAGCTGGTCATGCATGCCATCGACGTCCGAACACATGGGTCTGTCTCCCTGTGATGAGGAGGCGCCATGATGCCGGACCGGTTTGCGCAGGGCAATGGAAAGACCTAGACCGCTGGCATCGCCGACGATCCGATGGAGCCCCGCTTGCCCGACACCCGACTTGGCCATCCCGTCTATCGCGACATGCCGACCACCATTTTCGAGCATATGTCGGCCCGCGCGCGGGAAACCGGCGCGATCAATCTGGGCCAGGGCTTTCCCGAAGGGCCGGGACCGCAGGCAGTGCTGCAGGCCGCGGCGAATGCGCTGCTGACCCGCTCCAGCCAATATCCGCCGATGCCGGGCCTGATCGAACTGCGCACGGCGCTGGCCGATCATTATGCCGGGCGTCAGGGGCTGGACCTCAGCCCGCAGGAGGTCATCGTCACCTCCGGCGCGACCGAGGCTATCGCTGCCAGCCTGCTGGCGCTGGTGCGGCCGGGCGATGAAGTGCTGATGCTGGCGCCGCTCTATGACGCCTATCTGCCGCTGGTGGAGCGGGCTGGCGGCGTGGCGAGGGTGGTGAAGCTGACGCCACCGGACTGGCGCGTCACCCGCGATGCGCTGGAGGCGGCGATCACGCCCAAGACCCGCATCCTGCTGATGAACAATCCGGTGAACCCGACCGGCATCGTGCTGCGCGAGGAAGAACTGGCGCTGCTGGCGGACCTCTGCACCACCCATGACCTGATCGCGCTGTGCGACGAAGTCTGGGAGGAGACCGTCTATGACGGGCTGCCGCATCGCCCGCTGATCGGTTTTCCCGGCATGCGCGAGCGCACGGTCAAGATCGGGTCGGCGGGCAAGGTCTTTTCCGTCACCGGCTGGAAGGTCGGCTGGATGTGCGCCGCGCCGCCGATCGCCACCCTGCTCGCTCGCGCGCACCAGTTCCTGACCTTCACCACCCCGCCCAACCTGCAATGGGCGGTGGCGCAGGGGCTGGGCTGGCCCGATGATTGGCTCGGCAACCAGCGCGCCGCCTATCAGGCGTCGCGCGATCGGCTGGCGGCGGGGCTGATCAAGGCGGGCTATGTCGTGCAGCCGAGCGGCGCCACCTGGTTCCTGTCTATCGACCTGCCCGCGTCGGGCATCGCGATGGACGATGTGACCTTCTGCAACCGGATCATCGACGAAGCCGGGGTGGCGGCGATCCCTATCTCCGCCTTCTATCCCGACGATCCGGTCACCCATCTGGTCCGCCTCTGCTTCTCCAAGTCGGACGCGACGCTGGATCAGGCGATCGAGCGGCTCGCCGCCTTCCGCGCGAGCCTTGGCTGACGCAGGATCGCCGCGCCCAAGATCAGCATGACGATCAGCAGAAGGCCCTGCGCGGCGAGGAAGGGCGGCTCGGTGCCGGTCGGCGCCAGCCGGTTGAGCGCCGGCACCTTGAGGAAACCCTGCACGACCAGCACGAACAGGTTGAGCCACAAAGCGATGGTCGCGGTCACCGCATAAACGCCCCGCGCCCGGCCCCGCAGGCCAAGGCCGTAAAAGGCAGCGAAGGCGACGATCAATATCAGCGTCGAGAGGATACCGACGCCGATTGCCGGGGTGAAGCCGCGAAAGGGGAAGAGGAAGCCGGTCAGGCTGGTGAGCAGGGTCGTCACCAGGAACAGGCCCTGCATTTTGGGCAGGACATGTCCCTTGGCCATGGCCGGCAGGGCGACAAGGCCGCTGACGATGCCGATCAGGCTGATCGCGACATGCAGGGCGATGAAGGCGGGAATGGAAAGACCGAGGATCATGATGCTTCTCCCTGGAAAATTCCCGTCACCCCCGCGAAAGCGGGGGTCCATCTCCCAACGATGCATCCAGACGCAAGGCCAGGAGATGGATTCCCGCCTTCGCGGGAATGACGAAAGAGATCAGGCGGTCACCCGATAACGAGGCGCCGCATCCTTGAGCGACAGGTTGGGCCGAAGCGCGGCCCGCGCGGCGAGATAGGCGTCGAGATCGGCATTGTCCGGCAGGGCCGGAATGGTGATCGCCTCACCCATGTCGAGCCCGGCCAGCGCCGCGTCGACCATCACCTCGACATCCATCACCATGTGCGGCGGCAGGCCGGCAATCTGTTCCGCCGTCCAGATTGCGGTGCGGGTGATGCCGGGCAGCACTGCCTGCACCTTCACGCCCTTGCTGCCCAGTTCGACCTGCAACGCTTCGGTAAAGGCCAGCACATAGGCCTTGCTTGCGGGATAGACGGCGGTGAAGCCGTCCGGCATCAGCGCGGTGACCGATGTGATGTTGATCAGCGTGCCCGCGCCCCTGGCCGCCAGCCGCGGCGCAATGGCGCGGGACAGCCGCGTCACCGCCAGGATGTTGAGGTCGATCAGGCCGGTGAGATAGGCCGGGTCGGTCTCGACAAAGGCCTGTTCCCCGGCGATGCCGGCATTGTTGACCAGGCCGGTGATCGCGTCATCGTCGCGCAGCCGCGCCTCGACCCGCGCCAGATCGTCGGCCTTGGCCAGATCGGCGGCGATCACCTCGACGCTGACTCCGCTGTCGGCGTGCAGGCGGGCGGCCAGCGCCTCCAGCTTCTCGGCGCGACGAGCGACCAGGATCAGATTGGCGCCGCGCTTGGCGAAGCGATCGGCATAGACCGCGCCGATACCGTCCGACGCGCCGGTGATGAGGATGGTGTCTTGGGTCATGGGATGTCTCCTTTGAAAGACTATTTTCCCGTTCGGGCTGAGCGAAGTCGAAGCCCTTGCCTGAGCGAAGCGAAGGCATCTCGCTCCGCTCGGTGGAACCCTTCGACTTCGCTCAGGGCGAACGGTATTTGTGTCAGCCGTTGATGAAATCGAGCAGGTCGGCGTTGAACCGGTCCTGGTGAGTCTGCGTCAGCCCATGGTCGGCGCCTTCATACACGATCAGCACCGCATCCGTAACGATCTTGATGGTGGAGAGGGCCGCCGCGCCGATCGGCACGATCTGGTCGTCATCGCCATGCAGGACCAGCGTGGGCACATCGACCTTCGCCAGGTCGGCATGGAAATCGCTTTCGGAAAAGGCGCGGATCGAGTCGAGTTGCCCCTTGAGGCCGCCCATCATCCCCTGCCGCCAGAAATCTTGCACAATGCCTTCGGAGATGACCGCGCCATCCCGGTTATAGCCGTAGAAGGGGATGGTCAGATCCCTGAAGAACTGGCTGCGATTGTCGAACGTGCCCTTGCGGATGCCGTCGAACACGTCGATCGGCAGACCGCCGGGATTGGCTTCGGTCTTCAGCATCAGCGGCGGGACCGCGCCGATCAGCGCCAGCTTGGCAACCCGGCTGGTGCCATGGCGGCCGATATAGCGGGTGACTTCGCCGCCGCCGGTCGAATGACCGACCAGGATGATGTCAGACAGGTCCAGCGCCGCGATCAGATCGGCCAGATCGTCGGCATATTGGTCCATATTATTATTGTCCCACACCTGGTCCGACCGGCCATGGCTGCGGCGGTCATGGGCGATGGTGCGGAAGCCCTGATTGGCGAAATAGACCATCTGCGCGTCCCAGGCGTCGGCGCTGAGCGGCCAGCCATGGGAGAAGAGGATCGGCTGGCCGTCGCGCGGTCCCCAATCCTTGTAGAAGATGCGGATGCCGTCCTTGGTGGTGACATAGTTGCTCATGTGAAATTCCCTTCTTCTGTTCCAGAAGGGCGTCCTTCACGCCCTGTGCTTGCAGAATTACTGGCAATGGCGGAGGATCGGGATTGGCGGTTCCGACATTAAACGGGCCGATTCCGACAAAGGATCAGCATATGGCCGACAGCAGTCTTCCGCGCGCCGAAGTGGGCATATTGCTCTATCCGGGCTGCCAGCAGGCGATGGTCCATGGCATGACCGACCTGATCGACATTGCCGGGCAGTTTTCGGTCCAGCATGGCGGCCCGGTGGTGCGCGTCAGCCATTGGCAGATGGGCGATGACGGCTGCTTTGCCCGCAGCCATGACACGCATGAAGGATTGGGCGGCACGCCCGACATCTGGCTGGTCCCCGGTCGCCTGACCGGCGTGCCCGAGGCGGAGGAAGCCGCGCCCTATGCCCGCTGGCTGCTCGATCGCCATGCCGCCGGCGCTACCCTTGCCTCCAATTGCGGCGGCGCCTTCCTGTTGGCGGCGACCGGCCTGCTCGATGGTCGCCCCGCCACCACCCACTGGTGGTTCGCCGACGCCTTCCGCACCCGCTTCCCGGCCGTGAAGCTCGATTGCGACCGCATCGTCATCGACGATGGCGATATCATCACCGCCGGCGGGCTGATGGCCTGGACCGACCTTGGCATGCGGCTGGTCGACCGGCTGCTCGGCCCGACGGTGATGCTCGACACCGCCAAATTCCTGCTGATCGACACGGCCGGGCGCGAGCAGAAGCATTTCGCCCGCTTCCTGCCGCGCCTGACCCATGGCGACGAGCCGATCCTAAAGGTGCAGCACTGGCTCGCCGCGCGGGAGGCGAAGGCGGTCAGCGTCACCGAGATGGCGGCGCAGGCCGCGCTGGAGGAGCGCACCTTCCAGCGCCGCTTCAAGGCGGCGACCGCCATGACCCCGATCGAATATGTCCAGCATCTGCGCGTGGCGCGGGCGCGCGAGCATCTGGAATTTACCCGGCGCACGATCGACCAGATCGCCTGGAGCGTCGGCTATGAGGATGCCGCCGCCTTCCGCAAGCTGTTCCACCGCTTGGTCGGCCTGTCGCCGGGCGACTATCGCGCCCGCTTTGCCGCGCCCAGCGCACAGGCGGCATGACGGCACAAACAAGGAAGGTTCTTGCGACCTTCGACGCGGCCCGCTAAGTTCCCGTTTCGTTCCCAAAAAGGATAGTTATGGACAGCCTCGCCGCCCTTCTCATTCCCGTCGCGCTGCTGATCGGCCTCGCCGTCGGCTGGCTGCTCAAGGGCAAGGCGCTGGCGCCGCTGACCGCCGAAAGGGCCGATCTGACCAGCAAGCTCGACATTGCAACCGCCCAGCGCAACGGCGCGATCGCCGAACTGGCGGTGGAGAAGGAACGGGTCGCGCAGGGCATGAGCCAGTTCGCCCGGCTCGAATCCGCGCAGGCCGCGTCCGAACAGCGGATCGAGGCGCTGCAGGCCGCCGCCAGCCAGCGCATCGAGGCGATCCAGACCGAGCGCGAGGCCGCGCTGCGCGAGCTGGCCGCGCTCCAGTCCGACATCCATGCCCGCACCCAGGCGTTCGAGCAGCAGATTGCGGCGCTCAAGGATGCCAAGGAACAGCTCTCCGCCCAGTTCAGCGAAATCGGCGGCAAATTGCTCGAATCCGCCCAGACCCAGTTCCTGACCCGCGCCGACCAGCGCTTCGCCCAGGCGAGCGAGAAGAGCGAGGCGCAGTTGAAGACGCTGCTCAACCCGGTCGAAACCACGCTCAAGCGTTATGAGGAGGGCCTCGCCCGCGTCGAGAAGGACCGGGTCGGCAGCTATGCCGAACTGCGCGAAGCGGTGCAGCAGGTTCATCTGGGCCAGGGCCAGGTGCGCGAGGAAACCGCCAAGCTGGTCAATGCCCTGCGCGCCGCGCCCAAGACGCGCGGCCGCTGGGGCGAGCAGCAGTTCAAGAATCTCATCGAAACCGCCGGCCTTTCCCCCTTCGTGGACTTCAAGGAGGAAGTGTCGGTCGCGGTCGAGGACGGCCGCCTGCGCCCCGACTTCGTCATCAACCTGCCCGGCGACCAGCAGATGGTGGTCGACGTCAAATGCTCGCTGGTCGCCTATCTGAACGCGGTCGATCAGGTCGATCCGGCGCTGCGCGACGCCCATATGCTCGACCATGCCCGCGCGATGCGCACCCATGCCGATGCATTGGGGCGCAAGGCCTATTGGGAACAGTTCGACAAGGCCCCCGACTTCGTCATCATGTATGTGCCGGGCGACAATTTCGTCACCGCCGCGCTGGAGGCGGACATGGAGCTTTGGGAACGCGCCGCCAAGAATCGCGTCATCATCTGCGGCCCCGCTACCTTCCTGCCGCTCGCCCGCACGCTGGCGGGCCATTGGCGCCAGGCCAAGATGCAGGAACAGGCGCAGCAGGTCGGCCAGCTCGGCAAGGAACTCTATGAGCGCCTGTCCGTCGCCGCGACCCACCTCAAGCGCCTCGGCTCCGGCCTCAACAGCGCAGTCTCCAACTATAACAGCTTCATCGGCAGCTTTGAGACGCGTGTCCTCTCCACCGGCCGCAAGTTCCGCGATCTCGACATCGAGACCGGCGGCAAGGAGATCGAGGCGATGGAACCGCTCGACGTCCTCGCTCGCGACGCCCAGGCCGAAGAGGCGCGCGCGCTGCCGGCGGCCGAATAAGATCGTCTCGGGCTAGCTTGCCGCCACTGGCGCGGACGAAAGCGTCGTGGATCCCCGACGACGCGGCCGCGCCTGCATCCAGGCAATCAGCCCCGCAATCGCCAGGCTGGCGGCGACCCCGCCGGCCACGGGCACGCCCAGCATCAACCCCGTCATGCAGACCGGGGCGTGAACGGCATAAAGCGGAAAGGATATCGCCCCCGCCGCCGTCATCCACCGCGATTGTCGCTGCCAGCGAAGCCCGCCCGCCAGCATCAGGGGACAGACCAGCAGGATGAAGACCATGCCACTGATCCAGCCATCCGCGTCGATCACCGTGCCGATGCCGAAATAGAGCGGCATCGCAACCAGGGCCGCCATCGGAGGAACGGCAATGGTCGGCAGGTCACGCCACCAGCGCCACATTATGATTCCCATGCCATAGGCGCACATCACCCGCGGCGGGCCGAAGAGGAAGCTGGCAGGCTGCGCCCCCACGTCCATCCCCACACGACTGGCGACAACCGCGAACAGGGTAGCGCTCAGCAGCACGACATGCACCAATATCCTGGTCGACAAGCGGCGCAGGACAAGGCCGTGGGCCATATTGGCGATCAGTTCCAGGAGGATCGACCAGGCCGGCCCGTTCAACGGATAGAGACGCCCGGCGAAGAGGCTGGGAATCAGTAGCAGATTGGCGAGGGCCACCGGCCAGAGCGACATCTCATTGGTGAGGAGGAAGCCGGGCAGCGCGATCAGTCCGGCGATGGCCATGACCGGCAGGAAGCGTCGATATCGCGCGCGGACGAACGCGCTGGTGGACAGCCCCTGCCCCAGCCGCGCTTCATAGGTGCGCGCCATCACATAGCCGCTCAGCATGAAGAAGAAATCGACCGCCAGATAGCCGTTGCCACGCGCGTCGCCCGTGGTCCAGGTCAGCGCATGGAACAGCAGGACGCTGAGCGCGGCGATCCCGCGCAATCCATCGAATCCGATCAGCCGCCCCTGCATGGCGCGGCTATAGCGGGCAAGCCTTAAGAATCTGCCCATTGCCGCCCCGCCCCCGCGCTGGCATGGCTTGCCCCATGAAAAAGATCGGCCTGCTTGGCGGCTCCTTCAATCCGGCGCATGGCGGGCATCGCGCCATTTCGCTGTTCGCCAGGGACGCTCTGGGTCTCGACGAAATCTGGTGGCTGGTGTCGCCCGGCAATCCGTTGAAGCCCGCCAGGGGCATGGCGCCGCTGCCTGTCCGTCTCGCCCATGCGCAGAAAATCGCCCGCCGCGCGCCGATTCGCGCCAGTGCGATCGAGCGCCAATTGGGCACCCGCTACACCGTCGACACGCTGCGCGCGCTCCGCCAGCGCTACCCCCGCAACCGCTTCGTCTGGCTGATGGGCGCCGACAATCTGGCGCAATTTGGCCAATGGCGCGACTGGCGCGGCATAGCGCGACAGATGCCCATTGCCGTCATCGCCCGTCCGGGCTATGATGACGCTGCCCGTGGCTCTACGGCCATGAGCTGGCTGCGGCGCTTCGTCCGGTCCGCGCGCCAGAGTGCAGACTGGACGAATTGGAGACCACCGGCGCTCGTGCTATTGCGCTTTCGCCCTGATCCAAGATCGGCAACCCTGCTACGGCAGGCGGACCCCCTCTGGCATCGCGAATATGAAGCAACGTGTGTGCGCGATCCGCTCACGCGCCGGATGATCGTCTAGATTGGAGTTTAATTGACCAACCTCGCCCCTGCCAACGATACGGCGCCTGCCGCCGATAGCGTGGCCGCCCTGCACGCCCTTGTCATGCAGTCGCTCGACGACGACCAGGCGCAGGAAACCATCTCCATCCCCCTCGAAGGCAAGAGCAGCATCGCCGATCATATGGTGATCGCGAGCGGCCGTTCGTCGCGTCAGGTCGCGGCGATCGCCCAGCATCTGGCCGAACGGATCAAGAAGGCCACCGGCCGCTCCGCGCGGGTCGAAGGCCTGCCGGTCGCCGACTGGGTGCTGATCGATGCCGGCGACGTGATCGTCCATCTGTTCAAGCCGGAAGTGCGCAGCTTCTACAATCTGGAACGGATGTGGGGCTTCGTCGACGCGCCGGTCGCGGGTAACGCCTGATCCTTGCCGTCGCACCCTTCGACATGGGCGCGATGACAGGCTAGGGGGAGCCATGCTCCTCCACATCATCGCGCGCGGCAAGATCGGGCGCTCGCCCGAAGCCGATCTGGTCGACCGCTATGTCAAGCGGCTGACCATGCCGCACAAGATCACCGAAATGCCCGACCGGGGCGGCAAGCTGCCGCCCGTCGGTCCCGGCACGGTGACGGTGATGCTCGACGAAAAGGGCAAGCAGCTCTCCTCGATGGACTTTGCCCGGCGGATCGAGGGCTGGCGCGACACCGGCACGCGCGAGATCCGCTTCCTGATCGGCGCGGCCGACGGCTTCGACGATGCCGAACGGACCAATGCCGACCTGCTGATCGCCTTTGGCGCCATGACCTGGCCGCACATGATCGCCCGCGCCATGCTCGCCGAACAGCTGTGGCGCGCCTGCTCGATCCTCGCCAACCACCCCTATCACCGCGAAGGCTGAGGCTCGACATGCCCGCGGCTTGCGCCTAGTCAAAGCCCTATCGGGCGGGACAAGCGGTTGAAGCGCAGCATCATCAGCAACAGCATCACGGGCATCGCACTGGCGGGCATCGTGGCCCTTGTCGCCACGCGCCTGCCTGCCGCGGACGATGCCGCGATCATCCTGCCTGGCACCGCCGGCACCACGCTGGCACAGGAACAAAAGGCGCTGCGCGACGCCCGCCGCCAGTCGGTGGAGGCCGCCGACCGTTCGGTCCGGCTGGAGCGGCAGGCCGGCATGGCCCGTGACGAGGCCGAACAGGCCGGCCGCCGCGCCGCTGCCATGGCCGCCCGCATCCAGCAGGCCGAGGCCGATGTGCAGGCCGCCCAGGCCCGCATCGCCATCATCGCCCGCATGCAGCGCGCCCAGGCCGCGCGTCTCGCCGCCCGGCAGGAACCGGTGGTGCGCCTGACCGCCGCGCTGCAGATGATGAGCCGCCGTCCGCTCGCCCTTGCCCTCGTCCAGCCCGGATCGATCAGCGACGCCGTCCATATGCGCGCGGTGCTGGGACAGGTGCTGCCGGTGATCGAGCAGCGCACAGCGGGCCTGCGCGCCGAACTGGACCGCAGCCGCGCGATCCGCGCCACCGCGCAGCAGGCCGCCGACGCCCTGACAAAGAGCCGCCGCGACCTCACCGATCGCCAAGCCGCCCTGCGCCAGCTCGAAACGCAAAAGCGCGTCGCCGCCCGCGACTATCGCGCCAATGCCGGGCTGGAGAGCGAACGCGCGCTGGCGCTGGGCGAGAAGGCGCGTGACATTGTCGACCTGATGGACCAGTTGGAGGTGGCAAGCGACCTGCGCGATCGCCTGGCGCAACTGTCCGGTCCGGTGCTGCGCCCCGCCCGCCCCGACCAGGCCGGTGCGCCCGCGCCCGACCGCGAGACGCTGGACAGCGGCCCGCCGCCCTATCGCCTGCCGGTCGTCGGCCAGCTCGTCACCGGCATGGGTGAGGTGAATGACGGCGGTGTGCGTTCGCGCGGCCTGACCCTGGTAACCCAGGCCGGCGCCCAGGCAGTCGCGCCGACCGCCGGCCGCATCGCCTTTGCCGGCCCCTATCGCGGCTATGGCCAGATCCTGATCATCGACCATGGCCAGGGCTGGACCACGCTCATCACCGGCCTGCACCGCGTCACCGCCCAGGTCGGCGAGAGTGTGCGCCAGGGCGACCCGGTCGGCCTCACCGCCGCCCAGGGCCGCCCGACAGTGACGATCGAACTGCGCCGCAACGGCCGCCCGGTGGATATCGTGCCGCTGGTGGGGCTGGGCTGAAGCATTGAAATCATCATCATATGATGATAAATATCGTGCCTAAGGAGCATGATATATGCGCACGACACTGGCCCTTGATGACGACCTTGTCTCCAAGGCGGAAGAATATACCGGCATCAAGGAAAAATCCGCCTTGGTCCGGGAAGCGCTGACCGCTCTGGTCCAGCGCGAAGCGGCGCGACGCCTCGCATTGTTGGGTGGCAGCGCGCCCGATATGGAACCGGCACCACGCCGCCGATCGGATCCTGAATGATCCTTGTCGACAGCTCCGTCTGGATCGATCATCTGCGCAGCGGCAATCCGATGTTGACCGATCTTCTCAATGCCGAGGCTGTCCTTTGCCACCCCTTTGTGATCGGCGAATTGGCCTTGGGAAGTCTGCCTGATCGGCACGATTTTCTCGCATTACTGCGTGACCTGCCTAAAGCGACGGAAGCCAGTAATGATGAAGTGCAACTACTGATCGAGGCTGAATATCTATTTGGGCGCGGTATCAGTTATGTCGATGCCCATCTGCTTGCATCGGCACGCCTGACTACCGGCTCGCGGCTATGGGCACGCGACCGGCGGCTGCACGAAAATGCCACGCGATTGGGCATCGCCTGGCAATCCGACCGGCCCCATTAACCCCACGCTCATCGACGCCAGGCAACATTGGTCGAAGCGCGCTTTTGCGTTGGATAGCGAATCGACGTATATCGATCCCTTGATGCGGACTCCAAGGACAGCCATGAAATCCACCTTCCTGCAGGGCGCGGTCGCGCTCGGCGCGCTTGCGCTCATCCCCGCCACCACCGCGGCGCTCGCCGATGGCGAGGCATCGAGCTACAAGGCGCTCGACGAATTCATGGACGTCTTCCAGAAGGTCCGCAGCGATTATGTCGAGAAGGTCGACGACGAGAAGCTGATCAAGGGCGCGATCGACGGCATGCTCGCCAGCCTCGATCCGCACAGCAGCTTCCTCGACGCGCGCGATTTCCAGAATCTGCGCACCCAGACCGAGGGCAGCTATGGCGGCCTGGGCCTGTCGGTCACGCAGGAGGATGGCGCGGTCAAGGTGATTGCGCCCACCCAGGACACGCCGGCCTGGCGCGCCGGGATCAAGGCGGGCGACTATATCACCCACATCGACGGCCAGCTCATCTATGGCGGCACGCTGGACGAGGCGGTGGACAAGATGCGCGGCGCACCGGGCACCAGCATCAAGCTGACCATCGTGCGCACCGGTCGCGACAAGCCGATCGACCTCACCCTCACCCGCGAGATCATCGAGATCAAGCCGGTGAAGTGGGAAGTGAAGAATAATATCGGCGTCATCAACATCGTCAGCTTCTCGGCCAATACCGGCGCCGATGTCCGCTCGGCGATCCGCAGCATCGACAAGAGCCTGGGCCACAAGCCGACCGGCTATATCCTCGACCTGCGCTCCAACCCCGGCGGCCTGCTGGACGAAGCGGTGTCGACCAGCGACGTCTTCCTGGAGCGCGGCGAGATCGTGTCGCAGCGCGGCCGCAACAAGGGCGATGTCGAACGCTATTATGCCAAGCCCGGCGATGACGCGAAGGGCCTGCCGGTGATCGTGCTGGTCGATGCGGGCTCCGCCTCGGCCTCCGAAATCGTCGCCGGCGCGCTGCAGGACCAGCATCGCGCGCTCATCATGGGCGAACGCAGCTTCGGCAAGGGCTCGGTCCAGACCATGCTGCCGCTGTCGAACACCACCGCGCTCAAGCTCACCACCGCGCGCTACTTCACCCCGTCGGGCCGCAGCGTGCAGGAAGGCGGCATCCAGCCGGACATCAAGGTGCCGCAGCTCAGCGACCCGGATTACAAGGATCGCCCCAAGTTCCGCGAAAGCGACCTGCGCCGCCACCTGATCAACGAGATCAAGACCGACGACGCCGCGCTGGAAGAGGACAGCAAGGAAGATCCGCGCTTCGCCCAGACCGCCGAGGAGCTGAAGAAGAAGGGGATCGAGGACTTCCAGCTCGATTATGCGCTCAAGACCATTTCCCGCCTCGCCGGCACGCCCGGCGCCACCATCGCCCAGGCGCAGCAGGCCGCTGCGCGCAAGCCCGGCGCGAAATGAGTCGTGCCCGTTCGGATGACCGGACGGGCAAGTTCAGCATGACGAAAGGCGGACAAGGGTTTAAGCGGGCGATATGAACAGCTTGTCCCCCGCCTTGGGCCGCGCCCGCCTGCTTGCCCTGCTCGTGCCCGTGATCGCGCTGGGCACGGCCTATGCCTCCCAATATCTGGGCGGCCTGCATCCGTGCGAAATGTGCTGGTGGCAGCGTTATCCCCATATGGCGGCGATCCCGCTGGCGCTGGTCGCCTATGCGCTGCGCGGCCGCGCCTGCATGAGCGGGCTGTTTGCCGGTTTCGCCGGCATCGCCATCGGCATCAGCGGCGCCATCGGCCTGTTCCATGCCGGGGTCGAATATGGCTGGTGGGAAGGGCTGACCGCTTGCTCGACCACGCCGACCGGCGGCAGCAGCACCGATATTTTGAGCCAGATCATGGCAACGCCGATCACCCGTTGCGATGTTGCGCCCTGGAGCCTCTTCGGCATTTCGCTGGCAGGCTATAACGGCCTCTTGTCGGGTGCGGCCGCGCTCGCCATCTTGGCCCTGCTGCTGAAAGCGAGGAAGGCATGAGCGCCACCAAGGATTTCCCCCGGCCGGGCCGTCGCACGAACAAGGTCGATCGCGCCTCCATGGTGCGCGTCGACCAGGCGGGCGAATTCGGCGCGGTGCGCATCTATGCCGGGCAGCTTGCGGTGATGGGCGATCGCCATCCCTATGGCCGGCTGATCGCCGGCATGGCCGCGCAGGAGGAACGCCATCGCGCCGCTTTCGACGCGCTGATCGCCAAACGCGGCGTACGGCCGACCGCGATCCATCCGATCTGGAATGTCGCCGGCTTCGCGCTGGGCGCCGTGACCGCCGCGATGGGGCCGAAGGCCGCCATGGCCTGCACCGCCGCGATCGAGACCGAGATCGACCTTCATTATGAAGAACAGTTGCAGCAACTGGGCGAGGATGATCCGGAACTCTCTGCCCTGATCAAGGATTTCCAGGCGGAGGAGGTCGAGCATCGCGACGCCGCCATCGCCCATGGCGCGGAACAGGCCCCGGCCTATCCGCTGCTGTCCGGCGCGATCCGCCTGGGTTGCCGCGCCGCCATCGCGCTCTCGAAGCGCATCTGAACAAGGGACGGACCGATGATGAAGACCCCGTTGATCGCTCTGGCGGCCGGCCTGATGCTGGGCACCGCCGCCCCCGCGCTCGCGCAGCAGGACAGCGCCCCCACGGCCGCCACCAGCACCGGCTCCGAAAAGGTCAATCTGGTCATCGTCTATGGCGATGATGCCTGTCCCCAGAGCCAGGGAGATGGCATCGTCGTGTGCGCGCGCAAGGGCGAGGAGGAACGCTACCGCATTCCCGAGCCGCTGCGCGGCGATCCCAACAAGCCCAGCAACCAGGCCTGGGGCGAGCGGGTGAAGTCGATGGAATATGTCGGTCGCGACGGCACCGAAAGCTGCTCGCCGGTCGGCGGCGGCGGCGCCACCGGTTGCTTCGCCAAGCTGTCGCGCCTGGCCAAGGCGGAACGGCAGCAGGCCGACAATGCCAGCTGGAAGGATCTGGTCGAAGCCGAGCGCGCCAGGCGCCTGTCGACCATCGACGCCGACAGCGAGGCGATCGAAAAGCGCGTTCTGGCCGAGGAAAAGGCCGACGCCGATGCCAAGAAGGCGCAGGAACAGGAAGTCCCGCCCCGGCCGTGACGGCATGGGGCGTCCTGCGGCGTCTGTTCATATCGATCCCGCGCCAGTGCAGCGCGGGACGAACGGGGTGCAACCGGGGCGAATGAAGGAATTGATGATGCGTCTCCCCCGCCCCCTGCTGATCGCCGGCCTGGCCGCGCTGGCCCTGCCCACCGCGCCGGCCGTCGCCCAGGATGATCCGCCGCAAAAGATCTTCAACCTCATTGTCTATGGCGATGATCCCTGCCCGACGGGCGAGGGCGAGGAAATCGTGGTCTGCGCCCGCAAGCCCGAATCCGAACGCTATCGCATCCCCAAGAAGCTGCGCGAAAAGCCCGAAGAAGTGGGTGGCCCCGGCTGGGGCAGCCAGGTCGCGACGATGGAACAGACCCAGCGCCAGATCCTGCCCAACAGCTGCTCCGCCATCGGCAGCAACGGCTTCACCGGCTGCACCGCCCAGATGCTGCAACAATGGTTCGCCGAACGGCGGATGCAGCAGAGCAGCAGCACGCCCTGAGCGCTTTTCCTAGCGCGGATACAGCCCGTCCATATGCGCCAGGCTCTGCACGATCAGCGCCTCCAGCGCGCCCATGTCGATATCGGCCAGCCGCTTGACATAGAGGCAGCCCTTGCCGCGCCGATGCTTGCCCAATGCCATGAAATCGGCGTCGTAGAGACCGGCGAGATAGAAGACCAGTTCCGCCTTGCGCGGCGAAAAGCCGATCCGGCACATGTCGCCCTCGCGCCCGCTGTCATAGCGATAATGATAGCGGCCAAAGCCGATGATGCTCGGTCCCCATAGCCGTGGCGGCTCGCCCGACAGCCGCGCCATCAACGCCGCGACCATCCGACCATCCGCCTGTCGTTCGGCCGGTTCGACCGTGTCGAGATAGGCGGCGACATCCGCCATCGTCTCCGTGGTCTTGTTCTCGCCCGTCGCCATCGGCTTGCCTTTCGCGGCCTGTCCGACTACAGGCTAGCGCGTCATCTGGGGAGTAGCCAGCCGTTCCGCTGACGGGACGGGCCATATGTCAACATATTTGGCCGAGAGGCCATGGCATATGGGATGCGGTATCAGCCGCATCGGGCGAGACCAATGGCATCGGCTTCCCAGTCCGGCCGGGCGGGGAAGGCGGTGGCATTGTGTCTTTTGTCAGAGCCCGGCCCGGACGTTCTTCATGGAAGCCTTCCTCACCTCCACCGCCCTCGTCGCGCTCGCCGAAATGGGCGACAAGACGCAGTTGCTGGCCATGCTGCTCGCCACCCGCTTTCGCAAGCCGGTGCCGATCATCCTGGGCATCTTCGTCGCGACCATCGCCAATCATTTCCTCGCCGCGCTGGTCGGCCATTCGATCGCCGGGGTGCTCACCCAGCCATGGTTCCGCTATGCCGTGGCGGGCAGCTTCATCGCCATGGCGCTCTGGACGCTGGTGCCCGACAAGATCGATGAGGATGCGCCGCTCAAGGCCCCGTCGAAGGCCGGCGTGTTCGTAACCACGCTCGTCGCCTTCTTCCTGGTCGAGATGGGCGACAAGACCCAGGTCGCGACCGTGGCGCTGGGCGCCCAGTTCGACAATCTGCTCGCCGTCACCGCCGGCACCACCTGCGGCATGATGCTGGCCAATGTCCCGGCCGTGCTGTTCGGCGAAGCACTGGCGAAGCGCGTGCCGATGCGCGCGCTGCAGATCGGTGCGGCCCTGCTCTTCCTGCTGCTGGGCCTGTGGATGATCGCCGGACTGCAGGGCTGGATCGGCTGATTGGCTGGTCGCGTTTTCCGAGTCATCGGGTGATATCACCCGATTAGAAAACGCTCCAGAAATCGGAACACCGCCGCCGGCGGGCGGTTGTCAGCGGGCGGCGGAAGTTGCAAGGGAAACGGCACGAACTTTCCCCTTTTCGAACAGCATGGGACGCGCGTGATGAAGGACAATCTGGTAACCATCTTCGGCGGCGGCGGCTTTCTCGGGCGCCAGGTCGCCCAGGCGCTGATGGCACGCGGCGCGCGCGTCCGCATCGCCCAGCGCGACCTCGCCAATTCGGTCAAGGTGAAGGCGCTCGGCAATCTGGGCCAGACCCAGTTCGTCGCGGCCAATATCCGCAAGCCCGACACCGTCGCCCGCGCCCTGCACGGCAGCGACATCGTCATCAACCTGGTCGGCATATTGAGCGGCGATTTCGACGCCGTCCAGCATGAGGGCGCCGCCAATGTCGCCAAGGCGGCGGCCGCCGCCGGCGTCACCGCGCTAGTCCATGTCTCGGCGATCGGCGCCGACGCCAACAGCCCCTCGGCCTATGGCCGGTCCAAGGCTGCGGGCGAAGCCGCCGTGCTGGCTGCCTTCCCGACCGCAACCATCGTGCGCCCGTCGATCATCTTCGGCCAGGAGGACCAGTTCCTCAACCGCTTCGCCGGCGTCGCCAGCAGCGGCCCGGTCGTGCCGGTGATCGGCGCCGCCACGAAGTTCCAGCCCGTCTATGTCGGCGACGTTGCCGAGGCGATCGCCAACGCGGCGCAGCAGCCCGGCCTCTTTGGCGGCAAGACCTTCGAACTCGCCGGCCCGCAGGTCATGAGCATGAAGGAAATCAATGCCTGGGTCGCCAAGGCGATCGGCCGGGGCGACAAGCCGCTGGTCGAAGTCCCCGGCGCCTTCGCCTCGCTGCTGGCGATGCTGCCCGGCGGCCCGATCACCCGCGACCAGCTCGCCATGCTGGGCCAGGACAATGTCGCCGCGCCCGGCGCGCCGGGCCTTGAGGCGCTGGGCGTCGCCCCCACGCCGATGGCCGCCGTCGCCGAACGCTGGATGGTCCCCTATCGCAAGCATGGCCGCTTCGCCGGCCGCGTGAAGGCCTGATCCATTCCCGCCATCGGCTCGACGGGCCGATGATCGGCCACGACCGGCCGTGGCCATGCCGCTTTGCCTTTTCGCTGCACTGCGGCATGGTGCATCCCTGACATATAGGCATTGCCCGGCCCTCTCCCTTCGCGGGGGGAGGGCTTGGCTTATGCGCCCCCTGCTTGAGGATCCGACATCCCCATGGACATGCATTATCTGACGGTCATCCTGCTCGGCATCGTGGAGGGATTGACCGAATTTCTCCCCGTGTCCTCGACCGGCCACCTCATCCTGGCGAGCGAGCTGCTCGGCTATGATGCGTCGGTCTGGGCGATGTTCAACGTCATGATCCAGCTCGGCGCGATCCTCGCCGTCGTCGTCCTCTACTGGCGCACCTTCTGGGCAGTGGCCATGGGCCTGCTCCGCCTCGATCCGGTCAGCATCCGCTTCGTGCGCAACCTACTGGTCGCCTTCATCCCCGCCGTCGTCATCGGCCTTGCCCTACACGACTATATCGACACGCTGCTCGGCTCGCCCCGCGTCGTCGCCGTCGCGCTGGTGGTCGGCGGCGTCGCCATCCTGGTGATCGAACGCCTGATCAGGGAACAGCGCTTTCACGGCATCGCCGACATTCCGCTGGTCCGCGTCATCGGCATCGGCTTCATCCAGTGCCTTGCCATGGTGCCGGGCGTCAGCCGCTCGGGCGCGACCATCATGGGCGCGCTGACCCTGGGCGTCGAACGCCGCACCGCCGCCGAATTCAGCTTCTTCCTCGCCATCCCGACCATGCTCGGCGCCTCGACGCTAGAACTGCTCAAGAAGGGCGACCAGCTCACCAGCGCCCAGGTCGGCTGGGACAGCATCGCGCTCGGCTTCATCGTCTCCTTCATCGTCGCGCTGCTGGTGATCAAATGGTTCGTCGGCCTGGTGTCGCGCCATGGCTTCGCACCCTTTGCCTGGTATCGAATCATTGCCGGCATCGGCGCGCTGGTCTGGCTCAGCCTGAGATAAGGCCGATACGGACCTAATATTTGAAAGATAATTACAGCGCCGCGACAGTCTTTTCCCAAACCGCCAGATAATAGGTCAACTTAACTGTCCTAAATGTTAGAATCCGCGTGACTCCGCGGGTTTTCCTGCTATGCGCACTGCAAACAATCGTTGCAGGGAAATGCCATGGCTGAAAATCCGATGCTGAAGTTCGTGGGCAAGGAACAGGCCTATCCGGAAAAGCGCGGCGCTGATGCGCGCGCCGAGGACTTTCTGGAAATCAGCAAGTCCTTCATTCTGGACAAGGCCGAGGAACAGGCGTCGCGCTGCTCGCAATGCGGCGTGCCCTATTGCTCGACCCATTGCCCGCTGCACAATCATATCCCCGACTGGCTGCGCCTGACCGCCGAAGGGCGCCTGCGCGAAGCCTATGAACTGTCGAACCTGACCAGCACCATGCCGGAAATCTGCGGCCGTATCTGCCCGCAGGACCGTCTGTGCGAAGGCAATTGCGTGATCGAATTTTCCGGCCACGGATCGGTCACCATCGGCTCGGTGGAAAAGTTCATCACCGACACCGCCTGGAAGGAAGGCTGGGTCGAACCGCTCGTCCCCGGCGCCGCGCGCGGCCAGTCGGTCGGCGTCATCGGTGCCGGCCCCGCCGGCCTCACCACCGCCGAATATCTGCGCGGCGCGGGCTATGAAGTGCATGTCTATGACCGGCACGACCGTGCCGGCGGCCTGCTGACCTATGGCATCCCCGGCTTCAAGCTGGAAAAGGATGTCGTCATGCGCCGCGTCCAGCGCCTCAAGGACGGCGGCATCATCTTCCACGAAGGGTTCGAGGTCGGCCGCGACGCCAGCATGGAACAGCTGCGCGCCAAGCATGACGCGATCCTGATCGCCACCGGCGTCTACAAGGCCCGCGACATCAAGGCGCCGGGCGTCGGCGCACCGGGCGTGGTCAAGGCGCTCGACTATCTCACCGCCTCCAACAAGGCGGGCTTCGGCGATGCCGTGCCCGGCCATGAAGATGGCACCCTGCTTGCCACCGGCAAGAATGTCGTCGTGATCGGCGGCGGCGACACCGCGATGGACTGCGTCCGCACCGCCATCCGCCAGGGCGCCAAGTCGGTGAAGTGCCTCTATCGCCGCGACCGCGACAATATGCCCGGCTCGCAGCGCGAAGTCGCCAATGCCGAGGAGGAAGGCGTCGAGTTCGTCTGGCTGACCGCGCCGATCGCCTTCGAGGGCACGGAGCATGTCACCGGCGTCAAGGTCACCAAGATGCGCTTGGGTTCGCCCGACGCATCGGGCCGCCGCGCGCCCGAGCCCGATCCGGGCAGCGAACATACGCTGGAAGCCGATCTGGTCATCAAGGCGCTGGGCTATGATCCCGAAGACCTGCCCCGCCTGTTCGGCGCCGACGACCTGTCGGTCACCCGCTGGGGCACGCTGCGCGTCGATCACAAGACGATGATGACCAGCATGGACGGCGTCTTCGCCGCCGGCGACATCGTGCGCGGCGCATCGCTGGTGGTCTGGGCCATCCGCGATGGCCGCGACGTGACCGACCATATGCACAAATATCTCAAGGCCAAGGCCGTCGCCGCCGCCAGCGAGAAGGTTGCCGCCTGATGCGCCTCGCCTTCCTGTCCCTGTTTCTGCTGGCGGCCCCGGTCGCCGTGCAGGCGCAGACGCCAGCGGCGCCTGTAGCCGCCGAGCAGCCGGTCGATCCGGCTCTGCTCGCCAAGGCGCAGCCGATCGCGGCCCTCATCCTGCCCGACGGCACGATGGAAAAGATGATGGGCCCGATGATGCAGAAGATGATGGGCCCGATGATGGACAGCATGACCAAGATGCCCATCCGCGAGTTCCTGAAAGTCGGCGGCATCGACCCCGAACGGGCCGAAGGTCTGAGCGAAGGCACGATGGAGGAAATGATGGCGATCCTCGATCCCAATTTCCGCAAGCGGATGGACGTGATCGTCAACACCATGATGCCGGCCATGGGCCGCTTCATGGGCCGTTACGAACCGGACATGCGCGCCGGCATGGCGGAGGCATTTGCCTATCGCTACAATGCCACCGAGTTGGATCAGATCGCCGCCTTCCTGAAGACGCCGACCGGCGCCAAGTTCGGCGAGGGCTTCATGCAGCTGGCAACCGACCCCCATTATATCGGCCGCATGCAGAAGATCATGCCCGACATGATGAAGGCCATGCCGGAGATCATGCAATCCTCCCAGGCCGAACTCGCCAAGCTGCCCAAGCCGCGCACCTATAAAGACCTGACCAAGGCCGAACGCGACCGCCTCACCGCATTGCTCGGGGCGGACACGCAAAAGGCAAACTGACGATCGACGCCGGCACGCCGGCACCAACAGAATGAAGGCGGCCGTGCCCCAAGAAAGGGACGGCCAGATGCAAGGGTAAGTCATCATGACCGACACCAATTTCATGGCCAGCCCCGAAGAGCGCGCACGCATCGCTGCCGAGGGCATGTATCATCCCGAGATGGAGGGCGATGCCTGCGGCGTCGGCCTGGTCGCCGCGACCGACGGCCGGCCCAGCCGCCGCGTCGTCTCCTCCGCGATCGATGCGCTCAAAGCCGTGTGGCACCGCGGCGCGGTCGACGCCGATGGCAAGACCGGCGATGGCGCGGGCATCCATGTCGACCTGCCGGTCCGCTTCTTCGACGATGCGATCGCCGATTCGGGCCACAAGCCGCTGCCCAACCGCCTCGCCGTCGGCATGATCTTCCTCCCGCGCACCGACCTCAGCGCCCAGGAAACCTGCCGCACCATCGTCGAGGCCGAAATCATCGACGCGGGCTACACCATCTATGGCTGGCGCCAGGTGCCGGTCGACGTCTCCGTCATCGGCGAGAAGGCGCAGCGCACCCGTCCCGAGATCGAGCAGATCATGATCGCCGGCCCGATGCCGGAGGAACGCGACGTCGGCGAGTTCGAGAAGGATCTCTACTTGATCCGCCGCCGCATCGAGAAGAAGGTGATCGAAGCGCAGATCAGCGATTTCTACGTCTGCTCGCTGTCGTGCCGCTCGATCATCTACAAGGGCCTGTTCCTCGCCGAATCGCTGTCGGTCTTCTATCCGGACCTGCAGGATGAGCGGTTCGAGAGCCGCGTCGCCATCTTCCACCAGCGCTATTCGACCAACACCTTCCCGCAATGGTGGCTGGCCCAGCCGTTCCGCACCCTCGCCCATAATGGCGAGATCAACACGATCCGCGGCAACAAGAACTGGATGAAGAGCCACGAAATCAAGATGGCTTCGCTGGCCTTCGGCGAGCAGTCGGAGGACATCAAGCCGGTGATCCCGGCCGGCGCGTCGGATACCGCCGCACTGGACGCCGTGTTCGAAGCGATCTGCCGCTCCGGCCGCGACGCGCCCACGGCCAAGCTGATGCTGGTGCCCGAGGCATGGCAGGCGGAAAGCGCCGAACTGCCCAAGGCGCATGCCGACATGTATGAATATCTCGCCTCCGTGATGGAGCCGTGGGACGGCCCGGCCGCGCTCGCGATGACCGACGGCCGCTGGGTCGTGGCCGGCGTCGACCGCAACGCGTTGCGCCCGCTGCGCTACACGCTGACCGGCGACAATCTGCTGATCGTGGGTTCGGAAACCGGCATGGTCGTCGTGCCCGAAACCACCATCGTCCAGAAGGGCCGCATGGGTCCGGGCCAGATGATCGCGATCGATCTGCAGGAAGGCGAAGTCTATGACGACCGCGCGATCAAGGATCGCATCGCGGGCGAGCGCCCCTATGGCGACCTGATCAAGGACTTCCTCGACATCACCGACCTGCCCGACGTCCCCAGCGCCCTGCCGGCATGGGACAAGGCGGAACTGACCCGGCGCCAGGTCGCGGCCAACATGACGCTGGAGGATATGGAACTGATCCTCGCGCCGATGGTCGAGGATGCCAAGGAAGCGATCGGCTCGATGGGCGACGACACGCCGCTGGCGGTCATCTCCGACAAGCCGCGCACCATCAGCCATTTCTTCCGCCAGAATTTCAGCCAGGTCACCAACCCGCCGATCGACCCGTTGCGCGAACGGCATGTGATGAGCCTCAAGACGCGCTTCTCCAACCTCCACAACATCCTGGAGGAAGATGCGCAGAACAGCCATGTGCTGGTGCTGGAATCGCCGGTGCTCAACAGCGCCGAATGGGCGCGGCTCAAGGCCTATTTCGGCCCGGCCGTGGCCGAAATCGACTGCACCTTCCCCTCGACCGGCGGCCAGGAACAGCTGCGCGCGGCGATCGCCCGCATCCGTGAGGAGGCCGAGCAGGCGGTGCGCGAAGGGCGCAGCGAACTGTTCCTGACCGACGAGCGCGCCGGGCAGGACCGGGTCGCGATCCAGGGCGTGCTGGCGGCCGCGGCCGTCCACACCCATCTCGTCCGCAAGGGCCTGCGCAGCTATGCGTCGATCAACGTGCGGTCGGCCGAAGCGCTCGACACCCATTATTTCGCGGTGCTGATCGGCGTGGGCGCAACCACGGTGAACGCCTATCTGGCCGAAGCCAGCATCGCCGATCGCCACGCCCGCGGCCTGTTCGGCGACCTGACCCTCGACCAGTGTTTCGAGCGTCAGCGCACCGCGATCAACGAGGGTCTGCTCAAGATCATGTCCAAGATGGGCATCGCGGTCGTCAGCTCCTATCGCGGCGGTTATAATTTCGAAGCGGTCGGCCTGTCGCGCGCCCTGGTCAACGATCTCTTCCCCGGCATGCCGGCGAAGATTTCGGGCGAAGGCTATGCCTCGCTCCACTATTCGGCGATGCTGCGCCACGACAAGGCCTATGACAGCGCGGTCGTCCGCCTGCCGATCGGCGGCTTCTATCGCCAGCGCAACGGCGGCGAGGCCCATGCCTATTCCGCCCAGCTGATGCACCTGCTGCAGACCGCCGTCGGCACCGACAGCTATTCGACCTATCTGCAATTCTCGCGCGGCGTGCGCGACCTGCCGCCGGTCTATCTGCGCGACCTGATGGAGTTCAACTTCGCCCGCGAGGCGGTGCCGATCGACGAGGTCGAAGCGACCACCGAGATCCGCAAGCGCTTCGTGACGCCGGGCATGTCGCTGGGTGCGCTCAGCCCCGAAGCGCATGAGACGCTGGCGATCGCCATGAACCGCATCGGCGCCAAGGCGGTGTCGGGCGAGGGTGGCGAGGATGCCGCGCGCTTCAAGCCCTATGAAAATGGCGACAACGCCAATTCGGTGATCAAGCAGATCGCCTCGGGCCGCTTCGGCGTCCATGCCGAATATCTGGGATCGGCCGAGGAAATCGAGATCAAGGTCGCACAGGGCGCCAAGCCCGGCGAGGGCGGCCAGCTGCCCGGCTTCAAGGTGACCGAATTCATCGCCCGCCTGCGTCACTCGACGCCCGGCGTGACGCTGATCTCGCCGCCGCCGCACCATGACATCTACTCGATCGAGGATCTCGCGCAGCTCATCTATGACTGCAAGATGATCAACCCGCGCGCCCGCGTCTGCGTCAAGCTGGTCAGCCAGGCCGGCATCGGCACGGTCGCGGCCGGCGTTGCCAAGGCGCATGCCGACGTCATCCTGGTCGCCGGCCATGTCGGCGGCACCGGCGCCAGCCCGCAGACCTCGATCAAATATGCCGGCACGCCCTGGGAAATGGGCCTGTCGGAAGCCAATCAGGTGCTGACCCTCAACGGCCTGCGCCACCGCGTGAAGCTGCGCACCGATGGCGGCCTCAAGACCGGGCGCGACATCGTCATCGCCGCGATCCTGGGCGCCGAGGAATTCGGCATCGGCACGCTGTCGCTGGTCGCCATGGGCTGCATCATGGTGCGCCAGTGCCACAGCAACACCTGCCCTGTGGGCGTCTGCGTGCAGGATGAGAAGCTGCGCCAGAAGTTCACCGGCACCCCGGAAAAGGTCATCAACCTGATGACCTTCATCGCCGAGGAAGTGCGCGAGATCCTGGCCCGCCTTGGCTTCCGCAGCCTGGACGAAGTGATCGGCCGCACCGAACTGTTGAAGCAGGTCAATCGCGGCGCCGAGCATCTCGACGATCTCGACCTCAACCCGATCCTGGCCAAGGTCGACGCCCCCGACGAGCATCGCCGCTTCAGCCTGCCCCAGTGGCGCAATGAAGTGCCCGACAGCCTCGACGCGCAGATGATGAAGGATGCCCGCGCCGTGTTCGAGCGCGGCGAGAAGATGCAGCTGACCTACACGGTGCGCAACACGCACCGCGCCGTCGGCACCCGCCTCTCCTCCGCCGTGACCGAAAAGTTCGGCATGTCCACCTTGGCCGACGGCCATCTGACCGTGCGCCTGCGCGGTTCGGCCGGCCAGTCGCTCGGCGCCTTCCTCTGCAAGGGCATCACCCTAGAAGTGTTCGGCGACGCCAACGACTATGTCGGCAAGGGGCTTTCGGGCGGCATCATCAAGGTGCGCACCACCGTCTCCTCGCCGCTCTCGTCGAAGGACAACACCATCCTTGGCAACACCGTCCTCTACGGCGCGACCAGCGGCAAGCTGTTCGCCGCGGGCCAGGCCGGCGAGCGCTTCGCGGTCCGCAATTCGGGCGCGAAGGTGGTGGTCGAAGGCTGCGGCGCCAATGGCTGCGAATATATGACCGGCGGCACTGCCGTCATCCTGGGCAAGACCGGCGCCAATTTCGGCGCGGGCATGACCGGCGGCATGGCCTTCATCCTCGACGAGGATGGCAGCTTCCCGAGCCGCGCCAACCCGGAAAGCATCGTCTGGCAGCGTCTGGACAGTGCCCATTGGGAAGGCGAGCTCAAGGCGCTGATCGCTGAACATGCGGTCGCGACCGACAGCAAATGGTCGAACACCATCCTGGAGGATTGGGATCGCTGGCGCCGCTACATCTGGCAGGTCTGCCCGAAGGAAATGGTCAATCGCCTGGCCCATCCGCTGAGCGACGCATCGACCCCGGTCGCTGCCGAATAATTACTGCGGCAAGCCCGCCTCTGCCGGTTCTGCGGGGACCAGCGGGGGCGGCGCCGCCGTCGCCGAGACCGGCCTCAGCGCCGGTCCCGGTTCCGCCTCGCCCGCCGCGAATCGCTCGATCCGCGGCGGCAGGCGATCCACCCGCACCGTCGGCTGCGGCAGCGGCGGATAGCCCAGCGCCGCCGATTCGACCGGCTGTTCCTCTTCCGCCAGATAGTCGCGCACCGCCGTATCGCGCGATTCGCCGATCATGCCATCGGCATCCAGCCCCGCCATGTCGGCTTTCATCCGCCGTTCCTCCAGCGTCGGTCCGCACCCGGTGCAGGTCACGAATGCCGGTCCGCGCTCGGCCTCCGGCAGAGTCTGCGCCGTCGCCATGTCGCCGCTATCCAGTTCCGCCTCCAGCGCAGGCCGCACCGGCTTTTGCGGGCTGGTGACATAGGCGCCCAGGCCCAGCCCCATCACGGCGGCGGCCACCAGCGCGCCGCCCGATCCCACCCAGAAATGCAACGACATGGGGCCAGCCCCCTTTCGCAACCGACTTTCTGCCAAACAAAGATAACGTTGATGCCGATCACTGGTTGCATGACCCAAAAGCCTTTGCTAAGGGCCGCCTCCTACCAAGGCACCGGCCCCGCCGGTTTCCCTGTTGATGTGCGGTCGTGGCGGAATTGGTAGACGCGCAACGTTGAGGTCGTTGTGGCCGAAAGGCCGTGGAAGTTCGAGTCTTCTCGACCGCACCATCACTTTCCCGATAGCTGCAGATGATGATGACAGCCCCCTTCGGGCACCACCCATCCTGCCTGCCCGACCTTGGTTCTCCAGCCGAATTTTCCTATATCCGACGCGGGGCACCGCGATGATGTGGGACAGACGACCATGGACAAATCCGCCGAAGACCTGATCCCGGACACGGTGGAAGGCGTATCCAGCTATGACGGCCCGGCCGGTGGCTGGGGCGCGCTTCGTGCAGTCGCAAAGACGGTCGCCGAACAGATGCGCGCCAGCCCCGACACCCGCGCCCTGCTCCAGATGAACCAGCCCGACGGCTTCGACTGTCCCGGCTGCGCCTGGCCCGACCCCAAGCACACCTCTTCGTTCGAGTTCTGCGAGAATGGCGCCAAGGCGGTCACCTGGGAAGCGACGGTCAAGCGCGTCGATCCCGATTTCTTCGCCCGCCACAGCGTCAGCGAGCTATGGGACTGGACCGACCACAAGCTCGAAGATGCCGGCCGTCTGACCGAACCGCTGCGCTATGATGCCGCGACCGACCATTTCGTGCCGATCAGCTGGGACGAGGCCTTTGCCCGCGCCGGCGCCGCCTTGCAGGCGCTCGACCATGCCGACCAGGCCGAATTCTACTGCTCGGGCCGCGCGTCGAACGAATCCGCCTTCCTCTATCAGTTGTTCGCCCGTGAGTTCGGCACCAACAATTTCCCCGACTGCTCGAACATGTGTCATGAGGCGACCAGCACCGGCCTCCCCAAATCGATCGGCATCGGCAAGGGCACGGTGACGCTGGAGGATTTCGACCATGCCGATGCGATCTTCTGCATCGGCCATAATCCGGGCACCAACCATCCCCGCATGCTGAGCACGCTCGCCGCCGCCTCCAAGCGCGGCGTGCCGATCATCGTTGCCAACCCGATGCGCGAACGCGGGCTGGAACGCTTCAAGTCGCCCCAGCATCCCACCGAAATGCTTTCGCCCGGCGCCACCCCGCTCGCGTCCGCCTATCATCAGGTGCGGATCGGCGGCGACATGGCGATGCTCAAGGGGATGATGAAGGCGCTGCTGGCGATCGAGGCGCAGCAGCCCGGCACGCTAGACCACGAATTCATCGCCCAGCATACCGAGGGCTTCGACGCCCTGCGCGCCGATATCGAGGCCACCCAATGGCCGTGGATCGAGCGCCTGTCCGGCCTCACCCGCGAAGCGATCGAGAGCATGACCCATGTCTATGCCAGGGCCGACCGGGTCATCATCTGCTATGGCATGGGCATCACCCAGCATCGCCACGGCACGCAGAATGTGCAGGCGCTCGCCAACCTGCTGCTGCTGCGCGGCAATTTCGGCAAGCCGGGCGCCGGCATCTGCCCGTTGCGCGGCCATAGCAATGTGCAGGGCGATCGCACTGTCGGCATCACCGAACTCCCGACCGAGGCGATGCTGCAACGGCTCGACACCGCCTTTTCCATCCAGTCGCCGCGCAAGCATGGCCATAATGCGGTCGAGGCGCTGGCCGCCATGCACGCTGGCGAATCAAAAGCGCTGATTTCCCTCGGCGGCAATCTCGCCGTCGCCATGCCCGATCCCAACGCCTGTTTCGCCGCCGTGCGCCGGCTTGACCTGTCGATCAACATCCTCACCAAGTTCAACCGCACCTGCCTGCTGACCGCGCGCGAGACACTGATCCTGCCCTGCCTTGGCCGCACCGAACTGGATATGCAGGCCGCCGGCCCGCAATGGGTGACGGTCGAGGACAGCATGTCGATGGTCCACGCCTCGCGCGGCAAATTGAAGCCCCCCTCGCCCCATGTCCGCTCCGAACCGGCGATCGTTGCGGGTCTGGCCAAGGCCGCCATGCCCGCCAGCCGCACCGACTGGGACGGCATGGTCGCCGATTATGACCGCATCCGCGACGGGATCGAGGCGGTCTATCCCGATTTCCGCGACTTCAACATCCGGGTGCGCGAGCCCGGCGGCTTCCGCCTGACGATCGGCCCCTGCGACCGGATCTGGAACACGCCCAGCGGCAAGGCGCAGTTCATCACCCACCCGGTCGCCCCGGACGAGGGCGCGCTGCCGCTGCTGCTCACCACCATCCGCAGCCATGACCAGTATAATACGACCATCTACAGCTATGATGATCGCTATCGCGGCATCCATGGCCGGCGCGACATCATCTTCGCGAACGAGATCGATCTGGCGGAGATGGGCCTGGCCCATGGCGACAAGGTCGATGTGACGACGCCGGCCGGGCGTGAACTGCGCGGCTTCACCATCGTCATGCACGCCATCGCGCGCGGATCGCTCGCGGCTTATTATCCCGAAGCGAACAATCTCGTCCCGCTCGACGATTATGATCCGGCCAGCGGCACCCCCGCCTACAAGTCGATTCCCGTCACGGTGCGCGCCGCCCGATGAGCGACGCCGACCGGCCCGTCCGCTTCACCCGGATCACCCCGGACGGCGGCCGCGCGTCCGTCACCCGCGCGGTCGCGGTCGAATGTCCGGTCGCGCTCGAATATAATGGCATCGGCTATGCCGTGCTGATGGCGACCCCGGCCGATCTCGACGATCTCGCCACCGGCTTCGCCTTGTCCGAACGGCTGATCGATAGTGCCGCCGACATCATCGACATCGACATTCACGAAGCGCCCCAGGGCCTGTTGCTGCGCATCCGCCTGATCGCCGACCGCCATGACCGCATCCTCGCGCGCGTCCGCCACCGCGTCGCCGAATCCTCCTGTGGCCTGTGCGGCATAGAGAATCTGGAGCAGGCGCTGCGCCCGCTGCCACGCGTCACCGCCGTCACCCAGGCCAGCGACGATGCCCTGTTCCGTGCCCTCGATGCGCTCGACGCGCGCCAGCCGGGCAATCAGCGCACCGGCGCCCTCCACGCCGCCGCCCTCGCCGCGTCCGACGGCACGCTCCGCCTCGCGCGCGAGGATGTCGGCCGCCACAACGCCCTCGACAAGCTGATCGGCGCCATGGCCCGCGCCGGCCTTGGCTGGGATGGCGGCTTCGCCCTCCTCTCCTCGCGCTGCTCCTATGAACTGGTGGAAAAGGCCGCGCTCGCCGCCTGCCCGCTGCTCGTCACCCTCTCCGCCCCCACCAGCCTCGCGCTCGATCGCGCCGCCGAATCGGGCCTGCGCCTCATCACCCTCGCCCGACGCGACGCCATGCTCGAACGGGCGGATGGACCGGCACAGCGCAATTTGGGCACGGCCAAGCAAAACTTGGTTGAGCCAGACACTCTATCTTATAAGTAGAGATTGCCTGAAACGGAGCGGACTGGTCCCCGCCCGGATGACGACATCGGCATCGGACCCGCGGCTTTTGATCGGGATGCAGCTTGCTCCGCGTCACCAACAGCTAAAGCGCACGATGCTCGGGCGACGACGCCAGCTTCGTGTTCCCCCCAACAGAATGGGGAATGAAACGATGTGCCATCCATCTGAAATCTAGGGCCTGACGCCCGCCACGCAGCGCGCTGCTTCTCAGCGCGCCTCCATCCGCCCGTCCTCCGCCGATGCGTCGTGCGGGAAAGGGGGATCGCATGCCCGTGGAAACTCGCGGCCGACGCGCGTCGCCGCACCCAGCCTATTCCGTGTCGCTGCTCCAGGCGGCCGCCGCGCTCTACGGCCTGAATGCCGTGCGCGACGATGCCCTGCGTCCGCAGCCCACAAGCAGAACAGACAAGAAATTCAGGGAGTAAGCCTTTTCATGTCCCAAGCCCTCGCGCCCAGCCGACCCCGGCACGGCCTGTCCCTCCGTCGCCTGCTGCTCGCCGGCGTCGCCATCGGCCTGTTGCCGAGCGCCGCTCATGCTGCCGACGAACCCGCCGCCGCGGCGCCTGCCCCGGCCCCCGAAGCCGCCGTCGATGAAGGCGATTATGGCGCCCCCATCCTGGTCACCGCCCGCCGCCGCGCCGAAAAGGCGCAGGACGTGCCGGTCGCCCTGTCCGTCGTCGGCGGCGATCTGGTCGAACAGCGCGGCGACTATACGCTCGCCGCCGTGCAGCAGGTCGCGCCCAGCCTCCAGCTGTTCAGCTTCAACCCGCGCAACACCAACATCAACATTCGCGGCCTCGGCTCCAACGTCGCGCTGACCAATGACGGTCTCGAAAATGGCGTCGGCGTCTATATCGACGATGTCTATTATGGCCGCGTCGGCGCCAGCCAGTTCGATCTGGTCGACCTTGAACGGATCGAGGTGCTGCGCGGGCCACAGGGCACGCTGTTCGGCAAGAACACCACCGCCGGCGCCATCAACATCACCACCCGCCAGCCGAGCTTCGATTTCGGCGGCCAGGTGGAAGCGACGCTGGGCGACTATGGTTTCCATCAGGTGCGCGGCTCCGTGACGGGCGGCCTGACCGACTGGGCGGCGGTGCGCGTCAGCATTGCCGATACCCATCGCGATGGTTTCCTGACCAATGTCCATAACGGCAAGAAAATTCACGATTACGACAATTTCACCGCGCGCGGCCAGCTGCTGCTGACCCAGGGTGAAGGCTTCAGCCTGCGCCTGATCGGTGACTATGCCAAGCAGACGCTCAACTGCTGCGTCCGCCTGCCCAGCACCGTCTTCACCACCTATGATGACGGCAACACGATCGCGAACAATTTCGCGATCCGCGCCGCCCGCGCCGGCTACACGCCGCTCGCCACCGATCCCTTCGCCCGCAAGGTCGATGTCGACGGCCAGTTCCAGGCGAACATGAATCAGTGGGGCATTTCGGGCAAGGCCGACTGGGATGTCGGCCCGGTGACGCTCAGCTCCATCACCGCTTATCGCGCCTGGAACTGGTATCCGCGCAACGACAGTGACGCCACCTCGCTCTCGGTCAACACGCTCAACCACCAGGAAAATAACCAGCGCCAGTTCAGCCAGGAATTTCGCGTCGCCTCCAATGGCGACACCCGCCTCTCCTATGTGCTGGGCGCCTATTATTTCTGGCAGATCATCAACGGGTCGGGCGCCGCCGGCTACGGTCCGGACGCGCCGCTCTGGCTCTTCCCCAATGCCGATCCGGTGGTCAGCAATGCGGCGGTCAACGGCTTCGTCGCCCGCTCCAGCTCCAATCCGGAAACCAAGAGCGCCGCGCTGTTCGGCCAGGCCAGCTACGCCATCATCCCCGACAGCCTCTCGCTGACGCTCGGCCTGCGCTACACGCACGAGAAGAAGCAGGGCAGCTACAGCCAGTGGTGGGCGGAGGGGAATGATCTTTCCAGCCTGACCGCGGCCCAGCGCACCGCAGCGATCGCACTGCGCAACAGCCTCAACCCCATCACCAGTTACTCGACCGGCTTCACCGACAACAGCCTCTCGGGTCTGGCCACCCTGTCCTACAAGGTGACGCCCGACGTGCTGGTCTATGCCACCTATTCGCGCGGCAACAAGTCGGGCGGCCTCAACCTCACCAACATCCCGGCCGGGGTCAGCCCCGATGTCGGCGGCGAGAAGGTCGACAATTACGAAGCCGGCGTGAAGAGCCAGTTCTGGGGCGGCAAGGCAACGCTCAACGCCGCCGCCTTCTGGACCAATATCTTCGACTATCAGACCGCGATCACCGAACAGATTGTCGGCACCAACAGCACCCGCAATTATATCACCAACATTCCCGAGGCGCGCGCGCGCGGCTTCGAACTGGACGGTGCGCTGGCGCTCAGCCGCTATGTCAACCTCAACGCCTCGCTCGCTTATACCGACGCCTATTATGTCGACTTCAAGAACGGCCCCACCCCGGTCGAGGCACTGAACCCGACCACCGGCGGCTCGGCCGTGACCGACCTGAGCGGCAAGCCGCTGTCGGGCGTGCCCGAATGGTCGTGGAGCGCGGGCGGCGACTTCGCCATTCCGCTCGGCACCACCAAATGGGGCGACGCCCAATTTTACGGCCGCGCCGACTATAGCTGGCGCTCCTCCTACTACACCGCCGTGTCGGACAGCCGCTACTCGCTGGTGCCCAGCTACGGCGTCGCCAATGCGCGCATCGGCGTGCGGCTGGACGATGGCCTGATCGACCTGTCGCTCTGGGCCAAGAACCTGTTCGACAAGGATTATGTCGACACGCTCTCGGTCGCGAACACCGGCCTCGTCACCGCCACCGTCGGCGATCCCCGCACCATCGGCGTCACCCTGCGCAGCAAATTCTGACCCCCAATACGGAGGCAAGATCATGGCCACCCTTCCCTACGCAGACTATCTGGATGACCGGAGCATCACCCGGCCGGAACCCGCCCGCGTCGGGGAGGGGGAGCCCTCGCGCCTGCGCCTCACCGGCTTCGCCTCGATCGCGGTGCCGATCGCCGGCGCCGGCCTGCCGCTCGCCCTGTTCGTGCCCCAGCTCTACGCCACCCAGTTCGGCCTCTCGCTCGCGACCATCGGCTTCATCTTCCTGCTGGGCCGCATCTGGGATGTCAGCGCCGATCCGCTGGTTGGCGCACTCAGCGACCGCACCCGCAGCCGCTTCGGCCGGCGGCGCCCATGGATCGCGGCCGGCGGCCTGTTGTTCGGCCTGTCTTCGGCGCTGCTCTTCTTCCCGCCCGCCGCGCTGGTGACACCCGCCTATCTCGGCGCCGCCCTCTTCTTCTTCTATCTCGGCTGGTCGATGATCGAGATCCCGGCCTCCGCATGGGCCGGCGAGCTATCGCGCCATTATCATGGCCGCACCCGCGTCGTCAGCTATCAGGCGCTGCTGCGCGCCATCGGCCTGCTCGCCGTGCTGGTGCTGCCGACCATCCTCGACCAGGTCGAACCGGGCAATGGCACGCTGAAGCTGCAACTGGTCGGCGGCTTCATCATCGCCACCCTCATCCCCAGCCTCGCCCTCACCCTCTTTTCCGTGCCCGAACCGCCGGTGCCCGCCACCCCGCCGGTCCGCCAGAGCTTCTGGCGCGCCACCAGCGTCATCTTTTCCGACCGGTTGCTGCTGCGCGTCCTCGCCTCCGACGCGGTGGTCACCGCCGGCCAGTCGATCCGCGCCAGCCTGATCGTCTTCTTCGCGGTCTGGTATATGGGCCTACCCGCCTGGGCGAGCGGCCTCTATCTGCTCCAGTTCATCTTCGGCGTCGCCGCCGCACCGATCTGGCTGCGCATCGGCACCCGCATCGGCAAGCGCCAGGCAGCGATCAGCGGCGAAATCGCCCAGGCAGCGATCAATATCGGCCTGCTCTTCGTCTTCCCCGGCGGCCTGCCGCTGCTGCTCGCCCTCACCATCGCCCAGGGGCTGACCCAGGGCTCGGGCAATCTCATGCTGCGCGCCATGGTCGCCGATGTGGCCGATGCCCACCGGCTGCGCACCGGCCATGACCGCACCGGCCTCTTCTTCTCGGTCTTCGCCCTCTCGGCCAAACTCGGCCCGGCGATCGGCATCGGCATCGCCCTGCCGCTCATCGCCTGGCTCGGCTTTGCCGCCGGCCCGCACAACGATCCCACCGCGCTCGAAGGATTGAAGACCGTCTTCGCCCTCGGCCCGGCCCTGGCCCACATCATCGCCACCCTCATCATCTGGCGCTTCCCGCTCGACGAAGTCGCCCATGCCGAAATCCGCCGCGCCCTCGACCAGCGCGACGCGATCCCCGCCTGACCGTCCACGCATAAATTCAAGGAGACCTGCCATGACCATCCTGACCCAGAGCTTCCTCAACGCCGCCGATGCCGACGGTCCGCTCGATGTCGTTCCCGTCGCCGGCCGCATCGGCGCGGAGATTCGCGGCGTTGCGCTGGGCGGCGACCTTGACGACGCCACCATCGCCGCGATCCGCGCCGCGCTCGTCCGCCACAAGGTGATCTTCTTCCGCGCCCAGCATCATCTCGACGATGCCGGCCAGGAAGCCTTTGCCGAACGGTTCGGCAAGCCCGTCGCCCACCCGACCGTCCCGGTCGTGCCCGGCTCCAAATATCTGCTGGAACTGGATTCGAAGGAGGGCCGCGCCGCGTCGAGCTGGCACACCGACGTCACCTTCGTCCCCGCCTATCCCGAATCCTCGATCCTGCGCGCCATCGTCATCCCGCAGGCGGGCGGCGACACGCTCTGGGCCAATACGGCGGCCGCCTATGAGGAACTGCCCGAACCGCTGCGCCAGCTCGCCAACAGCCTGTGGGCGGTCCATTCCAACCTCTATGACTATGCCTCGGTCGTCACCAATGCGAACGAGGAAGCGGTGAAGCGCTATCGCGAAGTCTTCGCCTCAACCGTCTATGAAACCGAACATCCGCTGGTCCATGTCCATCCCGAAAGCGGCGAGCGCTCGCTGATCCTGGGCCATTTCTTCAAGCAATTCGTCGGCCTCAGCCAGGCCGACAGCCAGCGCCTCTTCGCCACCTTCCAGGATGCCGTGACCCGGCCGGAAAATACCGTGCGCTGGCGCTGGCAGCCGGGCGACGTCGCCATCTGGGACAATCGCGCCACCCAGCATCGCGCCATCGCCGATTTCGGCACCCAGCATCGCCAGCTGCGCCGCGCCACCATCGCCGGCACCGTCCCCGTCTCGATCGACGGCCGCAACAGCCGCATCATCAAGAAGGAAGATGGCAAGATTGCCGAAGCCGCCTGAGCAGGGCTTGCTCACCCCCCCTACCCTGACCCTGACCTTCGGCACACTGGGCCGCGTTCCTTTCGGACGCGGCCCCTTTTCACGGAAGACCCCATGAAGCTCCGCACTGTCCTTGCCAGCCTGGCGCTGGCCACCGCCCTCACCACGCCCGCGGCGGCGCAGGAAAAGCGTCCCAATTTCCTGGTGATCGTCGCCGACGACCTGGGCTATTCCGATCTCGGCGCCTTCGGCAGCGAGATATCCACCCCCAATCTCGACCGGCTCGCACTGTCGGGCGTGCGCCTGACCGGCTTCCACACCGCGCCGACCTGCTCGCCGACCCGCTCGATGCTCTTGTCGGGCACCGACAATCATCGCGCCGGTCTTGGCACCATGGCAGAAATGCAGGCCCCCAATCAGGTCGGCAAGCCCGGCCATGAGGGCTATCTGCGCACCGACATCGCCGCTCTGCCCGAAGTCCTGACCGCCGGCGGCTATCGCACCCTCTTTTCGGGCAAATGGCATCTGGGCCTCACGCCCGAGCAGGATCCCCATGCCCGCGGTTTCCAGCACAGCTTCGCGCTGCTGCAGGGGGCGGGCAATCATTATGGCACCGACATTTCGGCCACGCCCAAGCCCGGCTTCACCACCTATCGCGAGGATGGCCGCACGCTCGAAAGCCTGCCCAGCGACTATTATTCCTCCGACGCCTTCGCCACCAAGCTGATCGACCAGATCAAGGCGACCAAGGACGACAAGCCCTTCTTTGCCTATCTCGCCTTCACCGCGCCGCACTGGCCGCTACAGGCCCCGGCCGAAACCATCGCCAAATATAAGGGCCGCTATGAGGCGGGCTATGAAGCGCTGCGCGCCGAACGGCTCAAGAAGCAAATCGCCCTCGGCCTGGTCCCGGCCAGTGCCGCGCAGCACCCCCTTGAAAACAGCAAGCCCTGGGCGCAGCTGACCCCGGATGAAAAGAAGACCGCGTCACGGACGATGGAAATCTATGCCGCGATGGTCGACCGGCTCGATCAGAATGTCGGCCGGGTGATCGATGCGCTGAAGGCCAGCGGGGAGTATGACAATACCGTCATCCTCTTCCTCGCCGACAATGGCGCCGAGGGGATGGACCTGGTCCATGCCAGGAATCCCCGCTTCCGCGCCCGCGCCGAGGCGGCCGACAACAGCTATGACAATCTCGGCAAGGACAGCAGCTATATCAGCTATGGCCCCGGCTGGGCGCAGGCGGCAACCACCCCCTCCTGGCTCTACAAGGCGTTCGCGACCGAGGGTGGCACCCGCACTACCGCTTTCCTCTCCGGACCAGCGGTGAAGAAGCCCGGCAGCATCGCCCATGATTATCTCAACGTCATGGACGTCGCCCCCACGCTGATCGACCTGGCCGGTATCGCCCCGCCCAAGGGGACGTTCCAGGGCCGGACCGTCCAGCCGATCCGCGGCACCAGCTGGGCGCCCTGGCTCGCCGGCACGGCGCAGACGGTGCATCCCGCCAGCGAGGCGATCGGCACCGAATTGTTCGGCTCGCGCGCATTGCGTCAGGGCGACTGGAAGATCACCGATGCCGGCGATGGCCAATGGCATCTGTTCAACATCGCCGCCGATCCGGGCGAGACCACGGACCTGTCCACCCGCGAACCGGCACGCCGGGCGGCGCTGGAAAAGGCGTGGGATGCCTATGCCAGTGATGTCGGCGTGGTCCTGCCCAACCCGCGCATCATGGTGGAATAACCCGCGTATCAGGGGATGGCACGCCCATCCCCCTCTTCTCCATCGCATTTTCCCCTTGCCCCGGCGGCGATCCCATGCACAAAGCTTGCCAATTGCCGCAGGCGGACCCATGTCCGCCGCACCCCGATTTGGCGGCACAAGGATTGAAGTGATGGACGATGTGACGATCCAGGACAGGGCCGCTTCGGCGCGACCGCTCGCCCCGCAGGAAGTGGGCGAGGGCCTGTCCGTCATCTCGATCGCGAAAAGCTATGACAAGCGCGTCGTCCTGTCCGACGTGTCGCTGACCGTGGGCAAGGGCGAGGTCGTCGGCCTGCTCGGCCCCAATGGCGCGGGCAAGACGACCTGCTTCTATTCGGTCATGGGCCTCGTCCGTCCCGACCAGGGCCGCATCATCCTCGACGGCCAGGATATTACCGGCCTGCCCATGTATCGCCGCGCGATCCTGGGCCTGGGCTATCTCCCGCAGGAAACCTCGATCTTCCGGGGCCTGACGGTCGAACAGAATATCGGCGCCGTGCTGGAAATGGCCGAACCCAACAAGGCCGCCCGTGCCGAGAAGCTGGAACAGCTGCTCGACGAATTCGGCCTGACCCGTTTGCGCGATTCTGCCGCCATGGCGTTGTCGGGCGGTGAACGGCGTCGCTGCGAAATCGCCCGCGCGCTGGCCGCCGATCCCTCGATCGTGCTGCTCGACGAGCCCTTCGCCGGCATCGACCCGCTGTCGATCGCCGACATTCGCGATCTGGTGAAGCAGCTCAAGACGCGCGGCATCGGCGTCCTCATCACCGACCATAATGTGCGCGAGACGCTGGAAATCGTCGACCGCGCCTGCATCATCTACAGCGGCCAGGTGCTGTTCGCCGGCAGCCCGACCGAACTGGTCGCCCATCCCGATGTTCGCCGCCTCTATCTGGGCGAGAATTTCCAGCTCTGACATGATCGGCCGGCGCCCCCTCGCTGATGCAGGACGGCCCGGCTGATGGCGCTCGGGCCACGCCTCGACATCCGCCAGAGCCAGTCTCTGGTGATGACGCCGCAGCTCCAGCAGGCGATCAAGCTGCTGGCGCTGTCCAATCTGGAGATCGAGGCGTTCGTCGCGGGCGAGCTGGAAAAGAACCCGCTGCTCGAACAGGGTGCCGCCGATGACGGCGGCCGGGAAGGCAGCGGCGTCGACCGCGAGGTGGAGGCGCCCACGCTGGCCGCCGAAACCGGCGCCAGCGACGATCTGATTGCCCAGGGGCTGGGCGGCGCCGACAGTCCGCTCGACGTCGATCATGGCGCGGAAACCTTCATCGACGATGGCCCGGCCGACCGCATGGCCGCGGGCAGCGGCTCAGGCTCGCTCGACATGCTCGGTGGCGGCAGCGGTTCGGGTGAAGCGGTCGATTTCGACAGTTTCGCCAATGCCGCGCCCAGCCTGCAGGAACATCTGATGGACCAGGCCCGCAGCACGCTGTCGGGCATGGACCTGCTGATCGCCACCCAGCTGATCGGCCAGATCAGCGAGGCGGGCTATCTGGAGGCCAATCTGCTCCAGACCGCCCATGGCCTGGGCGTACCGCTCTTCACGGTGGAAGGCGTGCTGGAAGTTATCCACAGCTTCGATCCCACCGGCGTGGGCGCCCGCTCGCTCGCCGAATGCCTCGCCCTTCAGGCGAAGGAGGCGAACCGCTACGATCCCTGCATCCAGCGGCTGCTCGCCAATCTCGACCTGCTCGCCAAGGGCGCCCTGCCCCAGCTGCGCCGCATCTGCGGCGTGGATGAGGAGGATCTGGCCGACATGATCCGCGAACTGCGCGGCTATGATCCCAAGCCCGGCCTGCGCTTTGCCAGCGACAGCGCGACGCCGGTCACGCCCGACCTGTTCGTCAGCCGCACCCGCGAAGGCTGGGGCATAGAGGTCAACAGCGCCACCCTGCCGCGCGTGCTGGTCAACCGCACCTATTATGTCGAACTGGCCGGCGGCCCGCAGGACAAGGCAAGCAAGGCCTGGCTGGCCGACTGCCTCGCCAGCGCCAACTGGCTGGTGAAGGCGCTCGACCAGCGGCAGAAGACGATCATCAAGGTGGCGAGCGAGATCGTCCGCCAGCAGGAGGATTTCTTCCGCAACGGCGTCGCTTATCTCAAGCCGCTGACGCTGCGCGCGGTCGCCGACGCGATCGAAATGCATGAATCGACCGTCAGCCGCGTCACCTCGAACAAATATCTCTCCTGCCCGCGCGGCCTCTACGAACTCAAATATTTCTTCACCAGCGGCGTCGCGGCGGCGGATGGCGACGGCGCCGTCTCGGCCGAGGCGGTGAAGAGCCATATCAAGGCGCTGATCGGCGCGGAGGAGGCCCATGCCATCCTCTCCGACGACACATTGGTCGACCTGCTGCGCGCCAAGGGCATGGACATCGCCCGCCGCACCGTCGCCAAATATCGCGAATCCATGGGCATCGGCTCCTCGGTCCAGCGCCGCCGGCAAAAGGCGCTCAAGGGCAAGGCCGCCTGAGCCTGTCCTACAGCGGCGCTTTCCGCTATCATCGGCGCTGCCATCCCCTGACTTTCCGATAGGATCAAGGCAGCGCAAGATAATGTCACAATGTGCGGGAAATATGCGAAGTTAAGCGCCGCAAATCCTATTTCGCTGCCTTGACCCCGGCCGCCGCGGCGGCAAAAGCGGCGGCGTAAATCACCAGACCAAGGATCGCCCGCCGCCATGTCCGTCGCCTATCTCAACGGCCAGTTTCTGCCGCTCGAAGACGTCCGCATCTCCCCGCTCGATCGCGGCTTCCTGTTTGCCGACGGCATTTATGAAGTGGCGGCCGTGATCGATGGCCGGCTGGTCGACAGCGCCAGCCATCTCGCCCGGCTGGAACGTTCCTGCACCGAAATCGGCATCGCCCTGCCGCTGACCCTGGACGAGATCGAGGCGGCGCAGAAGGCGCTGGTCGCCCATAATGGCCTTGGTGAGGGCCTGGTCTATCTCCAGATCACCCGCGGCGCCGATGTCACCCGCGACTTCATCCCGCCGGCCGGGCTGCAGCCGACCCTGTTCATGTTCGTCCAGGACAAGACCTTCCTCGACGTGCCCGCCGCGAAGACCGGCGTCGCGGTCGCCACCATGGCCGACCTGCGCTGGGCGCGGCGCGACATCAAGAGCGTCGGCCTGCTCGCCCAGGCGATGGCCAAGATGGCGGCCAAGGAAGCCGGCGCGCAGGAAGCCTGGATGATCGAGGATGGCTTCATCACCGAAGGCGCCTCCTCCACCGCCTTCATCGTCACCGACGAAGGCATCGTCACCCGCCCCTACAGCCAGTCGGTGCTGGCCGGCTGCACCGGCGCGGCGCTGACCGCGCTGGCGGAAGAAAGCGGCATCGCCGTCATCCGCCGCCCCTTCACCCTCGCCGAAGCGCTCGCCGCGAAGGAAGCCTTCATGACCAGCGCCTCGACCTTCTGTCTCTCGATCGTCAAAATCGATGGTCAGCCGGTCGGTGACGGCACCCCCGGCCCGGTCGCGACCCGGCTGCGCGAACTCTATATCGACTTCGCCCGTCGCACCGCGGTCTGACCTGCGACGAAATGAGTCCATTTCGGATCGAATAGGCAGAACAGGGCGCCCGCATCAGCCGGCGCCCTTTTCGTTTCCGCATCCCCACCGATATCGCGGGCGCGTGACGGCCATCACGACAGCCCCGTGCATTTGCGCCATTATGGAGTCAGCGCCGGCTGCGCCCGGTGGGCAAGCGGCTAAGCTGCGGAACATAACAGGCACGGGAGATTGCGTGGTGATGGCCGATCCCTTCTCGACCGATCATGATAGCCCCTATGCCGCGCCGGATGACCGGCGCGGGCTGCTGATCGTTGCCGATGACGAGTGGTTCGACGATGCCGCCATGCTGGCCGATGCCGCCGGCCTGCGCCTGCTCGGCACCGTGCCGCTCGGCCAGGCCGCCGCCCGGCTCGACATGCAGGTGGGCTGCGACGTCGTGCTGCTGCTCTGCCAGCAGCCTGATCCGTTGCTCGAACGGCTGATAGTCCAGGTCGAGACGATCGCGATTCAGAATCGCATGGCGGTGGTCCTGCTCGCCGGGATCGAGACACTCGACACGGCCTATGCCTGCATGCGCAGCCCGCAGACCCAGTTGCTGTGCAGTCCCGACAATAGCGACATCGCCGCCGCCCTGCTCGCCGCCGCGCACAGCGATGCCCTGCCCCGTAATCTGCATGACGCCACCCATGAAAGCGACGGCAACCGGCTGCAGCGGCTGAGCGAGGAAGTCAGCCGTCTTGCTCGCACGATCGAGGCCCTGACCGATCGGCCGCGCCCTACGCTCCCCGCGTTCGACATGCCCGCACGCATCGCCGACCGCCAGGGCGGCTATACCGCCATGCCGGCCATGGCCACGATCGGAACGGCCACCATGCCGGAAACCGCCTCCGTCACAGCCGCCCAGGTCCGCGACCTGCTGCGCGCCCGCCGGCTGCGTGCCGATTTCCTGCCCGGCGACCTGTTCGCCGATCCGGCCTGGGACATGATGCTCGACCTGCTCGCGGCCCGGCTGGAACAGGCCCATGTCTCTGTCTCCAGCCTCTGCATCGCATCCGCCGTGCCGCCGACCACGGCGCTGCGCTGGATTCGCACATTGACGGACAAGGCCCTGGTCGAGCGCCGTGCCGATCCGCATGACGGCCGCCGCATCTTCATCGCGCTCGCCGACGACGCGGCTGACCAGTTGATCCGCTGGTTCGGCGCCAGCCATCGCTATCGCGCGCACTGATCTACCCCATCGGATAAAGGCCGCTTGACCCGCGCCCAAAAAAATCTAGAAGCGCCCGCACCCCATGGGGGCGATTAGCTCAGTTGGTAGAGCGTCTCGTTTACACCGAGAATGTCGGCGGTTCGAGCCCGTCATCGCCCACCAGTTTTGCGGCCTTTAGAGCCCGTCCGGGGGACGGGCGGCCGCAAAACTCCCGAGCGACAGCGAAGGGCTTAGCCATCCAGGCAAAACCAGCCCTGATCCGCACCCGTAACATTCATCCTGCAGCAAGCATGGTTCCGGCATCTTCCCGCCCATGCCGATCAGCTTCTTCCTTGGCGGCTCCGTCGCGCCGATATTGCTGATGCTGTCGCCCTTCGCGGTGATGGCGGTCGGCAATTGCGCCGACTGGCAAGCCAAGGCTCCAAGCGCAAGGATCGCGGCAAAGCCCCCCGCCGACGCCGGTTGCACCCAGCCCCGCTATCCGCTGATGTAATCGCGCGCTGCCAGATATTGCGGCGGCGCGTCACCGCTGCTAATTCCGCCTCCCATGATCCAGCCGCCCGAAATCATCCGAGTCACCAAGTCCCGCGTCTCCTGCGACGGTTCGGGTGACATTCCCGCCGCCCTTGGCCATCCGCGCGTCTTCCTGGAAATCGACGAGCATGGCTATGTCGATTGCGGCTATTGCGATCGCCGCTTCGTGCTGGCCGGCGGCGTCGCCGACAATGCCGATCTCGGCAACAAGCCGGACATCGCCTCGGGCGCTAGCCTCTAAAATTTCCATTGGGCATCCGTCATGCCGCGCCTATATCGGGCGGCATGACCGATCTCGCTTCGCAATTCACTGATGCCCGCGGCCTGCTCTATCGTCCGGGCCTGCTCGATCCCGATGGCGCGCGCCGCCTGACCGCGCAGGCGCTTTCGGCCTGCGACGATGGCGAGCTCTACCTCCAGTATCGCGCCAGCGAGAGCTTCGGCTTCGACGACGGCCGGCTCAAGACCGCCGATTATTCGACCGATGCCGGCTTCGGCCTGCGCGGCGTCTCGGGCGAGATGACCGGCTTTGCCCATGCCAATGACCTCAGCGAAGCGGCGATCGCCAAGGCGGCGCAGACGCTGACTCTGCTCGATCCGGCCAAGGGCCAGCCCGCCCCGCCGCCCCAGCGCACCAATCGCCACCTCTATACCGACGCCAATCCGCTGGAGCTGGTGCCCTTCGCCGAGAAGGTGACCCTGTGCGCCGCGATCGACGCCGCCGCCCGCGCCCGCGACCCGCGCGTCGCCCAGGTCTCGGTCAGCCTCGCCGGCAGTTGGTCGGTGATCGAGATCGTCCGCGCCGACGGCTTCACCGCCAGCGACATCCGCCCGCTCGTCCGCCTCAACGTATCGGTCATCCTGGAAGAAAATGGCCGGCGCGAAACCGGCGTGTTCGGCATTGGCGGCCGCTATCTCTACGATCAGGTGATGGACCCCAAGATCTGGAACCGCGCGATTGACGAGGCGCTGGCCCAGGCCCAGGTCAATCTCCGCTCGGTCGCCGCCCCCGCCGGCGAGATGACCGTGCTGCTTGGCCCCGGCTGGCCGGGCGTGCTGGTCCATGAAGCGATCGGCCATGGCCTGGAAGGCGATTTCAACCGCAAGGGCACCAGTGCCTTTTCCGGCCGCATCGGCCAGCGCGTCGCCGCGCCGGGCGTCACCGTGGTCGACGATGGCAGCATCCTCGATCGCCGCGGTTCGCTCTCGATCGATGACGAAGGCACGCCGACGCAGGAAAATATCCTGATCGAGGACGGCATCCTCAAGGGCTATATGCAGGATCGCCTCAACGCCCGGCTGATGGGCGTCGCGCCGACCGGCAATGGCCGCCGCGAATCCTATGCCCATGCGCCGATGCCGCGCATGACCAACACCTTCATCAAGGGTGGCCAGGACAATCCGGAAGAGCTGCTGTCGCGCGTCAAGTCGGGTATCTTCGCCAAGAGCTTCGGCGGCGGCCAGGTCGACATCGTCTCGGGCAAGTTCGTCTTTTCCTGCACAGAGGCCTATAAGGTCGAAAATGGCAAGATCGGCGATCCGATCAAGGGCGCGACCCTGATCGGCGACGGCCCGACCGCGCTGACCAAGGTGATCGGCATCGGCAACGATTGGGCGCTCGACGAAGGGATCGGCATGTGCGGCAAGGGTGGGCAGAGCGTGCCGGCCGGCGTCGGCCAACCGACCCTGCTGATGGACGGGCTGACCGTCGGCGGTACCGCCGCCTGACCCCACTCCTGCCATGGCGGCGCGGTCACCCGACCCGCCGCCGCCATGGGCCGAGGAACCGGGCGGCGATCAACACGTATTTTGCGTATGAACATGCTGACCGACAGCCATGACGCCGTGACCGCCGACTGGGCGGCGGCCCTGCTCGACTTCTGGTTCAACCAGGTGGGCGAGAAAGGCTGGTACAGCCATGATCCGGCGCTCGATCAGCATTGCATCGACCGCTTCGCCGTCCTGTGGAGCGAGAAGCGGACGCTTCCGCCCGAAAGCTTCCTCGACCGCGCCGACGATGCGCTGGCCGCCGTGCTGCTGTTCGACCAGCTGCCCCGCAACATGTTCCGCGGCCAGGCCCAGGCCTTTGCCACCGACCCGATCGCCCGTGAGGTAGCGCGCGGCGCCATCGCGCTGGGCTATGACATCCAGATCGGCGGGGCCGGCCGGCTCTTCTTCTACATGCCGTTCCAGCATAGCGAGGATCTGGCCGATCAGGAGCTGTCGCTCTCCCTGTTCGAAGGGGCCGGCGACGCCCGGTCGCTCGATTTCGCCCGCCAGCATCATGCAACCATCGCGCGCTTCGGCCGTTTCCCCCATCGCAACGCTGCCCTTGGTCGCACCACCCTGCCCGCCGAAGCGGCAGCGGTCGCCGAAGGATCGCAATGGTAGGCGGGAACATGCCTATTTTTTAGGCATGGCTGTGCATCTGCACATTTTTTCGGCGGCGCAACAATCTCCCCTAGTGGAAATCCCGCGTTAATGCGTCATTAGCAAATTGGCACGCCTCTTGCTGGTATGTCGCCGCACACCAAATAAGGGGGCGACATGAAACTTGTCATGGCTATCATCAAGCCGTTCAAGCTTGACGATGTCCGCGAGGCTCTTTCCTCGCTTGGCATCGCCGGTATGACGGTCAGCGAAGTGAAGGGCTTTGGTCGCCAGAAGGGCCAGACCGAAATCTATCGCGGCGCCGAATATTCCACCAACATGGTTCCCAAGATCAAGATCGAGGTGGTCTGCGACGACGACCTCGCGCCGCGCGTAGTGGAAGCGACGCAGGCCGCCGCCAATTCGGGCGCGATCGGCGATGGCAAGATCTTCGTCCTCGATGTCGGCCAGGCCGTGCGCATCCGCACCGGCGAGACCGGCGAAACCGCGCTGTAAGAAGGGGGGAATGATGACCTTTTCGAAGAAGATTTGCGGCGCGCTGGGGGCCACCGGCCTCTCGCTGTTCGCCGCGCTGCCCGCCTGGGCACAGGACGCGGCCGCGCCGGCCGCGACCGTGGACAAGGGCGACGTTGCCTGGATGATGACCTCCACCATCCTCGTCTTCCTGATGATCCTGCCCGGCCTCGCCCTGTTCTACGGCGGTCTTGCCCGCAGCAAGAACATGCTGTCGGTGATGACGCAGATCGGCGCCGCCGCCTGCCTCGCCATGCTGATCTGGGTCATGTACGGCTATTCGATGGCCTTCGGTCCCGATTATACCAGCGGCCTCTCCAACGTCGTCTCGACCTTCGACAAGGCCTTCCTGAAGGGCATCACGCCCGCTTCGCAGGCCGCGACCTTCACCGCCGGCGTCGAGATTCCGGAATATGTCTTCGTCTGCTTCCAGATGACCTTCGCCGCGATCACCGTTGCGCTGGTGCTGGGTTCGGTGGTCGAACGCATCAAATTTTCGGCCGTGATGGTGTTCGCCGCCATCTGGCTGACGATCGTCTATTTCCCGATCGCGCACATGGTCTGGGCTGCTTCGGGCTATTTCTTCAAGGCCGGCGCGCTCGATTTCGCGGGCGGCACCGTCGTTCACATCAACGCCGGCGTCTCGGCGCTGGTGGCCTGCCTCATCCTGGGCAAGCGCATCGGCTTCCCCAAGGAACCGATGGCGCCGCACAGCCTGACGCTGACCGCCGTCGGCACCGGCCTGCTGTGGGTCGGCTGGTTCGGCTTCAACGCCGGCTCGGCGCTCGAAGCCAATGGTTCGGCCGCCCTCGCGATGATCAACACCTTCGTCGCCACCGCATCGGGCGCCCTGTTCTGGATGCTGGCTGAACGCGTCAACGGCCACAAGGCGTCGGCCCTGGGCTTCTGCTCGGGCGTCATCGCCGGCCTCGTCGCGGTCACCCCGGCCGCCGGCAACTCGGGCCCGTTCGGTGCGATCGTGCTGGGCGCCGTTGCCTCGATCATCTGCTTCTATGCCGTCACCGTGCTCAAGCCCAAGCTTGGCTATGACGACAGCCTGGACGCCTTCGGCATCCACGGCATCGGCGGCATGATCGGCGCCATCGGCACCGCCATCGTCTACTCGCCGGCCCTCGGCGGCCCCGGCGCGGCGGACTATGAAATCGGCGCCAAGCTGCTCGTCCAGATCGAAGCGGTCGTCGTGACCATCATCTGGGCCTCGATCGGCACCGCCATCGCCATCTTCATCGCCAAGGCCATCACCGGCCTGCGGGTCAGCCAGGAGGTCGAATATGAAGGCCTCGACCTCGGCGAGCATGGCGAGCGCGCCTACAATTACTGAGATTGGCAGGGCGGCCCATCCCACGGGCCAGGGCCGCCCGCCTCACCTTGTTCCTCCTGCGAACATGCCTTGGGGTCGGTGTGAAAACACCGGCCCTATTTTTATCCACAGGGCAGGCAGCGGGTCGAGTTCAATGGGCCGGGTACGACCAGAGGCTGACCTGTTCCCCCTCCCGCAGGCGGGAGGGGGGTAGGGGGTGGGCTGGACGTCGCGATAGCCCACCCCGCTGCGACTAACGCGCTGCGCGCGCAAGTCTCGCTACCCCTCCCGTTTACGGGAGGGGAATGGCAGGAAACCACCCAAATTCAGACAGCCGGTCGTGTCCACAACCCCACAGCCCGCGCCGCCCTTGCCGGCCAGCGCCGCGCCCGTCCCGGCACCTGCCGTCCCGCGCGGATCACCCAGCCCAGCTTCTCGCGCCCCGGCGTCACCACGCGATGGTCCCAGGCATGCTCGCCCCGCCGCGCCACTTCGCGCGCAATGTCGCCATAGATGCCCGCCGCCGCCAGCACCGCCCAGGCCGCCCGCGCCGGCAGCGCGCCGGTGCCATGGCGCGCGCTATCCTCATAGGCCGCCGCCATGTTGGTCAGCCGCTGGCCCAATATCGCCAGCTTCGGCCGCAGCCAGGGCTTCATATGCTCGCCGGGGGGCATGTCCATTTCCACCAGCCATTCGACCGGCAGGTAGCAGCGGTCGGCCAGTTCATCCTCGCTGATGTCGCGGGCGATATTGGCGAGCTGGAAGGCGATGCCTAGGTCACAGGCGCGGTCGAGCGTCGCCTCATCCTCCGGGTCGACGCCCATCAGCACCGCCATCATGCAGCCGACGGCGCCCGCGACATGATAGCAATAGCGCAGCATGTCGGCCTCGCTGCGCGGCCGCCAGTCACGCGCATCGAGCGCAAACCCCTCCAGCAGGTCATGGGCATAGCGGTGCGGGATCGCGCATTCGCGCATGACGACGCCAAAGCCGTCAAAGGCCGGGTCGCCGGTCGGCTCGCCACGCAGCGCCGCATCGGTCAGCACCCGCAGGGTCGACAGCCGCGCCTGCCCGTCGGCGACGCCGCGCATCGTCCCGCCATGGTCCTGCCCATCGGCGATGTCGTCGCATTTGCGGCACCAGGCGTAGAGCAGCCAGGCCCGCTCGCGCGTCACCCGGTCGAACAGCTTCGACGCCATGGCAAAGCTCCTGGAGCCCCGCGCAATGCTGTCGCGGGCATGGGCGACCAGGGCGGGGCGATTCCATTCTCCCCTCCCGCCTGCGGGAGGGGCCGGGGGAGGGCCTGTTAAGTCCATGAAGCGGACATGCCCTCCCCTAACCCCTCCCGCAAGCGGGAGGGGAATATTATTTCAGAGCCGCGCGGCCTTCATCGCGAAGATCGTCTCGTGCGGCTGATAGGCGGCCATCTGGTCCAGCAGCCCCTCGATGCTGTCATCATGGATCATGATGCCGGCATGCTGCGGCCGGATGAAGCCGGCTTCCACCATCTGGCGGTTGAAGCCGATCAACTGGTCATAGAAGCCCGCGACATTGAGCAGGCCGACCGGCTTGTTGTGATAGCCCAGCTGCGCCCAGCTGATCGCTTCCCACAGCTCGTCCATCGTGCCGACGCCGCCCGGAATCGTGACGAATCCGTCCGACAGGTCGGTGAAGAGCTGCTTGCGCTGGTGCATGGTCTGGACGACGTGCAATTCGGTGCAGCCGCGATGCGCGACTTCGGCGCCGACCAGCGCCTCGGGGATCACGCCGATCACCTCGCCGCCCGCTTCCAGCGCCGCATCCGCCACCGCGCCCATCAGGCCCAGCCGCCCGCCGCCATAGACGACGCCGATTCCGCGCTGTGCCAGGGTGCGGCCGACATGGCGCGCCGCGTCAATATAGGTGAGGTCGGCCGGCGTCGCCGAACCACAATAAACAGCCAGTCTTTTCATCATCTTCCAGTCCCGAAGCGCCGCGCGCTCCTCAAGCCATGTCCTGCAGCATCAGCGCCGCGGTCGCCTTGGCGCTGCCCACCACGCCGGGGATGCCCGCGCCGGGATGGGTGCCGGCCCCTACCAGATAAAGGTTGGGAATGACATCGTCGCGATTATGGGCGCGGAACCAGGCGCTCTGGGTCAAGAGCGGCTCCAGGCTGAAGCCGCTGCCCAGATGGGCATTGAGGTCGCGGCCAAAGTCGCTCGGCGCATAATGGAACTGGGTCACGATGCGCGACCGGATGTCGGGGATCAGCCGATGCTGGATCTCGTCCAGGATGCGCTCGGCATAGGCCGGCGCGAAGCGATCCCAGTCGATCGGCAGCTTGCCCATGTGCGGCACCGGGGCGAGCGCATAGAAGGTCGAATAGCCCTCCGGCGCCATCGACGGATCGGTGACGGTCGGGTGATGCAGATAGAGCGAGAAATCCGCCGGCAGCACGCCATGGCTGTAGATATCGGTCAGCAGCCCCTCATAGCGCGGGCCGAACAGGATCATATGGTGGGGAATGCCCGGCCAGCTGCCCTTGATGCCGAAATGCAGCACGAACAGGCTGGGCGACCATTTCTTGCGCTGCAGCTTTTCCGCCTGCTTCTGGCCGCGCGGATGATGGCCCAGAAGGTCGCGATAGCTGTGCATCAGGTCGCCATTGCTGGCGATCGCATCGGCCTCCCCGCGCCAGCCCGACGCGGTGCGCACCGCCACCGCCCGGTCGCCATGGGTCTCGATCTCGACCACCGCGTCGCCCAGCCGCAGCACGCCGCCCAGCCGCTCGAAATGGGTCGCCATGCCCTGCACCAGCCGGTTGGTGCCGCCCTTGGCGAACCACACGCCGCCATCCTTCTCCAGCTTGTGGATCAGGGCATAGATGCCGCTGGTGGTCATCGGATTGCCGCCGACCAGCAGGCTGTGGAAGGACAGCGCCTGGCGCAGCTTCTCGTCCTTCACATGGCTCGATACAATCGAATAGACCGATCGCCAGGCCTGATATTTGGCAAGGCTCGGCCCCGCCCGCACCATTGAGGCAAAGTCGAGGAAGGCGACCGAGCCGAGCTTGCGATAGCCCTCCTCATAGACGCCGTCGGCATAGTCCAGGAACCGCTCATAGCCCGCGACATCCTCGGGATTGAGCTTGGCGATCTGCGCGCGCAGCGCCACCTCGTCGTTGGAATAATCGAAATTCGTGCCGTCGCGCCAGTTGAGCCGGTAGAAGGGCGACACCGGCACCAGGCTGACATCCTGTGCCATGTCGTTCCCCGACAGGCGCCACAATTCGGCCAGACAGGCCGGATCGGTGATGACCGTCGGCCCCGCGTCGAAGGTGAAGCCGTCCTTCTCCCACATATAGGCGCGGCCACCGGGGCGGTCGCGCGCCTCGATCAGGGTGGTTGCCACCCCGGCCGACTGCAGACGGATGGCCAGCGCCAGGCCGCCAAAGCCCGCGCCAATGACAATCGCTTTCCGCTCCATCAGGCGGGTGGGTTCAGCAATGCGTGCATGGCATCCCTTATGCGCACCGGGGGACGCCCGCACAAGATGCGGATGCGATCGGCGATGGTCGATCGCCCGGCGTAGAAGCGCTGGATCAGCCCCGGCCGCAGCCGATAGAAGCGGGCAAAGATGCGCCAGCGCTGGTCCGGCGCCGCAGCGCCGAAGAGCATCCGGCCAAGCAGCCGATAATAAAGTCCCTTCTTCCAGTGCGCCGCAGCATAGGTCCGCGTCGCCGCCGGCAGGCCCTTCAGCGGCTGCTCCACCAGCCAGGTCGCGAATCGCACCGCATCGGGCAGCGAATAGCCGGTCATCGGCTGGAACAGGCCGGCCTTCACCCCGGCCCGCGCGACCGGGTCATCGGCCGGCCAGTAACGGTCGAAATCGCCGCCATGCACCACCGGCAGCACGCCGCTCTCGCTGTGGATAACTTCCTCCACCTGCCAACCCTGCGCCTGCGCATAGGCGGCGATCCGCTCCGCGATCCCTGCCTCGTCCAGCGCGGGGCCGTCGCTATAATAGGTATCCTCGACAAAGATCGTCCGGGCGTCGCGCGGCAGCAGATAGACGAAGCGATAGCCGTCGATCTGTGCCACCGTCGCATCCATGATCACCGGCCGCGCGATCCCGTGCGGCTGCGCCAGTCGCAGCGTCTGCCCGACGAATTTCTGCCAGCCACAGCGCAGCGCCGACAGGTCGCCCGCGCCCCGCGCATCGATCATCGCATGGGCGTTGATCCGCCGCCCGTCCTCCAGCAGCAGCGATTGCCGGCCGATCGTCGCCACTCGCGCGCCGGTCAGCAGGCGATCGCCCAGCGCCGCCCGCACATGCGCGTCGAAACGGGGGGAGGCGATGCTGTTATAAGGGGTGTCGAGTTGCCGCCGATAGCCGGGAAAGCGCACTTCATGCCCCTGCGACCAGCGGCTACTGACCAGCGGATCGACCAGCCAGCGGTCGCGCGTATCGACATCCCCGTCGAAGAAGGACCAGATATGATTGCCGCCGACATGATCGGCCTGCTCGATCAACAGGATGCGGGTGCCCGGCCGCCGCTCGGCAAAGGCAAGCGCGATCAGCCCGCCGGCAAGGCCCCCGCCGATAATCGCAAGATCGCATTCCAGATCAGCCACCCACTCCTGTTAGCGACGCCGACGCCAAAGGCAAAGCGGGATGGGCAGGCTGGTGGTCCGGGATGGGTGGGAACAAGACATAGCCCCTCCCTTCCGGGAGGGGTTGGGGTGGGTTGCGAGCGTAGCGAGCTTCTGCCCTATCGACCGTAGACCGCCGCTACGCGGCGCCCCCACCCCCTTAACCCTCTCCCGTTTACGGGAGGGGGAACATGACAGCTTCTGGTCGTCAGTTGCCATCCCCGCGTCCGTCATGCCGGGCTGGACCCGGCATCCCGCTTTCCTACTCGGCCTTTCCCTGATCTACCCTGGGCGATGGACGCCCGCTCCTCTTTCCAGCCCTCGCCGCCAAGCCGCTGTTGCCCGACCGGCGCGCAAATGTCGTTTTCCTGTCGCCTCGTTGTCCTCTCCCTGTCGCGTCGAAGGCGCGTCATCCTGACCCGGTTGTCGCGCGCCTGTCGCTTCACCGGCGCGGGGCAGGCGCTTGGCCAGCGCGTCGACCCGAAATCACCCGCACGACACTGTGAACTTCGACTGTCGCGTCGATTCTCGGCTCCAACTGGCATCCCCGCCCCATCCCCAGCGCCTTGCGCGACTTATCCACATAGTATAGGGGGGTATCCTATGCACATCATCGCGGATCGGGACAAATTGCTGGCGCGGGTGCGCCGCATCGCGGGGCAGGTCAACGCCGTCGAGCGCCAGTTGGCGGGCGATGCGGGCTGTTCGGAGACACTCCAACTGGTCGCCTCGGTGCGCGGCGCCGTCGGCAGCCTGATGGAGGAGCTGATCGAGCAGCATATGCGCGAACATGTCGCCCGCCCCGGCCTGACCGACGAAGCGCGCACGGCCGCCACCGAAGAAATGCTGGCGCTGATCCGCCGCTACGGGAAATGACGATGCACGACGATCACGCCCATGGGCACCATCATCATGGCGCCGGCTGCAACCATGACCATGCGCATCATCCCGCCCCGGCCGTCCCGCCGCCGACCGACAAGGATGGCGAGGAGCGCCATTATTTCGACCATATCTATCTGAGCGCCGGGCATGACAAGAATGCCAGGCGCACGCTGTGGGTCGTCTGGCTGACCGCCGCGACCATGGTGGTGGAAATCGCCTTCGGCTGGATCACCGGGTCGATGGCGCTGCTGGCCGACGGCTTCCACATGGCGACCCATGCCGGCGCGCTGGCGGTGGCCGCTGCCGCCTACAGCTATGCCAGGCGCCATGCCCGCAACCCGCGCTACACTTTCGGCACCGGCAAGGTCGGCGACCTGTCCGGCTTCGCCTCCGCGCTGCTGCTGCTGCTGACCGCGCTGTTCATCGCGATCGAATCCGGCATGCGCCTGTTCGAGCCGGTGAAGGTCGCCTTTGGCGAGGCGACCCTGGTCGCCATCATCGGCCTGGTCATCAATCTGGTCAGCGCCCTGCTGCTCGGCCACGACCACAGCCATGATCATGGGCATAGCCACGCGCATGACGATCATGATCACGACCACAAGGGCGGCCATGCCGACAACAACCTGCGCGCCGCCTATGTCCATGTGCTGACCGATGCGCTGACGTCGGTGCTGGCGATCGCCGCGCTGCTGGCCGGCCGCTATCTCGGCTGGTGGTGGCTCGATCCGGCAGTCGGCCTGCTGGGCGCGGTGGTCATCGCCCGCTGGGCCTGGGGCCTGATGAAGGACACCGCCGCCATTCTGCTCGACACCGCCGAACCCGCGCTGATGGCCAGGGTGCGCGGCCTGGTCGAAGCCGAAGGCGCCACCATCCGCGACCTCCATGTCTGGCGCATCGGCCCGCACGCCCATGCCGCGATCATCAGCCTCGCCCCCGGCGCCGACGGCGCCCGTGTCCGCGAACGGGTGCGCAGCCTGCCGCGCATGGAACATGTCACGGTGGAGTGCGGCTGAGCGTCCGCTTGAGAAAGCCGGTCCCGACCCGCTCCCCCGCCCTGTCCTACAGAGCCGGGCCCATGTTAGGCTGCGCCCGGCTCTTTCCCATCGTCCGGCGTCCCCATCCTTCTCGCAACATGATTTCCTACTTGAGCAAGGAAATGTCGAAATGTGCGGGAAATATGCGAAGTTAAGCGGACGAAATCCTATTTTCAGGCGGGCTTCAACGCATCCATGATCTGGCGCACCGGGCCAAGATCATAGCCCGCAGCCGTCGCCTGCGCCGACAGCGCGTCGGCATCGTCGCCGGCCCGCGCGCGGGTCAGCGCCCACAGCAGGGTGCTGCGCGTGCCCGACCGGCAATAGGCCAGGATCTTGCCCTCACCCGCCTGCTCCATCGCGGCAGCCATGCCGTCGAGCTGCCAGGGGGCAAAGCCGCCATGGGCCACCGGCACGGCGGCATAGGCGACACCGGCGTCGATCGCCGCTGCCTCGACCGCGGCACCGTTGGTCTGGCCCGGCTCCTCGTCATCGGGGCGGTTGTTGATGATCATGGTCACGCCCAGCGCCTTGGCGGTCTCGACCTGATCGACGCTGATCTGGGGCGAGACATAGAGGCGGTCGGTCAGCTGGCGGAACATGGGCAAATCTCCTTCGCCCCCGCCATGCGCCCGCCCGCCACAGGATTCAAGCGTCTGCACGCCCAACCGGCATCGATGCCCCTTCATCCGTTCGTTTCGAGCCTGTCGAGAAACGGGGCCGCACGCTCAGCCCCTACAGATAGGGCCGGATCGCCGCCAGGAAGGCATCGCCATAGGCGTCCAGCTTCTTCTGGCCGACGCCGCTCACCATGCCCAGTTCATGAATGGTCGCCGGCCGCTGCTCGGCCATCTCGCGCAGCGTCGAATCATGGAAGATGACATAGGGCGGGACCCCGGCATCCTGCGCCAGTTCGCGGCGACAGGTGCGCAGCGCGTCGAACAGCGGATCGCCGACCGGATTGGCGTCGCTGCCATTGCGGGCATTGCGCTTCTTCCGCTCGCGCCGCGGCGGCACCAGGATGCGCACTTCCTCCTCGCCGCGCAGGATCGGCCGGGCATTGGGGCCGAGCATCAGCCCGCCATGCTCGGTCGTCTCCAGCGCGTCGCGCACCAGCAGCGCCCGCGACACTGGCCGCAGGAGGGCCGTCTCGTCGCCATCGACGATCGCATAGACGGAGATCTTGTCATGGCCGCGCTCGCGAATCTTGTCGGTGACGGCGCCGCTCAGCACCGCCTCGATATGGCCCGCGCCAAAGCTCTGGCCGGTACGATAGACCGCCGACAGATATTTGCGCGCGGTTTCGGTCGCGTCGACACTGGCCGGCGGAGTCAGGCAATTGTCGCAATTGCCGCAGGTCGCCGGCGGATTCTCGCCAAAGTGCCGCAGCAGGATCGCCCGGCGGCAGGTCGCGGTCTCCACCAGCGCGCCCAGCGCCGCGATCCGCGCCCGCTCGCCCTGCTGGCGCGCCGGCTCCAGCTCCATGATGCGCTGGCGGGCACGGGCGAAATCCTCCGCCCCCCAGAAGAGATGCGCGACCGCCGGTTCGCCGTCGCGGCCGGCGCGGCCCGATTCCTGATAATAGCCCTCGATCGACTTGGGCAGGCCGGCATGGGCGACGAAGCGCACGTCGGGCTTGTCGATCCCCATGCCGAAGGCGACGGTGGCGACCATCACCATATCCTCGCTGGCGATGAAGGCGGACTGGTTGGCGGCGCGTTGGGCCGGGTCCATGCCGGCATGATAGGCGCGCACCGCCCGGCCACCGCGCCCCAGCGTCTCGGCCAGCTTCTCGGTCGCGGCGCGGGTCGGCGCATAGACCACGCCCGGCCCCGGATTGGCGGCGAGCAGATCGGCCAGCTGCCGGGTCAGCCCATCGCGCGAATGGACGGCATAGCGGATATTGGGCCTATCGAAGCCCGAGATGATCAGGCCATCCTCAGGAATACCGAGCTGGACCAATATGTCCTTGCGCGTATGCGCGTCCGCCGTCGCCGTCAGCGCCAGCCGCGGGACATCGGGAAACTCATCGAGCAGCGGCCGCAGCAACCGATAGTCGGGACGGAAATCATGCCCCCATTCGGACACGCAATGCGCCTCATCGATCGCGAACAGGGCGACCTTCGCCGACCGCAGCAGATTGCGGAACCCCTCGCCGCTCGCCCGTTCCGGCGCGACATAGAGCAGGTCCAGTTCGCCATTGCGCAGCCGATCCTGCGTCTCGCGCCAGTCGGCATCGACGCTGGTCAGACTGGCGGCACGGATGCCCACCGCGGTCGCCGCGCGCAACTGGTCATGCATCAGCGCGATCAGCGGCGAGACCACGACGCAGCAGCCGTCGAGCGCCACCGCCGGCAGCTGGTAGCAGAGCGACTTGCCCGCGCCGGTCGGCATGATCGCCAGGGTCGGCTGCCCCGCCATGACCCGCCCGACCACCTGTTCCTGCACCCCGCGGAACGTCGTGAAGCCGAAAATATCGTGGAGCAGCGTGGGAATGTCGCGGGGCATGGACCGGCCTTAGCGAGTCAGGGCCACAGGTGCCAGTAGCGCGGAGTGTCTGTTTGAGATGCGCCCTCGGGCGCATTCCGGCACCAGCCCGCTCCCCCACCCGGCCACCCAACGGCAGTATTCTATGGGTGGCCGGGTGGGGGAGCGGGCTGGTGCCGTATCAGAAATCGCTCTTTCGCGATTTCTCAAACATGCGCTTACCCTGCCGGATCGAGCAGACAGCCCCAGCCCGGCTTGAAGCGCGCGGTGCGCGACGCCAGCAGCGGGACATGCGCCTCGACCGCCCGTTCCTCCGGCTTGTCGGTCAGCCGGACCATCGCCATGCCCGGCTCCTTGTCGCCCTGGCAGCTGCCCATGGCGCGGCCCTCGACATAGCGGCAGGAACAGGTCAGCCGCGCGCCATAGGCCGATCCGAGCTGCGCGCGGGCGCGCAGGGTCGACCAGTTCCACGCCAGCGCGGCCAGCAGCGCGACGACGATCACCGCCGCGACGATCCACCATTTACCACGAACCGCCATGGTCCTTCTTCCCGCCTCCATGCTAAGGGCGCCGGCTTATGCAGATCGAGAAGCGAATCGTAAAGCGCCTTGCCATGGGTGCCGGACTGGTGGCGCTCGTCCTGGCCGGCACGCTGGCGGGGCGCGCGGCCCATGCGCCCGAGCCCGTCTATAGTGTCGACACCGACGCCGTGGTCAGCGCCAGCGCGCTGCGCGGCGCGATCGATCCGCTGTTCGACGACAAGGAGATGGGCGAAACCCGCGCCCTGCTGGTCATGCGCGACGGCAAGGTGATCGCCGAACGCTATGCCCCCGGCATCACCCCCGACACGAAATTGCTGTCCTGGTCGATGGCCAAGAGCGTGACCGCGGTGCTGGTCGGGCTGATGGTGTCGGACGGGCGGCTGGCGCTCGATTCGCCGGTGCCGGTCGCGGCCTGGAGCCAGCCGGGCGATCCGCGCGGCCGCATCACCCTGCGCCAGTTGCTGTCGATGACCTCGGGCCTCGACCATGCCGAGGATGGCGAACCGATCACCGACGGCGACACCGTGCGCATGCTGTTCATGGACGGCGCGCAGGACATGGCGGCCTATGCCGAATCCAAGCCGCTCGCACATGTTCCCGGCGAGGTCTTCTCCTACTCCACCGGCAGCACGATGATCCTGTCGGACCTGATGACCCGGATGCTGACCAACAGCACCCGTCCCGATGTGCGCCGCCGGGCGATGCAGATGTTCATCGACGGCCGGCTGAAGGCGCCGGGCAAGCTGTCCAGCCTGACACCCGAATATGACGCCAATGGCACGCTGATCGGCGGGTCGATCATGCACATGACCGCGCGCGACTATGGCCGCTTCGGCGAATTGCTGCGCAACCATGGCCGCTCGCCCAATGGGCATCAGATCGTGCCGGAAAAATGGGTCGACTATATGCGCGCGCCCTCGCCCCGGAACGCGGCCTATGGCGCCCATCTCTGGCTCAACCGGGACAGCAGCGAGAGTGCGCTGATGCCGGGCCTCGCCTCGGCCAGCCTGTTCGGCTGCGTCGGCCATAATGGCCAATATATATTGGTCGCGCCCGGCCAGCGACTGACGATCGTGCGGATCGGCATGTCGCCCAAGAAGGAGCAGCGCGCAGCCGTGAAGGCGCAGCTGGCCCGGCTGATCGGCCTCTTCCCCGGTTAAAGGGTGAATATGCCCTCGATAACGGTGCGGCAGGCGCCGGTCATCACCACCCGGTCGCCTTCGAGCCGGCAGCCGAGCCGCCCGCCCCGCGCCGACGCCTGATAGGCGCTGATCGCATCCTTGCCGAGCCGCTCCGCCCAATAGGGCGTCAGCAGGCCATGCGCCGATCCGGTCACCGGATCCTCGTCGATCCCGCCGCCCGGCACGAAGACGCGGCTGATGATGTCGCTGTCGTCGCCCGGCGCGGTCGCCATCAGCAGATTGTCGCCGAGCTTGCGCAGGGTCGCGAAGTCAGGCTCCAGCGCACGGATCGCAGCTGCGTCGCGATAGACGAAGATCGCATAGCCACCATCGCGCCAACGCGTTTCGACAATATCGCCACCCATCCCCGCTGCCAGCTCCGGCAGCGGCCTGGAGTCGCTGGCCCAGGCCGGCAGCGACAGCTCATAGCCCTCGCCAGCGCGGGTCACGGTCAGCACCCCGGCATGGCGGGTGCGAAAGCGGATGGTCTCGCCCTGCATCAGCACATGCCCGCTCGCCAGCGTGGCATGGCCGCACAGCTTCACCTCGACCGCCGGGGTGAACCAGCGCAGCACATGGTCGGCCTCTGCATCGTCCGGCGTCGGCACGGTGAAGGCGGTTTCGGACAGGTTGTTTTCCGCAGCGATCGCCTGCAGCACCGCATCGTCGAGCCAGGCGTCGAGCGGCATCACCGCCGCCGGATTGCCGGTGAAGGGCGCATCGGCAAAGGCGTCGACCTGGGTGAAGCGAAGGCGGGTCATGGCGATACTCCTGATGGATCGCCGCCTTCATGCCGGGCCCGCATCCGTGCCGACAGGGCCGGATGCGGGCAATTGGTCCCTTGGCAGGTACGTTTAAAATCCCGTTCGGGCTGAGCGAAGTCGAAGCCATCCACTGAGCGGAGCGAAGTGCCCTCCCGTCGGTCGGGTGAGCCCTTCGACTTCGCTCAGGGCGAACGGCGATAGACGGCGCGACGCTAGCCCAAAATGACCAACGCCGAACAAACCGCAACCCCGACGATCAGGTTGAGCGGCACGCCGATGCGCACGAAATCGGCGAAGCGATAATCGCCCGCAGCATAGACCAGCGCATTGGTCTGATAACCGATCGGCGTCGCGAAACAGGCCGACGCCCCGATCATCAGCGCAATCACCAGCGGGCGCGGATCGGTGCCCAGCTGATGCGCCAGCGCGATGGTCAGTGGGGTCAGCAGCGCCGCGACCGCATTGTTGCTGAGTAGTTCGGACAGGATCAGCGCCGCGAAATAGACGATGAAGACCAGGCTCCATTGCGGCGCGACCTGCATCAGCGGCGTGATCCAGCCGACCATCAGCGCGACGCTGCCCGCCTGTTCCAGCGCCAGGCCGACCGCCAGCATGGCAAAGATCAGGATCAGCACATCGCCGTCGATCGCCGCCCACGCCTCCTCCGCATCGATGCAGCGGGTGACCAGGATCACGCCGACGGCGATGAAGGCGGCCAGGCCGATGCCGATCACGTCGAGCGCCGACAGGATCACCACTGCCGCCATCGCCAGGATCGCGATCCACGCCTTGCGCGGGCGGAAGGCGCGGGTGCGGCTGATGTCGACGCCGATCAGGTTGGGATTATCTTTCAGCGAACGCATCGCGTCGTCGCTGCCCGCCACCAGCAGCCGGTCCGCGCCGCGCACCCGCGTATCGGCCAGGTCCGGGCCGGGCAGATGGCGGGCGCGATGGATGCCGATCAGGCGGACGCGCAGGGCATGGAGGAAGGGAATGTCGATCAACCGCTCGCCGATCGAGGGGTGGCTGGGCGCAACCATGGCCTCGATCACCGTGCCCTCGCGGGCGGAGGTTTCGGAATCGGCGGCAATGCCCAGTTCGAAATCGCCCGATTCGCGCAGCGTCATGATCGCCGTGCCATCGGCCCGGACGATCAGCCGGTCGCCGACATGCAGTTCCTCCTGCTCCAGGTCGTGGCGCCGTATCTCGCCGGCCCGCTTGAGCCCGATCAGGGTGACCGAGCGGCCGAGCACGGACAACTCGCCAATCTCCCGCCCGACCACCTCGCTGTCCGGCGTCACGACCAGTTCGGTCAGATATTCCTGCACATTGCCGCCATTCTCGCCCGCGATCGAGGGCGGGTCGCTGGGCAGCAGGAAGCTGAGGCAGGCCAGGCCGATGACGCCGGCAATGGTGCCGGCCAGGCCATAGGGGGTGATGTCGAAAATGCCGAAGGGCTGCATGCCCTGTTCGGCCGCGATGCCCGCGACGATCAGGTTGGTCGACGTGCCGATCAGGGTAACGCAGCCGCCCATCACCGCCACCGCATTCATCGGGATCAGCAGCTTCTTGACCGGATAGGCGGTCGCCTGCGCCAGACGGAACATGATCGGGATCAGCAGCACCACGACCGGCGTGTTGTTGAGGAAGGCCGACAGCAGCACCGTGCCCACCGCAACTTCGACCAGCGCCAGCCGCGGATGCTTCTGCGCCCGGACCATGACCAGATCGGCGATGCGGTTGATCGTGCCGGTGCGGATAAGCGCGCCCGACAGCACGAACATCGCGCCCACGGTCAGCGGCGCGCTGTTGGAGAAGACTGAGAAGAGCGATTTCTCGTCGAGCAGGCCGAGCAGCGCGAAGGCACAGGCGCCCAGCACGGAGACGACGGTCGGGGAATAGCGTTCGCGCACGAAGGCGACGAACATGCAGGCGAGAATGACCAGGCCGATTTCCGCGCGATAAATGCCCAATAGCGCGGTGATGAAATGCATCTCGTCTTGCCCCCGTTTGATCGCGTGATCGCGTCTCTAACGGAGGTGAAACGAAATGGGCCAGCCATGGTTGCATGGCTGGCCCGTGTCGCGGCGTCAGGGGACGTTTTGACCGTCAATCCACGCATAGCGTGCTGACGCTCCCCAGGCTTACGCTCTGCCGCTCACCCTCCCGCGGGTGACCATGTCATCCTAGCGTAACATGGGTGAGTCGTCTCGCATCTTTTGCACATTCGGCGCGCGATTGGCGCGGTTCGGCGCGTCAGTCGGCCCCGCACTGGGCGCGGTGCAGCAGCTTCTGGTCGGCCAGCACCAGCGCCATCATCGCTTCGACCACCGGCACGCCGCGAATGCCGACGCACGGGTCATGACGCCCCTTGGTGATGATATCCGACGCATCGCCTTCGCGCGTCACCGTCTCGACCGGAATCAGGATCGAACTGGTCGGCTTGAAGGCGATCCGCACCTTGACCGGCTGGCCGGTCGAAATGCCGCCCGCAATGCCGCCGGCATGATTGGCCAGGAAAACCGGGCCATCGGCGCCGGGCCGCATCGGATCGGCATTCTGCTCGCCCCGGAGCCGGGCGGCCGCGAAGCCGTCGCCGATTTCCACGCCCTTGACCGCATTGATGCTCATCATCGCGCTCGCCAGTTCGCTGTCGAGCTTGGCATAGAGCGGCGCGCCCCAGCCGGCCGGTACGCCCGATGCCACGCATTCGACCACCGCGCCGAGCGACGAGCCATCCTTGCGCGCGCCATCGACCAGCGCTTCCCAGCGCACCGCGGCTTCGGGGTCAGGGCAAAAGAAGGGATTCTGGCCGATCTGCGCCGCGTCGAAATTGCCATAGTCGATCGCGTCGCCGCCGATCTCGCTCACATAGGCGAAGATATCGACTTCCGGGATGACGAGCCGCGCCACCGCACCGGCCGCAACCCGGCTGGCGGTTTCGCGCGCCGAGGATCGCCCGCCGCCGCGATAGTCGCGAAAGCCATATTTGGCGTCATAGGCATAGTCGGCATGGCCGGGACGATAGGCCTTGGCGACCTCCGAATAATCCTTCGACCGCTGGTCGGTATTCTCGATCATCAGGCTGATCGGCGTGCCGGTGGTCTTGCCCTCGAACACGCCCGACAGGATGCGCACCTCATCGGGTTCGCGCCGCTGGGTCGTGAACTTGGACGTGCCCGGCTTGCGCAGGTCGAGCCAGGGCTGGATGTCCGCCTCGCTCAATGCCAGGCCCGGAGGGCAGCCATCGACCATCGCGCCGATCGCCGGACCATGGCTCTCGCCCCAGGTCGAGAAGCGGAAGACGCGACCGAATGTGTTGAAGCTCATATCCGTTCCAATCCGGTCGCGTCGTTCTTACTTGTCCAGCGCGATGTCGGGCGCGTCTTCGGCCTTCATGCCGATGACATTATAGCCCGCATCGACATGGTGGATCTCACCCGTCACGCCCGAAGCGAGGTCCGACAGCAGGTAAAGGCCCGCACCGCCGACATCGTCGATCGTCACGTTGCGACGCAGCGGCGAGTTCAGCTCGTTCCACTTCATGATGTAGCGGAAATCACCGATGCCGCTGGCGGCCAGCGTCTTGATCGGGCCGGCCGAGATCGCGTTGACGCGGATATTTTCCGGGCCCAGGTCCATCGCCAGATATTTGACGCTGGTTTCCAGCGCCGCCTTGGCCACGCCCATGACGTTATAATGGGGGATGACCTTTTCCGCGCCATAATAGCTCAGCGTCAGCAGGCTGCCGCCTTCCTTCATCAGCTTGCGCGCGCGGGCCGCGACGGCGACGAAGCTGTAGACCGAGATATTCATGGTCATCAGGAAATTGTCGAGGCTGGTGTCGGCATAGAGGCCGCGCAGCTCATTCTTGTCGGAAAAGCCGATCGCATGGACGACGAAGTCCAGCTTGCCCCAGCGCGCCTCGATCTCGGCAAAGGCCTCGTCCAGCTTCGCCATGTCGGACACGTCGCAGTCGATCAGGAAGTCCGAGCCCAACTGTTCGGCCAGCGGCTTGACGCGCTTGGCCAGCGCCTCGCCCTGGTAGGAGAAGGCCAGTTCCGCGCCCTGCGCATGCAGTTGCTGCGAAATACCCCAAGCCAGCGACTTGTCGTTCGCCAGCCCCATGATGAGCCCGCGCTTTCCCGCCATCAAGCCTGTCATATCGTCGTTCCGTTCCCTTTGTCCTGCACGGTGCCGGCTGCTTCGTCTTCCGGAAATTCCGCCAGTGCCGCATTCAATTCGGCGCCAATTACCACGCCGAGCCCCACGAGAAAGAAAAAAATGAGGGTGATCATGACACCGGCCAGACTGCCATAGGTCCGGTCATAGCCGCCCAGCATCGACAATGTGACCGGCAATAGCAGGGTGACGGCATACCACCAGAGCGCGGTGGCGACGGCGCCGGGCCATTTGGGAAAGCGCTTGTCACGGTAGAGCGACGGGGTCAGCGAGACATAGAGCGAGTGGAGCGCCACGCATAATATCGCCATCGGCACCAGCTTGGCCGAGGAAACCCAGGCGATCGCCTCGTCCGCGAAGGGCAGCAGCCGGTGGAGCAGCTGGTCCACTGCGGTAATCATCACCTGCATCGAAAAGGCGAACATCACCGCCAGCACGCTGACCAGGGTGATGCCCACCGACGCCAACCGATAACGCCAGAAGGGCTTGGTGCTCTTCGTCCCATAGGCGCGGCGCAATATGTCGCGGATCGTCTCGATCAGGCTGCCCACGGTCCAGAGCCCCACCAGACCGCCGAACCAGAGCAGATTGCCGGAACGCGCCTGCAACACATCGCTGATCGGCTGGCGCACGACATCGGCAACGCCGCGCGGCACGGTATAGAGAAAGGCGTTCACCGCCGACAGCCCGTCCGACGTGCGGCCGAAGACGCTGGCGACGGCGGCGGCGACGATGAAGAAGGGAAAGAGCGTCATCAGCGAGAGATAGGCCAGGTTCCCCGCATGGATGAACCCGTCGCTATAGACGCCCACCATCACCCGCTTGGCGATCTCGAAGCTGCGCGATCCCGGCCGGACCCGATCGATCTGGCGATGGAATTTCTCCTGCGCCTGCGCCGCCATGTGGCGGCGCGACTCCGGACTATAGGGGGAAGGCAGCGGCACCCTTGCCGAACGTCCTAGACGCCCAGATGGGTCCGCACCGCGCGACCATCCTGCCAATCCTCAACCAGCTGGAGGATCACCGGATCATCGCCAGGCACGTCGATCAGCAAGGTCACAAGCTGGTCGCCGCGCTGGCCATCCTTGCCGGTAAAGCCCTTGCCGCGCAGGCGCAGCGTCTTGCCCGATGTGGTGCCGGCCGGCACGCCCAGCATCACCGGACCATCGACGGTCGGCACCTTCACCTTGCCGCCCTTCACCGCCTCGTTGATGGTGATCGGCAGGTCGAGCAGCACATTGTCGCCATCGCGCTTGAAGAAGGGATGCGGCTTCACCTCGATGGTGACGATCGCGTCGCCCGCGCCGCCGGCGCCCGGCTGCCCCTTGCCGGTCAGGCGCATCTGCGTGCCGGTCTCGACCCCTGCGGGCAGCTTCAGGTCGATCGTCTTGCCATCCTGCAGGGTGATGCGCTGCGGCGCCAGCGTCGCGGCGTCAACGAACTGCACCGCCAGCCGATAGGCGACATTGGCCCCCTTGGCCGGCGGCGCGCCGCGACCAAAGCCGCCAAAACCGCCGCCACCCCCGGCGCGACGGCCCGCACCGCCGAACAGGCCTTCGAAAATATCGCCGAAATCGGCACCGCCCTCGTTGAACTCGAACCCGCCGGGACGGCCACGCCCGCCGCCACCGCCGCCAAAGCCGAAGGGCGCGGTCGGATTGCCATCGGCATCGATCTCGCCCCGGTCGAAGCGGGCCCGCTTGTCCTTGTCCGACAGCAGGTCATAGGCGTTGGTCACGGCCGAGAATTTCTCCGCCGCCTTGGGATTGTCCTGATTCTTGTCGGGGTGATATTGCTTGGCCAGCTTGCGATAGGCGGACTTGATCTCCGCTTCGCTCGCGCTGCGCGCCACACCCAGAGTGGAATAGGGATCCGCCATCTATCATCCTGTTATGCTGAAACCGGTATTTGCCGCATCACGGCCATATCGCCCCTATGTGGCCGAAGGCCGGGCATCGTTCAAGCTGCGGCGCATCCGTATCGACAGTGCGGTGCCGGGAATCTAAGGCAGGGGCATGACCGATCCCTTCGCCCTTTTCGACGAGTGGTATGCGCAGGCGCGCGAGACCGAACTCAATGACAGCAACGCCATGGCGCTGGCCACGGCCGATGCGCAGGGCCGCCCGTCGGTCCGCATGGTGCTGCTCAAGGGCCATGGCCCCGACGGCTTCATCTTCTACACCAATTTCGAAGGGCGCAAGGCCGGCGACCTCCTCGCCAATCCGCATGCCGCCCTGCTGTTCCACTGGAAGTCGGTGCGCCGCCAGATCCGGATCGAGGGCAGCGTCGGCCCGGTCGACGACGCGACCGCCGACGCCTATTTCGCCACCCGCAGCCGCGACAGCCAGTTGGGCGCCTGGGCTTCCGACCAGTCCCGCCCCCTGCCCTCGCGCACCGTCTTCATGGATCGCTATGAAGAGGTGCGCGCCCGGTTCGAGGGCGGCCCGGTGCCGCGCCCACCTCACTGGTCGGGCTTCCGCCTGACCCCGGAACGGATCGAGTTCTGGCAGGATCGCGAGCATCGCCTGCATGAACGACGCGTCTTCACGCGCCAGGAAAATGGCTGGAACGAAGGGCTTCTCTACCCCTGAGCGAGCATCATGCCATTGTCCTGCCGTAAAACAGGGCGCGGAATATGGTGGCTCATTCGTCTATCCCCGCACAGTCCAAGCCTGCCCGATTGCGGGCTGGCCGGGCGCCTGTTAGGTGTCACCACCCAGCAGAACAGAATGAATGCGCGGGCGGACCGCTCGCTGGCTAGAGGAATATAATGCGAAATCGACTGACGGCCTACATCCTGACAGGCATGGTCCTGGGCGTGATCGTGGGCTTCGTGGCCAATCTCTGGGTCGGCGGGGATGAAGCGCTGGCCAAGGATGTGGCGGGCTATTTTCACCTTCTGGCCGACATCTTCCTTCATCTGATCAAGATGATCATCGCGCCGCTGGTCTTTTCCACGCTGGTCGCAGGCATCGCCCATATGGGCGACAGCGCGGCGCTGGGGCGGATCGGCGGGCGCGCGCTCGCCTGGTTCATCATCGCCAGCCTGATCTCGCTGACTCTGGGCCTGATCTTCGTCAATTTCTTCGAACCCGGCGCCGGCCTCAACCTCGTCCGGTCGGGCGCGGATGCGGGCGTCAACACCGAAGCGCTCAACTTCCGCGACTTCATCCTGCACGTCTTCCCGACGTCGATGATCGGCGCGATGGCGGACAACCAGATCCTGCAGATCGTCGTCTTCTCGCTGTTCGTCGGCGTCGCGCTGACCGCCATCGGCGAAAAGGGCAAGCCGATCATCACCGTGATCGAGGCGCTGGTCGAACTGATGCTGCAGGTCACCGGCTATGTCATGCGGGTCGCGCCGCTCGCCGTGTTCGGCGCGCTCGCCTCGTCGGTGACGGTGCAGGGCCTGGGCGTGCTCAAGACCTATGGCGCGCTGGTCGGCGAATTCTACATCGCCCTCATCTGCCTGTGGGTGCTGCTGTTCGGCGCGGGTGCGATTTTCCTCGGCAAGCGCATGTTCAAGCTGATCCGCTATGTCCGCGAGCCGATCCTGATCGCCTTCTCGACCGCTTCGTCGGAAGCCGCTTATCCCAAGATGCTGGAGCAGCTCGACCGGTTCGGCGTGCCGCGCCGCATCTACAGCTTCGTGCTGCCGCTGGGCTACAGCTTCAACCTCGACGGCTCGATGATGTATGCGACCTTCGCGACCATCTTCATCGCCCAGGCCTATGGCATCGACCTGCCGATCGCGACCCAGATCACGATCCTGCTCGTCCTGATGGTCACCAGCAAGGGCATCGCCGCCGTGCCGCGCGCCTCGCTGGTCGTGGTCGCCGCCACGCTCGGCCAGTTCGACCTGCCGGTCGAGGGCGTCGCCTTCATCCTGGCGGTCGATCATTTCATGGACATGGGCCGCACCGCCACCAACGTGCTGGGCAATGCCATCGCCACCTCGGTGATCACCAAGTGGGAAGGCATGCTGGAAGTGGAAGAGCCGGTCGACGTGCCCCATCCCAAGGCGCCGGCCCATACCCCGTCCCACGGCCGGGCCGGGCTGGAACTGGCCTCCGACATGGTCGACGAAGATCGCAAGGGCTAAGGCCCGCACTTCAATGCCAAAGAAAAAGCCCCGCCTGCATCATGCCGGCGGGGCTTTTTGTTACCACAGGACACCACGCACCGGCGTGACAGGATCTGGCGCCGGATCGCCGATCGACTGGAGCAGGTCGATCTCGATCGTCCGGCACATCGCGGTCAGCGGCACGTCATGCACGCTGTCGGCAAAGGGATCGGTCAGATCGTCGCCGATCCGCAGCACCGCCATGAACATCAGCCCCGCGACCGTCGAACCGAGCGGCGTGGCGAAACCCAGCGTCTCGACCAGCCCGATCGGCAGCAGGATGCAGAAGAGATGGGTGAACACGACCGGCAGCAGTCGATATTGGAAGGGCAGCGGCGTGTTCTTCAGCCGCTCCATCCCGCCCTGGGCATTGGCGATGTCGACCAGCACCTTCTCCATCTGGGTCTGCTGGATGGTATCGATCCAGCCTTCCCGCCGCGCCATGTCGATCCGCCGGCCGGTGCTGTCGAGCAGACCATTGGCCGGATTGGCGCGCGCCAGCGCCTTGCCCTTGTCCTCCTCGCGCAGGAATTTGGTCACATCCTCGCCGATCGTCTGGCGCCGCAACTGGCAGCGCAGCGCATTCACATAGGCAATCTGGCGCTTGACGATTTCGCGCTTGAGGTCGCGTGCCTCCGGGTCGGGCAGGAAATTGCGCGCAGACCGCGCCAGGCTGCGCGATGCGTTGATCATCGCCCCCCACAATGTGCGCCCTTCCCACCAGCGCTGGTAACTGCTGTTCGACCGGAAGCCCAGGAACAGGGCGAGGGCCGAACCAAAGATGGTGAGCGGCAGCGAAGGGGCCTTGAACGGCAACAGATAATAAGCGGCCGTGACCGCACAGTCCCACACGAACAGCGCGGTCAGCGGTTTCCACACTTCCGATGCGATCCGGCGCATGCTGGGGACGGCATCAACGATCATGCAAGACTCCTTCTGGTGAACCGGCCCAACGCCCGAGCATGCGGCTATGCTCCGTCGATGCCCTAACGAAACGAAATATTGCCGGCCGCGCAACCCGCTTCCGCATGGCTCGTTGGTCGGGAGGAAGAGGAGAGGCCATGAGTGATCCGGGCACAGAGGAACAGGCGGGCCGGCGCGCGGCCTTCTCGCTACAATGGCAGATGCTGGTCGGTTTCCTGATCGGCCTCACCGCCGGACTGATCGCCTATGCCGTGAACCCCGGCGCGCCCTGGATCGATGCGGTCACCCGCTATCTTACCGGCCCGATCGGCCAGATCTTCCTGCGGCTGCTGTTCATGCTGGTGATCCCGCTGCTGGTCTCCGCGCTGATCGTCGGCATCGCCGAAATGGGCGAGATGCGCTCGCTGCGCCGGGTGGGGCTGCGCACCCTCCTCTACACGCTGATCGTGTCGGGCATTGCCGTCATCATCAGCCTGGCACTGGTCAATCTGCTGCAACCGGGCGGGGGCGTCGATCCGGCGCAGGCGCGCGCACTGCTGGCCGATGCGGGCCAGGGGGCCAAGGCGATCCTCGATCGCGGCGCCGACACGCCCACCGGCATGCAGGCGCTGATCGCGATCGTCCCCGACAATGTGATCGCGGCGATGGCCGACAATGACATATTGGCGGTGATGGTCTTCGCCCTCTTCTTCGGCATCGGGCTGGTGCTGGTGCAGACGAAGGAAACGAAGCTGCTGCTCGACGCCATGGAGGGGCTGTTCGCGGTGACGATGCGCCTCATATCGATCGTCATCCGCCTGGCGCCGATCGCCATCGCCTGCTTCATGTTCAACCTCGCCGCCCAGTTCGGGTGGGACTTGCTGCTGCGCCTGTCCGCCTATGTCGGGGTCGTGCTGCTGGCGCTCGCGATCCAGATGTTCGGCATCTATTCGCTGCTGATCACCCTGCTGGCGCGCCGGTCGCCGCTGCGCTTCTTCGCCGCCGTGCAGGAAGCAAGCGTCATGGCCTTCGCCACCGCCTCCTCCAACGCCACCCTGCCAACCGCCATCCGCGTTGCGGAAGAGAAGCTGCACCTGCCGCGCCGCATCGCCCGCTTCGTCCTCACCATCGGCGCCACCGCCAACCAGAATGGCACGGCGATGTTCGAGGGGATCACCGTCCTGTTCCTCGCCCAATTCTTCCATGTCGACCTCAGCCTTGGCCAGCAGCTGATGGTGATGCTGGTCTGCATATTGGGCGGGGTCGGCACGGCAGGCGTGCCGGCCGGGTCGCTGCCGGTGGTGGCGATGATCCTGGCGATGGTCGGCATCCCGCCCGAGGGGATCGGGCTGGTGCTGGGCGTCGACCGGCTGCTCGACATGTGCCGCACCGCGCTCAACGTTACCGGCGACCTGGTGGCCGCCACGGTGATATCGGCGCGCGAGGAGATCAGCGCTGCGCCTTCGCCGCCTGCGCCCACCAGATGAGCGTGTCGGCGAACCCGGCAAAGCCCCGATCCAGCGCCGCACCGCCTTCGCCCTCGGGCTGAGCCTGCTCGTCCAGCGTCTGCTGGATCTGGCCGACGCTCAGCCGCTCGGGCATCACCGCCATGCCCATGGCGGACAGCGTCACCGTCCAGTCGGCATGGCTGTTGACCCCGGCGAAGCGGCCCATTGAGTAACTGGCGATCGCGGCGGGGCGGCGGTCGAACTCCTTGAGATAATGGTCGACCAGATTCTTGAGGCCGGGTTGCATGCCACGATTATATTCGCCCGCGACGAAGACGAAGGCATCGGCGGCGGACAGGCGCTCGGCAAGCTGCGCCATGGCGGCGGGCGCCTCACCGGCCGGATAGTCGCTATAACGCAGGTCGAGCATCGGCAGGCCGATCGCCTTGGCATCGACCAGTTCCGCCTTGTGCCCCAGCCCCTCAAAGCCGCGGATCAGATAATCCGCCAGCCGTATGCCAAGCCGGCCGCGCCGATAGGAGCCGTAGAGGACGAGGATATCGAGTGCCATGCGGAGCCTCCTTCACTGATGCGGGAAACCTTGTCGCATCCTGTCCCTATCGGGTCCAGCCGGCCTTCTCATCTTTCAATATTTCATGATGCGAAATTGCATTTCACATGGCGGAACGCCATCATCGCATCAATGATCGACACTGGAGGATGCGGATGAAGCGGATGGCGCTGATGGCCTATATGGGCCTGCTTATGGCCAATGGCGATGTCGAGCCGAGCAAGCCGATCAGCCCGCGCTTTGCCGGCGATCCGTCGCCGCACTGGTTCGACGATCGCTGGTATCTCTATGCCACCGACGACGCATCCAATTCCGGCCGCTACTGGGACAGCACAAGCTGGCGCCTCTACAGCTCAACCGACATGAAAAGCTGGCACGACGACGGCGCCTTTCTCGACGTCACGACCTTCAAATGGGCACGCCCCGATGCCAAGGCCTGGGCACCCGAAGTCGCCCGGCGCAACGGACACTATTATTTCTACGCGCCGATCGGCGGCGACCGGATCGGCGTCGCCGTGGCCGACGGGCCAGAGGGCCCTTATCGCGACGCGCGCGGCAACGCGTTGATCGACAAGGCGCGCGACGCCAATGCCGGCGCCGAACCGATCGACCCCGCCGTCTTCATCGACAGTGACGGACAGGCCTATCTCTATTTCGGCACCCGCGTGCCCAAGGTTGTGCGGCTGAAGCCCGACATGATCCATGTCGATGGTCCGATCATGGATGTCGTCGTCACCGGACTGCCGGCGAGCGACCCCAAGAAGAAATATGGCGAGGCGCCCTATCTCCACGCCCATGGCGGCCGCTATTATTTCAGCTTCTCGACCGGCTGGCCCGGCCAGATCATCTATGGTACCGCCGCCTCGCCGCTCGGCCCCTTCGCCTATGGCGGGGTGATCCTCGACTATCTGCCGATCTCGACCAATCATCAGGCGATCGTCGAGCGGGACGGCAAGAGCTGGCTCTTCTATCATGACAGGCTGTTGCCCGGCGGCGGCGATCATCGGCGCTCGATCACCATCGCACCGCTGACCTATGCCAAGGACGGGGCCATCCTGCCGGTCGAGCGCCACGCCCCGGAATGAGGAAAGGCCGGACGTTTCCGCCCGGCCTCTCAATCTCTCAGCGCAGCTTGGCGATCGACAGCCCGTCCTGCTTGGCGCGGGTCTTCACCGATTCCTCGCTGCGGGTCAGCGCCTTGGCGATCGCCTTCAGCGCCATGCCCTTCTTGGCGAGCGTGTGCAGTTTCTGGACCTCATCCTGGGTCCAGGGCTGCTTGTGCCGCTCGAAGCGCTGCTCTCCCATGCCCCTTAATCCGCGAAGGGATCGCGGACGAGGATGGTGTCGTCGCGTTCCGGGCTGGTCGACACGAGCGTGACCGGGCAACCGATCAGTTCCTCGATACGGCGGATATATTTGATCGCCTGTGCCGGAAGCTCCGCCCAGCTGCGCGCACCCGCGGTGGTTTCGCTCCAGCCGGCAATGCTTTCATAGATCGGCTCGGCCTTGGCCTGGTCCTGCGCATGGGCGGGCAGATAGTCGAAGCTCTGGTCGCCGATCTTGTAGCCGACGCAGATCTTCAGTTCCTCGAAACCGTCGAGCACGTCCAGCTTGGTCAGCGCAATGCCGGTTACGCCCGAAACCGCGACCGACTGGCGCACCAGCACCGCATCGAACCAGCCACAGCGGCGCTTGCGGCCGGTGACGGTGCCGAACTCATGGCCACGCTCGCCCAGGCGCTGGCCGACGTCATTTTCCTGCTCGGTCGGGAACGGGCCGGACCCGACGCGGGTGGTATAGGCCTTGACGATGCCCAGCACGAAGCCGGCGCCATTGGGGCCAAGACCAGTGCCGCTCGCCGCCGTGCCGGCCACCGTGTTGGACGAGGTGACGAAGGGATAGGTGCCATGATCGATGTCGAGCAGCGTGCCCTGCGCGCCTTCGAACAGGATTCGCTTGCCTTCCGACTTCGCCTTGTTGAGCGTCAGCCAGACCGGCTTGACGAACGGCAGGATGAAGGCGGCAATCTCGGTCAGGTCGGCCATCAGCTGGGCGCGGTCAATCGGCGCTTCGCCAAAGCCGGCGCGCAGCGCGTCATGATGGGCGGTCAGGCGATCGATCTGCAGGTCGAGATCGTCGAGATGGGCCAGGTCGCAGACGCGGATGGCGCGGCGGCCGACCTTGTCCTCATAGGCCGGGCCGATGCCGCGACGGGTGGTGCCGATCTTGCCGGCGCCCGACGCGTCCTCGCGCAGGCCGTCGAGGTCGCGATGGAAGGGCAGGATCAGCGGGCAGGTTTCGGCGATCTGCAGGTTTTCCGGGGTGATCTCGACGCCCTGGCCCTTGAGCTTGGCGACCTCGTCACGGAAGTGCCAGGGGTCCAGCACCACACCATTGCCGATCACCGACAGCGTGCCGCGGACGATGCCCGACGGCAGCAGCGAGAGCTTGTAGACCTTCTCGCCGACGACCAGCGTGTGGCCGGCGTTATGGCCGCCCTGGAAACGGGCGACGACATCGGCGCGCTCCGACAGCCAGTCGACGATCTTGCCCTTGCCTTCGTCACCCCATTGGGCGCCGATCACGGTAACATTTGCCATGGATACACTCCTCCGCCCGCCGCGCGGACCGGCCATGCCCTTCGACGGGACTCGGCATGCCGGTGGAATAGGATGGGCGGGGTACGCCCTGTGCGGGGCGCGCGTTAGCCGGGCATGGCCGATGCGTCAAGGTTGGAGGCACATTACACTTTGATACCAGGTGCCGACTTTACGGCGGGATGCGCCCTCGCGATCATGGCGGCACAGGGGCAGCGAAGGACGATCCATATGCGCAGACGGCTGATTCCCATCCTGATTCTCTCCCTGCTCGCGGGCACGCCGCTGGCCGCGCAGGCCCAGACCGCCGCCGCCGCGCCGCAAGCCATGACCTATGGCCGCGATCCATTGCAGGCGATCGATTTCTGGCCGGGCAAGGGCACGAAGGCACCCCTTGTCATCTTCGTCCATGGCGGCGGCTGGAAGCGCGGCAGCAAGGACAATGCCACCGGCGCGGCCAAGGCGCCCCATTATACCGGCCTTGGCTATGCCTTCGCCTCGATCAATTACCGGCTGGTGCCCGATGCGACGGTCGAGAGCCAAGCGCAGGACGTCGCCGATGCCGTCGCCCATCTGCGCAGCCGGGCGGCGACGCTGGGCATCGACCCCAACCGCATCATCCTGATGGGCCACAGCGCCGGCGCGCATCTGGTCGCGCTGGTCGGCACCGATATGCGCTATTTCGCCAGGGCCGGGCTGAAGCCCGATGCCGTGCGTGGCATCATCGCGCTGGATGGCGCCGCCTATGACGTGCCGACCCAGATGGCGCAGGGCGGCCGCTTCATGGCGAAGACCTATGAACAGGCGTTCGGCACCGATCCGACGCGGCAGAAGGCGCTATCGCCGACCTTGCAGGCGGCAAAGCCCAACGCCCCCGATTTCCTGCTGCTCCATGTCGATCGGGTCGACGGCACCGCCCAGTCCAATGCGCTCGCCGCCGCGCTGCGCAAGGCCGGCACGCCAGTGGATATCCATGCGCTCCCCGGACGCGGCCTGCGCGGCCATATGCAGATCAACCGCGAGATGGGCGACGCCGACTATGCCGGCACCGGCATTGTGGACGCCTGGCTGCGCCGGCTGTTCGGTCAGTAGGCGCGGGGCTCGCCGCCATCCAGCCAGTGCGAGCAGCGCTGGGCCGCGCCATCTTCCCCGTCAGCCAGGGCCGCAACCGTGTGCCAGCCATCGGCCCGCAGCGCCGCCGCGCGCACGGCATCATGGCCCACCGGCAGGAACAGGCGCTTGGGCCGTTCGTCGCCAAAGCCCGCGTCGATCAGCGGGTCGGGATAGAGCGAAAAGCCCATGGCGGGCTCATCCGTTTCGCCAGCACGAGCAATGGCATAGCTGCCGCCACGGCCGACCTCACCGATGAAGCCCTCGGCAAAGATGGAGAAGCCGAACCAGTTCTGGAATTCGAAACCGTGCCGTTCGGTCGGGTCGAGGGTCAGGGTGATGTCCCAGCCGATCGGCTTGGCGATCGCGCGCAGGCCCGCGATGCGGCTGTCTATGGCGCCACCCAGGCTGGCGCTGAACGCCTCCAGCCGTTCCATCGCGGCGTGGAACGGGCCAGTCGCCTCGATCAGCGGCAGATAGGCGGCGGCGGCCGGGCTGATCGCCACCAGCGCGCCGGCATCCTTGGCGTCCAGTTCGGCGCGCACGGCTTCCAGTTCCTCTGCCCCCAGCGGCAACGGACCAGCAGCCAGCGCGTCGATCAGGTCAGGCAAGGTGAAATCGATGGTGATGCCGGTGACGCCGGCGGCAGTCAGCGCCTCGATCGCGATGTTGACGATCTCGACCGCGGCGGCGGCGCTGTCGCTGCCGATCAGTTCGGCGCCCAGCTGCATCTTCTCGCGCTCGGGGCGCAGCTGGCTCGCCTTCTGGCGGATCACCGGCCCGGCATAGGACAGGCGCAACGGACGCGGCGCGCTGCGCAGGCGGGTGGCGGCGATGCGACCGACCTGCGCGGTCATGTCGGGGCGGAAGGCCAAAGTGCGCTGCGACACCGGGTCGACGGCACGGACCAGATCCTGCGCGCGCATCGATTTGAGACGCTGGGTCAGCGTATCCTCGAACTCCGCCAGCGGCGGCATGACCCGTTCATAACCATGGGTCGCGACCGTATCGAGCACGCGGCGCGCCAGGCGCGCGGAGGCTTCGGCCTGCGGCGGCAGGCGATCGGATAGCCCCTCCGGGAGCAGGCTTGGCGGGATCATGGTCATGGGACAGGCCCTTTAGCGGAATTTTGGGGTTAGGCCATCCCCAACTCCGCGCGGTCCGGACTGCGCGATGGCAGCCCGAACCGGCACAGTATGGATTTACGCGAAGCGCAGCAGCTTCACCTGCTTCACGCCGGCGAGGTTGCAGATCGCCCAGCGCAGCGGTTCGGTCACGGTGCCATCGACCGACAGCAGCAGCACAGCTTCGCCGCCCTGGTTGCGACGGCCCAGATGGAAGGTGCCGATATTGACGTCCGACTCGCCCAGCTTCGAACCGAGGCGACCGATGAAGCCCGGCGCGTCCTGGTTGACGATGTAGAGCATGTGGCCGTCGAGATCGGCTTCGACCTTGATGCCGAACAGCTCGACCAGGCGGGGCTGGGCATGGCCGAACAGCGTGCCGGCCACCGACTTGTCGCCCGCTTCGGTCGAAACGGTGACGCGCACCAGCGTCTGATAGTCGCCCTCGCGGTCATGGCGCACTTCACGCACGTCCAGGCCACGCTCCTTCGCCAGGAAGGGCGCGTTGACCATGTTCACCGTGTCCGAATAGACGCGCATCAGGCCGGCCAGCACCGCCGCCGTGATCGGCTTCTGGTTCAGCTCGGCGGCATGGCCCTCGACCTCGACCGCGACGCCAGTGATGGCATCGCCTTCCAGCTGGCCGATCAGGCTGCCCAGCTTTTCCGCCAGCGCCATATAGGGCTTGAGCTTGGGCGCTTCCTCGGCCGACAGGCTGGGGACGTTCAGCGCATTGGTGATGCCACCGTCGAGCAGATAGTCGCTGAGCTGTTCAGCCACCTGCAGCGCGACATTGACCTGCGCTTCGTCGGTCGATGCGCCCAGATGCGGGGTGCAGATGAAGTTCGGCGTGCCGAACAGCGGCGATTCCTTGGCCGGTTCGGTCTGGAACACGTCGAGCGCGGCGCCGGCGACATGGCCCGAATCCAGCGCCTCCTTCAGCGCCGCTTCGTCGATCAGGCCGCCACGGGCACAGTTGACGATGCGCACGCCCTTCTTGGTCTTGGCCAGATTTTCCTTCGACAGGATGTTGCGGGTCTGGTCGGTCAGCGGCGTGTGCAGCGTGATGAAGTCGGCCTTCGCCAGCAGCGTGTCGAGATCGGCCTTTTCCACGCCCATTTCCACGGCGCGCTCGGGCGTCAGGAACGGATCGAAGGCGACGACCTTCATCTTGAGGCCGAGCGCGCGGCTGGCGACGATCGACCCGATATTGCCGGCGCCGATCAGGCCCAGCGTCTTGCCGGTCACTTCCACGCCCATGAAGCCGTTCTTGGGCCACAGGCCCTGCTGCGTCTGGGCATTGGCTTCGGGGATCTGGCGGGCCAGCGCGAACATCAGCGCGATGGCATGTTCGGCGGTGGTGATCGAGTTGCCGAACGGCGTGTTCATCACGATCACGCCCTGGGCCGATGCAGCCGGGATATCGACATTGTCGACGCCGATGCCGGCGCGGCCGATGACCTTGAGGTTGGTCGCGGCGTCGAGAATCGCCTTGGTGACCTTGGTCGAGCTGCGGATGGCCAGGCCATCATAAGCGCCGATCATCGCGGCCAGTTCTTCCGGCGTCTGCCCGGTGATGACGTCAACCTCGACACCACGCTCGCGGAAGATCGCGGCGGCGCGGGGGTCCATCTTGTCGGAAATAAGAACCTTGGGCATGGGAATATCCTTCTGGAATATCTGTAACCGTTCGGGCTGAGCGAAGTCGAAGCCCTCCACTGAGCGAAGCGAAGTGGCCTCCCTATCGGTCGGCCGAGCCCTTCGACTTCGCTCAGGACGATCGGAATTTAAATGAAGTTAGGCAGCCTTGGTCTGAGCGTAGGCCCAGTCGAGCCACGGGCCGAGCGCCTCGATATCGGCGGTCTCGACGGTCGCGCCGCACCAGATGCGCAGGCCTGCCGGGGCGTCGCGATAGCCCGCCACGTCATAGGCGGCGCCTTCCTTCTCGAGCAGGCCAGCGAAGGCCTTGATGAAGGCTTCGTCGGCGCCCTCGACGGTCAGGCAAACGCTGGTGGTCGAGCGCGAGGCTTCGTCGACGGCGAGATGGCCGAGCCAGTCGCGTTCGGCGACGATCTTGCCCAGCGCCGCCGCATTGGCGTTGCTGCGCGCGATCAGGCCATTGAGGCCTCCCAGCGACTTGCCCCATTCCAGCGCAAAGATCGCGTCCTCGACAGCCAGCATCGAAGGGGTGTTGATGGTTTCGCCCTTGAACACGCCTTCTGCCAGCTTGCCCTTGGCCATCAGGCGGAACACCTTGGGCAGCGGCCAGGCGGGGGTGTGATTTTCCAGACGCTCGACGGCGCGGGGGCCCAGGATCAGCACGCCATGGCCGCCCTCGCCGCCCAGCACCTTCTGCCAGGAGAAGGTGGCGACGTCGATCTTGGTCCAGTCGATCTCATAGGCGAAGACCGCGCTGGTGGCGTCGGCGAAGGTCAGGCCCTCGCGGTCGGCCGGAATCCAGTCGGCATTGGGCACGCGCACGCCCGATGTGGTGCCGTTCCAGGTGAAGAGCACATCGTTCGAGAAGTCGACGGTGGAAAGGTCAGGCAGCTGGCCATAATCGGCGCGGATCACGGTGGGATCGAGCTTCAGCTGCTTGGCGGCGTCCGTCACCCAGCCTTCGCCGAAGCTTTCCCAGGCCAGCGTCGTCACCGGGCGGGCGCCCAGCATCGTCCACATCGCCATTTCGAAGGCGCCGGTGTCGGAGCCTGGCACAATGCCGATGCGGTGAGTGTCGGGCAGGTTCAGCAACTCGCGCATCAGGTCGATGCTGTAGGCGAGGCGGGTCTTGCCGATCTTGGCGCGGTGCGAACGGCCGAGCGACTGCGTGGCCAGCTTGGCGGCATCCCAGCCCGGAGGCTTGGCGCAGGGACCGGAAGAGAAAAAGGGGCGAGCCGGACGGTTGGCAGGCTTTGCGACAGGCGCAATGGTGGCGTCAACGGCAGTCAGATCAGTCATGTAATGCGTCTCCTTACAGAGAGCACGCGCGGCGTTGGGACCGCGTGGCCCGTCGGCCGCCCTAAAGATTTCCGAAAAAGAGTCAAGCCGCAGCAAAATGCGACGAAATGACAGCGCCGTTAACCCATCGGCCCGGAAAGCCGTGGTAAATGCGGGATTGATGGTAGAGCGGGCGACGAAAAATTCGGTATGGCGCAGCGCGGCCCTGGCCGCGACGATGGCGAGCATGCTGGCCGCCTGCAGCGGCGACCTGGTGCCCAAGGGCCGAGTCGCGCGTGCATCCAAGCCGGTGAAGAGCGCACGCCCGGCCACACCGCCCGCGCCGCCGCCGCTCGAAACCCGGCAATGTTTCGCCAAGCTGCAGTCCCAGTCGGTCGCCTTCACCCCCCTGCCCGACCAGAATTTCGGGGGTGGATGCAGCGCGATCGGCAGCGTCAAACTGCTCGACATCGGTGTGCCGACCTCGGGCCTGGGGGCCATGACCTGCAACCTTGCCGCCAATTTCGCTGCCTGGTCGCGCTATGCCGTGCAGCCCGCCGCCCGGCTGATCCTGGGCGCGGAGATCGAAAAGATCGAGACGTTCGGCACCTATAATTGCCGGCCGATCGCGGGCAGCGGCAAGCTTAGTGAACATGCCCACAGCAATGCGATCGACGTATCCGCCTTCGTCCTGAGCGACGGGCGGCGGATCAGCGTCGAGAAGGACTGGAATGGTGACAAGCGCACCCGCCAGTTTCTGGAAGTGGTCCATGCCAGCGCCTGCAAGCGGTTCAACACGGTGCTGTCGCCCGACTATAACGCCGCCCATCATGACCATTTCCATTTCGACATGGGCGGCCGCGGCGGCTTTTGCCGTTAAGCGGTAATCAGAAACGCGGCGGCCTTTGCCGCGGAGCGGAAATAGCCAACTTGGCGGAATTTCCCGCTAACGGTCTTGGCATTGTCACCTGCCGCGCCTAGCTTGTTGGGAATGACCAAGAAAGAAATTGAAGAACGCAAATTCCGCCCCGCACGCCAGGAAGCGGACGACGCCAGAAAGGCGATCGAAACCCCCCAGACCAGCAGCGCCGCTTACAAGCTCGCCTTCCAGGACAATGAGTTCCTGCTGCGCGAGGATCTGCGCCCGGTACGGTTCCAGCTCGAACTGCTGAAACCCCAGTTGCTGATGGACGAGGCGCGGATCGAATCCACCTTCGTCTTCTACGGCTCTGCCCGAATTCCCGAACCCGATCAGGTCCAGGCGCGCATCGACGCGGCCACCACGCCCGAACAGAAGAAGATTGCCGAAAATCTGGGCAAGAAGGCCCGCTATTATGAGGAAGCGCGCAAGCTGGCGCGGATCGCGGCGCAATATCCGGTGAACGCCGCGGGTTGCCGCCACTTCGTCGTCTGCTCGGGCGGCGGCCCCTCGATCATGGAAGCGGCCAATCGCGGCGCGGTCGATGTCGGCCAGACCACGATCGGCATGAACATCGTGCTGCCGCATGAACAGGCGCCCAATTTGTTCGTCACGCCAGAGCTGAGCTTCCAGTTCCACTATTTCGCGCTGCGCAAGATGCATTTCCTGCTGCGCGCCCGCGCGCTCGCGGTCTTCCCCGGCGGCTTCGGCACGTTCGACGAGATGTTCGAACTGCTGACGCTCATCCAGACCGGCAAGATGAAGCCGATCCCGATCCTGCTGTTCGGCAAGGATTTCTGGAACAAGGTGGTGGATTTCGAGGCGCTGGCCGATGAGGGCGTGATTTCGCACAATGACCTCAACCTGCTGACCTGGGTCGAGACGGCCGAGGATGCCTGGGCTGCGGTGCAGGACTTCTATCACGACAGCGAAGCGCCCGGCTGCGGCTGATGCGGCCGATCCATGGGGCCTTTGCGCCCTTGCCCTAATCCCCGGCGGGGATTAGGGCCCGGCCATGCGCGCGGACCTGGCCCATATCGACACCTGGATCTTCGATCTGGACAATACGCTCTATCCGGCGAAGGCGGACCTGTTCGCGCTGATCGACGTGAAGATGGGCGAATATATCCAGGGCCTGCTGGGCTGCGACCCGGCCGAGGCGCGGATCGTCCAGAAACGCTATTTCATGGAGCATGGCACGACCCTGTCGGGGCTGATGCGCCATCATGGCATCGAGCCGCGCGAATTTCTCGACTATGTCCATGACATCTCGATGGAGCGGCTGGCGGTCGATGCCGACCTCAACGCCCATATCGCCGCCCTGCCCGGCCGCCGCCTGATCTTCACCAATGGCGACGCCACCTATGCGGGCCGCGTGCTCGACAGGCTGGGCCTCGCCGGCGCGTTCGAGCTGATCCACGACATCCATGCCTGCCGCTATGTGCCCAAGCCCGATCCGTCGGGCTATGCCGAACTGTGCAGCGTCCACGCCGTCGACCCGACCCGCGCCGCCTTTTTCGAGGACATGGCCCGCAACCTCAAACCCGCCAAGGCAATCGGCATGACCACCATCTGGGTCAATAACGGGTCGGAAGCCGGCAATCACGACCATCATCCCGATTTCATCGATTATGAAACCGACCATCTGACGCCGTTCCTGGCGGATATTTTTGGGGAAAGACCATGAGCCAAGACCTGATCGCGATCATCGACGCCGCCTGGGAGGACCGGGCCAACATCAACCTGTCGACCCAGGGCGACGTCCGCCAGGCGGTCGACAAGGCGCTGGCCCTGCTCGACAAGGGCGAACTGCGCGTCGCCGAACCGACCGAAGCCGGCTGGCAGGTCAATCAGTGGGCAAAGAAGGCCGTGCTGCTCTCCTTCCGCCTCAACGACAATGTCATGATCGACAATGGTCCGGGCGCCGGCCACTGGTGGGACAAGGTGCCCAGCAAGTTCGCCGGCTGGGACGAGGCCGCCTTCCGCGCCGCCGGATTCCGCGCCGTGCCGGGCAGCTTCGCCCGCGCCGGATCGCACATCGCCAAGAATGTCATCCTGATGCCCAGCTTCGTCAATATCGGCGCCTTCGTCGATGAAGGCACGATGGTCGACACCTGGGTGACGGTCGGCAGCTGCGCCCAGATCGGCAAGAATGTCCATCTGTCGGGCGGCGTCGGCATTGGCGGCGTGCTCGAACCGCTGCAAGCCGACCCGGTCATCATCGAGGATGACTGCTTCATCGGCGCCCGTTCGGAAGTGGTCGAGGGCGTGCGCATCGGCAAGGGCTCGGTGCTGTCGATGGGCGTATTCATCGGCCAGTCGACCAAGATCATCGACCGCGCCACCGGCGAAGTGTTCATGGGCGAAGTGCCGCCCTACTCGGTCGTCGTCCCCGGCTCGCTGCCCGGCAAGCCGCTGCCCGACGGCACGCCCGGCCCCAGCCTCTATTGCGCCGTGATCGTCAAGCGCGTCGACGCCCAGACCCGGTCGAAGACCGGCATCAACGAACTGCTGCGCGACTAATCGAGCGAGGGGGCGGTCCGCCGCCCCTTCACCCCTTGAGCGCGAGCGGCAGGCCCGCCGCGACGAAAACGACCCGATCCGCCACCGCCGCGACCCGCTGGTTCAAGGTGCCGGCCAGATCGCGAAAGCGCCGCGCCAGCGCATTGTCGGGCACGATGCCCAGCCCCACTTCATTGGCGACCAGGATGATCGCCCCGTCATGGGCCAGGATCGCGGCACAGAGCGCGTCGGCCGCCGCCTCGCCATCCCGTTCTGCCAGCAGCAGGTTGCTGGCCCACAAGGTCAGGCAATCGACCAGCACCGTCTTGCCCCGCGCCGCCGCGATCGCGCCCGGCAGCTCGATCGGCGCCTCCACCGTTTCCCATTCCGGCCCGCGATCGGCCCGGTGTCGGGCGATCCGGTCGGCCATTTCCGCGTCCCAAATCTCGGCCGTGGTGATGAAGACGTGCGCGCCGGGCAGCGCTTCCGCCGCTGCCTGGGCATGGCGGCTCTTGCCCGATCGCGCGCCGCCCAGCACCAGCAGGCTGCTTGTCATATCATGTCTCCCGCAAATAGCGCCTGCAGCCCGGCCACCAGCCAGAGCAGCAGGCAGGCCTGAACATAGATGGCGAGCGCCCAGCGCAGGTCGAGCGGATCGGCCTCGATCCGCCCGCTGCCGATCCAGGGCTTGTCATGGCGCACGCCATCATAGCGGATCGGCCCGGCCAGCCGCAGGTCGAGCGCGCCCGCTATCGCCGCTTCGGGCCAGCCGGCATTGGGCGAGGCATGGTTGCGCGCGTCGCGCCACATCACCCGCCAGCCCCCCCCCCCGGCCAGACAGAGCAGGCAACCGGCCAACCGCGCCGGGATCAGGTTCATGAGGTCATCGGTGCGCGCCGCCGCCCAGCCGAACGGCCCCCAGGGGGCTTCGCGATGGCCGATCATGCTGTCGGCGGTATTCACCGCCTTATAGGCCCAGACACCCGGCAGGCCCAGCAACAGCAGCCAGAAGAAGGGCGCGACGACACCGTCGCAGAAGCTTTCCGCCAGACTCTCGATCGCGGCGCGGGTGACGCCGCTTTCATCAAGCGATTGCGTATCGCGGCCGACGATCATGCCGACCGCCTCCCGTGCCGCCGACAGATCATCGGCCGCCAGCGCGTGATGGACCGCGTGGACATGGCTATAGAGGCTGCGCAGCGCCAGCGCCGGATAGGCCAGCAGGCCGATCAGCAGCCAGCTCCACGGCTGCGGCAACCAGAGACGGAGCAGATACTGCACCAGCCATCCGCCACCGCCCGCTACCAACAGCAACAGCAACACCGTCGCCATTCCGCCCATTCTCCGGGCGCAAGCGCTATGCGCCGGATCATTCCAGCACGCAGCACAATGATCGATGAGCCGCGCAAATCCGCCGACCGGATGGCCGACCCGGCGATAGAGCGCCGCCGGCCAGCCGACCAGCGCATCCAGCGCGAGCGCCAGCAACGCAACCGGATCAGCCATGGCGCAGCGCCCGTTCCAGTCGGGCCAACCCCATCGCGTCGGTCGGCAGGCCGATGCGCAGCCAGTTCGGCTGGCTATCGAAGGGCCGGGTCAGGATCGCCTGCCCGGTCAGTTGCTCGAACAGCGCCATGGCATGGGGCGTTTCGATCAGGCGGAAGAGCGGGCTTTGGCCGATCGGTTGATAACCGTGGCCCAGCAGCAGCGCGTCGAGCGCCTGCGCCTCCCGCTGCAGCTGATCGCGCATCGCTTCTATCCAAGCTCTATCGCGATAGGCGGCCGTGCCAATGGCAATGGCGGCAGCCGACACCGGCCAGGCACCCAGCCTGTCCCGCACCCGCGCGATGATCGCACGCGGCGCCACCAGAAAGCCGAGCCGCAGGCCGGCCAGACCGAAAAACTTGCCGAAGGATCGCAACAGCATGAGGCGACGATCGTCGGCCACGAAGGGCGTCAGGCTGATATCCGGGTGACAATCGGCAAAGGCCTCATCCACCACCAACCAGCCGTCCGGCCCGCGCCGGTCGAGCAGGGCGGCCACGCCATGGATGCGCCCGTCGGGATTATTGGGATTGGCGAGGATCAGCGTCTGCCCGTCCGCATGGTCCAGACGGTCGAGATCGACCGGCGCGGCGCCGGGCACCATCACGCCATGGGTGCGATAGGCCGGGCTGGCATGGCGGACCGAACCGTCGAGCAATGTGCCAACGAGGCGCAGGCCAATCTCCGTCCCCGGCAGCGCGCAGACATGATCGGCCGCGACGCCGAAATGATCGGCCGCCGCCTGTTCGAGCGCGCGCAGTCCCTGCTCGTCGGGCAAGGCGCGCCAGTCGATCGCCTGCTCGTCAGCGCCGGGCCAGGCATGGGGATTGATGCCTGTGGATAAGTCCAGCCAGCTTTCGGGCGCGCCACCGAAATGCGCGCTCGCCGCCGCGACACCGCCGCCATGCCATGTCCAGCGCGTCGTCATGCCGTGCCACCGGCAATCAGGGCGACGAAAAGCAGTCCGCTTTCAACCAGTTCAATGCCCGCGCCATGGCCATCGCCGGAAATGCCGCCCAGCCTGCGCTTCAGCCAAAGCCCCCAAAGTAGCATCAGCAGCGGCGCCATGAGCAGGGCCGGTAACCACCAGGCGGCGATTATCAACAGACTTATCCACAGGGCGATGTGGATGGATTTGACGGCATCGGCAAAGCGCGCGCCCAGCCCGGCGTGCAGGGGCGGCAGCATGCGCGCCCACAGCAGCGGCCCGATCCGCGCGGCAAAGGGAATGAGCAGCAGCGGCAGCATCATGCCCCGCTCGACCAGCGCATGGAGCAACAGCAGCTTGGCGATCAGTTGCAGGCCGATCGCCACCACACCGAAACTGCCGACATGCGGGTCGGCCAGCACCGCCAGCAGCCGGTCCCGCCCCTTATGCACCGCGCCGCAGGCGTCGGCGATGTCGCCCAGCCCGTCGAGATGCAGCGCCCCGGTCACGCCGACCCAGCAGAGCAGCCCGGCCAGCGCCCCGATCCAGGGATCGATGCGAACGCCAAGATTGACAGCGAACATGACAGATAGACCGACAATCGCGCCGACCGCCGGAAACCATCGGATCGACCGTGCGAAGTCTGTCTCGTTCGCTGTCACCTTCGGCATCGGCAGGCGGGTCAGAAACTGGATGGCAAGGACCAGCCCCTTCATGGGCGCAGGCCCGTGATGCGGGCGAGCGGCGGTTCGCCGGTCCAGCGTTCCAGCGACAGCAAGGCGGCATAGGGCAGGCCGAAGCTCCAGCTCTGCTGCACGCTGAACCCGCACAGATGGGCCAGCGCCGCGCGCATCGCCCCGCCATGGGTCAGGACCAATGTGGGGACGCGCGGCAGATCCTCGACCGCATCGGCGATCCGCCCCAGCAATGCCGTCCAGCCTTCGCTGCCCGGCGGCGCGAAGCCATCGGGATCCTGCCAGAAACGGGCAAGCGCCTCGGGATCGACATCGGCCGGGGCCAGACCATCCCAGATGCCGAAATCCAGTTCCCGCCAGCGCGGATCAACCCATACCGGCAAGCCGGCGCGCTCGCCAATCGCCGTCGCCGCCTGCCGGGCGCGCTGCAGGTCGGACGTCACGATCATCTCGATCTCCAGCCCCTCCGCCTGCGCCAAGCAGGCATCGATGCCTGCGCGCGTCGGCACGCTGTCGGTCCGCCCCAGCAACAGGCCGGGCGTCTCGGGCGCGCCATGCCGCAGCAGATGGAGCGGCATGCCCATCATGTCGCGGTCGACACCGCCGCCTCGGCAAAGGTCGCCATGCCGCTATGCGCGGCTACGGCTGCACGGACGATATTGGCCGCCACCGCCGCGCCGCTCCCTTCCCCCAGCCGCATGTCGAGGCGCAGCAGCGGTTCAAGGCCCATCCGCTCCAGCAGCAGGCCATGGCCCGGTTCGGCCGAGCAATGGCCTGCCAGGCAATGGTCGGCAAAGGCCGGCACCTGCGCCACCAGCGGCGCGATCGCGGCGCAACTGATGAAGCCGTCGAGCAGCACCGGCACGCCCAGCTGGCGCGCGCGCAGCACCGCGCCGGCAATCGCCGCCAGTTCGCGTCCGCCCAGCCGGCGCAGCGTTTCGAAGGCGCTGTCCGGCGCATCGGCATGGAAGGCGAGCGCGCGATCGATCGTCGCGATCTTGCGCGTAATCCCCTCGCCATCGACGCCCGTGCCGGGACCAACCCAGTCACGCACCGCGCCGCCAAAGCTGCGCGCGCTCAGGGCTGCGGCGGCGGTCGAATTGCCGATCCCCATCTCGCCCACGACCAGCAGGTCCAGATCCTCTTCGGCCGCCGCCGCGCCGATCGACAGCGCGGTCAGGCACTCCTCCTCTGTCATGGCGGGGGCAATGGTGAAGTCCGCCGTCGGCCGGTCCAGATCGATCGATCGCACCGCCAGTTCCAGCCCGGCGACACCGGCCAGCGCATTGATCGCCGCGCCGCCGGCGGCGAAATTGGCGACCATCTGCGCGGTCACGGCGGCCGGATAGGCGCTGACGCCATGGACGATGAAGCCATGATTGCCGGCAAAGATCGCGGCCCGCGCCCGCTTCAGGCGCGGCACCGCGCGCCCCTGCCAACTCGCCATGAAGATCGCAACATCCTCCAGCCGGCCGAGCGCCCCCAATGGCTTGGTCAGTTCGGCCTGCCGCGCGCGTGCTGCCGCGCTCGCCAGTTCCTCGGCCGGCGGCAGGTTGGCCAGGGCATTTTCGAAATCGGTGATCGAGGCGAAGCTCATTCGACGACAAATCCTTCCGGCGGGGTACGGGTGATGAAATGGCCCTTCACGCCTTCGGGCCATTCGCGAAAGGCGACGCGGCCATGCTCGCTGGCGGCATAGGCAATGGCGTAATCGAGGATCGCGCGCGCCGCATCGGCATCCGGGGTGAACCGCCCCATTACATAGCCGACCTTGCCCGGTGCGCGCAGATGGACGGTGCAATGATCCTGGCAGGCGAACAGGCAGGGCATGTCCTGCACCGCGACGGTGGCATAGCGCGGGTCGGAGGCCTGCACGCTGCGCAGTGCCTGCGCCAGCCGTGCCCCGCCGCGCACGCCCTCCCCGTCCTCCCGTGCTTCGGCCGAATGGCGGCAGGTGCTGCAGGCGACGATGGCGGGGCCGGGTTCGACGGGGCGCAGCATCAGAAGCGCCCCCGGAAGCCGGCATAGATGCTGCGGCCGAGCGTGCCATAGCGATAGGCCGTCATGTAGTTCTCGTCGAAGAGATTCTCGACGCGGGTGAACAGGCGCAACGCCGGGGTGAACGCATATTCGGCGCGCAAGTCGACCAATGTATAATCGTCCAGCCGGGTGGTGTTGGCCGCATTGTCATAGCTGTGGCCGGACCAGCGCAGCGCCGCGCCGGTGGTGAGGCCGAAGGGCCAGGCATAGCTGATCGAACCATTGGCGCTGTTGCGCGGCCGGCGCGGCAGCCAATTGCCTTCGTTCGCAGTGTCCTCCGAACGATCCTCCGCCACGGTCCAGCTATAATTGCCGTCAATGGTCAGCCCCTTGACCGGCTCGACCGCCACCTGCGCCTCTATCCCATGCGCCTTGGCGCGCGCGACATTGAGATAATAGCCATAACGGCGGGTGGTGGTGCCGGGCGTGAAGCAGAGCGGATCGGTCGAACTGGAGGAACAGCTATTATAGATGATCTGGTCGGTCGTGGTCCGATCAAACCAGGTCGCACCCAGTCGCAGTTTCTCGCCAAAGAAACGCTGCTCCGCGCCCGCTTCCCAGCCATGGGCGCGTTCGGGATCGAGCGCCTGATTCCCATATTCGGAAAAGAGCTGATAGAGGGTCGGCGCCTTGAACCCCTCGCCATAGCTGGCGCGCAGCACCGTCCCGGTCGGCAGCGCCCAGACGCCACCGGCGGAAAAGAGGGTCCGGCCGCCATAGCGGTTATGATCGTCGTAGCGCAGCCCGCCGGTCAGGGTCAGGCCCGTAATCGGCTGGGCATTGAGCTGGCCATAGACGCTGGTGATCTCCGCCTTGCCGCGGGCCGGGTCGGGAATCGGCACCGAAAGCGACGCCGAAGGCGACACGCTGCGGAAGCGGCTATTCTCATTCTCCACCCCGAACAGCGCGGTCCAGCCGTCGGCGATCGCGAAGCTACCCTGATATTCCAGCCGCTGGTTGCGCCCCGCCGCGTCGAACGTCTGCTTGCGCGGGTTGCGCGGGTCGTAATTGTCGCGATCGGTGTCGGTATAGCCATAGCCGAAACGGTTGCGGAAGCGGCCGTCGAGCAGTGCGACGTTAAGGCCGGCATAGCCGACAAATTCGCGATTGGTGCCATAGGCGGGGCTGTCCGCGCTGGTGGCGTCGAAATCGACCTTACCATCGGAATAATAGCCGCGCAGATCGGCGCTGATCCCGTCCGCCAGCGCAACCTCTACCCGGCCGGTGACGCTGCGGTTGGTATAGCCGTCCTTCTCCTTGCCGCCAAAGGCCGGGCTGATCGCGGAAATACCGTCGGTGGTGAAGCTCTGGCCGCCGATCCGCCAGCTGACCGGGCCGGTCTTGCCGCCCAGCGCCGCGCGGGCGCTGACCGTGTCGCGCGATCCCGCTTCGATGTCGAAACTCCCCTCCAGCGCCTTTTCGGGCATGGCGGTCACGATATTAACGACGCCGCCGATCGCCTGGCTGCCCCACAGGGTCGACTGGGGGCCGCGCAGCACTTCGATCCGCGAGGCGTCGCCGACCAGCAGATTGGCGAAATTATAGCCGCCGCCGGCCGAGGAGGGATCGTTGAGCTTCACCCCGTCGATCACAACCACGGTCTGGTCGGATTCCGCGCCGCGGATGCGCAGCGATGTCGCCGTGCCATAGCCGCCGTTGCGCGACATGCTGACGCCGGGCGTGCGCAGCAGCAATTCGGTGACGCCCAGATCCTGCGCCCGGTCGATCGCCGCCTTGTCGAGCACGGTGACGGAAGACGACACTTGATCGGCCGGCGTGGCGATGCGGGTAGCGGTGACGAGGATCGAGGATGCCCCGGCATCGGCGGCCGCATCGGGCGGCGGCGCCTGCTGCGCCTCTTCGGCGAAGGCGGTGGTAGAGAGAAGGAAAGAACAGAAAGTCAGATATTTGAACATGCAGGCCCCCGGACGAGGGACCGCATCCCAGGGACGATATCGGTGCCCGGCCGGGCGCGACATGGTCCCCGCAATTTGCGGTCCACCTGTCGCCACGCGGGTTCACCCCCGTCCGCTCGGCACACCCTGTCCGCGCGAAGGACGACCGCGACGGGCAGGTCTCCTGGCTCGCGGGTCATCGCTGATTCATGCCGCCTTCTCAGAACCTTGTGGTCCCAATGGCATGTGGCACAAAGGCTCGCCGCTCACAGTTGCAGGGGCAGCCGGGGTCTTGAACCCCATTCCCTTTTCATCCCCGTTGCCGGGGAACCTGTCGCAGTCCGGGCGATAGGCGAGCCCGACTGGAGCGTCAATCTTCCTTGCCTGGCGGAGCGCGCCGGCTAAGGGAGGTGGCCATGCGGATATTTGCGTCCATCGGCCCCGGCAAGGGAATGATCGCCCTGATGATCGCCCTGATCGGCGGCGCTACATTATGGGCGGCTACCGCTCGCCAGCCTGCCAATGCAAGCAAACGTCCGCAACGGATCGTGTCGCTCAACCTGTGCGCCGACCAGTTGCTGGTCGCGCTGGCCGATCGCGACCAGATTGCCGGGCTGACCCATAATGCCGGCGATCGGCAGATGTCGGCGGTGGCTGCCGTAACGAAGGGCCTGCCCATCCTCGATGGATCGGCCGAGCAGATTTTGGCAACCAATCCCGATCTGGTGATCGGCATGCCGGCGCGGCGCAATCCGGCGATCGCGATCCTCAAGGCCCAGCATTATCCCGCCGTCGACCTCAAAAGCGCGGACAGCTATGCCGATATCGTCGCGTCGATCCGCACCGTGGCGCAGGCCATTGGCCATACCGACCGGGGCGAAGCAATGATCGCGCGGATGGACCGGGATCTGGCCGCCCTGCCCCGCGCCCCCAAACAGAAGATCGCGGCCTATTATCAGCGGCGCGGCTACATGACCGGCACCGGCACGCTGGTCGACGACCTGATGACGCGGGCGGGGCTGCGCAACCTGGCCGCCGACCTTGGCAAGCCGGCGATCGCGCAGGTCAGCCTGGAGGAGATGGTCGCCGCCCGGCCCGACTATCTGATCGTCGAGAGCGCCACCGACCGGATCACCGACCAGGGCACCGAAATGCTGCACCATCCCGTGCTGCGCGACATAGCGCGCATCAGCCTGCCCCAGGCCTGGACCGTGTGCGGCGGACCGGCCTATGTGCAGGCGGCACGCGCCCTCTCCCAGGCCGTCAGCGCCCGCTGAAGCTGGGCCGGCTCAGCCCTCGATGAAGTTGGCGGCTACCTCGGCCGGCACCCGCATCAGCCGGCCGCTTTCCTTGTCGATCATCGCCCAGGTGGATTTCGCCGACACCTTCACCTTGCCGTCCGGTCCGGTGAACTCGATCAGCCGGTCGAACCGCGCGCCGCGCGGCCCTTCCGGTATCCAGGTGCGGCCCGATACGACATCGCCCTCGGTCACGTTGCCGCGATAATCGACCTCATGCCGGGTCACGACCCAGATATAGGCGTCGACATGGGCCGGGTCGGCATCGGTCATCCAATGTTCGACCGACAATTGCTCCATCCACTGCACCCACACCGCATTGTTCACATGGCCCAGCACATCGATATGCTCGGGCCGCGCGGTGAACTGCTTGGTGAAGCTCGACGCCATCAGCCTTCCACTCCCAGCTGCCACAGGATGAACGCAAATTCCTCGGCGGTCTCGTGCAGGCTCTCGAACCGGCCCGACTTGCCACCATGGCCCGCGCCCATATTGGTCTTGAGCAGCAGGATATTCTTGTCGGTCTTGGTGGCGCGCAGCTTTGCCACCCATTTGGCCGGCTCCCAATAGGTGACGCGCGGATCGTTCAGCCCGGCAGTCACCATCAGCGGCGGATAATGTTGCGCGGTGACATGGGTGTAAGGGTCATAGGACTGGATGGTGCGGAATGCGGCCTCATCCTCGATCGGATTGCCCCATTCGGGCCATTCGCCCGGCGTCAGTGGCAGCGTTTCGTCCAGCATGGTGTTGAGCACATCGACGAACGGCACATGCGCCACCACCGCGCCCCACAGGTCGGGGTCGGAGTTGATGACCGCGCCCATCAGCTCGCCGCCGGCCGATCCGCCCGAAATGCTGATCCTGCCCCTGGCAGAATAGCCAAGATCGATCAGCCCCTTCGCAACATCGACGAAATCGGTGAAGGTGTTGGTGCGCTTGTCGAGCTTGCCGTCCAGATACCATTGCTGGCCCATATCGTCGCCGCCGCGAATATGGGCGATGGCAAAGGCAAAGCCGCGATCCAGCAGCGACAGGCGGCTGGTCGAGAAACCCGGCTCCATCGCCAGGCCATAGGCGCCATAGCCATAGAGGTGCAGCGGCGCGCTGCCGTCGCGGGGGAAATCCGCGGGATAGACGATCGACACCGGAATCTGCGTGCCGTCGCGCGCCGGGATCATCAGCCGCTCGGTGGCATAACGGCTGGCGTCATAGCCCGAGGGAATTTCCTGGACCTTCAACACCTCCAGCTCACCCGTTGCCAGATGATAATCATAGATGGTGTCGGGCGTGACCATCGATTCATAACCGATGCGCAGCTTCGTCACCTCATATTCGGGATTGTCGTCGAGACTCGCCGAATAGCTGGCTTCCGGGAATGGAATGCGCTTTGCCGCATGGGTCGCATAATCGCGCAGCTCGATCTGGTCGAGCCCGTCCTGCCGCCCTTCGGTGACGTAGAAGGTCTTGAACAGGGTGAAATCGGTCAGGTAGAAATGCGCGTCGGCGCCGATCACCTCATCCCACTGGTCGGGCGCGTCGAGCGACGCCTTCACCAGCCGGAAATTGGGATGGGTGTCGTTGGTCTTGATATAGAGCGTGCCCTCATGCTCATCGACATCATATTCGCGGCCGGCCTGGCGCGCGGCGACGAGCAGCGGCGTTGCGGTCGGATTGTCGGCGGGCACCAGCCAGGCTTCGCTGGTCACATGGTCGCCGGTCGCGATGACGATCCATTTTTCCGAGGATGTGAGGCCGATCGAGACGCGGAAACCCTCGTCATCCTCATGGAACAGCTCGACGTCGCTCGCCACATCCTGACCCAGCCAGTGCAGCCGCGCATTGTCGGTCCGCCAATTTTCATTGGCGAGGCCATAGAGCAGCCCCTTTGAATCGCTGGTCCACACCAGCGACGACAATGTGTCGGGGATCACCTCGGGCAGGATTTCGCCCGAAAACAGATCCTTGATCCGCGCCTCGAACCGTTCGGAGCCATTGGTGTCGATGGCATAGGCCAGATAGCGGCCGTCGGGGCTGACCGACATGGCGCCCAGACGAAAATAATCATGGCCCTGCGCCAGCGCCGGTTCGTCCAGGATCAGCTGGTCGTCACCGCCTGCTGCGGGCTTGCGATACCATTTGCGATATTGCGCGCCGGTCTCGAACGCACGCCAGTAGATATAGTCGCCATCCTTCTGCGGAACCGACTGGTCATCTTCCTTGATGCGCCCCTTCATCTCGTGGAACAGCGTGTCGAGCAGGGGCTTGTGCGGCGCCATCGCGCCCTCGAACCAGGCGTTTTCGGCCTCCAGATAGGCCAGCACATCCTTGTCCTTGACGTCGGGATAGCCGGGGTCGCGCAGCCATGCGTAAGGATCGTCCACCGTGATGCCATGATGCGCGAAACTGTGCGGGCGGCGTTCGGCGATCGGCGGGGACAGGGGCGGCTGCATTTGATCGGTCATTAACTATCCATGGTCCAGACGGGGGCTGCGCTGGAATAAGCGCGCCGGCCCCTCTATGTTGTCGGCATTATGGCCAACGCAAGAGGCCGGAATGATCCAAGGGAAGTTCGATGTCCAGTTATGAAGATCGCCTGAAGGCCCTGCGCGCCCAGCTGGTACGCCAGAAGCTCGATGGTTTCGTGGTCCCCCTGACCGACGAGCATATGAGCGAATATGTCGGCGCCTATGCCCAGCGGCTCGCCTGGCTGACCGGTTTCCAGGGTTCGGCCGGCAGCGCCGTGGTCCTGCCGGAGGAGGCCGCGATCTTCGTCGACGGCCGCTACACGCTGCAGGTGCGCGAGCAGGTGGATGGCGCCCATTGGCAATATGAAAGCGTGCCGCAGACCTCGATCGCCGCCTGGTTGAAGGACCATGCGATCGAAGGCGCGCGCATCGGCTATGATTCCTGGCTGCACACCCGCGCCTGGGTGAAGCAGGCCACCGAAGCGTTGGCCCAGAAGGGCGCGGAGCTGGTGGCGGTCGACACCAATCCGGTCGACGCCGTCTGGCCCGATCGCCCGGCGCCCAGCGACGCCAAGCTGGTGGTCCATGAGGATCGCTATGCCGGCAAGAATGCAGCCGAGAAGCGCGCCGACATCGCCGACTGGCTGGTGTCGAAGAAGGCGGACGCCGCCGTCCTCTCCGCGCTCGATTCGATCGCCTGGGCCTTCAACATCCGCGGCAAGGATGTCGAGCGCACCCCGGTCGCGCTGGCCTATGCCATCGTCCATGCCGATGCCACCGCCGACCTCTATGTCGCGCCGGAAAAGATGGACGAGGCGGTCGCCAAGCATCTGGGAAATGCCGTGCGCATCCATGACCGCGCCGCCTTTGCCGATGCGCTCGCCGACCTCAAGGGCAAGACCGTCGTCGCCGACCCCGAGCGGGCCGTTGCCGCCATCTTCGAGGCGCTCGACGCCGGCGGCGCCCAGATACTCAGCCTGCGCGACCCCGCCGTGCTGCCCAAGGCGATCAAGAACGACACCGAAATTGCCGGCCACAAGGCGGCGCAGGAACGCGACGGCGCCGCATTGAGCCGCTTCCTCCACTGGATCGCGGTGGAAGCGCCCAAGGGCGGCCTGACCGAACTCTCCGCCTCGGACCGGCTGGAGGCGTTCCGCAAGGAGACCGGCCTGCTGGAGGATCTGTCCTTCGACACGATCAGCGGCGCCGGCCCCAATGGCGCGGTCGTGCATTATCGCGTCGAGGAAAAGACCAACCGCCCGATCGAGACCGGCAGCTTCTACCTGGTCGATTCGGGCGGCCAGTATCGCGACGGCACCACCGACGTCACCCGCACCATCGCCATCGGCAGCCCTAGCGAAGAGATGAAGCAGCGCTTCACCCTGGTGCTGAAGGGCCATATCGCGCTGGCCCGCGCCGTCTTCCCGGTCGGCACGCGCGGCGGCCAGCTCGACGTGCTGGCACGCCAATATCTGTGGGCACAGGGGCTGGATTATGCCCATGGCACCGGCCATGGCGTCGGCAGCTTCCTGTCGGTGCATGAAGGGCCGCAACGGATCGCGACCTTCGGCGGCGGCGACGAGCCGCTGGTGGCGGGCATGATCCTCTCGAACGAGCCGGGCTATTACAAGACCGGCGAATATGGCATCCGGATCGAGAATCTGGTGCTGGTCGAGGAACGGGCGATCGCCGGCGGCGAAAAGCCGATGCTGGGTTTCGAGACCCTGACCTTCGCACCGATCGACCGCAACGCCATCGCCACCGATCTGCTGGATGCGGGCGAGCGCGCCTGGGTCGACGCCTATCATGCGCAGGTGCTGGCCGTGGTCGGCCCGCAGCTCGACGGCGAGGCGCTGGCCTGGCTCCAGTCGGCCTGCGCGCCGCTCTAATCCGAATCAGTCCTTGGACGATTCCGGCGCGGGGGTGGGCTCAGCCCCTTCCCGCGCCACATCGCGGCTCTGGGCCTTGCGCCGCCGCAAATTGTCGCGCAGCGCCTGCGCCAGCCTTGCTTTCTTTTCGTCCTGGGTCTCGCTCATGACGAAGCGCATAAGCAAAATGCATTATCTGCCGCAACCCGCCTTGACAGGAGGCAATGGGGCGGCCATAGGCGCGACCTCCGAAGCGCACGGCGCGACGGAGACGAAATAGAGTGCTGCCGTAGCTCAGTGGTAGAGCGCATCCTTGGTAAGGCTGAGGTCGCGAGTTCAATCCTCGCCGGCAGCACCATTTCTCCCCCGACAAATGAAAAATCAGATCATCGCCCATCCGGCGAGGACCAGCCCCTGCGCCGCGGCGATCAGCCATAGCCACCGGGTGAAAGGCTGTTTGCGCGTCTTGTGACGAAATAGGTGGCGGGCGGCAAATGCACCCGGTACCCCGCCTGCAAGCGCCCAGAGCAGCAAGGTCCGCTCGCGGATTCGCGCCATCCCCCGCACGGCCCGGCGCTTGTCGAACCCGAACAGCATGAAGGCCATCAGGTTCGCCAGCAGCAACCAGGCGAAGGCGAGGAACTGCGCGGCGGGAATCGGCTCAACCGCGCACGGTGACGCCGATCCAGAGCGTCCTGGGTGTGCCCAGGTCGATGGATCCGCCGGCATTGCGGGTGACGACATCCTCGTCGAACAAATTTTCCCCGCGCGC